>WRDF01000022.1 GCA_009783565.1 Rikenellaceae bacterium | reverse complement strand
CCCTCGGCGATAATTATTCCTTCGAGGCGATACTCGAACGGATTGATGGCAAGCGAGTCGTCGCGCCGAAGCCGAAACCAATATCACCCGAACCTGCCGTCAGCGAGTACAAACCTAACCTGCTTATCGACATCCAAGCCAAGATGCAAGAGGGCAAAGGCGGAGGTTATGAACGCTGGGCCCGTTTGTACAATCTCAAGGAAATGAGCCGGACGCTGCTGTACCTACAGGAAAACAAGCTGGACGATTACGAGAAACTATGCGAGGCCGCCGCCGACGCCGCGACCCGGTTCAATGAACTTTCGGATAGGATCAAAGCCGGCGAGAAACGCTTGAAGGAAATATCCGAACTTCAAAAGCAAATTGGGACATACAGGAAAACCCGCGAAGTATATCAGAGGTATATTGCTTCGGGGCGCGACCCCGCTTTCTACGAAGCGAACCGCGCGGACATCACGCTCCATCAGGCGGCGAAGAATCATTTTGACAACTTGGGCTACGGCAGGGAAAAGAAGCTGCCGAGAATGGAGGCGCTCAGACAGGAGTATGCGATACTGGCGTCCGGCAAGGGCAGGCTGTACTCCGAATACAAACAGGCGCGGCAGCGGATGACCGAACTCCAGACCGCGAAACAGAACGCAGACACAATCCTCGGTATACGCAAGCCGCATGAAAAAGTTCACGAGCGCGGCGCGCCCTCGCATTGATACCTCACGGTCACATCGCGCCATCGGTGCGCAGCAGACGCCAACGGCGGCTTAACGGAGGGCGCGGGAGCGTCCTCCGTGCCGGGGGCTTGGGGGCGGCAGCCACCAACAAGCTGGAAGGTGCGCGCACCTTCCCCTGCTTGCCAATAACGAAAAACACAAAACGGGGCGTATAACCGGAGGTGGTGCGTTCGATTCTATGCGGTGATTATACCGGCGACCTTCAGCGCAGACAATATGCCTGCCGTCGTTGCGCCGGTCTTGCCGTTTTAGGTACATGGTAATAAACAGCGCGTGTCCAAGTAGAGTATCGAAACGCAGTGACGGAATCGCTTGAATTCCATTTTATCACGTTTCATTACGCAATATTACGCAATACTTAGAGTACAATTATTTTTGTGCATGTATATTGCGTAATACTGCGCATTATTTCTAAAATCACGAAAAAAGGAGAGCTAAATCCACATGAAGGAAAAAAAGACCGGCACGAAGTTTACGATTCTGTTCAACCGTGACGACCCGGTTCACATTCAAGCCGCAGACATACTCACCCGTCAACCACAACGCGGCAAGGCGCATTATATCGCTCAGACGATAGTCCACTTTGAGAAAATCAAAGAGGCATCGGATACGTTATACTCGACACAGGTTGATAAAAATTACATCGAAGACGTAGTCAATCGTGTACTGCGGGACAGGCAAATGAATGGCGCTTCCGCTCCGTCCATTTCTGTTCCTGCGGGTCAGGGTGAAACGCCATCAGCTCAGTCGTTGCCGAATATGGAGTGCAAATCTTATGACGAAGTTATGGATTCGTTCGATGAGGTCGGTTTAAAGAATATAGAGGACGCGCTGGATATGTTTCGCAGAAAATAACCATCTGCTACTCAAAATATTTTCGTGTGAGTTTACGAAAATTTTACCAGATCATAACAGAAAAATGATTACAGATTTTACATGGCACAGATATCATTAAGATGTATACAAAAAAATAAAAAGGAGCAAAGAAAATGTTTAAGAACGCGAGAAAAAGCACGTTTTCCATGTTGTTGGCCATTATGATGGTATTCTCTCTGTTTACGGGGATTATACCGGTAAAGGCGGCAGCGGCAACAGAGCAGTCGAGCAATTTCATCATCACCAACCCTTATGAAAATGTTGACTGGGCTACATATGGTCAGTACAAGGCTGACTTCCACGCCCATTCGACAAATTCGGACGGCGCTAACACAGTGGCGCAAATGGTCGAAGATCATTATGCAAAAGGTTTCGACATTTTCACGATGACCGACCACAGCGTTCTCACCTCGAACTGGGATAAGACGCCCGGAGGCGTTACTTCCGAGAGAAAAGCCGCGATCGAAGCCGGCGACGGCCGCGACGGCAGAGGCATGATCGACATCGACAACTGCAACGAGCAGTCGGCTACAGACCACATCAACTCTTTCTTCGCCGCATATAACGACGTTGTCGGCGGCACCAATACGATGGCTGGTACGATCGCCGCGGTGCAAGCGCTCGGCGGTATCACCCACATCAACCATCCGGGCAGATATACCGGCGGAGCGGTTGGCGGGGATGCCGGCGCCGCGGCGTCGAACAACCTGGCGAATATAAACAAATATGTTAGTCTTTTTATGGCGTACCCTTCTTTAGTGGGTATGGAGATCGTCAATAAGGATGACAATGAATCTCGGAGCGACAAAATACTTTGGGATAACATCCTAAAGCAGACCATGCCCGAAGGGCGTTTTGTATGGGGTTTTGCAAACGATGACACACATTCTCTCGGCGCCACAGGTTTCACATGGAATGTGATGCTCATGCCGGAACTCACCCAGGCCGCGACGAGAAACGCGATGGAGAACGGCGAGTTCTATACGGTCAGCCGCATCGACCGCCGCGAAAACATCAACGCGATGAACCTTTCGCTCACCACCCCGAGCATCACGAACATCGTTGTCGAAAATGACACGATTACCATCACCGGCGCTGACTATGACACCATCGAGTGGATTGCAGACGGCGTTAAGATCGCAACCGGCGCGACACTCGACCTCAACGACTATGCCAGTCAAATCAACAGCTATGTCCGCGCCCAACTCAAGAGCAGCAATGGTATAGCTTATACCCAGCCTTTTGGTGTGAAAAGCGTTAATCAGCCTCCGGTTGTTGAAGGAGTAAACACAGCCGAAGGGCTGTTTTCCGCCATTGCTGTCGGAAAGAATGTTATCACTCTTACCGGAGATATTACACTCACCGGCAACACCGTCCTTACAATAAACTCGGACGTCACAATCCAGAGCGCGGAAGGCGAACAGT
>WRDF01000021.1 GCA_009783565.1 Rikenellaceae bacterium | reverse complement strand
TTTTGTCACGGGCGTACAACGCCAATGCAGCCGTAAGGCCGCCGCCCGCGCTAGCACCGACGACCGCTATATTCGAACGGTCCACTCCCAGTTGTCCGGCATTTTCATAGAACCATTTAAGCGCGGAGTAGCAGTCGTTTAGCGCAGCCGGAAAAACGTTCTCAGGCGCGCGGCGGTATTCAACGGACACAACAACGCAGTTTATTTGATCGGCATACTTTTGAATCGACGTTTCTCTGGCTGATCCGCATGTGTACCCCCCGCCGTGTATGTACAATATGCCGGGGAGTATATCTTCCTTCTTTTCTATCGGCGTTACAATGACAACAGGAACATCGGGCTCTCCGTCGGCCCCCGGTATCACCCGGTCCTCGATTATTACCGTATCAAGCGGAACGAAGATCGAAAAACTCGCCACCTCGCGTCTTGATTCCTCGATGTTGTCAATATCGACGAAATTCTCGTGCATTGCGTCCAGAGGCGCCCTCAACTGCGGGTGGACTCTTTGGTTGTCTAGCTTCATTTTTTCTTCCTCCTATAATTTTGCTGAACTATATCACATTTCCCAGAGCGCGGCTTTCAGCGCGGCCATATTATTCTGGCGGATACGCTGAACAATATCGCTGTTTGGGGAGTGAAGCTCGCAGCCGTGATAGCATCCCCGGTAAACCAGCAGTTCAACAGGTACGCCTGCCTTTGCCGCCCGGGCCACATACTCAATAGTCTCATCGCGAAACATGTCCAACTCTCCGACATAACAAAACATTGGCGGAAGACCGGATAAATCGGCGGCTCGCGCCGGCGCCGCATAAGGCGGCGGTTCACCTTCCATTTTGCCCAGATACGCGCGCCATCCGTTAACGTTTTTCGTTCTGTCCCAAACTCTTCCGTCGGTGATGTCTTTGCTCGATTCGGTGATATTTCTGTCGTCAAGCATCGGCGCAAGCGGCGCGTGGAAACAAATCGGCGGTCCTTTCTTATCGCGCGCGTACAACGCCAAAGCTGCCGCGAGACCGCCGCCGGCGCTGACTCCGACTACCGCGATACGCGAACTGTCGACCCCCAGTTGCCCGGCGTTTTCGTAAAGCCATACAAGCGCCGAATAACAATCGTTCAGCGCGGCCGGATAAGGATTCTCCGGCGCGCGGCGATAGCCAACCGACACGAGGACGCAGTTGATTTGTTCGGCATATCTGTTGATAGACGGTTCTTTGGCCAGTCCGTTGGTATACCCACCGCCGTGCATGTATAACATGCCGGGAAGAAGCTGCTCCTTATTCCTCCCGCGCGGCGTAATGACTGTGACCGGAACGTCAGGCTCACCGTCGACCCCCGGAACTATAAGGTCTTCGACCTCGACCGCGTCACTCGGTACAAATACCATAAATGCGTCGGATTCCCGTCTTGCCTCCTCGATGTTATCAATATCTATAATGTTGTCTTCCAATGCGTTGAGGTCGTCCCTCAGTTCCGGATGCACTCTCTTGTTATCAAGCCTCATTATTTGATCCTCCCGAAAAATTATATTGAAATAAAGATAAGTCAAGCTTTTGCGTTGTAGTTGCGGAGCGGGTATATACCGGATAAATCAAGACGCCCCGCGCAACGGCACAGCGCGCTGAGTTTGTCGAAAAAGATACTCTTCCCGTCGTGCGAAATTCCAAAAGTGAAACCGCAGTCGTGCATGATGCGGAGGTTCATGCAGGCGCAACCCATCATGCCTTCCCATTTATGCTCGATCCAGTTCATAATATACACATCGTCCCGGAGCTTTATATACTCGCAGGGCGAACTCCAAACCGGGCCGCCCGCGCGGTTTCCGGGCGTACCCGCTTTCGCATTCGCTATTATTGTCCATGAATAGGAATGCGGCGCATTGTAAATGTGTATTGAACTCATTAAGTCGGAATACGTCCATGTGAACGCGCGCCCCAGCAATTCGTCGGTAAAACCGTGACGGGCTATGCGCAGAGGAACCAGCCCCTCCATGTCGATGTATCCGAAATGGTAGTTTGCGTCGATGTCGTGCAGATCATACTTGCTGCCAAACCGCGCGTCTATACACGTCGCCAGACCGTTTTTAAAGTCCAGCGCCAGGACATGGCTGGCCGGAGGGTATGCGCCGGTTCGATAATGACCCAGAATCACGAGTTCGTCGTCGAGCATCGACGCGCCGTATTTTTCCGTGTGCCAACCGTGCTCTCCCTCTATGCGGTACTGCAGCTCGGTATCCGATGTAAAAATGTACAGGACCGAATAACCATCGTCTCCCCGGAATGTGAAGCTTTTCCCGGCAAAATAATCTGTATCCGCAAGGGTTTGGTCGCAAAACATGATGTTTTCGTCCGTTTGAGTGAAGATAAGCGGGTTTTTTGCAGCCTCATTGAGATCATCCTGAGTAATACTTTTTGTCATAATGCTCGGCCGGTAGGTTGCGCGCGCGCCTTTGACGGAGAAATCGAGCCGATTCGTTACGAACTCCGAATACTTGTCGCCCCTGTCATTGAAATCATAGAATGTCGCATAACGACCAAGATTCCTGCCGCAGCCGGTATAGAGGGTATGTTCAAATTTGTCGTCCTCGTCGATACCCACAGAAATGCCAATCTTTTTTGTCGCAAAGAGATCGATGACCTCTACGCCTAACCGTCCTGAGTATTCGACCTCGCCAAAACAGTAAATAAACATATAGTCATTTATCTGTAGTATGTCCGAAACAAACGTTAAAACGTCGCCGCCGTCCGGCGTGTCAAGCTCGACAAGCGTTGAGTATGTGCTGGAAGTATATGTAGATAACCTGCTTTTCCCGCGATCGTCTTTCCAGTGTATCATACAGTTTTCCATTCTCAATGAAAGCTTGTCGCGGTTACGCGGCGGTTCTTTGCCGGACGTTTCAAAATAGCCGAAATAATACTGCCGCTGAACCTCGCGGTTTACAAACGCTCCCAAGCCAAGCGCTTCGGGATAGTCATAAAACTCCTTTGTCGTATCTACGACAATTCCCTCCCGGTCGATAAACCACATCTCGAACGCGGTGACCACCGACGTCTTCCAGTTGACGACAACGGTGAATCCGCGTTTGGCGGCGGGTATCATATACGAAAACAGCGTCACCTCGTTTATCGAGAGCGCGCCATAATCACATGCGATAGCGTCTCCGCCATTTTCCCTGACCGTGAGCTTTGTGTCAGACTGAAACTCGTATTCGAGCGTCGGTCCCTCGACAGGAAGTTTATCCAATACTATTTTCAGGCGTTTACCGGTAAGGCGCGAACAGAGCGCCGAAGCGCCGACAGGGGGCGTACTCTTTGCGAGGACGTCCTCAACCTGTTTCTTTGTGAGATTTGTGTAATTAGTTCTAAACATACTGGCCAACCCTTTCGATTACATATGGGATAAAATAAATTGAAATCGCCGTGTTCCAATATGTCATTGAGATCGTCGCTCCTGCCTGTCAACCTCTTTGCTTTGGTCTCATCAATCGATTTCATTTTCCTTTAAATTCTATCATAGAATAAGTAATATAAAATCAGTAAAAAGTTGTGCTTGTTACAACAAACTGTTGTTAGTTTGGACGGGTCGAAGCTATTTTGTTATAAATATATTGACTTTTAGACTCCAGTCTTGCATATACCATAATAAATGGTATAATGATTGCGCAGCAATCATTATACATCGGATTTAAGTCCTTTCGCTCCCCGCTGAAGCGGGAACCGCGAAAGATGACACATTATACCATGTAAACATGGTATAATGATTGCTGCGCAATCATCATACGTTTATTTAGGCCGTGGCGCGGGACGTGCCACATGGCACATTATACCATTCGCTGCGCTTATGGTATA
>WRDF01000020.1 GCA_009783565.1 Rikenellaceae bacterium | reverse complement strand
CGGCGCTCCTGTGCGCAAGATTCTTCTGGAAGAACCTTGTGGGCGATTTGCAATATCCCCCGACGGAAAAACAATCTACACGACAAACGGTGAATATAATCGCGTCGTAAAATACGAGATATAGAGACTAATTGGTTTTTAAAGCTTGTTCAGAGATATATAATTTGTAGGCGATGGCCCTAAAACAGCCTTGTCTGGTTCGGGTCGAATTTACGGTCGCCGCGATTCGGGAGCAGCAAACGGCGCACATTTTCGGGGCGTAGTTCATTAACCGTATTGGCGACCAGCTCATTACACGTGATAAAATATTGCGCCTTTTTCATCACCACCCCGATTTTTTTCAGCGCGGCGGCAGTGAGCGAACCGTAACGTCTTGCGGAAATAATCATCTGAGCCGACTTCACCCCGATGCCCGGAACGCGCAGGATCAATTCATAGTCTGCGCGGTTGATGTCCACCGGAAAAGCCTGTGGATGGCGCAATGCCCACGACAGTTTGGGATCTATTTCGAGGTCGAGGTCGGGGTGTGAATCGTTGGCTATCTCGGCGGCGGTAAACCCGTAGAACCGCATCAGCCAGTCGGCCTGATAGAGGCGGTTTTCGCGCACCAACGGCGGTTGCTTCAAAGACGGCAGGCGCGTGTCGTAAGCGTTCACCGGCACGAATCCCGAATAATAGACGCGTTTTAACCCGCGCTGTGAATAGAGCGCCGACGACATGCGCAGAATATGACTGTCGTTTTCGCTCGTCGCGCCCACGATCATCTGAGTGCTCTGCCCCGCCGGAACGAAGCGCGGAGTGTTGCGGAATTTCTTTTTGTCTTCCGCGATCTGCCTGATGCCTTGATAAATATATGTCATCGGACGGTAAATGTCCGTATAGTTTTTCTCCGGCGCGAGCAGCAGCAGGTTCTGCTCCGTGGGAATTTCAATATTGACGCTCAGGCGGTCGGCGTACAGCCCCGCTTCATCTACCAGTTCGCGGCTCGCGCCCGGAATACTTTTCAGGTGTATATAGCCGTTGAAACGGTTCAGGGTGCGCAGGTCCTTAGCTATGCGCACCATACGCTCCATCGTGTAGTCCGGATTCCGGATAACGCCCGAACTTAGGAACAGCCCTTCGATATAATTGCGACGGTAGAACTCCATGGTGAGCGTCGTGATTTCGCTCGGCGAGAGCGTGGCGCGCGGCAGGTCGTTACTTCGGCGGTTGATGCAGTAGGCGCAGTCGTAGATGCAGTGGTTGGTCATCATCAGCTTCAACAGCGACACACATCGCCCGTCGCCCGTGAAACTGTGACAGATACCCCAGCCGTTCGTACTGCCAACTTTGCCTTTTTCATGTTTGCGCGTAGTTCCGCTCGATGCGCACGACACATCGTACTTAGCCGATTCAGCCAGAATTTCGAGTTTCTTTTGTGTCGCGTCGTTCATAGATCAGTGCGCATGGAATATTTCGCACCTCAAAATTACAATAATTCAACTTAATCGCAAAATAAAAGATAAATTTTTTGATTCCGAATAAAATTATCATCCCGAACGGTCACGCCATAGCGACCATTCGGGATGACAAAGTTTAGAAATCACGTGCGCGTGCTACCTGTTCCACACTCTCGGAGCGGGCACAGGAGCAAGCGGCCGGCGGTTCGGAAGTTGTTTGAGTATCTCTTCTATGGCGCGGTCGAGTTGCTGGTCTTCGCCGGCGAACTCACGAATGGGGTCGTTATCGACCCATATATCGGGTTCGATGCCCTCGTTTTCGATCATCCAGTTACCCTCCATATCGAAACTCGTCATAAACGGCACGCGTAAATCCTGTCCGTCCATGAACGGCAGCGACGAGCTGATACCGACGATGCCGCCCCATGTGCGCGTTCCGATCAGTTTGCCCAGTCCCAGCTCGCGGAATCCCCACGGGAACAGGTCGCCGTCCGATGCCGAGTACTTGTTGATCAGACACACCATCGGTCCCACGTGCGTGGATTCGGGGATCGTGCCGACCATGTTGCTGTGGCGATTCATCGTGAGGCGGTAGGGTTCGCGCGCAAGGCGTTCGAGGATCATCGGCGAGACGTTGCCGCCGCCGTTCGCGCGGTCGTCGATTATCAGCCCCTCCTTGTCCAGTTGCGGGTAGAAATGCTTGGCAAATTCGTTTAGCCCTTCCATGCCCATGTCAGGGATGTAGATATATCCCACGCGGCCGTCTGTGGCTTCCGACACTTTGCGGATATTGTCCTGCACCCAGTTCCAATGGCGTATCGGCTCTTCGCTCTCGATGGGCAGCACGGTGATGCGGCGCGCTCCGGCGGTTTGCGGGCGCGCATTCACCGTCAGTTCGGTGTAAACGCCCGCCTTGCCGACCAGCAGGGCATAGATGTCGGTGACGGTACTTGTCGGAATACCGTCCACCGCCACGATATACTCACCTTCTTTCACGTCGATGCCGATCTCCGTGAGCGGCGAACGGATGCTCTTATCCCATGACGTGCCCGGCAGGATGCGGTCGATGCGGAATGCTCCGGTGCGCGTATCGCGCGAAAATTCTGCGCCCAGCATACCCGTTTTAAGGCGCGGCGCGCGCGCCAACTCACCCGGATTAACGTATGCGTGACCCACGTTCAGCTCGCCTATCATCTCACCTATCAGGTAGTTCAGGTCGAGGCTGTGGTTTACGTAGGGCAGCAGCGCGCCATACTTCTCTTTCATCGCCGGCCAGTCCACGCCGTGCATATTTTCGACATAGAACCCGTCGCGGAATGCGCGCCATGCCTCGTCGAAAATCTGTGTCCACTCCTCACGGAAATCGACCGCTATTTTCATATCGGCGAGGTTGATCTCGTCACTGAGGGTTGCCCTGCCCTGCGGGATGTCGATGACGTAGTATTTGCCGCCGCTGACGATAAGCGCCTTTTTCGAGCCGGGTGTAACGCGCATCCTGCCCGACGCGAGTACCTCGTCGTCCTTTTCTTTTTCGAGGTCATAAACGCGTATGCCGCCACCGCCACTTCCTCTGCCGCCGCCACCGCCGGCCGCATACCAAACCTTCGCTCCGGTGGCGTAAATAGGTGTGCTGCCCTGTACGGGGATACGTATAATGCGGTCGTTCAGACCTTCCGTGTCGATGCGCACCGCGCCGCCCGCAGCCTCATCGCGTGCCGCACGGGGTGCGTTCACCTGCGGGTCGCGCACGATGAACGGCGAGCTGTCTTCGGCGCGCAGTAATGCGGCATACAACCCCGTCATGTTGGAATACGTGTGATTCCACTCCGTCTGGCCGTAAACAGGGTTGAAGTCGCGCGCAGAGGAGAAGAAAAGATACCGCCCGTCGGTGCTGAACACGGGCGAAGAGGAGCTGTACCAACGATCGGTGACGGGGTATTCGCGCCGCGCTGCGATGTCGTAAACATAGACGATATTGAAACGGTTGGGTGCAACGCGCGTGTAGGCCAGCCAGCGGCTGTCGGGCGAGAACGTCGCGCCGCGCGGCACTCCTGCCGGGTCTTCGATGACCGTAGTCACCGCGCGCGACGCAATATCGAGAAGCCGCAGGCGGTTACGGCGGTCTGTGAATACGATCGTCCGCGAATCGGGCGACCATTCGAACGACGAAATGTAGGTGTCGTTACCTCGCGTATACTGCACCGGTTCGCCGCCGTCGGCCGCTTGCAGCCATATCTCCGTCTCGCCCGTGCGGTCGGAGATGTAGGCAATATGCCGTCCGTCGGGCGACCATGCCGCCTCGCGCTCATGTGCGCCGGGTGTGCGCGTGATGTTGCGCGTCACGCCGCGCGTTACCGGAACGTCGAATACCTCGCCGCGCGTGGTCACCGCCACGCGTGCGCCGTCGGGCGACGCACTCACCGTGCGGACATACTGCGCGCCGTCCTTAATGGTGTTGCGTGCATAAACGTTGTCCGCCGCGAGACGCACCGTCACCTTGCGCGGCGTGCGCTCCCGTGCGTCCATCTTATATATGTAACCGCCGTTCTCAAACACGATCCAGTTGCCCCATGACGAGGGAAACTTCACGTCGAATTCCTCGAAATGCGTCACCTTCTCGGTCGCACCGGTGCGCGTGTCGTAGGCGAAAATATTCATCCTGCGGTCGCGGTCGGATGCGAAAAAAATAACGTCGCCCACCCACATCGGGAAAATGTTCTGGGAGCGGTGGTTCGTAATATTCGTCACTGTCGCGGCCTGCGGGTCGTAGATCCACACGTCGTCGGCCATGCCGCCCTCATAGTATTTCCACGTGCGGAACTCGCGCATCACGCGGTTGTAGGCAAGCCTCCGCCCATCGGGCGAGTAGCTCGCAAAGCCACCCTCCGGCAATGGAACTTGCGTCGAGAGGCCACCGTCGCGGCTCGCCAGCCACAACTGTCCCGTAAAGCCCGTCCCGATGCGGTTGCGGTAAAGTACGTGCCGTCCGTCGGGCGTCCATCCGATAGTGATATTATTCGGTCCCATGCGGTCGCCCAGATCGTCGCGCGAGTTGGTCGCCGTGTAGGTCAGCCGCACCGGTTCGCCGCCCGTTACGGGCATCGAATAGATTTCCGTGTTGCCGTCATACTGTCCCGTGAAAGCGATCGTCCGCCCGTCGGGCGACAGACGCGGGAACATCTCCACGCCCACGTGCGAGGTCAGACGCACGGCATCGCCCCCTTCAATCGGCACGCGGTACAGGTCGCCGGCGTACATGAAAACAATGTCGCTGCCGTTGGTGGTGGGAAATCGCAGCAGGCGCATCTCTTCCTGCGCCGTTGCAGTGTTATTTGCGGCTGTTGCCGCAACCAAAAACAAAATGTAGAAAAACAATTTCTTCATAGCAGTATCGAGTTTTTACAGAGTTTTCTTTTTGTCATCCCGAACGCGAACCAACGCCAAGCCGAGACCAAAGCCGTGCTCGCACGAAGCTTTGACGAGGCGCGAAAGAGGAAGCCCGAAGGGCAACTTCGCGGAGGGATCTATCGCGAGTTTATATAAGTTCTTTGTTCTTTTGTCTTGAAACAAAAGAACCAAAAGTTCAAGGCACGCTACTCCGGCTTGACCCGCTAATGCTTTCACTTCACTGGCGAACCGAAATTCCAGACGCGCTTACTCCGTGCGCGCGTCCTCGCAGTTTCGGCTTCGCCGGGCGCTCGTGAAAACAAAGCGGATGGCCCCAAGCCTACATAGAGTGCCACAGCCTGCCGGAAAATTTATACGCCAACTTACTTCGGACTCATCACGATGAACGGCACTATCATCTCCTCCATCGAGATGCCGCCGTGCTGGAACGTGTTGCGGTAATAGCGGATGAATTGGTTCGAATTGTTCGGGTAGACCAGGAAATCGCGGTTGTAGGCGAACACATAGGTAGATGTGAGGTTGCCCTTTGGCAGCTGCACTTCTTCGGGCTTTGTTATCACGTAGAGTTCCCGCTCGTCGTATTGCAGATTGCGTCCGGTCTTGTAACGCAGGTTGGGCGATGTCTCGCGGTCGCCGACGATCTTCACCGGATTTTCGACGCGGATCGTGCCGTGGTCGGACGTTATGATCACCTGATGCCCGCGCTCGGAGAGCATTTTCAGCATCGTGAACAGCTCCGAGAACTCGAACCACGACCGTGTAAGTGCGCGGAACGCCGCCTCGTCTTCCGTAAGGTCGCGGATGATCTCGGTCTCGGTGCGCGCGTGCGAGAGTATGTCGAGAAAATTGTAGATGATCACCGAAAAATCGGCGTCATAGATGCGCCCCATGTTGTCGATAAGCCGTCGGCCGTGTTCGGGGCGTACAAGTTTGTCGAACGTCGTGCGCCACGTGCCCTTGCCGTTGCTTTGCAGCTGCCGCCGCAGGAAATCTTCCTCGAACCGGTTTTTGCCGCCCTCCTCGTTGTCGTTCAGCCACCGCTCGGGCATCAGCTTGTCGATCGCCAGCGGCATCAGCCCCGCGAAAATGGAGTTACGCGCATATTGCGTCGCTGTCGGCAGAATGGAGCAGTAAAACTCCTCGCGCTCGACGTTGAACCAGCTGTGGAGCATCGGACTTATCGTCCGCCACTGGTCGTAACGGAAGTTGTCGATCAGCAGCAGCGTCGTTTTGCGTCCGCTTTGTTCCGCTTCCGGAAAGACGTTCGTGCGCATCAGCGTATGCGACATCACGGGTGTGTCGTCGTCTTTCGCAGTTATCCAGTCTTTGTAATTCCGCCTCACGAATTTCGCGAACTCGTTGTTAGCCTCGTTCTTCTGGCTCGCGAGCACATCGCGGATGCCTTCGTCGCCCGCCCCCGATAATTCCATCTCCCACGTGGTGAGCCGCCGGTAGATGCCGCACCAGTCTTCGAACGTGCGCGCGTCGGAAAACGACATGGCGATACGCCCGAACTCCGCGCGGTAATCCGCCGTCGTCTGCTCGGTGACCAGCTGTTCCTTATGCACGTTCTTCTTGATCGACAGCAACACCTGATTGGGGTTCACGGGCTTGATGAGATAATCGGCGATCTTCGACCCCACCGCCTTGTCCATAATATTCTCTTCCTCGCTCTTCGTAACCATTATCACAGGCGTTGTTGGGCGCACTTCTTTAACCAAAGGCAGTGTCTCCAATCCCGTCATGCCGGGCATCATCTCGTCGAGGATTATAAGGTCGTAGGGCGTGGCGCGCACCATCTCTATGGCGTCGTAGCCGTTGTTCACCGTATCCACGACATAGCCTTTGCTTTCAAGAAACAGAATATGAGGTTTCAGCAACTCTACCTCGTCGTCTACCCACAAAATCTTAATGCTGTTCATTTGTTGTTTCCAAGTATTTAATACACCTTTGTGTAAAATTACACGTGATAATTATGGAGAATACCGCACGCGAGATCGCCCGATCTCTCCTACAAATTAAGGCAATAAAACTCAGTCCGACAAATTTTTTTACATGGGCATCGGGCTGGCACTCGCCCATTTATTGCGATAATCGCGCCACGTTGTCCTATCCTGCGGTGCGACGACAGGTCTGTGAAGCGTTCGCAAGGCTCATCGCAGAGCGTTATCCACAGGCGGAAGTGGTGGCCGGAGTGGCAACGGGAGCGATAGCCCACGGCGTTCTTACTGCCGAAGCTTTGGGACTGCCGTTCATCTACGTCCGCTCGGTTGCAAAGGCACACGGACTCGCGAACCTCGTCGAAGGACGATATGAGAAAGGACAAAAAGTCGTCGTCGTCGAAGACCTTATCTCGACGGGCGGCAGTTCGCTGGCGGCGGTCGAGGCTCTGCGCGAGGCAGGCTGCGAGGTATTGGGCATGGTTGCGATATTCACCTACGGATTCCCCGCCGCTGTCGAGAATTTCGCACGAGCAGGGGTGGCGCTCGACACTCTGAGCGACTATCCCACGATGATCGCTTTGGCCGCCGAGCAGGGTTATGTTGAGACGGCCGACCTGGCGACACTCGAAGAATGGCGGCGCGATCCGGCCGGATGGAAACGATAACGGTTATTTTGTTGTCATTCCGAACGCCGTAGGCGGAGGAATCTATCGCTAGTCTATACATAACGAGCGATAGATCCCTCCGTTTCTTCGAAACGTTCGGGATGACAAAGAGTCGAGACGAATAAAAGAGTATAAAGATGCAGGAATATAAAAGTAAACAGGTTCGGATAGAGCGTCCGGCGGCAATGGTCTACGGCGTGCTTTCCGACTTTACGACCTTTACGCCTTTCATGCGCGACAAGGTCGAGGGCTGGGAAGCGACGACCGACCGATGTTCGTTCCGCGCGAAAGGGATGACTATGTCTCTGCACATGGTGGAGCGCGATCCGCATCGACTCGTAAAGATCACGAGCGAGGAAGGTTCGCCGCTCGATTTCACATTGTGGATTCAGATGCAGGAAGTCGCGCCTGACGACACGCGAATGCGGTTGGTATTGCACGTCAAACTGAATATGATGATGCGGATGATGATCGGCGGCAAACTCGAAGAGGGCATCGACCAAGTGGCGGAACAGATAGCCGCGATGTTTAACATGCGCGCATGACACGTGCCATGTTAGTAACAGACAAGGGGTTTTTCGCCAACGTGAAAGCCCCTAATTTTTAATTTAGAACAGCTCCCCTTCGCAGGTGGGCGGAGTTATGCCTAAATGTTTGTAAGCCAGCTCGGTAGCCTCGCGGCCGCGAGGCGTGCGTTTCAGAAAACCCTCCTTGATCAGGAACGGCTCGTAGACCTCCTCGATCGTTCCCGATTCTTCGCTTACGGCTGTGGCGATAGTGTTCAGGCCCACCGGGCCGCCGCCGAATTTCCCGATAATTGTGTGAAGGATGCGGTTGTCCATCGTATCCAGTCCGCGCGCGTCGATGTTCAGGGCCGCAAGGGCGATTCGCGTAATATCGAGGTCGATATGGCCGCGCCCTTTGACCATCGCGAAGTCGCGCACGCGGCGCAGAAGCGCATTGGCTATGCGTGGTGTTCCGCGACTGCGCAGCGCGACTTCGCGTGTTGCAGGCTCTTCGATCTCGATGCCGAGTATGCCCGACGCGCGGCGCACAATACCGGCGAGCGTTACCGTGTCGTAATATTCGAGGTGGCATTGGATGCCGAATCTTGCGCGCAGAGGACCGGTCAGCAGGCCGCTGCGCGTCGTTGCGCCGATAAGCGTGAAGGGGTTCAGTTCGATCTGGATCGACCGCGCCGCAGGGCCTTTATCCAGAACGATGTCGATACGGTAGTCCTCCATTGCAGAATAGAGATACTCTTCGACCACGGGGCTGAGGCGGTGGATCTCATCGATAAAAAGCACGTCGCCTGCTTCGAGGTTAGTGAGCAGACCCGCCAGGTCGCCCGGCTTGTCCAGCACCGGCCCCGACGACATTTTGAGCGTCGTGCCCATTTCGTTGCTGATTATCGTGGCGAGGGTGGTTTTGCCCAGACCGGGAGGGCCGTGCAGCAGCACATGGTCGAGCGATTCGCTGCGCATCAGGGCGGCCTGAATGAAAACGCGCAGGTTATCGACTACTTTCTCCTGACCGCTGAACGCACGCAGTTCCTGCGGCCGGATCTTGTTTTCGAACTCCAAGTCACTGCCGTTGCCACTCGCGTTGCGTATGCCATTCCGTTCGCTCATCGACTACAAAGATAAAAAAGAAATGTCATTCCGAGCGAATACGAGGAATGACATTTCTTTTTGTCAATAACAGAAAACACGCGTACGCGCGCAAAGGGTTTCTTTACAACCTGTCTTTCAATGCGGCGTTGAGGCGCGTAAGCAGAGCCTGATAGTGTGCCCGTGCGCTGCCGCTGCTGCTGGCCACCGCGCCACGCAACAGGTTGCGCGAGCGAACGGCCAGGTCTATGAGGTAGTTGGCCGAGTCGTCTATCGCCGCAACGTTCACGCGGGACTGGAATCCCAGTCCCGAGGGGCCGAAGCGGTCGGCATCGATCAGCATGGCGACTGACCCGCGTCCGTGCTCCGCTTCATAAGCGCGGTAAGCGTCGGCATAACGCTCCACAATGCCGCTCTCGTCGAGACCGTAGGCGATGATCTCCTCTACCGACGGCGCAAAGGCGTATCCTAACCCGCTGCCTGCGGCAGCGGCACGAGGTTCGAGCGGCTCGACGAACATGGCGACCATAGCACGTTGGAGTACGCGGTCGCCGTCGGTAAGCGCGCGACCGGTCAGCACGTTGCGCCAGGTTTCGTTATAGAGGTCGTTCGTAAATTCCTGTACCGTGTACGGCGAGTCAGAGTAGAACGACGAGAGGATCACGTTGCCGATCTGGCCGCGCAGATCGGCAACGACGCGCCCGCGTACCACCTGCGACCCCGTCACGCCGAGCCGGAAGTTTTGTCGCAGCGGCGTGTTGTCCACCCAGTCCATGTTGCGGTATTCGTTCATCACCCACCGCAGCGACTCGCGCTGACGCTCGCGCGGAACGGGTGCGATACGCTCGCCCGGCGTTCCCTCTTTGACTTCGGTAAGCACGATGCCGCCGATGTTCAGAATCACGAAACGGACATATCTGGTATATTGAGCCATCATTTCGTTATAGAGACCCTGACGGTGCGAGAAATCGGGGTCATCGTCGATCCACTCGCCCAGATGCGCCAGAATATATTTCAGGTTCTTTATGCCATAGTCGCCAGCGCGCAGAGGGTCGTCGCCCAAATCTTCGGCCATTGCCGTGGGGTCGTAGTTCGATGACGTCTGCTGCCGTCCATAGCGGTAGAGCGGGTCTCCGGCATGTGCATCCACCCAGCTCTCGACCGTTGGTTTTTCAGCCCATTCGTCGGCATACTGCGGCAGATAGCGGTAGTTCCACTTAACGAGAAAATGGTCATAGATCCCGATGTCGGGCGGCATCATACGCACGCCTACGTCGCCCGGCTGTGCCACGTAGTTATAGCGTGTGTAGTCCATGATACACGGCGTGTTGCCGTACTTCTGCGTGAAAGTCGCCGAGCGCAGCGAATCGACGGGGAACGCCGCCGACGCGGCCATGTTGTGCATGAATCCGAGACAGTGTCCGATCTCGTGCGAGATGATATTGCGCAGCGACTCTTCGACGATGCTGTGCGGCATCTTGCGGCTGCGCACGCGCGGGTCGGCCGCTGCCGTCTGCACGAAGCGCCATCTGTTCACCAGGTCCATCAAGCTGCTCCAAACGATGACCGATGCGTTCACGATTTCGCCCGTCGCCGGGTCGACCCACGACGGCCCCATTGCATTTGCCGTAGCGGAGGGCATAAACCTCACGCACGAGTATTTCAGGTTGTCGGGGTCGAAATTCGGGTCTTCCTCCCGCGTGGGGAACGGGCGCGCCTCGATGGCATTCTTGAACCCGGCAGTTTCAAACGCGAGATTCCACAGTTCTATGCCCTCGAATATCGCCGGCATCCATTCTTCCGGAAACGTCGGTTCGACATAGAAAACTATCTTGTCGACCGGCTCGACCAATTCGCCGCGCCGGTAGGCCTCCACATCGCTCGGCACAAGTCGCCAGCGGTGAGCGACCGAATAACTTCTCGCACCATCGAAATCGCTTCCGAAACGGGTCTTCGTGCTGTTGAAAATGCCCACGCGCGAGTCCGAGAGTCTCGGCTTCATCTTTTGCTCCGGGAGTAATAGAATCGACCGCGTCACCTTCACCGTCACCGGAAAATCGCTCAAAAGCTGTCGGGTTTGTATCGACGCATTTACCCGAAACGTCAGCGTGCTCTTGACCGAAAGATTGTCCTCGAACGACTTTATTTCGTCGATCGAACTGCTCTCTCTCACCGGCTGCGCTTGAAGGCGCGCTCCGAGTATCGTCTCCGGGAAAAAGTCGAACATTTTCGGATTAGTCGCAAACAGGGTCGTCACCTCGATCACTACCGCCTGATTATCCGGCCGCCGCGCCTGAATCGGGAACGAAAACAAAATGGGATCGACGGTCACCTTGTCCAGCGCCTCCTGCATGAAGTCGGTCGTCGCCGTCGAATTTATCTGCCGCATGTGCACGATGCTATCCTGTAACGTGAAGCGTATATGCACCGGCGTGGTGGGCTTAAACCCGATGTTGCCGAATTCGCCGTTCGACACCTCGGTCAGCGTCGAGGCGATCAGCATCTCGCGATCCATATATTGTAAAGGAATCTCGAAATAGAGCTTGCTCTGCACCTTATGCAGCGAGATGAAGTCGCTCGCTGCCGTGGTGGTCTGCGCGCGGTTGCCCAGCAGTCGGCTGTAAGCCGTAGCCTGCGGTCTTGCCGCCGCCTGACGGGCTGCTGTCTCCCGTGCTTCCTGTTCCTGCCGCTCTCTTTCGAGCCTTGCACGGCGGCCTATTAGCTGAGCCTCTGCCTCGTGCGCGGGGAAAAATGTTATCACCGCAACGAGCAGTATCAAAAATCTTTTCATTGACTGTTCTGGTTTTTAAGTTTTTTGGTTGGCTGCAATATTACGTAATTTCGATGAAACTCGCAAACTTTAATGTTATATATTTCTGATCGGCTCGCCCCATTCATGATCGCAATCAACTGATAATGAGCCGATGTGAATATTTACTGAAAAATATTTCGAAAAAAGATCGGGAAAAATTTGGAGGGAAAGAAAAACTGCGTACATTTGCATCCGCTAAACGGGAGAATGACGAAGTGATTCGGGAATTTTCACGGATTTGGCAAAGTTCTGAAAAATAAATTTGGCGGCTGCGAAAATAGTTCGTATCTTTGCAGTCCGTTTGCCGCAGATTTTTTGCTGTGTGCGGCAAAACGACCAAAACGGTTCTTTGATTTACTGGTAAACAAGAGAGAAATAAAGAATGCAGAAAGCATAATCAATTCCTTTAAGGAAACTTAAAGAAAAAGTAGTCGGGACTCTGAAAACATTTGAAACTTTTTACAATGGAGAGTTTGATCCTGGCTCAGGATGAACGCTAGCGGCAGGCCTAACACATGCAAGTCGAGGGGCAGCACGTGAAGATGTCAAGGGGTAACTCTGAAGCAGCTT
>WRDF01000019.1 GCA_009783565.1 Rikenellaceae bacterium | reverse complement strand
CAAACTCCTCAAAGAACGCACGAGCCTCTTTCACGGTGTACGTCGTCTCATTAACTCCCGACAAACGATCTCCTTCATCAACGCAACCGATAACTGTCAGCGACAATAACAATAGCAAAAATAATAAGATCTTATTCATAAAGCAGTGGTTTAGTTCGGGTTCATACACCCTGCTAAGGAAGGAAAATCGCAGGTCTCCAATTGCACATTCCAGTGCAGGTCGGCGGGACACTTCACGCAGAAGGCGACACCATGCATACAATAGAAGAACCAGCAGCAGTCGGTAGGATGGGGAAAAAAGTGCTCGAACACGCTGTCGTCCGGACATTCGGGAACCGGACCCGGCGGACAACCGCCCGACCTTGTCTCCGTCGCATTTACAGATTTAATGTAGATCATGCCCGCAAGCATCACGATGAACACGCCTGTCAGTGCGCAGTTTGCAAGCAAGAAAAACTTGTTGGGGAAAAGTAGCTTAAAGAATTTCCTCATAGTGATTGAAATTATAAAGGTTCTATACTGTCATTATTGAGTAACGCAAGCATTTCATCAGAAGAATATCGCAAATATAGTAAAAATCAGAAAAATCGTTAAATTTGTTTCGAAATGCGACGCATAGAATTTCTTGACGAGGTGGTTTCGACCAACGACGAGGCACGTGACCGCGCACGGTTCGGGCATGGTGACGTGGTGGTGGCCGAGCGGCAGACCGCAGGGCGCGGACAGCGCGGCAACCGATGGGATAGCGCACACGGCGAGAACCTCACGCTGAGCGTCGTTCTCACTCCCGATTTCCTGCCCGTCGCCGAGCAATTCCTGCTGTCGGAGACCGTCTCGCTGGCGTTGGTCGATACGCTCGCATGGCACGACATCGAGGCGTCCGTAAAATGGCCGAACGATATTTACGTCGGCGGGCGCAAGATGGCGGGTATACTCATCGAGAACGACATTATGGGCAGCCGCATGTCGCGCTCCATAGTCGGTGTCGGACTGAACGTCAATCAGTCGGAGTTCTGCGCATCGTTGCCCAACCCCACGTCGATGGCTTTGGTTTGTGAGCGTACGTTCGACCGCCGCGCGGTACTTTCCACGTTTTTAGAGAGCCTTCGGGGGCGCTATGAAGCTCTGAGCAGTGGTGATTTCAGTCGCATCGAGACCGATTATCACGCTTGTCTGTATCTTTCCGACCAGCCCGCACGCTATGTCCTGCCCGACGGCGCGGCGTTCACGGGTACGATCCTTCGCGTCGAGAAAAATGGCGCGCTCTGCGTACGGCATCACGACGACCACCACGTGCGCAAATATTTTTTCAAGGAGATAGAATTTGCGTGAACAAATACCAGGCGCGTCGCCGGCGGTGTGGGCGCGAAATGAAATGTAGCGTCCCGCCGCGTGGGGCGGCGGCGTGCCACGGCTTTCGCAAAAAGACGCGAAAGCCCCTGCCGGTTCGCTATTTCATCTCATTGCAAAACGCAAGCACGGTATCGGCTGCCGCGCGAAGCTCTTCGATAAAACCCATGTGCCCCGAACGTTCGAGCCACACGACGCGAGCCTGCGGATGTGAGGAGGCAATCTCTTCGGCAACCGAAACGGGAATATATTCATCGTCGCGCCCGAAGATAAACAGCTGAGGCACACGGCTTTCGCGCAGCATCTCGCTGTTGTCGCGCCGTTGTTCCATACCGCGCAGCAATGCGACCACTCCCGCATCGTCGGTGAGAACCACCTGATCGCCCAACTCTTCGATCGCGTCCGCAAATCGCGCACGGTTTGCGGACGCAAAACTTTTCGCAACGCCGCCGATCAGCAGGTCTTTCTTCCCCGCAAGCACTGCCGCGATTTCGCGGTCACGCTGCTCTTTTTTCTCGGGCGTGTCGGCAAATGGCACTGAGTGAAACATGATAAGACCGTCAGTCGCTTGCGGATGACGGCGCAGGAACTCCAACGCCGCATAGCCGCCCATCGAGTGACCGCAAATCACCGCCTGCTCCACACCCAGTTCACGCAACGCCGCGTGCACCGTGTCGGCCAGAAATTCCATCGTGTGCACTTCGCCCTTTACCTCCGACACCCCGTGTCCGGGCAGGTCTATCGCGATGACCCTCAGGTGCGGTTTGAGCAGTGCGGTAAAGTCCTCCCAAACTTCTATCGATTCCAGATATCCGTGCAGCAACACTATCGTCCGATCTCCGTGCCGTGTGTCGCTCACCCGCACCGCACACCCGTCGGCCATTATGAATTTCTCCATCATACCGAAACGTTATGCTCGCGCAGGGTCTGGTTCAGCGACGTTTTTTTGTCGGTCGATTCGTTGCGGCGGCCTATTATCAGCGCGCATGGAACGCCGTATTCACCGGCGGGGAATACTTTTGGCCGCACGCCCGGAATCACCACCGAACGCGGCGGAACATAGCCTACGTACTCTACGGGCGATGGCCCCGAAACGTCGATTATCTTGGACGAACCTGTTATCACCACACCCGCTCCCAAGACCGCTTCGCTCCCGATGCGCGCGCCCTCGACCACGATGCAGCGCGACCCTATGAAACAGTCGTCCTCGACTATGACGGGCGCGGCCTGCACGGGTTCTAACACGCCGCCCAGCCCTACGCCGCCGCTCAGATGCACGCGCCGTCCCACCTGTGCGCACGATCCCACCGTCGCCCACGTATCGACCATCGTACCCTCGCCGACCCACGCGCCGATGTTCACATAAGAGGGCATCATCACCACGCCCGGCGCAAGATATGCTCCGTAACGCGCCAGGGCGTGCGGTACGACGCGTACGCCCAACTCGGCATAGCCCGTTTTCAGCGGCATCTTGTCGTGGAATTCCAACACCCCGCAATGCAGCGTTTGCATCTCGCGGATCGGGAAATAAAGCAGCACCGCCTTTTTCACCCACTCGTTAACGCGCCAACCGTCGCCCTCAGGCTCGGCCGCGCGCACCCGTCCCTTGTCGAGCAGTTCGATAACCTCATACACCGCGTCGCGCTTACCGGTAAGCAACTCTCTGTTTTCCCAGATTTCCTCTATCGCGCGTTTCAAATCGTCGTATCGCATCGTAATCGCTTTTTATGCGAGACAAATTTATGAAATTTTCGCGTAATTTTAACAATTTGATATAACTTTGTCACCGCCTCTACGTTCATTAACGAACGGCAACATTTGAAGAACTTAAAACCGAGCATAACAATGAAGAAGATGACTGTCATGGCGCTGATGCTGTGCGCGCTCACGCTGGGCGGCTGCCGTGAGAAAAAAACCAGAATCGCGATGCTTCCCTATCCCGAAACCAGAATGGACGACGTAGTGGACGACTATCACGGCACACAGGTGGCCGACCCCTACCGCTGGCTGGAAGACTATAACTCGGCCGAGACAGCTGCGTGGGTGCGCGCCCAAAACGAGGTGACGTTCAACTTCTTGGAGCAGATACCCTACCGCGAGCAGATGAAACAGCGGCTCGAAGAGTTGTGGAACTTCCCGCGCGAGGGTGCGCCGGTGAGGCACGGCGACTGGTATTACTTCTTCCGCAACGACGGGTTGCAGAATCAGAGCGTGTTGTATCGCCAGGCAACGCTCGACGGCGAGCCCGAAGTGTTTCTCGACCCGAACAAACTCTCGCCCGACGGAACAGCATCACTCGCAGCGACTTCGTTCTCGAAAGACGGGCGATATCTGGGCTATTCGGTCTCGGCGGCGGGGTCGGATTGGGTGGAAATCCATGTTATGGACACGCACACGGGCGAGAAACTCCCCGATGTGATCCGCTGGGTAAAGTTTTCGGGCGCGGTGTGGGCGGCCGATTCGCAAGGGTTTTATTACAGCGCATATGACGAGCCGGACGAGGCGACACGGCTTTCGGGACAGAATCGCTTTCAGACGGTGTGGTATCACAGGCTCGGAACGCCGCAGTCTGCCGACGTGATGATATACCGCGATGAGCGGAATCCGTTGCGATATTTCCATGGGCGGGAGAGCGACGACGGTCGGTATATCTTTATCAGCGCGGCAGAAGGGACGCACGGCACGGAGATCCTGTACCGTCGCACCGATGCGCCTGCTGCGCCTTTCCGCGTGCTGCTGCCCGGATTCGAGAACAACTATTCGCTTATTTTCGCCGAGGGCGATACGGCGTATTTCTACACCAACGACGGCGCGCCGAACTACCGCGTAGCGACGATAGGCCTCAGCGCGGTGCGCCCTGTGTTGCACGACTTTATCCCCGAAAATCCCGATGCGTTGCTTCGTAGCGCGGGCTTCGTGGGCGGAAACCTTATGGCACACTATCTCGAACATGCGCAGAGCGCCGTGCTGCAATACGACAGATCGGGAGTGCTCGTCCGCCGCGTCGAACTGCCCGGTATCGGTACGGTGAGCGGATTCGAAGGAAATAAAGATGTGACCGAGACTTTTTATTCGCTCACCTCATTTACTTCGCCGGCAACGATCTACCGCTACGACCTGAATACAGGTGTGTCGGAATTGTTCCGCCGACCGGAAGTGGACTTCGATCCCACGCTTTATACATCGGAGCAGGTGTTCTATACGGGTCGCGACGGCGAGCAGATACCGATGTTCATCGTCTCGCGCAAAGGCATCAAGCGCGACGGGCGTAATCCGCTGATGCTCTACGCCTACGGCGGGTTCAACCACACGCTCACGCCCGCGTTCAATCCCACCAATATCATGTTCTTGGAGCAGGGCGGCATATACGTCTCCGCCAACATACGCGGCGGCGGCGAGTACGGGCGGCGCTGGCATCGGAGCGCGCTGCTCGAAAACCGCCAGACGGCTTTCGACGACTTTATCACCGCCGCCGAATATCTTATCGATAACGGTTACACCTCGCGTGAGAAGATCGCCATCATGGGCGGCTCGAACGGCGGGCTTTTGGTAGGTGCGTGCATGACCCAGCGCCCGGACCTGTTTGCCGTAGCCATTCCGCAGGTAGGCGTTCTGGACATGCTGCGCTATCATCTGTTCACCGTCGGCTGGGGCTGGGCGGTCGAGTACGGACGAGCCGATATTCCCGAACAATTCGAATATCTCTATGCCTATTCGCCGCTGCATAACCTGCGCGAGGGCGTATGCTATCCGGCGACTCTGATCACTACCGCCGACCACGACGACCGCGTCGTGCCGGCACATTCGTTCAAGTTCGCCGCACGCTTGCAGGCCGTGCAGTCGTGCGACCGTCCGACGCTGATACGAATCGACACCAACACAGGACACGGTGCGGGCAAGCCGACGTCGAAACGTATCGAAGAGGCCGCCGACATCTATTCGTTCGTGCTCTGGAACACCGGTTCGAAGGTTTCGTTCGGGAGGCGCACACGTGCTTTACAGCTGCCGCATGATGAATAGCGATATGCTCCCGCGCATTTCGCGTGTTCGGCAGAGACATTTTTTTCCTATATTTGTAGAATTTTAGGATGCGGTTTGGCAATCGTCGAAAACAAGTTTTCGACGATTGTGCTCACCTTTCACTATATTTGCGATCTATGAAGAAGTTTATTGCAGTTATTATCGCAGCGATGACAGCGGGCGGCGTTTCTGCACAGCAGCCCACGCAGCTTCGCTTTACACTCGAACAGTGTCTCGAATACGCGATGGGCAACAACTATACGCGGGCGGCAATGGAACTCGGCGTGCTTTCGGCCGAGATCGCACGCGACCAATCTCGCATGGAACGGTTGCCGAGCATAAGCGCATCGGCAGGCCAGAATCTATTGAACCCGCATGGCGGAAGTTATGGCGCGAGCGGCTCGATGACGCTTTATGGCGGCGGCGCTATCGACATCGGTATCCAGCAGAGCAGATTGCAGGCCGAACAGACGGCAGTGCGCGCCATGCAGTACGACAATGCGCTGACCATCAACATAATGGTCAGCTATTTCGCCTTGCTGGGATATGAGGAACTGATGCGTTATCAGGAGTCGCTTATCGCTGCCGGCGAGGCCCAGGTGCGCGAGGGACAGGCGCGATTCGAGCAGGAGGCGATCCTGTACGGCGATTACCTCATGTTGGAGGCGCAGTTGGCGTCGAACCGAAACAGCGCCGAAGACACGCGGATCAACCGCCGCAACGAGCTGATGACCCTCAAAGGGCTGCTGTCGATGGCCCTCGACGCGCCGCTGGCGGTCGTGATGCCGGACACGACGGCGGTCGAATCACTTGCGCTGTTGCCCGTGATGGAATATTATCTCGAACGTGCGGCTATGACGTTGCCTGACTTAGAGTTGTTGGATTACAGCGTGGAGCTTGCCGAAACGAACCTGCGCCTGTCGAGATCGAACCTGATGCCGTCTTTGTCGCTTTCGGGCGGACTCAACACCGGTTATTCGGGCAACGTTCGCGGATGGGGAACACAGGTCGCCGACAATTTCCGTGAATCTGCAAGTCTGTCGCTCAGCGTCCCCATATTTACGCGCGGACGTACGCGGGCCAGCATCCGGCGCAGCGAAATCGCACTGCAACAGGCCGAACTCGACCGCCTGCAAGGCGAACTGGACATCCGCCGGATGCTTACACAGAATTACCACAATGTCGAGGCGGCGCTCAATAATTTCCGTACGCTCACAGCGCGCGAAAAGGCTTATGGCGAGAATTTGCGCGTATTCCGCGAGCAGTTTGCCGAAGGCCGCGTGCGCCCCGTCGATATGCTACAACAGGAAAACAACTACATCAGCATAATGTACGATTATGTACAAAGCAAATACCGTTTCATGCTCCAACGCAAGATACTCGATGTGTATATGGGGATGGAAATAACAATGTAATAAAACTCCAAAAAGTCCAAAATACTGCGTTACGCTCTCTCGCCAAAATGCTCATTTACGTTAAGTAAACTCCGCTTTTGTCTCGGTCGCAAGCCTTGTATTTTGAATTTTTAGAAGTTTTCTTAAAATATCAATGACAAACAATAAAAATGGCACAAAAAAAGAAAAAAGGAATAGGCTGGATAGTAGTTCTTGTGTTGGTGGCGGTCGGCATCGGGGCATATCTGCTGTTCGGCAGGAACAGAGGGCAGTTGGAAATGACGACGCGCGCGATCGGAGAGGGCGAGGTGGAGGTGACGGTGATGGCGACGGGAACTCTGCAACCGGTAGATAAGGTCGAAGTCGGAACACAGGTTTCGGGGATCGTGGAAGAGATTCGCGTCGATTTCAATTCTGTCGTGAGACGCGGTGAACTTCTGGCGGTACTCGATCGGCGGACGCTGCAAGAGCGGGTCACGCAGGCCGAGGCATCGCACAGAAGCGCCGAAGCGGATTTGGCATACGCCCAATCAAATTATGACCGTACGAACAGACTGTTCGGCCTTAATGCCGCGACTAAGGTAGAATTGGAGAGCGCCGAGAACAGCTTACGTCGTGCCCAAACGGGGCTGGTGAATGCCGAGGCCAACCTGTCCCAGGCCGAGATGAACCTCGACTATGCCTATATACGCTCGCCGATCGACGGTGTGGTGATGGAGCGTGCAGTCGAAGAGGGACAGACGGTGGCCTCGTCGTTCAACACTCCGCGACTGTTCACCATAGCGCGAGACCTTACTCGTATGCAGGTCGAGGCGAATATCGACGAAGCCGATATCGGCAAGGTGCGCGAGGGGCAAACGGTGAAGTTCAACGTAGACGCTTATTCGACAGAAACTTTCACGGGCGTGGTGCATCAGGTACGTATACAGCCCACGGTCAGCAGCAACGTAGTGACATATACCGTGATAATCGAAGCCCCGAACCCCGACCTGAAACTCTTTCCGGGAATGACCGCAAACGTTTATATAACGACCGAAAACGCAGAGGGGGTTGTCGTGCCGGCCGAAGCGCTGTCCTTTATGATGACCCCGGAAGTGGCCAAAGACCTTGGCATCAGCGCATCGGAACTTGAAGCGGTCAATCGCCGCCGCTCGCAGGCATGGGTACGCGATGGCGACCGCTGGCAACTGCGCGACATCACAACCGGCATCCGCGACGGCATGAATGTCATCGTCAAAGACGGCTTGCGCATCGGCGACGAAGTGATCCTCAAAGCTTCCATCGAAACCGGAGGCCGTGAGCGGGGAGCGGCAGCGCGAAATCCACTGATGCCGCAACAACGACGTCGATAACCGCACGCGTGTGGCTCTCTGTCCTTTGTCGCTGCGGACTCGATCCACAGTCTCTTCGGACGAGATTGCGGGTCAAGCCCGAAATGACGCACGCGCGTGGTTCACGGACTTGTCATTCCGAGCGCGCAGTACGTGCGCTCGGAATGACAATATTAAATGAAAAAATGAAGAAGAATTCGATAATAAAGGTTGAGGATTTACGGCGGGTGTTCGTTATGGGGAGCGAAGAGGTCCATGCGTTGCGGGGTATTTCGTTCGAGGTCGTCGCAGGTGAGTTCGTAAGTATTATGGGGTCGAGCGGGAGCGGGAAATCGACTTTGCTGAATATTCTGGGCTGTCTCGATAAACCTACGTCGGGGCATTATTATATAGACGGTATCGACGTGAGCGCGTTGTCGAAGGATGAGCTTTCGACGATCCGCAACCGTAAGATCGGCTTCGTGTTCCAATCCTATAATCTGTTGCCGCGTACGTCGGCGGTGGAAAATGTCGAATTGCCGCTGCTCTACAACAATGAAATAACGTCGGTCGAAAGGAGGGAGCGGGCCGAACACGCTCTCGAAATGGTGGGGCTTAGCGACCGCATGGATCACACTCCGAGCCAGCTCTCCGGCGGCCAGCAGCAGAGGGTCGCCATCGCGCGGGCATTGGTGAACGACCCCGTGATCGTGCTTGCCGACGAGGCTACGGGCAACCTCGATACGCGAACTTCCTACGAGATCATGAGCCTGTTCCAGGAACTGAACCGTGCCGGCAAGACGATCGCATTCGTCACCCACGAACCCGACATTGCCATCTTCACCGGCCGCACCATACAACTGCGTGACGGACATATAGTCCGTGACGAACCGGTACACATGCAATCGGCAAAAGCCGCACTCGACGCATTGCCGAAAAGTACGGATTATTAGGGTCTATCCTCACAAGCGACAAAATTATGAATTTATATAATCTTCTGAAAATTGCCTATCGGGCGTTGTTGCGCAACAAGACGCGTGCGATGCTGACTATGCTGGGTGTTATTATCGGCATCGGATCTGTGATCGCGATGGTCAGTTTGGGACAGAGTTCCGAGAAGAGCATCAATGAGGAACTGTCGAGCATGGGGACGAACATGATCTCGGTGATGCGGCAGTGGCAACGACGCGGCGCAGTGAACATGGGAGGAGGGAATACGCAAACTCTGACGCTTCGCGATGTCGAGGCGATTCGCGAGAGGGCGCGCCATGTGAGCATGGTCACGCCGGTGGTGAACCACAGCGCACAGCTTGTTTCCGGCAACAACAACTGGCCCGGCAACATACGCGGTGTCAACGAGGAATGGATAGACATAAATAAATTCACCCTTGCGCGCGGCGCGAACATTTCGTTCGAAGATGTGCGCAGCACGGCGAGTGTGACGGTCATAGGCAAAACGGTGGCCGAGAATCTTTTCGCACCGGACGACGATCCTGTGGGTCAGGTAATCCGCGTGGGACCACGACCGGTGAGGGTTATCGGAGTGTTGAACGGCAAGGGAGTGAACCAGATGGGCAACGATCAGGACGACATAGTACTGATGCCCTATACGTCGGTGATGCGGCGAATGCTGTCGATCAACTTTCTGCACGGCATCGTGGCATCGGCATCGTCGGAGGCGGTGGCGAATCTCGCAACGGACGAGATCACCGAGATTCTGCGTGTCGAACATCGACTGCGTCCCGACCAGCCGAACGACTTTCGCGTATGGACGCAACAGGATATGCTCGACACGGCGGCGAGCATATCGGGATTCCTCACGATGTTGTTGGCGATAATAGCGGGTATCTCGCTTATCGTGGGCGGCATCGGAATTATGAATATCATGTACGTAACGGTCACTGAGCGCACGCGAGAGATCGGACTGCGTATGGCCATCGGCGCGCGCAACCGCGACATCCTATTGCAATTCCTGTGTGAGAGCACAATTTTGAGCCTTATAGGCGGCATTATCGGAATTATCTTCGGGCTGATGCTCTCTTATGGAGTATCTTACGCGCTGAACTGGCCGTTCATGCTCAGTTGGCCTATCGTCGGGCTTTCGTTCGTGGTGTGTGCGGCAATCGGAATGTTTTTCGGATGGTATCCGGCTAAAAAAGCCGCCGGCCTCGATCCGATAAATGCACTGCGATATGAATGATGAAATCGAACTAAAACCTCTGACGGATGAAGATATGGGTGTTTTCAGCAGGTGGCTCGATAAGGAATATATTTATAAATGGTTTTGCCCCGACGCCCATGAGCAGAGAGAGGATTGGTTGAAAGAGATAAACGGCAGGAACGATGAATATAGCTTCATGAAGCATTTCATTGTGTATCATGAAAACAAAAAGATAGGGTTTTGCCTGTATTTCGATTGCTATTATCTGCAAGAATACACTTGGGAAACCTATGGGATTACGCCCGACGTAAATTTCGCTTATGAAATAGGCTATTTAATCGGCGAAGAGGAGTATCTGAATAAAGGAATCGGTAAAATAATCGTAAAAAAGCTGGAAGAAAAAATATCGGAAATAGGCGGAAAGGAAATATTCGCCGACCCCGGCCCCGATAATCTGGCCTCGATAAAAACATTATTGAGCAACGATTTCATAAAAATAAAAGAAGGGGCTTACGGTAAAAAATTGTGAAATAAATAACTTAAAACGAAATAAGCTATGTTCTCGAAAGAAACTTACATGAGCAGGCGCAAGGGCCTTATGGAGCGCGTCGAGCGCGGCGGCCTCGTCCTGATGCTGGGCAATGTGGAAGCGTCGCGCAATTATCCGGCGACGACGTATCATTTCCGCCAGGACAGCACATTCCGCTATTTTTTCGGCATCGACTTGCCCGATCTGGTGGGGACGATGGATGTCGATTCGGGCGAAGTGACGCTGTACGGCGACGACCTGACCGTAGATATGATTATCTGGACAGGGCCGCAGCCGACGGTAAAAGAGTTGGGCGAACGTGTGGGCATAACCGTAACGAAGCCACTGAGCGCGCTGAAAGAGCAGATCGACGCGGCCATAAGAAAAGGTCGTCCGGTACATTTTCTGCCGCCATATCGCGGCGATAATAAACTTAGGCTCAGCGGATTACTCGGCATTAAGCCCGTGGCGCTGCCGGATTACATATCGGTAGAACTGGCGCTGGCGGTAGTTTCGTTGCGCGACAAGAAATCGGCCGAAGAGATCGCCGAACTCGAAAAGGCGTGCGAGATCGGCTATCTGATGCACACGACGGCGATGCGGATGTGTCGTCCGGGCGTGGTCGAGCGCGAAATTGCGGGCACGATCGAAGGTATCGCGCTGATGCACGGCGCGGGGAATTCGTTCACGCCCATAGTGTCGCAGAACGGCGAAACGCTGCACAATCACTTCTATGGCAATACGTTGGAGGCGGGACGGTTGTTGCTGTGCGATGCGGGTGCGGAGACCGTGTCGGGATATTCGAGCGATTTTACGCGCACGATGCCCGTGAACGGCAAGTTCACCGAGCGGCAAAAAGATATTTACAATATCGTTCTGGCTGCCAACAACCGCGCGTTCGAACTCTCGAAACCGGGTATGCTCTACCGCGACGTGCATCTCGAAGCGGCGCGCGTGATAATCGACGGCCTGAAAGGTCTCGGACTTATGCGCGGCGATACCGAAGAGGCTCTGGCAAGCGGCGCTCACGCACTGTTCATGCCTCACGGATTGGGACACATGATCGGCATGGACGTGCACGATATGGAGGATATCGGCGAGAAATATGTGGGCTATGACCTCGAAACGGAACGCAGTACGAAGCTGGGTGTTTCGTCGCTGCGCATGGGCCGCCGCCTGCAACCCGGAATGGCGATGACCGTCGAGCCGGGCATTTACTTCATCCCCGCGCTGGTGGCCAAATGGCGAAATGAGGGACTTAATAAAGAGTTCATCGATTTCGATGCCGTTGAAAAATACTTTGGATTCGGGGGCGTGCGTCTCGAAGACGTTCTGCTCATAACCGAGACCGGCAACCGTATGCTGGGTGTGCGGCGCATTCCTATTACGGTCGAAGAGATCGAGGCGTTTATGGCAGGTTAGCACGCGCGTATGTTTTCCAAACTTTATCATTCCGAATGCCCATAAGGTGTTCGGAATGACATTTTTTCAAATCATCAAAAATGATAATAAAAATCATCAACAAATCGGCGTACGACCTGCCGCAGTATGAGACCGTGCTGGCGGCGGGGTTGGACGTGAGGGCGAACATTACAGAGCCGATGACTATATCGTCGCTCGAACGCGCGGTCGTGCCAACGGGGCTGTATGTGGAACTGCCGGAGGGGTATGAGATGCAGATCAGACCGCGCAGCGGCTTGGCGTCGAAGTTCGGGCTGACGGTGTTAAATACGCCCGGTACGATAGACCCCGACTATCGCGGCGAGGTTCGGGTCATACTTGCCAATCTCTCGTCGCAGCCTTATGAATTGAAGCCCGGCGAGCGGGTGGCCCAGATGGTAGTGGCGCGTTTCGAGCGCATCGAGTGGGAGGCGGTCGGGGAGCTTTCCGACACCGAGCGAGGCGCAGGAGGGTTCGGACACACAGGAACACGATGAAATTTACCGACATACACGGGCATGAGGAGTTGAAGCGACGGTTGGCGGCGGCGGTGGACGAAGGACGCGTGAGCCATGCGCAACTCTTCACGGGCGAGAGCGGTACGGGTGCGCTCCCGCTCGCTTTGGCTTATGCTCAGTATGTTAACTGCGAAGCGCGTGCAGAGGGGGATTCGTGCGGCGAGTGTGCGTCGTGCCGCAAGATGGCGGAGCTGGCGCATCCAGATCTGCATTTCGTGTTTCCGGTGAATTCGGCGACAAAGAGCGGTTCGCAAAAACCGTCGAGCGACGCGTTTCTTACGCAATGGCGTGCGTTGTGGGCGGAAACGGACGGCATTTTCGACGAGGCGGCGTGGTATAGCACCATCGACATCGAAAACCGTCAGGGGCTGATTACGCGGGGCGAGGCGGACGAGGTCATCCGTAAGCTGGCGTTCAAGTCGTTCGAGGCGAGATATAAAGTCGTGATCGTTTGGCTGCCTGAGAAGATGCGCGCGGAGGCGGCCAATGCGTTGTTAAAAATCCTGGAAGAGCCTTGGGAGCGCACGCTGTTCCTGTTGGTAAGTGCCGCGCCGGAGCAGTTGTTGCCTACGATAGTTTCGCGCACGCAACACATTGCGGTTTCGGGCGTCGAGGCGGAGGCGGTGGAGCGATATTTGCTCACACATTTCGGGATGACATGCGGCGGAGAGGCGCAGGGGCTGGGGCTTACGCAGGAGGAGGCAGCAGATATTGCGCGCATCGCGGGAGGCGACCTGATAGAGGCGCGGCGGCTCGCGGCGGCGGCCGGAGACGAAGACGTGCAGCACGATTTCGAACTGTTTGCCGCCCTGATGCGCCTGTCGTACAACGACCGCCACATGGAACTTATCGAGTGGGCGGAGGGGGTCGCCGCGATGGGGCGCGAGCAGCAAAAACGTTTCCTGCGCTACGCCGTGCGCATGTTGCGCGAAAACTATATGCTTAACGCCGGTATGGAAAATATCACCGCACTGCATGGTGCGGAACTCGATTTTTCGCGCAAATTCTCGCCTTATATCGGCAACCACAACATCGAACCTCTTGTCGCCGAGATGGAACTCGCCCTGCTCCAAATCACCCGCAACGGCAATCCGAAGATGATATTCACCCATTTCGCTCTGGTGGTAAGTAAGTTAATCGTGAAAGTGTAATGCCACGCGTGACACTTATAACAGGCGGGAATCTCGGAGATGTGCGGGGCACACTCGCGGCGGCGGAGAGACTGGTCGCCGAGCGTGCGGGAACGGTCGTAGCTCGGTCGACTGTTCGGAAATCCACCGCATGGGGCGATTTTTGTGACGGTGAAGCCGGCGGACTGTTTTTGAACCAGGCGCTTATCATCGAAACGCCTCTTTCGCCTATGAAGCTTCTTGACGCGCTGCAAAAGATAGAAAAAGAATTGGGGCGCGAGGAGGGACAGAAGGCTGCAAATTCAAAGGCGACTCGCGCCTACACCTCTCGCCCGATCGATATCGATATCCTGTTCTACGACGATCTCATAATGCATACCGACCGCCTTACGATCCCGCATCCGCTTATAGCCGAGCGTGAGTTCGTACTTCTTCCGCTCGTCGAACTTATACCCGACTATCCGAATCCGGCAACGGGAAAAACGCCGCGCGAGATGCTCGACACGCGCGCGTGTTTTCAAGTCTCCGCCGGATGACAGTATTCGCGTGAATATCCCCTAATAGAACAGCCCTTTGCGGTTGAAGAGCGCTACGCCGAAGTTGAACGTGATGAACCAGTTGTCGCTCACGGTATCGTACTGCGACAGAGTTAGGCTCACGGGACCGAGCACGGTTTGATAGACCAGCGAGGCGTCGAAGATATATCGCGCGCGTTCGCGGAACGTGCCGCACAAAGCCTCCGAGCTACCGCCCGGAATGAATAAATAGCCGCTCGTTCTCAGGTAGAAGTTATGCCCGAAGTGAAAGATGGGCATAACGCCAGCAGCAGCGTAGCTCGACGCGCGGAACTCGCGCATGTAAACTATGTGGCTATGCGGGGTGGGCAGGAATGCCGGCGACGAAAGGCTCGATGCATAGTCGTTCAGGAATGCAGGTTTGTTCGTTGCGACGACCTCCACGAGATGGCCTGCGGAAAACCACTGTGTCCATCGGCGGAAATATTGTTCGCGCGAATATTTCGCACCTATCCATTGCCGGTCGGCGCGGGCACGCTGACCCGCGAGGGTCTCTCCGGGCAGGAATCGCTCCTCTCCGTTCACCCAGATCACCGACAGTTTTTGATAGATGCCGCGTGTAGGAGCGATTTTGTAATTCATGTTTTTACGCTCGACTTCAAGCTGTGCGCCCGTGAAGGTAAAGCGCGTGCGGTCCATAAGATCGCTGCCGACCGCCGAATAGAGATGGTATAAATATTCGTTGCGCCCGGCGTTCAGGCGCAGGTTCAGCACCGAATGCCGCCCCAAAGGCATCCCGATGGCTGTGGAAGCATAGTGGTCGCGCAACTTTGAGTAGGTATTGCTCTCGCCCCGTTGCAGGAAGCCGTAGTTCGACCGGAAATAGTTATAAAAATTGAACTGCCCTCCGAGTTCGAAATAGAACGGCGAGCGCGCGAAGAAATCGATCCGGTTGTCGAGCGCAATGGCCGTGTGGAAAACGCTGAAATAGCCGTCAAGGTGATGGCTGCGTGCCGTGCTGCCTATGATGCGGCGTTCGAAACCCACGTATGCCTGATTCAGGGCGGTGGACGAGATATTACCGCCGAACATCGCCCTGAATGTAGGTTCGGCCGTAAGGCGCAGATCGAGTGAGAAAAGCCCGGTCGCTTCGTTATACGTCACGCGCGGGAACGACCCGCTGACCTGTCCTTCGGCCAGCAATTTGAAATACTCCGAGCGGAATTTCTCAAAATCATAGGGCATCGCATCGCGCTCGATACCGAGCACGCGGCGGATGTAGCGTTCCTGCGGCGGCAGCAGGCCGGTGATGTTTATTTCGCCGAACAGGAGCGGCGGCACTCTGTGGCGAAACTCCGCGCGCCGCTCGGCAAGAGCCTTGTCGTCGGCGCGCCTCTGCACGACCTCGCGCAACCGTTCCATCTGCTCCATCGCGTCGGCATAGCCCTGTTCGATGAGAAAGTCGGCTTTGCCGAAGTCGAGCATCGACACTTCGGGGAACGTGCGCTGAATCATGACATCGTTCGCACGCGGCAGCGAATAGTCGGTATGAATGGTCGTGATCATAAACACCTGCTCCATAAGCGTCGCACTTTCGCCTTCCGTCTCCACCGCACCCGTACACGCACTGCCTATGAGCACATCGGGCGCGAAGTCGTCCATCAGCGGCCGCCAAGGGAAGTTGTCGAACAACCCGCCGTCGAACAGCAACATCCCGTCCATGCTAACAGGCTCGAACAGCAGCGGAATGCTCATCGACGCGCGCACGGCGATGCCCAGATCGCCGTCACGGAACACTACCTGTCTGCGTCCGCGCGCATCGGCGGCCACGCAACGGAACGGTATCATCAATCTGTCGAAATCGCCGCCCGTAGCCCGATCCACAGCCCCGAAAAACTCGATGAACGCCAAATCCAACTGGTCGGACGGAACGATGCTCGACGGTATCCGCGCCCTTAATCTGCGACGTTCTTCATGCTGTTCTTCGCGCCGGTCAAGCCTCACCGACAGCATCGCCGCGTTCTCGCGCATCTGCTTGAAATAATAGCGGTGACGGTCGTCGATCCGCCCCGATATCCAGTTATTTACGTCGGGCGATTTCAGCGCCTCGCCGATCTCGTAGGGTGTGTAACCTGCGGCATAAAGCGCACCCACTATCGACCCGATCGATGTCCCCGATATATAATCGACCGGGATACCGTTCTCTTCCAGCGCCATTAGCACCCCCACATGATACAGCCCCTTCGCGCCGCCGCCGCTCAGCACCAGCCCTACGCTCTGAGCCTGTGCCGCCGCTGTCGCCAGCGAAAAAGAGAGAATAAATAATAATCGCGTAAGCATAAATATATTAATTTTGTATTCTTAGTTTCTCCTTAAAAGGCAAAAATAGAAAAAATGATAGAGAAAATCAACGGCCTGAGGCGGCGGATAGAGGAATTTGTCCCAACAACGGCATCCGAAGTCGAGGAACTGCGCATAGCAGTGCTGGGCAAAAACGGCGAAATAAACGCGCTGATGGAGGAGTTCCGCACCGTTGCGCCGGAGATGAAACGTGAAGTGGGCCAGGCGCTTAACGCCGTGAAAACGCTTGCCACCGAGCGCATCGCCGAGCTTAAAGAGTCGTGTGGCGAAAATAGTAAAACGCCATCGCCTTCGGCGGCCGACCTCACGCGCCCCGGCACGAACGACGCGCTCGGCAGTCGTCATCCGGTATCGGTCGTTATGGGCGAGGTGTGCGATATCTTCGCACGGCTGGGTTATACGATAGCCGACGGCCCCGAAATCGAGGACGATTGGCACGTCTTTACGGCGCTGAACTTCCCGCCGGAACATCCGGCGCGCGATATGCAGGACACGTTCTTTATCGAAAAGAACCCCGACATATTGTTACGCACGCACACCAGCTCTATTCAGGCGCGCGCGATGCAGACCCAAAAACCTCCGATCCGTGTTATATGCCCGGGCAGGGTGTTCCGCAACGAGGCTATCTCGGCGCGCTCGCACTGCATGTTCCATCAGGTCGAGGGGCTGTATGTGGATAAGAATGTGTCGTTCGCCGATCTCAAACAGTCGGTGCTTTACTTCGCAAAGGAGTTTTTCGGCGAGAGAGCGGCAATCCGCCTGCGCCCGTCGTATTTTCCGTTCACCGAGCCGTCGGCCGAAGTCGATGTATCATGCCAGCTGTGTGGCGGCGCGGGGTGCAACGTCTGTAAGCACACCGGCTGGCTCGAAATCATGGGATGCGGGATGGTCGATCCGGCAGTGCTGGACGCCTGCGGAATCGACAGCCGCGAATATTCGGGCTTTGCCTTCGGCATGGGCATCGAACGCACGGCAATGCTCAAATACGGCATCCGCGACATTCGCCTGCTGTTCGAGAATGACGTGCGATTCTTGCAACAGTTCGAGAGCGCGTAGAGATAACGGTTCAGATGAAGGTTGTTCAGCGACCCGTGAGCCAACCCGAACGGATAATAATCAGTCGCCTGAACGCTCGTCAACCCGCCGCCGCGAGCAGCCAGAACAACACGCGTAGAACCCACATGATCACGCTTGAAGTACCGGTACTCCCACGTATTGTTCGTCCGAGCTACCAAACCCTCAGGATGCATCACATACTGCAAATCATCGCCAGCGTAAGTGAAAACACTACGGTAATATGTCACAGAACTCCCCGTTACGGACGCCAACTTCTCACCCGTCAAATTTCGCCTGCATTTTTTCGTTCATAAGGCAAGCGCGGCAATTCTACGGGCACGTCAAAATCCTCCTCCTCGTAAAGAATTCCCCCCAAATGGAACACGTGAATCAGCAAATCTTTATCTCCATGCCGTGCTTCTTGCGCGCAGTAAGGACGATGTACAAGCTCCTCCAAATAATAACCATCATCAAATTCATCGGGGTTGTATAGGCGGAGCATTTGCTTCCAATTATCGATGCGGAGCGCGTTGGGAGGATAGATAACATTGTCGAGTTTACCGTCGATCCCCGCACTGAGAAGCACGTATGAAACTATCTGTTTGCCCAGCGAATCAAATATAGGAAAGTAGCCAATCCATTCGCCTTTTCGAGAAAAAAGGTCTACTAAAAGATTATTTATCTCGTCGATGCCGTCAGGAGCATCGCGCCAATAGTCCTTAAAGGTATTGAACACCTCGTCGAGCGATTCGGGAAGTCGCCTCTCCCATTCTATCCAAAGGCGGTCCAGCGGCGCATTGTAGCCTGTAACTCCTCCTATCCTATTCTTTCGTAGAAAAGTCATCTTTTCGTTATATTCTTTTTCCCGCATATGCGTAGAACAAGAAAGCGCACAAAATGCAACTAATACAAATATCAATCTCATAGTTCTAACGTGTTAAATATCTACTGAGAGGAGTGATATAGTTCCACGGGACAAAAATATCTATTCGTCCTGCTCCCATATCTGTTGCCGTTCCGGGCTGCCATTTGGGAAGGTATGCTCCACCCCAAGGATGATCAGCCTTATTCAGCCATCCAACTCGTCCGGTAGGATTTAATTGCCTTGAAAGACTGTGATTCACATTAACTTTCATATCATCATACACGGAAATACTCACGTGCGTAGGCACTCTGTCCCCATCCAAAGTCATATGTCCCGCTAAGTCTAATTTTGCACCCGATGTTGCTCTTGGAAAATCTTCAAATACCTCTCTCATGTCGAAATAATCTGCACCGCTACTAAATGCCTCGTGTTGAGCATCCAAAATGCCATCGATTCTTTGCTGCGGCGTTGCTTTTCTCCAATTCAGTCTTGGCAGCTGATTGAACGTTGCGACCATCAGACCATTCGCCGCACCCTGCCAGAAGTCGCCGCCCGTAGCCCACGAACCCAAACCGCCCGACAGCGAACCGAAACCAAGCATTCCGCCCGTGCCGAGAGATTTGCTGAGACCTGTCGCCTGATAGCCGCTCGCAGCCCAAGAACCCAACGTCCCAGACGCGAAGCCGCTCATAAAGTTGCCGCCCTGTAAAGACGATAGCCCGCCCTGCGCAAGACCGTGAGCCAAACCTTGAAGTCCTTGCGTGCCAACATTACCCGCAAAGCTACCCAAAGCAGAAAAGCCGCTCCCGATACCGAACGAAACCGCACCCGACACAGCGCCCATACCCACCGATTGGCCGAATTGTCCCCAATTCCAATTACTGAACCCGCCGTCACTCATTGCAACACTCGCGGTGTAGCCCACGCCGCCGATAGCCGCGCCCCAGCACGCCGCGTCGAGGAAAAATCCGATTCCGGGCAACAGTAAAGAGAAGAAAAACTCCCCATCCGGGTCGACGTACATCATCGGCGAATTGCCGCAGTACAAGTACGGATTCGTCGTCTGCAGCGCCGGGTCGATATTGAACCACCTGCCCAACATCGGGTTGTAATACCGCGCGTGGAAGTCGTAGAGACCGAGAGGCTGGCCGTTGATCAACGCGTCCTGGTACTCCTTGCCCCCGTACAGATAACGGTTCAGATGAAGGTTGTTCAACGAACCGTGAGCCATCCCGAACGGATAATAATCAGTCGCCTGAACGCTCGTCAACCCGCCGCCGCGAGCAGCCAACACAACACGCGTAGAACCCACATGATCCCGCTTGAAATACTTGTACTCCCAAGCATTGTTAGTGCGGGTTACAAGACCCTCAGGATGCAAAACATACTTCAACTCATTGTTGTTCCCGTAAGTGAAAACACTCCGATAATATGTCACAGAACCTCCGGCGATTGACGACAACTTCTCACCCGACGCGCTGTAAATATAGCGAATATTATTGTTAGCGTTGTTCTGAGCATGAATCTTTT
>WRDF01000018.1 GCA_009783565.1 Rikenellaceae bacterium | reverse complement strand
GGAACTTTGGTCGCGGAATAGGCAGCGTGAACGTTCCCGTTAACGGACTACGCTACTGGCCCGGAACTACGCTCACCGATCCTGCCCAGGGCAAAATATGGTTCCCTGCTACGGGCTACCGTAGCGTGTCCTCAGGAGCCCTGAGCAGCGTTGGTAGCGGCGGCTACAACTGGTCTGCGACGCCCAGTAGCGCGACTCTCGGCTTCTGCCTGTCCTTCAGCAGCACCAGCGTGAGCCCGGGCGGCAGCAGCAGTCGTGGCTACGGCTTCCCCGTGAGGTGTCTCTCAGAATAGTCGGGCAGGCGAGGGCGGGCGGGGTTTCCGTCATTGCGAGGAGCGCGTAGCGCGACGTGGCAATCAGAAACCCGCCCACTCCTGCCTGCGTGACTCGAAGGGGGACGCGATTTCCCCGCGTTAGCGAGAAATCGCATTTCCTCCGCATTCGATTCTTTTTCCGGCGGGCTTTAAGGCCCGCCGGTTAAAACCCGACGAAGTCGGGTCGAAAAAAATTTTCGTCATTGCGAGCCTGAAAGGCGAAGCAATCCGGAAAAGAGGAATAGATTGCTTCGCCGCTGCGCGGCTCGCAATGACGAGAAAAGTACAGAGCACCGTCATTGCGAGGACTGCGAAGCAGGACGAAGCAATCCAGAAAAAACAAGTAGCTTTGCTGGCAATGACGAAAAACCAAAAATAACATGCAACGGGGCGGAGCAGTTTACATAATGACCAACAAACGCAACGGAACACTGTACACCGGCGTAACGGCCAATTTGAAAAAACGAGTATGGGAGCATAAGAATCACGTCTTCCCCGAAAGCTTCACCGCGAAATATAAGTGCTATATGCTGGTTTATTATCAGGGCTATACCGGAATAGAGGAAGCAATAGCGCATGAAAAACGACTGAAAGCCGGAAGCAGAGCCGCAAAACTGAAATTGATAGAAGCGCAAAATCCACAATGGAACGACTTGTGGACAGAAGTGGAAAAATGGAATTGATTTCCGTCATTGCTTTGGGTTTGGTCGTCATTGCGAGCCTGAAAGGCGAAGCAATCCGGAAAAGGGAAATAGATTGCTTCGTCCTGCTTCGCAGTCCTCGCAATGACGAGAAGAAGAAAACATTAAAGGGAGAAGTCCCGAAAAACCGTTAAAATTCATTCTTGGTTATTGTAAATAATACCCTGGCGGGGGATGACTTTCCGCGCCCTTGGCGGAGCCATGCGTTTACCGGTCGTATAGTGTTGAAATTAGTTAAAAAGGTTAATTAAAAAAGTGGTGTTGACGGCGCCGGTAGACGTTAAGGGTGTATGCGCCTGAGCGTGCATACATCCACAAATGCAACAAATTGAAAATTTTCATGTTAAAAAATTTTGATCGTTAAAGAAACACCCCCGCGCCTTACGTGAGTACCGCGCGGGTTTAATTATAATTTATTGGCAACGGCTATAAAAGCACCGCCCGCGACTTTCCGGCAATACAATATTTCCATAAATTTTCACGAATATTTTTGTATAAATGGAAATCTGCATATCTTTGTCCCGCTTCACCCCTGGCAAAACACTTTTATCTGAATGGCTGCGATCATCGAAATACTCGACATCGAAAGCAGGAACACCGATCGGATACACTTGTGGCGCGAGGGTCTTTTCCTCAGGGCTTACCAGCGTTCGGCATTCCTGTTCCATACGCGGGTGAAACCGTTCAACCCGGTGAAGAAGTTCTACAAGAACGCGGGATGCGACGTGGTTCTGCTCGGTTTCCCTTCTGACAGGCTCGGTAGTATATTTCCCGGACGCGAGGCGGAGAGCATGAGCGACGGCCATGCGGTTTTCGTGAGCGAAGGTACGTGCGACGAGCAGGCATACTCGGAGTGGTTCGACGCGGTAAAAGTCGTGCCGCCCAAAGAGAGCCGCAGGCAAGGCGCGCTTCCCTGCACTGCCGCTTCGGCGCCTGTCATTCCCGGGCCTGATCAAGGCGGCAGTGCAGGGAGCGTCGGCGGTACCCGCCGACGCTACAACATCCTGCGGGAGCTGGAAAACTTTTCCATACAATCCGCAACGCCCATAGAGTGTATGCTCTTTCTCAACAGATTACAGTCGGAATTAAAATCGTGTACGGATGGCGATCTATGACAATCTGCCAGTGTACAAGGCCTCTTACGATCTGCTGTTGGAGGTACACAAAATGAACATCAACCTCACGCGGGAATACAGATATACCATAGGCGAAAAACTGAAAACCGAACTCATGGATCTGATGGTCGCGATATATAAGGCCAACAGCACCGACGAACATGAGAAAGAGCGCTGCCAGCGCATAGCTAACCAGCATATAGTAGTTGTTAAATTATATATGAGATTGTTGCACGACCTGGGTCAAATCAAGTTAGTCCGTTTTGTCGCTTTGAACGAAAAGGCTGAATCCATTTCCAAACAAATTACAGCCTGGCACAAAAGCACTGTGGGAAAGTTTAGTAAAAAGATGCAGGAAGAGATGAAACAATGAAAGAGTTCGCAATTAACACACCCGGAGCCGCCGTTGGCCCTTAAAAGCTCGCGGCGGGAGTGGATTAAAATTCAGCAGCCCACCGGCGGGAACAGGTAATGCCCTGCCCGTTGGTTATTTATCCGGAAACTGTCCAGGAACTGTCCGAAAGCTTCATGGAGTTTTGCTCCGGGCTAACGGATGTGGGCAGTCCTTCCCCAGTCTGCCGGCCGGTTCATTACGGCTTCTTGTCCGGAAGTCCAGGCACAGGCATACATTCCAGCGGTTGCTTTTATTGGTGGAGTTCCCTGCTACGGGCAACCGTAACGTGTCCTCAGGAGCCCTGAACAACGTTGGTAGCAACGGCTACAACTGGTCTGCGACGCCCAGTAGCGCGACTAACGGCTTCAACCTGAACTTCAACAGCACCAGCGTGAACCCGAGCAACAGCAACAATCGTGGCAACGGCTTCCCCGTGAGGTGTCTCTCAAAACTTTAAGTAAATGCGAACTTTTGAAACTGCAAGCGAGCAAGAAAGAAAACTAAGGGGCGATCTGTTCCGCGCATATTTTGCAGCAAGAAAAAATAAGCGGAACACGGTCAACCAGCTCAAATTCGAAATGAATTTCGAGCATAATCTTTTCGAACTCGCAACGCAGATTCACAACAGGACGTACAAGGTCGGCAAATGTGTATATTTCATCGTGAATAACCCCGTGAAACGTGAAATATTCGCCGCCGATTTCAAAGACCGGGTCGTGCATCATCTCGTATACAACTACGTAAACCACCTGTTCGAGCGCACTCTTATACGGGACTGCTACTCGTGTCGCAAGGGCTTCGGTACCTCGGATGGCATAGAGCGGATAAAGCACCACATGCGCTCGGTAACCGATAACCACAGCACCGCGGCATACGTCCTCAAACTCGACATTCAGGGCTTCTTCATGTCCATCGACCGAAAGATACTTTTTGAAAAGGTGGAGAGGATCGTCCGTTCGGGCAAACTGGGTAAAGAAATTACCGACCTGTCCATTTACCTGCTCCGCGAGATCATATTCAACGACCCTACGGTAAACTGCCTCTCCAAAGGAGACCCGAAAAACTGGGAGGGTCTGCCCGCCTCGAAAAGCCTGTTCTACTCTCCCGAAGGATGCGGATTGCCAATCGGCAATCTCACTAGCCAGATATTCAGCAATGTCTATCTGTCCGATTTCGACCACTATATCAAGCGCATATTGAAAGTAAAACATTATGGGCGCTATGTGGACGACATTTTCTTTATGCATAACGACAAGCAGTATCTGCTCGATGTCAGGGACAAAGTAACGCAGCATCTGAAAGAGAATTACCGGCTGACGGTACACCCGAAAAAGATATACCTGCAAAATATCAGTCACGGCATGGTTTTTCTCGGGGCGCATATCAAGCCTTACCGTATGTATCTCCGCCACCGTACCCTCGGTCAGATGCGCAACGCCATACTGACTGCCGACCGCGAATTGCTCCGATTCGTCAATCATACACCGGATATGCCGACACTCTATCGTATGCGCAGTATTTTCAATTCATATTTTGGATACGCGAGTGCATTCAAAACCCATAACCTGCGTAAAAAAATGTGGGACCGATGCAAAGGGTTCCAAAAATACTTCATGTGCAACACCGGTTTCAGAAAGATAGCCATAAAAGAAGGGTACAGAGCCGTCGATGCCTTTAACAGGGAAAATCCCCCGCCGTTACCGCCTGCTCCGATATTCGAAAAGCTGTTCTTCTAGACGGCCTTACGATATTCCTTAGCAGTAGTTTCCCGCTGTTAGCTTTTTGTTTGCGCTGGAATTTTCACCTCGCCATGCCATTGCTCAAATATTATCTCCTCAGCGCTCGATGCGAGGCAGAGTATTCGCGCCGCTTTCTGAAAATCCGTAGAGTCAAAGAATATTTTCCGGTCTATGTCGATGTGCAGATGAAGGAGAAGCTATCCTCGCTTATCGCATCGCTTCAACACCTCGTGCCGGATATTACCCCGACGATGCTTTCTCTTGCATACCCCTAAAAGAAAAACCCCCATATATCATTGATATACAAGGATTTCTGCCTCTTATTGCAGCCTTTCATCAGACCGCCGTGAGCGGAAAACGAGACTCGAACTCGCGACCCCGACCTTGGCAAGGTCGTGCTCTACCAACTGAGCTATTTCCGCAGAATATAATACTTAACAGAAAAAATCTCTATTAAGCGTGACAAAGGTAACGCAATTTTTCAAAATGACAAACAATCGACCGATATTTTTGTCGGGGCAAGGCAATAAAAGCAATAAAAGTTTACAGCAGTTTGCGAATTTCGGCAGCAAGTTGGTCGCCAAAGATGTCACGCGCAACGATGTTGCCCTGCCGGTCGAGCAAGAAATTAGCAGGTATGCGACTAACGTTGTAGAGCCGTGCGGCTTGTCCGTCGACACCCTGCATGTCGCCGACCGTTGTCCACGGCAGGCGTTTGTCCTGCACCGCGAGCACCCATTCGGCGCGGGAGCGATCGAGCGACACCTGATATATCTCGAATCCGCGCGCGCCGAACTCATCGTAAAGCGTACGCATCTCGGCATTATTCAACGCCGATGCGGGGAGCGACGAAAGCCAGAAATCGAGCAGCACGACATGGCCCGTCAAATCGGATAGCCGATGGCGATTGCCGTATATATCGGGCAGATATAGGTCGGGGAAACGGTCGCCTTCGCCGGCGAGCCTCTCGGAGATCATGCTGAGCAATCCGTGGCGGTTATCGATTGCGTCGATCTCGGCGCGAAGAGCGACGACATAAGGCGACTGCGGCCAATATTTCTCGGTCGAATCGGCCACCATGCGATAATAGATGATGTCGTTATCGCTGTTGAAAAGCCACTGCTGGCCCGGTAATCGCTGATAGAGCGCATGGAGCGACGAGAGCGATGAAGGGCGCGAGATTATAAATGCAATGTGTTCGCGCATTACGCGTTGCGTTTCGCGTACGAAATCGAAATAGGCCTGTTGTAGTTGCTCGTTCCCCTCGCTGCGCATGATTGCTGCACGCAAATCGTTGATAGTCCTCACACCGTCACTGAGCAGTGTCGAAAGTTCACGCAGCCGCTCCGATTCGGGCGACCCCTCGACGGTGTAATTGTACGTAACGTCGCCGATCGAGTGGAGCGTCACACGCTCGCCCGCAGAAAGCAGCAACGGGATTGCGTCGTTGTCGAAATGGAGAGTGTAAAACGTGGGTTGTCCGTCGGGCAGGCGCACGGTCATGCGGAAGTTGCCACGCCGGTCTAGCGTTGCCGAATCGACCGTCGTGCGGCTACCGGGCAGTGTCTGCTCCAAGCGCACGATCTTCTCCGCATGTCCCGCGAAATGCCCGTCGATCCGCACGTCGCTGTTGCGCGAACATCCGCCGAACATAAGCGCCACACACGCGAATATCGTTATAAGACCTCTGATTTTCATCGTGAACATATACATTGAAAACGACAAAGATAGTCGTTTTATTTTGCACGCGCGCGTGACTTATGTACCTGCCGGATGACAGTCTATCTCTTTATCATCCGGTAAGTCGGAAAACACACGTGTGTGCTATTTCAGAATAAAGTTGTAGGTTATAGTTCCTGTTTGCAGGCCGTCGCTCTCGACTACGTTGAACCGCGCTCGCCCTGCGGCTTCCAGGGCGGCGTTAATCAGCTCGCTGTCGTTGGTCGTAGACCCCTGTCCGCGCGGCACGGCGCGAATCACGCGTCCCGAAGCGTCCACCGTGATATCTACCACGACGCGCCCCGACTTATTGGACGGATAGCGCGGAGCGGGTAGCGATCCCGTGACGCTGCGTCCGGCAAGGCTGAAACTCGTGCCGCCCGCTCCTGCGCCCGTGCCTGCCGGGTCGGCATCCGGCGTACCCTCCTGCGCACCCTGTTGTCCCGCACCTTCACCCGTACCGCGCGAATCGCTCTCGCCCGTGTTGTTGCTGCCCGGAAAAAGTGCCCGTCTGTCCGGTTCGCGCGGCGGCTCTTCGACGGGCGGCGTGGTCTGTTCTGTCGGACGTTCCGGCGGACGCTGCACGTTTTCCTGCGGTTGCACGATTTGCGGCGCGTCCTCGAAATCCTGCGTCATTACCTCCTGAGCCGCCGGGCTGGCGGGAGTCGGTGCGGCGGCCGAACGCCCGTCGCCTCCTGCAACTTCCGTATCTCCAAATGCGATTAGGATGCCCTCGCCTGTCTCGCGGACAGTGAACGAAAACTTTACGACGAGCAGCAGCAGCACCCAAAACGCAAAATACGCCAGCATGGCAAGCACTCCCGTGCGCCTGCCCGTGCGGTCATTGTCGTTCTCATCGTAATAATACATTTCTTAACCTCAGAATGGTCGTGTTTCCAGGATCAACTTGAACCTGTTGTCTTTCGCAATGTTATACACCTTCACCACTTCGCCCACCGGCACGCTCTGGTCTGCACGCAGCGACACCAACGGCTCTTCCAGGTGCGCCACCCTTGCGCGCAGCGTCTCTTCGAGGCGCGAGAACGGCACTTCCTCTCCCGCAACGTAGAATCGCAGGTCGGACGAAATCTCGACCGTCGTGATGGGTTTATCCGTTATCTGGTTCGTACTCTGCGGCAGCACGAGCCTCAGCGCATGGGGATTAATGAGCGTCGTGGCCAACAGCATGAAAATCAGCAACAGGAACACCATGTCGGCCATCGACGAGGAGTTCAGCGTCGTTTGCACTTTCGATCCGTATTTGATTGCCATAGCCGTTTATTTTTTTATCGGTTGATTCAGGATGTCCATGAACGCTATGGAGTTGGCCTCCATCTGGAATACCAGGCGTTCGATCCTCGATACCAGATAGTTATAGCCGAAAAACGCCGGAATCGCGACGACAAGACCCGCCACCGTCGTCATCAACGCTACGTACATACCGCCGGCCAACATGCTCATGTCGACCGTTCCGCCGCCGCCCGACATATCCATAAATACGCGCACCATACCGACGACCGTTCCCAGAAAGCCCACCATCGGTGCGCCGCCCGCGATGCTCGCCAGTGCGGGCAGTCCCTTTTCGAGGCGCGCCACTTCGAGGTTCGCGACGTTCTCGATGGCCGACTGCACGTCGCTCATAGGCCGTCCGATGCGTTCGATGCCTTTGAGGATCATGCGTGCAACGGGCGTGTTGGTCGATTTGCACAGGTCGACAGCAGCCGTGACGCGTCCCTCGTAGATGTGGTTGCGAATGCGGTTCATAAAATTCATATCCCACTGCGTGGCGCGGCGAATGGCCGTAAAACGCTCGACGAAGATGAAGATCGTAACTCCGCCCAGAGCCAGCAGCGGCCACATGAGCCATCCTCCGGCGAGGAAAAGTTCTCCGAATCCCATTTTAGAAGTTGTCTGTGTGACTATCTCGACCACCTCGGCCGCCTGTAAAAATGTGAACATAGTTTTATTTGTTTTTTGTTTTAGTTACTCACTCTCGTTCGCAGCGACAATACGCTGCTGCCGTCTGAGCGCCCGCCTCTCCCCTGTAAAACGGTCGCGCATACGTCTCAGTACTTCGCCAAAGGTATTAAAATCTTCCGTATAATAAAGCCCCGCACCCCATTCTTGCAGTCCGCGATTTTCGTCGAACCGCGTAATAGTGCGCGAGAACAGCTTACCGCGTGCATTTCCCGTGCGGTCGAGCAATGCCGTAAGATAGGCGTCGCCCGTGAAATTCCGCATGTTTTCCGAGTAAACCGCCTCGGCGTTGCTGCGCGTGTCGTAATTTCCTTCAATTTCCAACAACAGCCGGTCGCCCAAAAGCCGCTGTGAGAAGTCGAATCCCCACTCGTCGGAGGTGGTTTCGGTCTGCGGACGGTAGCGGAATCCGACGTCGAAACGGTCCGAAGAGATCCAGTTGCTCAGCTGGTTCGACAGGAAGTCGAACGCCGTGGCGCTGCCGGCCGCCGCTCCGATGTTGGCCACCGCACCGCCGTCGTAGTCGTAGAAATTGCCCGTGGCGAGCAGGAAGAAGAACTGCGTGGCGACCATCTCCTGTGTGTTGAGGAATCCGGCAAGTATGTTCTGTACTTCGGGAGTCGCGCCCGGAGCGGTGATGTTGAACGTCAGCGTGGGTTGCGACAAACGATCCGTAAGCCGTATGCGGCATTCGACGGGCACGCGCGTGCGCCATCCGGCGGCCACGTCGCCACCCACCGCCGCGCTCACCGCAGGGCTGATCGACGTTTTCAGCCCATATATCCCCGTGATGTCCATCAATGCGTCTATCGGGTCGCCCGTCCATTGGATGGAGCTTCCGGGGTCGATCGTAAAAGGCTTTTCGATGATATTTTCGAGCGTGAAGAGATAAACGCCCTCCGAGATCCGGTAGTCGCCGTAGATGGTAAATTCGTTGTTGCGCGGATTGAGGTGCATGTTGATCAGCCCGTTTCCGCGCCCGCGCAGCTTGTGCCCCGTCTGCGGGTCTATGTGCAGTTCGACCAGCGTGTTAGGACGCACCGTGAGGGCGATGTTGGCGTTCAGGTTGCCCGTAGGTTCGATGCGGTTGCGCCGCTGCCGCTCGGTGATCATCCGCCGCCGCGTGTTATACTCCGTACTGTCGGATGTGCCTGTCGCGCTCGGCTGTATGAACCGTACGAAGTCGGCCTCTTCCATCTCGGGGCTTTCGTCGAGAGGCATGAAGAACCGCGAACCGTCGTCGGTCGCAGCGGTGATGTTAAGCGTCACACCGCGTTTGCTGCCGCTCACCGCGACATTGCCCGATGCGTAGACGCGACCGTAGAACAACTCATTATCCGCCCATGAGGTGTCGAGCGCCAGGATGTTGTCGGTACTGATGTCGAACTCGTAAGAGACGTTGTTTAGCCGGTTGAGGTCGATGCGAGCGTCCATCGTGCCGCGTCCGCCTTCCGGATCGCCGATCGGCAGGGCGTGCGCTTCGATGATGTTGTCGCGCAGGGTCATTTGCGTCGCGCCGACGGTGGAATAGACGACGTTCAGGAAGTCGAGCGTGGCTTGGTATTCGTGTATGTCGATCGTGCCGTTCAGCTTTACGTTGCGTCCGTAACCGCCGATCGTGGCATCGACGTCGGCGCGCCCCGCAGCGCGGCTGAGCGTCCCCTCGCAGTGGATGTCGAGCAGCGACAGATCGACGTTCTGCATCCGCAGCGTCCCCTCGATCTGTCCCGTCGCAGGGAGCACTGTGGCTGCGGCGATGGTATTGCCCGTCTCGCGTTCGAGCAGCATCATGCGCACGCGCGAATCGTCGCCTTCCCAAGCGCTCAGGAACAACAACGGCGGTACGGCGACGTGATCGACCTTCATGTCGTCGAGCTCCGCGCGTGCATTGAGCCGTGCACTGCCGAGCACCGAACGGATACGTGCCTCGCCATTGACATGCCCGTGAAATTCGTGTCCTGCGTTGATGATCGGCGAAAGCGGATTTATATCAACATTCGTGACTTCGATGAGCAGTGTGTCGTCGAGGTTGCCCGAAGCCGTGCCGCTTACGGCCAGCCGCTGTCCGCCGCCGCTCGCCTCGAAACTGTCGATGCGGATACGGTTGCGGGCTATTGCGATATCGCCCGACACGACATCCCACCGCTGTGTGCCATATCGGTAATAGGACGAAGACATCACGCGCACCGTCGTTTCTATGTCTCCGCTCGCGTCGTTGCGTCCGAGTTTTGCAGCAAGGTTCACAAAAGCGGTCCGGTCGCCGCCCGCCGCGTCGTCGAACGTGACGGTCGCATCGATAATGTCGCCTCGCGCCGTCGCCGCTGCCGCGAGATTAGGCGCGTATATGCCGCCCGTATAAACCTCCTGAGTATTTACGTTAAGCACAAACTTTTCGCCGCTCGCCGCGCCGTCGATGGCGAGTCCCGAAACGAACGACTCGCCCAGTTCTATGAAATCGGAGTGGGCGGAGAGCGTAAAGCTATCGGTAGTCCCAAGCCGCGCAGAAATCTCCGTTCCTTCGGCAATAAGTAAGCCCGACGCGAACGCGACTTCTTCTTTTATGCGGATATTCAGCGACACTTCGCCTGCGGCTGTTGGCGCAGCGCGGCGAACGGTGAAGAGCGACGGGAAGTACGGATGCATAGCGTTGCCGAGACGGTTGCCGAGTGCGGCAGTGGACATATCGCTTCGCAGCTCGGCAACGGCGAGAGGCGAGTCGAGGATGAATTCTCCGTTACCGGCTGCGAACGTTATGCCGCTCGTTCTTACGGTGTCGCGATCGCTGATATACAACAGGTTATCGATATATGCCTGCCCGTTTGCATTGTCGAGATTGCGTCCTCTTCCGTCTATTCGTGCGTCGAAAGCGAGCGTCGCATCTCGGTCGAAGCCAAGCGCGCGCAGATCGGCGTGTCGCAGGGCAAGCGTGAAATCGTAGCGCGGCAGATCTTCGCGCAGGTCGGTCAGTGCGTCGAGGTCGAAATGGAGGTTCGCATCGCGCGATTTCATGACTCCGCTGAACTGCCGTCCGTCTATGCGTCCGTCGAACTGTGCATCACGGAAACGGCGACCGTTATATGCTAACTCCGAAACGGTTGCGTCGATGTCGGCAAGCAGATGCCCGCGCGCGAACGTCCCTTTGGCATTAGCCGCACCCGTGAACTGTCCGACAGCAAGAAGGTTAAAATCCGTGAGTTTCAACCGCACATCGAAATCCGTAAGGCGGCGCAGCGTGGCGTTCACCTCCGCCATACCCTGTCCGGTGGCAACGTCGGCGTGCATGGTGAAATCATTAAGCCGCCCCGCCGCGTTTCCACGCAACGACACCGCACCCAAGTATGCGATTTGCTCGCCCGGAAACGGTTTCAGAAACGACGCAAAAGTCTCGGCGTCGGTCGTGAATTCTTCGATCTCCACCGAAAATACGGCATTCGCTATATCCGTAATTCCCTGTACGGCGAACGTCGCTGCGAGAGTCGTGTTCTCATTTATCACCGTCGTCAGCCGCCCCGAAAAATCCTCGAAACTGCCCGCGAGCGAGAGGTTGAAGTCGTGTAAATCTTGAATATCCGCCCGTCGTGCCGTAGGAACGAACCGCGCCGCCGTCTGCACACCCAGCCGCGAATCTGTGATCTCAGCCTCGAAACGCTTCTCGGCATCGAATGAGAGACGCGAAATGCGCAGGTCGGTGTCGGGTGTGCATACACGCGCATCGTCGAGCCGCACCCCTCCGCCGGCGATCGTCACCCCGCCACTCGAAATCCTGTCTATTTGCAGACCGGTTTTTTCATGCCCCGACAGTTTGCCGAGCTTGAAAAACACACTGTCGCCCATCACTGCAAGCCCCGTCATCCGCATCTCCACATCTTCGAACAGCAGGTCATCAACCGAAACGGTCATCTCACTCAGTCTCACCGTGCCGATGCTGAAACCGCCCGTCGCAGGCTCATCCCGACGTATCTGAGTCAGTAGTTTGCTTATATTCGTCTGCCCGTCGCCGTAGCGCCGAATGCCGATGCGGCCGCCGTCGAGCCGCACGCTGCCGAGAGTTGCCGAACGTCCCCAAAGCGCACCCATGAAGTCGCTCTCGACCTTCGCCCGCGCGGCATAGAGCAATGTGTCGCGATCGAGGTCTTCGATGTATAACCCTTTGATTTCTATACTATTGAACAGCCCGAAATGCACGCGGTCGAACGCGACCGTAACGCCCAGCGCACGGCTCGCCGCTTCGGCCGCCCGCTGTGCCGCAAAATTCTGCACCCCCGGCAGGAACAACAGCAGCCACACCGCGAGCGCCAGCACGACAACCGACAAAAATAGCGAAGAGAGAACAGTAATAAATATTTTCGTAACTTTGCGCATTCGGCGAAAAAAGGGGAGCACCTGAGCAAAACAATAAAGGGAACTTGCCAAAAATTCAAAAGACAAGGCTTGCGGCCGAGCCAAAAGCGGAGTTTACATATAGTAAATGAGCATTTTGGCGAGGGAGCGTAACGCAGTATTTTTGATTTTTCGCAAGTTCTCACAAAGATAACGTAATTTGCTGTCGGATAGCGTGTGGCAGCGAACATTTTCTCAATAATATTATGGACACGATAACGATACTTGGCATAGAGTCGTCGTGCGACGACACTTCGGCGGCGGTGCTGCGTGGCAACGTACTGCTGTCGAACGTGATAGCATCGCAGAAGGTGCACGAGAAATACGGCGGCGTGATACCCGAACTCGCCTCGCGCGCGCATCAGCAGAACATTATTCCGGTGATCGACACCGCGCTTAAAGATGCGGGCATCACGGCCGGCGACCTCGATGCCATTGCGTTCACGCGCGGGCCGGGACTGCTGGGGTCGCTGTTGGTGGGAGTGTCGTTTGCCAAGGGGCTATCGCTCGCGCGCGACATTCCGATGGTCGAGGTCAATCACTTGCAGGGACACATCCTGTCGCATTTCATCGACCTGCCCGACCGCGCGCTGCCGCATCCCGCATTCCCGTTCCTGTGTTTGCTCGTTTCGGGCGGACATACGCAGATCGTTCTGGTGCGCGATTATCTCGATATGGAGCTGGTCGGCAACACGATAGACGACGCGTCGGGCGAGGCGTTCGACAAATGCGCGAAAGTAATGGGGCTGCCATATCCGGGCGGCCCTGTGATAGACCGGCTGGCGAAAGAGGGCGATCCGCTGAGGTTTAAGTTCGCGCGGCCTGTCGTGGATGGGTTCGATTACAGTTTCAGCGGCCTGAAAACGTCGTTCCTTTATTTCCTGCGCGACGAAGTGGCGAAAGATCCCGAATTCGTCGAGAAGAACAAGGCCGACCTCTGTGCATCCCTGCAACACACGATAGTCGAAGTGCTTATGCGCCAGCTCATCAGGGCGGCGAAAGAATTCGGGATAAAGGAAATTGCAGCGGCCGGAGGCGTATCAGCGAACTCAGGTCTGCGCGGCGCGATAGTGCGCGAAGGCGAGCGGCGCGGCTGGAATACCTATCTGCCCGAGATGAAATTCACCACCGACAATGCCGCGATGATCGCCATGGCGGGGCATTATCGTTATCTGGCGGGTCAGTTTTCGACGCTCGACGTTGCGCCCGCCGCACGGTCGGAAGAGTTGGAAAGCACACGCGTGTGATTTCCAACATGCCGGATAATAGAATTTCGGGTAAACAGCCCTCCTAATATTGCAAGAAAATTTATGGACTACGCAAAAGAGATCGCCCGTCTTAAAAAGGAGAAGCGGGCGGTGATTCTGGCCCACTATTATACACGCGGCGAGGTGCAGGACGTAGCCGATTTCGTGGGCGATTCGTTGGCTTTATCCGAGGCTGCGGCGCACACTGATGCCGACATCATAGTCTTTGCCGGGGTGCATTTTATGGCTGAAACGGCAAAGGTGCTGTCGCCCGAAAAGAAAGTACTGCTGCCCGACATCGAGGCGGGCTGCTCGCTTGCCGAGTCGTGCCCTGCGGACGCGTTCCGCGAGTTCCGCAAGCAATACCCCGATCATCTGGTGGTATCGTATGTGAACACCACGGTCGGCATTAAAGCGCAGACCGACATCTGCTGCACATCGACCAACGCGCTGCAAGTTATCGAGTCGATACCGGCGGAGCGTGGCATAATATTCGCGCCCGACCGCAATCTGGGGGCATATCTGCAAAGCCTTACGGGACGCGAAAACATGGTATTGTGGGATGGCGCGTGCCACGTGCACGAAGAGTTTTCGCTCGAAAAGATACTGGAACTCAAACGGTTGCATCCGCAGGCGAAGATCGTGGCGCACCCTGAGTGTAAGGCATATATCCTCGCCGTCGCCGATTTCGTAGGCAGTACGTCGGCGCTGTTGAACTTCTGTGCGCGCGACGAGGCGCAGGAATTTATTGTCGTGACCGAGCCGGGAATCCTGCACCGGATGCAGTGCGACAACCCCTCGAAGACGTTCATCCCCGCGCCGCCTATCGACTCCACGTGCGGCTGTAACGACTGTGTTTACATGAAGATGAACACGTTGGAGAAAATTTACGCCGTTCTGCGCGACGAAAGCAACGAGATTACGATTCCCGAAAAAGAGCGCGAAGAAGCTCTGGGGCCGATCGTCGCGATGTTAGAGATCGGTAAGAAATAACACGCGTGTGTCCCGCAATCGTAACATACTGCTGTTCACGCTAATCGCACTTGCGGTGGTAGTGTTTTTTTGCCTCGATATATTGATCGGGTCGGAATCTCTGGCCCTGAAAGACATCTGGGCAGCGATCACCGGACGCGGCGCGGGCGACGAGATGGCGACCAACATCGTGCGGCGATGGCGAATCCCGAAAGCGCTGACAGCCGGAGCGGCCGGAGCGGCTCTCGCGGCAAGCGGCTTACAGATGCAGACCCTGTTCCGTAACCCGCTGGCAGGGCCTTTCGTCCTTGGGGTGAGTTCGGGCGCAAGTCTTGGTGTGGCAGTTTTTCTGATGGGAATGCCGCTGCTGGGTGTTCCGCTGGCAGGCGATGCGGTGCGCAATCTGGGAATAGTGGGGTCGGCGTGGGTAGGCGGCGCGGCGGTGCTGCTCATCATAATGGCGGTCTCGGCGCGCGTAAAAGACATAATGGCGATCCTGATTCTGGGAATCATGTTCGGCAGCGCGGCGACGGCCGTTGTCGAAATTTTGCAATTTCTGGCGCCGGAGGGGAGTGTCAAGTCGTTCGCCGTGTGGACGATGGGGTCGTTCGGCCACGTTACGACATCGCAGCTTGCAGTGCTGCTGCCGTTCGTGCTGGCGGGACTTGCGTTGTCAGTTTTTCTGATAAAACCGCTGAATACGCTATTGCTGGGCGAGAATTATGCGCGCACGATGGGACAGAGCGTGCGCCGCACGCGCGCGGTTATTTTCGTGAGCACCATACTGTTAGCGGGTTCGGTCACGGCATTCTGCGGTCCCATCGGGTTCATCGGCATCGCCGTTCCGCACCTTGCGCGGATGATATTCGCCGACGCCGACCATCGCATCCTTATGCCCGCCTCGATACTTTTAGGCGCGGCGGTGATGTTGCTGTGCGACATGATCTCGCAACTTCCGGGTTACAGTATAGTTTTGCCTGTCAATACCATAACCGCCCTTCTGGGTATCCCGATCGTCATAATCGTCATCGTCCGCAATCGGAAAATATTCTAATTTATTATTTACGGGCCTATTCCTGTCAAATTTGCTATTGCAAGCTTTTGACCCGAAGCTTGAATAATAAGCATAAATTACTTGCACCTTCTGCTCATTTTTCCTATATTGCGCGGGATTGGTTTACGGCGGAATTGACTGTGACCGGTCTCTGCAAGTGATAATTCACTGGGGAATAGGCAGTTGCGAATAGACACACTAACCTTTTAATCGTAATTATTTATGAAACCCAAACACTTTTTCAAGTGGGTATTGATATTGCCCGTGATAATTTTTAGCCTGATGAGCGTCTTTGCTCGGATTTCCGAGCAAGTATTACCCATTTCCGATACGACGTCTGTGGGGCGCGGCGTGCTTGCGCCGCCTGTCGAATTGCTCGATTCCTTAGAGCGTATGGGAATCGAGTTTATTGAAATGGATGGTTCGATGCAAGGGGCGATGGGCATGGCTCCGATGTCGACAGGATTTGATGATGATGATTTTTTCATTCCCTCTCCTAATGCATCTGCGCTGATACGCGCGATCAATAACCCTGTGAACCTTGCTACGGGTACTGTCAGTATGCAAGTCCCGTTATACACTTTGCAGGCGGGCGCGATACAGGTGCCGTTGGCGCTGAGCTATCAGGCGACAGGAATACAGGTTGGGCAAAAGGCCTCGAACGTGGGTTTGGGTTGGCGACTTTCGGGTACTCCGCAGATAACGAGGGTGGTGAAGGGTCGTCCCGATGAACAGCTTGGCATAATTGGCAAGATAACGCATACTACTACTACCCCAGGTAATCCTTTCCCTATCGTAACAACAACTTCTTTGAGGCTTGGCGGGTGGTGCAACAACTGGCCGTTTACGAATGAATTCGACGTGTATCGTTGGTATTCTAAGACTTGGTATACTAATATTGCAGGTTACTTTAATACTACCAAAGATAATGAAAAGTTTGACAGCGAACCCGATCTTTTCTATTTCGAGATTCCGGGCAAAGGCGGAATGTTTATATTCGATCATTCGGGTAACGCCCACACCATTCCTTATCAGAATATCGATATCAGATGGCATCGTAATCCTAACGATGACTTCGACAGCTATTTCGAGATTATCGACGAAGATGGGACAATTTATATTTTCGGCAATACGAATAACTCGAAAGAGGCCACGAGTGTGGTCTATGATGATGAAAAACAGGATGACATATCATGTATTACGACATGGTATGTTAATAAGATAGAAAACATACGGGGCGATGTTGTTACGTTCGAATATGTTACAGGGCAGAAAATCGAATATATCAATTTCGGAGAGAGCTATGTTTATCTCCGTAAGAGCAATACGGCTAATTTTTTCACGGGAAATGATCTCCGTAAAAATCAAAACTCAACGGTTACGATCGCTTCTCCAAGGTATCTTTCCAAGATAACTGGTCCGACTACCGAGATAACTTTTCACAGAAATACCCGACCTTCGGGGCAATCGCAGCAATATACACATCTAATCGTTAACAATATAAATGTCTCTGCACAACTTGCGCATACGAAGCAAATAAATCTGACATACGGCACATTCCAGAACGGCGAGCCCAGACTGACGGGAGTCGATGAGGTCGTAAGCGGCAAGCCGCCGCAAAATCTATTTTCCTTTACATATTATGATGAAAATGCGGCTTTTCCGAGTCCTCATACTAAAACGTATAAGATAGACCTTTGGGGCTACTGGTCGAGCACGGCTTCGAATACGACATTAATGCCTTCGATATACTATTGGAGGACCGCTCATAATCGTCACGATAATATCAGCACCACCTCACTGACCGCTTCTCCCAATGGGTCGTATCAACGTTATTTAAGGCCCAATAGCGGTCTGGCTTCGCCTCATTTCTCGACAACAGGTTATGCTGCGCAGGCGAACGATTATGTAGTACAAGCTCCGTGGGCGCTCTCTCCGTCGCTTGCACTTGACGACGAATATGACTATGATACTTATTGGCAGCACTACGTAAACAATCAGCCGTATTCATGGACCAGCCCGACAGGCGGTTCGTTCAGGCACGCGAACCTCAATGATACGCGGACATATACGCTGCGAAGAATAACGTATCCTACGGGCGGTTATACGGAGTATGACTATGAGTTGAATCAACATACGCATAAGGGGAATACTCCGAGAGGGACCGATAAAACGTATGCGGCGGGAGGCCTGCGGATAAAATCCGTCACTCAGCATGACGGAATTTCCGCCTCCACCGTCAATTACCAATACGATCAGGGCATTGCTCTTCGCGATGTACGCGACGAATATTTTTATACGTTTTCGGAGACTGGGACGGGCTCTAACTGGCACGAGGTTATGTTTATTTCTTCGAATCCCGTACTGTCGCCGACCGATCTGGGCGGAAGCCATGTGATCTATCCGAGAGTAACGCAGGTCAATCCCGACGGGAGCAGGATCATCAGCGAGTTCACGACTCCGGCGCTCAGCGCGTATCTTTTTGACGACAGACCGATGTATGCGGTAATCAATAGCAACACGAGAGCCTTTGTTGCGGGTTTCGGTCCTCAGTCCGAAAAATTGAACTCACGGCACTATCTGCGAGGACTGCCGATCCGTGAAGAGATACGTGATCCTTCGAACAATATCGTCAGCACAACGGAGTACTCATATCGTGTCGGTAAACCGATGGGAACAGTGAAAGCATATAGACCTGTCACCCTTCCCAGACACCCGATGGTTTTCGTTTTTCAGTACATTTCTCAGGCGGTCGTGCCGAATAAGATAACTACCACATCGAAGTACGGCCCGACAACGACGACGGATTTTACCTATAATACGGCTAATATCACCGATTATCGCCCGCGAGAGATTAAAACTACTGTTAGCGGCGGGACGGGCAATACCGAGGTTGTAACACAACAGATAAAATATTCGAACGAATATACTGTCAGTCCCATTATTATTTCGGGCGAGGCGGGCGGTATCGCTGCATTACAGAGTCGCTATGCCGTCGTACCCATAGAGGTTGTGACCCGCAAAAACGTATGGGGTGTGCAGAAGGTGGTTGCAGCAGAGATAACTTCATTCCAGCCTCTTCCTCCATTAGCAGGTAATCGCAGGGCTATACCTTATGTCCGGTATGCCATTCCGGCAAATGTACCGCTTGCGTCGTTCACTCCTTCTACAATAAGCAGCAACTCCTTCGTCAAAGACCCGCAATACGAAGAGATAGGACGAACGGAAAGATATGACGACAGAGGCAACCCCGTACATACGACTACGCCCTTTGGTAACGAGCGGGTGTACGTTTATGGCTATAACGGCACGCTATTAATCGCTGAGGTCGAGATTCCGGGCAGCATATTCTCCTGTACGGACGACTGGATGGTTTATTACAACAACTTCGAGGACTTGAATGCGGGTGCGGGCGTGACGGGGATGCCATTTGCCAAAACGGGCAGACATGCCTGGCAAGGTGACTATTCGATCAGCCTTGCACCCCTCCGGCCCGGCGATTATGTCTTGACATACTGGCGGACCACTAATGCTGGTCTGACATGGATCAAGCATACTAAGCCTGTCACTGTGGATAATGGCATTACATCGAGCGAGGTGATAAGCAATCCTTATCCCGGCTTTATTGATGAATTGCGTCTTATTCCGGTCGGTGCACGGATAAAAACATATTCATACATACCCGGGGTCGGGATCACTTCGGAGTCAGACCACAACGGCGTTACCCGTTACTGGGAATACGACGCTTTCGGTCGGGTAATAAAGATGCTCGACAATGAGCGCCGCGTGTTGGAGGAGTATGAGTATAACATCAAAAACTAAGAAGCCATGAGAAAGCTATATATAAGTTTGTTGTTGTTTCTGGCGGTTGGTTTTTGCCAGATGGGAGTTAAGGCTCAGTATTTATTGCCTTTATCTTTTATCCATGAGTTTGTTCCGGATTTGGAGGCTCATTCTGGTTTACCGGGCGCTTTCACCATTAGATATGCGGATAACGGCGATATGAATGTTTTTGCCGTTCCCTATAAAGGTATCACTGCGGGTCCCGGCGTAACAGATTCGGATGTCGTTGCGATTATAAATCAGATGATAGATATGGCGCAAGGAGGGGGTTTGGCAGACTATGTAATGTGTATCGGTGTTACGGGGGTCGATACATCCAACCCTATGGCCTCTGAGGGGTTTATATATTTTATCTCGAAATTATTTTATCTCAGTAATCCTTTTCACTATGAAGTTATATTATGGAGTTCCATGAACTTTGGGTCATGGGCTCATATAATCCACAATTACGACCCTTACCTCTCTAATCATTATGGTTATAAACTGTTCAGCGATGAATATATAATATATGGGTTGGAATATTCCGAGTCCGGGTCGAACGTTAATTTCTCTATTACGGGTCCTCGTGCGGAGATTTCGACATTTTCGTTGCGCAAGGTGGTTTGGGGTCAGTCTGCAAGCACTTGGCAGACGGTTGCGACATTCAATCATACGATACCGTGGACTCCTGCGAATATTCCTTCGGCTGTTTTTTCCGTTGCGGCCTCGCAGTTACAGAGCGGAGAGAGGTATGCTCTGGTCAACAATACATATAATCAGGTTGCCAGCAATGTTGTCGAGTATGGTTCGGCTGCTCTGTCTCCTACGGTGTTCAATGTTACGGGTGCGTGGGCTAATCCTCCTCAGCAGATGTCTTACAGTGTTTCTCTGAGCGGTTCTCAGGCGGGGGTAAGCTATTCATTAGTAAGAGTTAGCGAGACTCCGACATCACCTATTCTGAATACGACGGTTGCGATGATTACGGGTACGGGCAGTGCGATCACGTTCGCAGGTATTATTCAGAACGGTGTTTACAAAGTCGTTGCCAAACAAGGCAACACGACGGTCGATATGAACGGGGAGGTCACGGTAGTAATGCCACCTCTCCAAATATTTGCCGTTACGGGCAGCTGGAACAATCAGCAGCAAACGTCGTTCAGCGTCACTCTCAGCGGCTCGCAGGCAGGTGTGAGCTATGCGCTGATCTTGGAGCGCAGGTATCCTACTTTGCCTTTGCAGAACACCCAGGTTACGACGATGAGCGGTACAGGCAATTCCATAACATTCGCGGGTCTCACTCAGACCGGCATCTACAAAATTGTTGCCAAGCGGGGCAACGAAACGTTAGAGATGAACGGTCGTGCCGATATGTCTTCTTCGGCTATTATGACTGTCACCAACACCAATCATATTAGGACACGGCGATACACGACTGCGGCGGGTAATTTGTTTAGCGAAAGCGCCACGCACTACGACGGACTCGGCCGGCCGGTCCAGACCGTCAGCGTCGCAGCAGGAGGGAACGGGAATGATATAATACGGCTTGTGGCCTATGATAACATGGGGCGTAGCGACATGACCACATATATGCCTTTTACGCGTTCGAGCCTCGGCTTCAAAATGGCGGCCTTCGCCACAGGTGAACAGCAGGAATATTATAATCAGAAATTCGCCACAGACCCCGATCGCTTGTATGCTTTCGGGCAAAAGAAGTTCGAATATTCGGCCGCCGAAGACAAGGTTATACAAAGCGCTCCCGGCGAGAATACGCGTATGCAGGGCGGACGGACGCTCCACACCGTAGCCCGTGCATCGCGCGCCAACGAGAATATAAAGAAGATGGCTATTATAGCTGCCGATAACCGTTCGTTGCATTATCAGGGTCATTATCCCGATAAAGCCCTTACGGTGACCGAGAGCTGGCAAGAGGCAGGCGTGGGCGAGACAAAGGTCGTGAGCGCGGAGTATGTCGATGTGCGCGGGCATCTGGTGGCCAAGCGTGTGACGGCCGGCAACGATATCCGGACGACATACTACGTCTACGACGACATGGGCAACCAACGTTATATCATCCCGCCGATACAGGAATCATCGATTGCGGTTTTGAACGCGCAGTATTCGCCCGAGCAACTCCAAAGACATTGTTTCTATATGGTGTACGACCGCTATGGCAACGTCGTCGAGCAGTGGGTCCCCGGTGCTGATCCGGTATATTCGGTCTACGACCGGCGCGGCAGGCTGGTGATGTCGCAGTCGGGCAACCAACGGGCGAACAACCGTAACGAATGGAGCTACTTCAAGTACGATGCGCTCGACAGGCAGGTTTACAGCGGTATCCACGTGGGCGGGACTCTGCAAGCACACCGCGATGCTGTCGCCTCGCCGACCAACGTGCTTAACGAGCGGCGCGGAGGCGCGGTACACGGATATACGAGCCTGAGCTACCCGTCCAACGTAACCGCGTCGAGCGTTTTGGCGGTGACGTATTATGACGACTATGACTGGCCCGGCGCGAATCTTTTGGCGTTCTCGACCGCCGACCTTCTTGCGGGCAATGCGTCTGCTCCATCTTTCGACATTACTGGGCTTGCGACCGGCACGAAGTTGAAGGTACTCGACGCTACTGCCACCACTGACCAGTGGCTGACTACGGTGACGTATTATGATAAGGATTACCGTTCTGTTCAGTCTGTGGGCGAGCTTTACCCGAGCGGCATCGAGGTTGTCTCGAACGACCACAACTTCACGGGAGCGGTTACTCAGACCAAGGTTAAGCAGACCATCGACGGTCAAAGCTACGAGTACAACAAGTGGTTCGTTTACGATTCTCAGGGCCGTCTGCTTCACGTTGATCAGGCAATGACGGGCGATTCGGGTAACGGCAGGGTTCGGCTCGCGTCGTACAGCTACGACGATATGAATGTTACAAGCACTAAGTCTATCCACGACGGTCGCGAGACGACGGGCTACACGTACCGGATGACTGGTCAGCTTTGGCGTGAGACCTCGCCGTCGTTCTCGTATGCTTTGGGCTTCGACCGGGCGGCTGATGCGGGGTTGAGTTTCCGCCGTGACGGTAAGCTGGCGAGCGTTGCGTGGGGTGCGGGCAGCGACCTTACGAAGGCATATAACTTCACGTATGACGTTGTTGGTCAGCTGACTGCGGCTCATTTCTCGCAGAAGTCGGGCGGGACGTGGACTGCTCAGCCGCAGTTCGCCGAGAGCGGCCTGACGTATGACCTTAACGGCAATATTCTGACTCTGACCCGCACGGCGGAACAGCCGCAGGGCAACCAGAACATCCAGTACACGTACAATCACGCGACGCGGGGGAATCTGCTGACGAGCGTGAGTTTCGGCGGCACAAATTTTGCATTTAGTTACGATGCGAATGGGAACATGGTTGATGACATGATGGCGGGTACGAAGATCGTTTACAATTTGCTCGACTTGCCGGAAAAGATTCATGCTCAGAACAACGCTAACAATAATATTCGCTATATTTACAGCGCGTCG
>WRDF01000017.1 GCA_009783565.1 Rikenellaceae bacterium | reverse complement strand
TTGGGCTCGCTGCTCCGCTGTAATCCTGACTCCGCTCTTCGAACTCTCACCCGAAAAATCACAGGCAACCACAACTACCAGTAAACCGAAAATTGCGAGTGAAATAAAAACTGCTTTCTTCATGTTTAACGAATTTTTAAGGGTTATCAAAACATATCCTTGCAAAGATAATCTTTTTATGAAAAACAAAACAAATTAATACAATACATGTGCGTTACCGCACCAGTCCTTTAAGTCCTTGTGACATAACGAGTTGCGAGATGCCGCGACTGACGATGAACATCACGAAAGCGAGCCATAACGCCGTAGGGCCTAAAATGCCGACAAACGAGTAGAACAGCGCGAAGAATACGAGCATCGAGATGAACATCGAGTTGCGCAGGATGCGTGTCTGCGTCGCACCGATGAAGATGCCGTCCATCAGGAACGGCGCGAAACCCGCCAGCGGCACTACGATAATCCACCCTATATACTGTCCTGCAACCTCCACGATGCCGGGCGAGGAGTCGAACAAAGTGATGATGTCGCGCCAGAAAAACGCGAACGCAAGCACGAAAAACACGGCGATACCCGCGCTCCAACGGAACATCAGCGCGATACTGTGCCGCAGCGAAACCTTGTCGCGTGCGCCCACGAACCGCCCGACCAGCGCCTCGGCCGTATAGCCCATGCTGTCCTGAATATAGGAAAATAGAGTGAACAGATGGATCAGGACGGCGTTGGTGGCGTAGATCGTGAGGCTGAACGAGCTCGAAATGAACGGGAAGAACGTATAGACCAGATTGTTCATCAGCCCACGCAGGAAAATATCTTTATTCACGTCGAAAAAACGGCCGAAAGCGCTACGCTGCATCGCGGCGCGCAGACTGATATATGCCGTGAAACGCCGATAGAGCCTCCACCACAGCACAACGGCCAGCACAAGTCCCAAATATTCGGCCACGAGAATCCCCCATGCTATGCCCTCGATACCCATGCCTAAGCGGTAGACGAACGTGAATCCGAACACGATGCTCAGCACGTTTATCGAGATGGCTATGACCATCGGCGTGCGCGTATTCTGCATCCCGATCATCCACCCCTGAATGGCGAACTGCGTGATGGTTGCCGGCATAGCCCATACGCGTATAAAAAAATACTGAGCGGCCATAGCGCTGACCTCCTCGCGCCCCAGCAGTTTTATTCCCACTCGCCCGATCGGGTTCTGGAATATCAGCAGCAGCATCGCGATGCCCAGCGCCACCACGAGGGCTCGCACCAGGATATTCCCGCATTCGGCGAAGTCGCGCGCACCGTAGGCCTGCGCCGTCATGCCGCTCGTGCCCATGCGTATAAAAGCGCAGTTCCAGTAGACGAACGACAGGATGGTCGCCCCTGCGACGACGGCGGCAATGGCGGTCTCGCTCCCCAGCCCGCCCGCGATCATCATGCTGATCAGGGCCAGCAGCGGGATCGTGACGTTGGAGATCATGTTCGGGATGGCGAGCCGAAGTATGCGTTTATTCATGCCGGTCATAGCGGCGACAAAGATAGCATTAATTGTCATTCCGCACACAAAGCGATTTGCGGTCTGCGAACCGGCAGGGGCTTTTGCGTCTTTTTTGCGGAAAGCCCGCGTCTCGCCGCTGCCCCATGCGGCAAGACGCTACATTTTATTTCGCGTCCTTTGCCGGCGGCGTGCCGAAACCGCATGATATTTTACAGTCTGAAAATCCTCTCGGCGGTGCGTGTCGTGGTGTCGGCGACAGTATCGGGGGATACCCCGTAGATTTCGGCCACTTTGCGGCAAATTAGCGGCAGATAGGCGCTTTCATTGCGTTTGCCGCGATGAGGAATGGGCGGCAGGTAGGGACAGTCGGTTTCCAGCACGATGTCACTCAACGGGACACGCCCGAGCAGTTCGGTCAGTTCGCTGTTTTTGTAGGTCACCACGCCGCCGATGCCGAACACCCAGTCGCCGCAATCTTTTATGCGCTTATAATCACTGTAAGAGCCTGAGAAAGCGTGCATTACACCGCGCAGAGCCTGCCCGCGCCGACCTTCTAAAACTTCGACCATTTCGGGCCATGCGTTGCGCGTGTGCACGGCGAGCGGCAAACCGTAGCGCACAGCCATATCTATCTGGGCTTCGAACGCTTCGCGCTGCTCGCGTGCCCAATCTTTGCTCCAATACAAGTCCAGCCCTGCCTCGCCGACGGCATAGAACCGCGACACTCCCTGCGGCGGCGATTGTAAATAACGCTCCACCAGCTCCAACTCCTGCTGCCAATGCGGATTGTCGTTCACGGACGTGGGGTGCAGACCGATCATGGGCAGACACGCATCGGGATATTCGCGCGCAAGGGCAAAAAGGGTGCTGTGGGAGCGTGAGTCTATGGCGGGCAGCATCGTGCGGCGCACACCGGCCGCAACGGCGCGTTCCAGCACCTCGCGCCGGTCGGCGTCGAACGCGCGGTCATATACGTGCGAATGGGTATCGATAAGGTTCATTTCGGATATTCATAATTATTTTGCAAAAATACGATTATCTTTGTACGTTATATCCAAACCCTGGCGTTTGTTAATCACGAAAATGAGCAGAGAGCAGAGGAAAACATTAAGAAATGCCGTTGCATATATTACTGCGACGCTGTTTTTCTGTGCCGCGATGCTTACCAACTGCGCGCGGCCGATGTCGCCGACGGGCGGGCCGAGAGACACGCTGCCGCCGGTCGTTCTGAGGATGACGCCCGAAAACGGCACGCGCAATTTCGATGCTCACAGAATTACCATCGAGTTCGACGAATATGTGCAGCTGCGCAATCTCTCACAGGAGTTCTTCACTTCGCCGAGTATGGCGACCAAACCGTCGGTGAGGCTGCGGCGGCGCGGCATCAGGATAACACTGCGCGATACGCTGCGCGAGAACACCACTTATGCGCTGAATTTCGGCAGCTCGATTTCCGACCTTAATGAGGGCAATCCGTTGACCGGACTGCGATATGTTTTTTCGACCGGGCCGCAGATAGATTCGATGATGATGTCGGGCTACACGGCCGATGCACTGAAAGGCGACAGTGTGAGCAAGACGTTCTTATGGTTCTTCGATGCGGCGCTGGATTCCATCCCCGCTCACGATTCGACGATGTTCAGGAATCCGCCCGAAGTCATCGCACGTGCCCAGAATAACGGGATTTTCATAGCTGAGAACCTGAAACCGAAAGATTACCGCATCTATGCCGTGCAGTCGGCGACCAACAACAGTACGAATTATACGCCCGGCAGCGACAAGGTGGGCATTCTGGACGGGGTCTACAATCCGGCGCACGGGCTGCCCGATTTCGAGGTGTGGTTCGACACCACGCGCCGCTATGAGGTCGCCGACCCGCAACTGTATTTCCGCATGTTCACCGAAACACGCATGCCGCCGCAGGATTTGCGCACGGCCGAGCGGCCCGCCCAGCGCCGCGCGATGCTCCGTTTCGCCGCGCCTTACCCCGTGATAGAACGCCTGACGTTCAGCAACATAGACTCTTTGCGCGTGATACGCGAGTACCTCAAACCCACGCGCGATTCGATCGCACTGTGGTTTGACATTCCGGCGACGGAGCTGCCCGACACGATACGCGGCGAAATAACATACCTGCGCCCCGATTCTTTGGACATGCTCGTGCCGCAGACGCAGGAACTGCGTCTGTCGTGGCGACTGGTCGAAACCCGTCAGCAGCAGCGCGAACGCGAAAGGCTCGAACAACAGATCGCGGAGGCGCTGGCCGAAGGGCGCGAACCTCCCGAACAACCTGAGGAGCAGAATCCGTTCGGGTATAAATTCGAGGGCGGCAACACCGTGAACCCGCGCAAGGGGCTGAGCATCGAGTTCGACTATCCGCTCGCGGCGCTCGACACCGCCGCCATAGCGCTCACGCAGGGCACGGGCGAGGATATGCGCACGGTGGCGTTCCGGCTGAGGCGCGACACGATGAACCTGCGGCGCTATGCGTTCGAGGCACAGTGGAATGCGGGCGAGCAGTACCAGATAACCGTAGCGGCGGGCGCATTCCGTGATATTGCGGAGCAGACCAACGATTCGATAGGACACCGGTTCAGCATCATGGACCCCATGCAATACGCGCGCATCGATGTTCACGTGGAGGGCAAAACGCCCGAAAGCAGCTATATCCTGCGTCTTACCGACGAGCAGGGCAACCGCATACTCGACGAAATACCCCATGCGCGCACGGGCGTACACATGTTTCATTTTGTCTCGCCTAGCAAGGTGCGTCTGATGGTGATCGAGGACATGAACGACAACGGCGTGTGGGATACGGGCAGTGTTGTCGAACGCCGCCAGCCCGAACGCGTCGAAACTTATATGCGCGCGCCGGACGATCCCGCGATCGAAACCAAAGCAAATATGGAAATCGAGATAAACCTCGATATGAACGAGCTTTTCGCGCCCGTTTCGATCGAGGACATACGCGAGCGTCTTCGCCGCGAGGAGGATGCGCGCCTGAAACGCCTTGCCGAAGAAACTGCCCGTCGTCGCGAACAGCAAAGCAGGCAACAGCAGCAGCGTCAGCAAGGCGGAGGTTTCGGTATAGGTTCGGGCATGGGCGGTATGATGCAGGGCGGCGGGATAGGATTTTAAAACACATGCGCGTGTGCAGCAGTGACAACAGATATAACATGAAAAGAACAGTTAGGCATATAACACTCATAGCGATATTTCTGGTTGCGTGTACGGCGGGTGTGCAGGCGCAGCACTACTTTGGCATGCGTGGCGGATATGGCACGGGGTCGGCACGCCTCGAACCGGAGCGGGGATTCGAGAACGAGTCGGTCGGCGGGATGTTGTCGGGTGGAGTAGGGTGGAAATACTACTCGTCGGAGGCGTTCGTCGGAGGCGTGGCGGCGGATATGCTGTATATGCAACAGGGCTTTCGGACGGTGACGCGCAACTACGAGACGGGCGATCGGGTGACGGGCTATGAGCGGCACGTGAACACTGTGATGATGCCCATTTGCTGGCAGCCACATGTTTATATGCCCGGCCAGCGACTGCGGGTATTCCTAAATGCGGGCGTGACATTTTCGTATGTGTTGGACTCGACGGAGACCGATATTACATACGTCGACGGTGTGCAGACTGCGCGCGTAACACGCCCCTATACAATGACGCTCACGCGCGACAATAGGTTCGGATATGGGCTGTGCGGCGGCGGCGGCATGTCGTGGTCGGCGGGGCGGCTCGAAATTTTCGGCGAAGCGCGCTTTTATCTGGGCTACTCGGATATTCTGAAAAACCGCAATAAGAACGAAACTAACCCGCACATGCGTTCGCCGCTCGACGGGCTGCAACTCTCGGCGGGCGTATTCTGGCGGCTCGGCAGCGGCGGCATAAAATCGGCACAGGGACGGCGTAATTAGATAAACGATGGAAAGTACACGACAGCTCAAAGTAGCGCGACAGATACAAAAAGATATCAGCGATATCATCTCGAAGGAATGCGCGGGGCTGTTACCGGGCGTGATGGCATCGGTGACGGTGGTGCGCGTAAGTCCCGATCTGGGCTTTGCGAAGGTCTATTTCAGCATCTTTCCGTTCGGGCGGAGCGCCGAGGCGATGGCGGCACTCGAACGTAACTCATGGATGATCCGCAAAGCGCTTGCCGCACGCGTTAAACACCAATTGCGGCAAGTCCCCGAACTCGCATTCGCGCTCGACGACTCGCTCGAATATATCGAGAATATCGATGGATTGCTGAAAGAATAAAATCATAAATTATGGAAATATTAAAATTCGACGATGTAGCCGACAAAATCATTACTATTCGGGACGAAAAAGTTGTTCTGGATAGTGATGTCGCCATGCTGTACGGTGTTGAGACAATGCGTATAAACGAGGCGGTAAAAAACAATCCCGATAAATTTCCGGAAGGGTATGTAATTGAATTGAAAAAAAGAGAGAAAATGGAGCTTATCGAAAATTTCGATAACCCCAAAGTAAAATTCTCTCCGGCACTCCCTAAGGCTTTTACCGAGAAAGGTTTGTACATGCTTGCAACCATTCTCAAAAGTCCGCAGGCTACGCAAACTACCCTTGCCATCATCGAAGCCTTCGCTCAGCTCAGGGAGTTGCAAAGAACCGTCGCAGAGCTATCCGAAGCGCCCGATGAGTCTCAGCAAAAATCGCTTATGCAGAAAGGCGGGGATATTATTGCCGAAATTTTGGGCGACGAACTGAAAACATCGGACACCGAGACGAGTATCGAACTCAACTTCGCCGTATTGAAATTCAAGCATACTATTAAACGCAAATAGAAAACCTGCATGAATCGCCGCCTTGCGTCGTTATTTGCCCGTAGATATCTGTTTTCGCCGAAGTCGCATTCGGTGATAAATATCATATCGTGGGTAAGCGCGCTGGCCATCGGTATCACAGTGGCGGCGATGGTGATTCTGCTGTCGGTTTTCAACGGTTTCGACGGGCTGATCCGTCAGATGTACACGGAGTTCGACCCCGATATTGCCATCACGCCGTCGCAGGGCAAAATTTTCGAACACGGCCTGCTCACGCGCGAACAACTACTTGATATAGAGGGAGTTGCGCAGATGTCGTTCGTGTTGGAAGGGCAGGCGCTGCTGCGCTATCGCGACCGTCAGAAGGAGGCTATGCTGCGCGGTGTGGATGAATACTACGCAGAGGTTGTGCCGATCGAGGGTATGGTGAGCGCAGGCGAATTCCGTCTTCAATTCGGCGAGTTGCGGCAGGCGCTGGTGGGCGAGGGCTTGGCATATAACCTGGGACTGAATATCAATCTGTTAGACCCGATCAGGGTGTATGTTCCGCGTCGCGGGAGTTTCAGCGTGCTCGTACCTGTGGACAGCTACCGCACGGGGACGGTCTACCCTTCGGGGCTTTTTATGCTCGATGCCGAGACCGACGGACAATTTATCATCGCCTCGCTGGAATTTGTGCAGGAATTGTTGGATTATCCCGACGGATTTTCGGCGGTGTTCGTGCGCACGACGGCGGGCGTTTCGCCGCGCAGGGTGCAGGCGGCGTTGCGCGAGACGCTCGGCGAAGGCGTGACAGTGCTCACGCGCGCCGAACAGAAGGCGTCGCTGTATGCCATTATGAAGTACGAAAAATGGGGTATCTTCCTGATAATCTTCATGGTAATGGTCATAGCGTCGTTCTCGATAGTGGGGTCGCTGGCGATGCTCATTATCGATAAACGTGCCGACATGCGCACCATCGTGGCTATGGGGGGCAGCATGGGGTTCATACGCGCGATCTTTGTGCGCGAGGGAATGCTGGTGGCGGTGACGGGAGCGGCGGCTGGAATGGTGTTCGGCCTGCTGGTGAGCCTTGCGCAGCAGATATTCGGGATAATAAAGATTCCGGCGCAGACGTTTCTTGTAGACAGTTACCCCGTTGTAGTCCAGGCATCGGATTTACTGCTGATAGCGGTGGCATTCACGGCGGTGAGCTATCTGATCGTGCGGTTCACGGTCGTAAGGATGATACCTGTCAAAACACGATGAAAAGGATTATATATATAGCATTATTGCTTGTGGCGGCACTCGGCGCAGGGTGCTCGCGCGCGAAGAATATCCCGCGCAGCGAGCTTGCCGAGATATTCAAGGACGCGTATCTTGCGAACGCCTATCGGCAACAGAATCCGCAGATCGAGTTCGACAGCATCGATATGTACGGCCCTGTCCTTGCGCGCTATGGCTACACGGTGCGCGATCTGGAATACACGGTCGAGCGCATCTCGCGGCAGAAGAGCCGTAACCTGTCGGACATTGTGGAGCGTGCCATAGCCGAACTGAAACGCGAGTCGGAGTGGCTTACGGGACGCGTGGCGGTGCTTGACACGGTGGATGCCCGCGTGGCGCGGATGATGATGGACACGGTGCTGTTCGAGCGGCGCATCATGGCTACGGAGATTGCCGACACGGCGCATCTGAAAATCGTGATTCCGCTGCGCGAGGGGGCTTATGTGGTGAATTACATCTCCGTGACCGATACGCTGGAACAAAACGCCGGAGTGCGCATCGTGGGGCAGGTATTAGATACGCTCGGCACAAGGCGTCACATCTTTTCACAGCCCGTGATCACGGGTTCGCGCCGCCGCCCCAATGCGCCGCACAGGTTCGAGACCACGCCTGCCGATTCGATACTCATACTCACGCTGGGGAACTATCCTTCGCAGAATATGCGCCGGCCGCATCTGACGGTCGATTCGCTCGAAGTTCTGTTCTTCTTTCCGCCTCAGGCGGCTCTCGACTCGCTGATGCGGACGCTGCCGTATTACCCCGAATATTTGAGATGAATCGGCGCAGAAGAATCGCCGCGCACTGTGCGCTGATGCCTGAGGGCTTGATGGAGTGGCCGTTGGTGACGCTCGACGGCGATGGCACGGTCGTTGCGGTGGAGCGGTGCGAAGGCGTTGATTCACATTACGGTACGGAATTTTACAGCGGTATGTTGCTGCCCGGCATGGTGAATGCCCATGCGCATCTCGAACTGTCGTACCTTCGCGGGCGGATTGCTGAGGGTGGTGGTTTCGTGCGGTTTGCCGAGCAGCTTACGGAGGCGCGCTACGGGTTCTCTCGCGAACAAATGGAGAGTGCGGCGGAATTTTGGGACGCGCGTATGTTCGCAGATGGCGTGTCGGCGGTTGGCGATGTGGCGAACAGCGACGTGACGTTCGGACTGAAACGCCGTAGCCGCGTGCGTTATCATACTTTTCTGGAAACCTACGGTCTCGCGGCACAACCCGATGATCTCGCGCCGTTGCATGCCGAAGCCGCTCGGTGCGGCATCTCGTCGAGTCCTACTCCGCACTCTACATATTCGCTCGGCGAAGCGGCGTTCGAGCGGGCCGTCGATGCATCCGACGGACTTCTATCCGTGCATTTTATGGAAAACCGCGAGGAGGCGGAACTCTTTGAGCAGCGCGGCAGGCTGTATGAATGGTATGCGGGGCGCGGACTGCCGGTGGATTTCATCGGACGCTATGCATCTCCCGCCGATCGTATCATCCGCTGCGTGCCGCCGTCGAGGCGTATCTTGCTCATTCACAATACTTTTATCACTCGGGAGGACGTCTCTGCGTTGGCTGCCCATTTCGGCGACGGTCTGACTTTCGTGCTCTGCCCGCGCTCGAACCGTTATATAAACGATGCCGCGCCTCCCGCAAAAATGCTTTTGGAGGCCGGTGTACGTGTGGCTCTGGGAACAGATTCTCTTGCCTCGAACACATCCCTGTCGATGCTCGACGAGGTTCGTGTGCTGTGCGAAGAGGGTGGGGTATCGTTGCTGACCGCGCTTGGGTGGGCGACGCTTGCGGGTGCACAGGCGTTGGGGGTCGATGAGCAGTTCGGTTCGCTGGAAGCCGGCAAGCGTCCGGGCATCGCACTGTTGGAGGGCGTCGATCGGGCGACAATGAGCCTGAAACCGGAAGCTAAGGTAAGGCGGATAGTGTAGGGTCGGCTCAGGCAAATTCTGTCATGCGGCAGGCCGGAAAACACGCGCATGTGTTTTGCTAATTCCGAAAAAATCCGCAACTTTGCATGTCAATAATAACCTATTAATTTAAGCAAGCTATGAGACTTACAACAATTTTCCGAAAAATCACATTATTCGCCGTAGTCGCGACAACCGTTCTCGCCACCGCCTGTATGGACAAACTCGAAATACCGCCCATAAGCATAAGCCGCTCCGTTTTCCACGTCGTGCAAACCGGCGATGCACAGTTTCGTCCTCACATCGGATTCCAATGGGACGGCATAGAAGCGCTGGCGACGGCCGAAATAAAGTGGGACGGCGAGTTGATGAACGCCGAAGTGATAAAGCAGGCGCGACTTTGTTTTATCGATCCGTTTGAGTATCAGGTCAGTTCGCTCACGGAACTTAACGGGAGGTATTCGATGAACCCGATCGGGGAGAAAGGCGCATCGTGGTTTTGCGACGATTACGTATTCAGTTTTACGGGCGACGAGGCTATGGACGAGGTACAGGTCGTGGAGTTCAAGTATGAGGACAGCCGCCTGCACGTTACGTTCAACGCCGTCGAGAACGCAACCGGCTATGGATTTTACATTCAGGCTATGCCCGGAAACACTCTGCAACCTTACCCGACGGCGTTTAATATGTTTGTCTCCGTCGCTCCCACAGTTTCCGGTTCGGGAAAGCTCACGGGCAGCATCAGCTTTAATCCGGCGTATGCCATGTACGGCGTCGAGCAGTTTCGTATCACTCCATACGCCATGAATTTTACTCCCGATACGTCGAACAGGGTATTCCGCATGGGCAACATAGCGCCGGGCACTCTCGATGCATCGCAGCAGAACACGACGGTTGTTTGGCGCGAGGAGACGCCGGAAGAATAATAACATGATATACAACAAGGACGACCGGTTCGACGAAGAGGTAATAGCGCGATTGGCGGAGCATTACTCCGCCATAATCGGGCTTTTGGGCGAAGACGTGTCACGCGAGGGGCTGGAAAAAACTCCTGAGCGGGTGGCGAAGGCAATGGCGTTTCTCACGCAGGGGTACGGCCAGGACCCGCGCGAGATCATACTCTCGGCGCGGTTCAAGGAGGATTACCGTCAGATGGTGATCGTAAAGGACATAGAGCTTTATTCGCTGTGCGAACACCACATGCTGCCATTCAACGGCAAGGCGCACGTGGCCTATATTCCGAACGGGTACATTACCGGGCTGTCGAAGATCGCGCGCGTGGTGGAGGCATATGCGCGGCGGTTGCAGGTACAGGAACGGCTTACGGTGCAGATACGCGACTGCATCCATGAGGCGCTGAATCCGATGGGTGTGGCGGTGGTCATAGAAGCGAGCCACACGTGTATGCAGATGCGCGGGGTGCAAAAGCAGAACTCTGTCACCACGACATCGGCCTTTACCGGTGTGTTCCTGTCGCAGATGCGCACACGAGAAGAGTTTATACAGTTGATAGGAAGTAATTTGAGATAGTATCACGGCCGGCCGCCTCAGGCCGGTTTTTTTGTCAGGCGCATTGTCAGGCGTGTAAATTTGTTGAGCACATATATAAAACAGAGAGAGAAATGAGCGGATTTTTCGGATGTATTTCAGGGCGTGATTGTGTCGCCGATGTTTTCTATGGCACTGATTATCACTCGCATCTGGGTACGAAACGTGCAGGAATGGCATTCTGTGACGGGCAGAATTTCATGCGGTCGATCCACTCGTTGGAGAACGCATATTTTCGCAATAAGTTCGAGGACGACCTGCCACGATTCGCAGGTTCGCACATGGGCATAGGAGTGATCAGCGATACCGAGTCTCAGCCGATTACGCTCACGTCACACTTGGGGCGATTCTCTTTGGTGACTGTTGCGCGTATCGATAATATTGCCGAACTGACGCAGGAACTTCTCGACCGGAGAGTGAATTTTGCCGAGCTTTCGGGCGGCGAAATTAATGCAACAGAGCTGGTGGGCATACTGATCTCCACTGCCGGTTCATTTCGCGAGGGCATCGAACTTGTTCAACAAAAGATTAAGGGGTCGTGCTCGATGATGATTCTTACGGAAAGCGGCATCTATGCCTCGCGCGATAAGCTGGGGCGCACGCCGGTGGTCATCGGGCGCGATGCCGACGGGTTTGCGATAGCGACCGAAACCTCGGCGTTCGCAAATCTCGGCTATACGTTCTACACCGAACTCGGGCCGGGACAGACCTGCCTGGTGACGTCCGACGGCCTCACGGAGGTCACGCCCGCGCTGAAACGCAAGCAGATATGTGCGTTTCTGTGGGTGTATTACGGCTATCCGTCGTCGTATTTCGAGGGGGTGAACGTCGAGGAGGCGCGCTATCGAAACGGTTGTCTGCTCGGCGAGCGCGACACCGAGACTACCGACATCGACCTCGTGGCAGGCATCCCCGATTCGGGTATAGGTCACGCCATCGGCTATTCGAACTGTAAGCAACGTCCGTACAAACGCGCTTTTGTGAAATACACGCCCACGTGGCCGCGCAGTTTTATGCCTTCGAACCAGGAGTTGCGCAGTCTGGTGGCCAAGATGAAACTCATTCCGAACGAGGCGCTGATCCGCGACGCGAGCATGGTGTTGCTGGACGATTCGATAGTTCGCGGCACACAGCTCAAAGACAATATCGTAAAACTCGTCGAGACCGGAAGCCGTGCGGTGCATATCCGCGTTGCCAGCCCGCCGCTGATCTATCCGTGCGTTTTCATCAATTTCTCGGCCTCGCGCTCGAAATTCGACCTCATCACGCGACGTATAATCGCGCGTTTGGAGGAGTGCGACGAGGTTTCGGATGCCGTGCTGGCCGAATATGCCGATCCCGACAGCCCGTGCCACGCCGCGCTGGTCGAAGCGATGCGCACGACAATAGGCGCTGATACATTGCAGTTTCAGCGGTTAGAAGACCTGGTGACCGCCATAGGCCTGCCGAAAGAACAGCTCTGCACGCATTGCTGGGATAATTCCTCGTATTTTTAATAGGAACTGCCGCTTTCGATCTAAAAGCGGCAGTTTTGTTTGGGGTCTGTCACTGCGGACTTGACCCGCAATCTTTGTTACATTGTCATTGCGGACTTGATCCGCAATCTTCGGCTCACAGGCCGCAATGACGGTTATCCGGCAGACTGAAAGACACACACGCGTGTGTTAGCTCTTCTCGCCGTAGGCCAGGTCGCCTGCATCGCCGATGCCCGGAACGATGTATGATTTGACCGTAAGTTCCTGGTCCACAGCCCCGCACCAAATCGTGGTCTTCTGCTTTGGCATGTGTTTCTTCACGTAATCGATACCTTCTTCGCTCGCGACGATAGTTGCGATATGAACATGCGCCGGCATACCGCCTTTTTCGATCAACGCCTTGTAGGTCAGCACTGCCGAACTGCCCGTAGCGAGCATCGGGTCGGCCAGAATAAGCGTTTTACCCTCGATGTTGCCGCATTGCACATACTCGACTTTGATGTTGAACGTGCCGTCCTTGCTGTACTTGCGGTAGGCCGATACGAAGCCGCTCTGCGCGCGGTCGAAATAGTTAAGAAACCCCTGATGATACGGAATTCCGGCGCGCAGAATAGTAGCGATAACCACCTCGCTCACAGGCAGTAACATCTGCGATTCGCCGAGTTGTGTCTCAACGTCGGTCGGTGCGTATTCGAGCTTTTTGCTGATTTCATAAGCCATCACCTCGCCCACGCGTTCCAGATTTCGGCGAAAACGCATGCTGTCCGTCTGAATATTCACATCGCGCAGTTCGGCTATGAAGGTGTTGAGAACGGTATTCTCGCGGTCTAAAACGTGGAGTTCCATCATCTTACATCGATTTTATTTCATTATATCGATTCTATTTCACGAGTTTGTTTGTCGCCGTGTCAGGAAATACGACCCAGGGCTGAAAACGTTTCGCTTCCTCGAAATCCATCTGCGCATACGAAATAACCACTACCACGTCGCCTACGGCGGCTTTGCGCGCCGCAGGGCCATTGAGACAGATGCACCCGCTGCCGCGCTCACCCTTAATGACATAGGTCTCCAAACGCTCGCCGTTGTTGCCGTTTACTACCAGCACTTTTTCGCCTGCGATCATATTCGCGGCATCCATCAGATCTTCGTCGATCGCAATGCTGCCGACGTAATTCAGGTTCGCCTCGGTTATCGTAACCCTGTGAATCTTAGACTTTAAGACTTCAATTCTCATAAAAATCGTAAATTGTCGATCAGGCGCACGTTACCGGCTCGCACCGCCACGCACCCCTGAACCCCATCCGCTGCTGCCGTCCAATCGCTTATGCGTTCGAGCGTCCGGCGGTTTGCCAAATTAAAGTATATCACCCCCAATGCGGGGTCGGAGTCGATCATGTCCGTCACAAATCGCTCTACCTCAGAGGGTTGCATTTTGCCGATGCGTGCCGTGCCCGCAAGCAGAGCCTTATATATCAAAGGTGCGGCTGCGCGCTGCGCCTTCGTGAGCAGAGCATTCCGCGAACTCATTGCCAGTCCGTCGACCTCGCGCACCGTCGGCAGGGCCACTATCTCGACCGGTATCGAAAGTTGGCAAACCATCTCGCGCACCACCGCCACTTGCTGAAAATCTTTCTCGCCGAAGTAAGCCCGTGCCGGACGTACCAAGTCGAAAAGCCGGCTCACCACCTGCGCTACGCCGTTGAAATGACCCGGCCGCGTCGTTCCCTCCATCACCTTGTCCAGCAACCCGAAGTCGAAGGTACGGCTATCCGGCTCAGGATATATCTCCTCCTCCGACGGCATGAAAACCACGTCTGCTCCCGCCGCGCGCAGCATCTCCAAGTCGCTTTCGGGCGTTCGCGGATACTGCCGCAGGTCTTCACGGTCGTTGAATTGCGTGGGGTTCACAAAAACACTCACTACCACCGTCCCATCACGGCCGCGCGCATGGTGCACAAGCGAAATATGCCCTGCGTGCAGCGCACCCATCGTGGGCACGAACTCGCGTGAGTGCGGGCAAACCCCTGCCAGAGCTTCGTTCAGCTCCGCGCATGTGTGCACAACTTTCATTCGTTAGCGGTCGGTAGCGACCACAAAGTTAGATATTAGTATAACATAAACGAATTTTTCGCGCGAAAAATCGTAACTTTGCACTTAATTGTTAAACGAATAACACTCTAATAACACCAAACTCACCCGGAAACTCATGAAAAAAGTATTAATCGCTGTTTGTATGGGCGCAATGATTACAGGCCTTGCCGCGTGCGGCGGAGGGAAAAAACAAGAACTCGCGGGCGATTTCCGCTGGATCATAGACACGTTCGACGATATCAGAATCCTGCGCTATCAGGTGCCGGGCTTCGAGGAGCTGCCGCTCGACCAGAAACTCTTTATATATTATATGGGCGAGGCGGCGCTGGCCGGACGCGACATTCTTTTCGACCAGAACTGCTATGTGAACCTTGCCGTGCGCCGCACGTTGGAGGATATTTATCTTCACGCCGATGCCGACCGCACAACGGCCGAGTGGGACGAGTTCGAGAAATATCTGAAAAAAGTGTGGTTCGGCAACGGTATCCATCACCATCATTCGGGCGACAAGTTCGTGCCGGGGTTCTCGGAGGAATATTTCAACACGCTTGTGGGCGATAACATCGTAGAGGCGCATGTGCGCCGCGCCATTTTCGACCCTGCATATCTCCCGCTGCGCGTAAATCAGGCTGCGGGCGTGGACGTACTGCTGGAATCGGCGATGAACTATTATTGCAACGTTTCGCAGCGCGAGGCCGAAGATTTTTATGCACAGATGTCCGACCCGCGCGATCTCACGCCGCCTTCGTGGGGACTTAACAGCCAGCTGGTCAAGGAGAACGGCCGCTTGTTCGAGCGCGTGTGGCGCGTAGGCGGTATGTACTCGCCGGCCATTGAGCGGATCATAGGGTGGCTCGAAAAAGCGGCTGCCGTAGCCACGCCGGCGCAACGGGCACAGCTTGCCAGCCTCATAAGCTACTACCGCAGCGGCGACCTGCGCGAGTTCGACCGTTTCAGCATTCTCTGGGTGGAGGACACCGAATCGAACACCGACTTCATAAACGGATTTATCGAAACTTACGGCGACCCGCTGGGCTACAAAGCGTCATGGGAGGCTATCGTGAATTTCAAGAACGTCGAAGCCACGCAACGCACGGCCATAATCAGCGATAACGCACAGTGGTTCGAGGACAACTCGCCCATCGACGACCGATTCAAGAAAGACGAGGTGCGCGGCGTATCGGCGAAGGTGATAACGGCGACGATGCTCGGCGGCGACCTGTACCCGGCGACTGCGATCGGCATAAACCTGCCGAATGCCGACTGGATTCGCCGCGATCACGGGTCGAAATCGGTTACTATTCAGAATATTACGGATGCTTATGCCGAGGCGGCTCGCGGTGACGGGTTCAACGAGGAGTTCGTACTGCGAAAAGAAGACCGCGAGCGGATAAACACATGGGGGCGTCTGGCCGGCAACCTGCTCACCGACATGCACGAGTGCCTCGGGCACGGTTCGGGGCAGTTGGCTCCGGGCGTGCGCGGCGATGAGTTGCGGCAGTACGGCGCGGTGCTCGAAGAGGTGCGCGCAGACCTGTTCGCTCTGTATTTTATTGCCGACCCGAAGATGAAAGAACTCGGACTGATACCGACACTCGATGTGGCGAAGGCGGCCTATGCGCGCTATATGATGAACGGCTACATGACGCAGCTCGTGCGCATCCAACCCGGCAAGAACGTCGAGCAGGCACACATGCGCAACCGTAAGCTCATCGCGGAATGGATATTTGCACGCGGCGCGGCGGATGGCGTTGTGGAGCGCGTGGTCGAGAACGGGCGCACCTATATCGTTGTCAATGACTTCGAGCGCTTGCGCGGAATGTTCGGCGAGCTGTTGCACGAGGTACAGCGCATTAAGTCGGAGGGCGATTTCGAGGCGGGACAGCAACTTGTGGAGCGTTACGCCATTCAGGTCGATCCCGTGCTGCACGCCGAAGTCCTGGAACGCTATGCGCGTCTGGGCATCCAGCCCTATCAGGGCTTCGTAAACCCTGAGTATCATCTTGTTATGGAGAACGGCGAAATCGTCGATGTCGAGATTCGCTATACCGAGAGCTATGTCGAGCAGATGCTGCGCTACTCGCGCGACTACTCGTTCCTGCCGACGGTGAATTAATATTTTGTTATTCCTCCGTTATGAAAGAACGGAGGAATAACAAATAATTAGAATGAAAGATCTTTTTTCAAGCCGAATTGCAAAAGCGATAGTCGATATATTGCTGGTCGCCGGTCTTTTGTTATCCATTTTTTCCGCCAGACGTTCCGCCGACTCGTGGGCTTCGTTCCATTGCATAGTGAGTATGGCGTGGTATGCGTTGATGCTGCTCCATATATGGCAACATTGGCGTCTGACCAAAGCGCTGGTAAAATGGAAAGTGATGAAACGTAACGCTGTCACGTCATTGACCATTCTGGTATTCGTCCTGATGACGCTGAGCGTTATCACATTTATTGCCGACATAAGCGACTTGTCTGTGCGCATACATCACATAATCGCACATGTTTTCTGGGCGGTGATAATCATTCACGCGCTCACGAAAACCAAGCGTTTCATTTCGCTTTTCAGAAGAAGAGCAATTTAAATAATAATGGGTTCGTCTTTCGGACGAACCCATTATTATTTTAGGCATGTTCGCAAATTCTGCCAACCGGTAGGGCGGCTTTCGCCGACGAGAAAGTCGCGCGTCCCGCCGCCGCCCCACGCGGCGGGACGCTATTGCATAAGGATATTCATCATCTCGATCGCGGCGGCAGCGACGGGCGTGCCCGGCCCGAAGATCGCGGCCGCGCCGTCCTTGTATAACTGCTCGTAGTCCTGACGCGGAATCACGCCGCCCACGATGACGATTATATCCTCACGTCCGAGTTTTCGAAGTTCGGCGACAATCTGTGGTACGAGCGTGAGGTGACCCGCTGCCAGCGACGACACGCCGACAATATGAACATCGTTCTCCACGGCCTCGCGCGCGGCCTCCTCCGGCGTCTGGAACAACGGCCCCATATCGACGTCGAATCCGATGTCGGCATAGCCCGTTGCGACGACTTTCGCGCCGCGGTCGTGGCCGTCCTGACCAAGTTTGGCGATCATAATGCGCGGCTGGCGGCCTTCTTTTTTCGCAAACTCGGCGACCAGTTGTTTGGCCTTTTCAAAGTTGGTATCTGTACTCACTTCCGAAGAATAAATTCCTGATATCGAACGAATTACTGCTTTGTAACGCCCCACGACGGTCTCGCAGGCATCGGAGATTTCGCCCAGCGATGCGCGCACCCGCGCCGCCTCGACCGCCAGCGCAAGCAGATTCCCGCCGCCGCCGCGCACGCACGCCGTGATAGCATCGAGCGCGGCACGTACCGCCGCCTCGTCGCGACCTGTGCGCAACTCAGCAAGACGCGCGATCTGCGATTCTCGAACCGCCGTGTTGTCCACCGCCAGAATGTCTATCGGAGCTTCTTTTTCGAGGCGGTATTTGTTCAGCCCTACGATGACCTCCTGTCCCGAATCGATACGCGCTTGTTTACGTGCGGCGGCCTCCTCTATACGCATTTTGGGGATTCCGGTCTCGATGGCCTTAGCCATGCCGCCCAGCTTCTCGACCTCCTCGATAAGCGTCCATGCGCGGTGTGCGATCTGCTCGGTGAGCGACTCGACATAGTAAGAACCCGCCCACGGGTCGACCTCGCGCGTAACGTCGGTCTCCTCCTGAATGTAAATTTGCGTGTTGCGCGCGATACGCGCCGAGAAATCGGTCGGCAGCGCAATGGCCTCGTCGAGCGCGTTGGTATGCAGCGACTGGGTGTGCCCCAGAGCCGCCGCCATAGCCTCGATGCACGTGCGCGCGACGTTGTTGAACGGGTCTTGCTCCGTAAGCGACCAGCCCGAAGTCTGCGAGTGAGTGCGCAGAGCCAGCGATTTCGGATTGCGCGGGTTGAACTGCTTCACGATTTTCGCCCACAGCAGCCTTGCCGCCCGCATCTTTGCGATCTCCATAAAATGGTTCATCCCGATGGCCCAGAAGAACGACAGGCGCGGCGCGAAGTCGTCGATGCTCATTCCCGCGTTGACGCCCGTGCGCAGGTATTCCAGCCCGTCGGCCAGCGTATATGCCAGTTCGATATCAGCCGTAGCCCCCGCCTCCTGCATGTGGTAGCCCGAAATCGAGATAGAGTTGAACTTCGGCATGTTGCGCGACGTGTATTCGAAAATGTCGGCGATGATCTTCATCGAGAACTCCGGCGGGTAGATATACGTGTTGCGCACCATGAACTCTTTCAGAATGTCGTTCTGAATAGTGCCGCTAAGTTGCTCCAACGATACGCCCTGCTCCAATCCCGCCACGATGTAGAACGCCAGAACGGGCAGTACCGCGCCGTTCATCGTCATCGACACCGACATCTGGTCGAGCGGGATACCGCTGAACAACACCTTCATATCCTCGACCGAGCATATCGACACGCCCGCCTTACCCACGTCGCCCACAACGCGCGGATGGTCGGCGTCATAGCCTCTGTGCGTTGCGAGGTCGAACGCCACCGACAGCCCTTTCTGCCCCGCAGCCAGGTTGCGGCGGTAGAATGCGTTGGACTCTTCGGCCGTCGAGAAACCCGCGTATTGGCGGATAGTCCACGGACGCATGACGTACATTGTCGAGTAAGGCCCGCGCAGGAACGGCGCGATGCCCGCCGCGTAGTTCAGGTGCTCCATCCCTTGCAGGTCCGCCGCCGTGTATGACGGCTTCACGGCGATCTGCTCCGCCGTCATCCACGTCTGCTCCGTACTTTTCGGCGCGCCGCCGCACTCACGTGCCGACTGCCCCGTGTATGTTATATCAGAAAATTTCGCTCTCATAGTCCCAGTTCCTTTACATATTTTTCAAGCGTGGTCAGAACGTTGCTGCGTACGTTGATGAAGTTCGTGATGCCGCGCGCTTCAAGTTCGGGCTGCGAGCCGGGCGCGCCCGCCACAACGAAGACCGCCCGTCCGCCGAGTTGCTCGAATGCCTGCGGCGCGAGCGTCGCATAATCGTCGTCCGCAGCGCAGACAACCACAATATCGGCCTTCGCCGCGACGGCTGCCGCCACACCCTCTTCGACACTCTTGAAGAACGTGTTGTCCTCGATGCGGAAACCCGCACACGCAAAAAAGTTGCTCGCGAACTGTGCGCGCGCGCGCGCCATGCCGAGTGTTCCGACAGTGAGCATGAACACTTTCGGCTCGCGCCCGCTGCGGTCTACCGCGAGGCGCATCTGCTCGAACGGCTGTGCGCCGCGCAGCAGATGCAGCCGTTCCGAACCGCTATTCATCGGACAGTTACACTCGCCGCAGTTGCAGTTGCATTCTGTGCAGCCGCAACCGCTCGCCGACGAGCAGCAACAGTCAGCGCATCCGCAATGGCACGTCGAGCGCGCGACCGTACTTTCGCTAACCGCGCTGTCGGCAACCTCGTTGAAATTCGGATATTGGTTCGTACCGAGCAACACGATTCTGCGTGTAGCAACGTCGCCGTCCTTAGCCGCAGCCGACGCGCCGATGCGTTTTTGCACGAATCCCGCGCGGAACGCTTTGATGTATCCGCCCATATCCTCGACCTCTTTGAACAGCGCCCACGCCTGCTCGGCGATTTGCTGCGTTAGGGTTTCGATGTAATACGAACCACCCGAAGGGTCGGTCACGTTGTCAAAATGCGCCTCATGTTTAAGCAACAGTTGCACGTTGCGTGCGATACGACCCGAAAACTCGGTCGCCGGTTCGAACGCCGCGTCGAACGGCAGAACCTCCATCGAATAAACGCCGCCGATGGCCGCGCTCATCGCCTCAGTCGTGCCGCGCAGCATGTTCACATACGGGTCGTAGACCGTCATGTTCCACATCGAACCGACGGCATGGATGCGCATCTTCTCGCTGCACGCGCGTTCAGGCTTGTACTGCCTCACGATTGTCGCCCACAGCATCCGTGCCGCGCGCAGTTTCGCGATCTCCATGAAATAGTTCGAGCTTATGCTCACACTGAATCGCAGCGCGTGCGCCGCCGTGTCGCCGCTAAGCCCGTTCTCCACCAGCCGTGCCACATATTCGTGTCCCGCCGCCAGCGTGAACGCCAGTTCTTCGACTATCGTCGCTCCGGCGTTGCCGAAATTGTGACCGCACACCGTTATCGGGCGCATTTTTTTGAACTCCGCCGCCGCTTTCACCAGCCCCGCCAGCTGCTCGAAACAAGGCGCGCCGTCCGGCGTGTGGCACGGAAAATCGCCCCTCAAAGTCAGCTGCGAGCATACGGGGTCGCACATCAGATTGATGTGCGCCGCCATCGGGTCGAGCCTGCGGCGCTTAGCCCACGCCAGAACATGCTGCGCCAAGCCGTGCATATCCTTGCCGCCGAGCGTGATCTCGGTCTTCGACAGGTCGATGCCGCTGAGCAACGTTTCGAGGTCGTCCGACGCGAACCCGTTCATTTTCACGCGATAACTTATCGCATCTGCGCCGCCGTCGATAGCCGCCTGCGCCTCTGTCCGCGCCTTTGCAGGGTCGAGCACCGTGACCGTCTGGCTGACCAACCACCGGTTATGCTTCCCCGTGCTGCGCACGTACGGGAATTCACCCACGCCCGCACCGATATATTTTACCGCCGCGAGGTCTTCGGCGCGGTAATACGGGCGCACATCGAATCCTTCGCGCGTGCGCCACACCAACCGTTTGGCGTAATCCGCACCTTTCAGGTCGGCGTTTATCACCTCTTCCCACTGCTCGGTCGCCACCGGCGGGAACTCGGAGAAGAGCTTATGCTCTTTACTTGCTGCCATATTTTTTTGTTTACAAGTTGTCGATAAAAACACCCAAAGGTACGAACTTTTGACTTATAAAAACAATATCGTATTCACAATCGAGAGCGTGATGAGACCGCCGATCATGGGGATGGCGGTGCGCTTTATGACGTCGAACGGCGACAGGCCTGCGATAGCCGACACCGCAACCACGACGGCCGTTATCGGCGAGAACGAACGCGCCAGCGAACTGCTGATCTGCATGGGCATCAGAACGGCGATCGGCTCAGTACCGAAATGTTCGGCCACGACCGTGCCTACGCTCATGAACGAGAAAATAGCCGCGTCGCCCGACCCCATCAACAGGCTCGCAATGGCTATCAGACCCTGCATAAACAGCGTGACGGGCACGACGCCCGCGCCTGCGTCTTTGGCAAAACCGAGCAGCGTATTGATCGACCCCGTGACCAAAAGCCCTGAGGCAAATATCTCACCCGCAACGATAAGCGTGATAACGGCGGCAAATGCCGCGCCCATCCCGTCGAAAACGACTTGGAGACTTTCGAAAACCTTTCGCCCGTTACGCGAGCGCAGATATTCGATTATCATCGTGAAGAAAACACTGATCAGAATAGCTACTATAAGCCCTAATGTTCTCACCGGCAGTGCATAAGAAAAACCGAGAATGGCGAGCAGTTTATTGATTTCCAAGATAACGGTTTCGTTGAAAACGAGCATCATCATCAGCGGAAGGAGCGGCAGAATGGCGTAGAACGACGGAACTTTCGCGTCCTGTTCGTCGCTGCTTTCGGGCGTTGTCGTGGCCGCCCCGCCGGCTGCGAGAGGACGAAGTTTCTCTTTTTTGTCGAACCACCACTGCACGACGAAATGCAGCGCCGCTACGACAATAATAATGGGTATGGCGACCGGAAGTTGGTATTTGAGAAAATACGTCGTCATGTCGACCGAGCCGTCACTCGTAAGGATGCCTGCCGCCTCGGCTATTGCGATGTTCGTGCCCGCCGCCGGCCCCAGATCGATACATCCGGTGGTGGCTATCACGGCCGTCGCTGCCGCTCGCGACACGCCCAATTTCAACAGAATAGGAAACATCGCCGCCATGAGCAGTACGCCGAGTCCCGCCGCGCTCGTGATTGCGATCTTCATCGCCTGCCCCAACAGAAATGCCAGAACCAGCACCAGATAGGGCGACCGGATGAATTGAAGCGGCTTTACGCCTATGCGCACCAACGCTTTGTTCGCTCCGATCGAATCCATGTATTTCACGAAGCCGATCACGAACATGATGAGCAGACCCAAACCTGCCACTCGCGTGGAGAATAGCCCCTCTATGGTGACAAAAATATCGAGAAAAGGATTTTCGAAGCCTTTCAGCCGATTCATTATATGATCGGGCGGAAGGTTCTCATTACCAATGATATTCGTCGGCTGTCCCCACGCAAGATTGATAAGAATTACCGCGAAGAAGAGCATGATCCCGCCCAAGAAGAGCACCGGCTGCGGTTTGTATTTTTTCAGGACCAGTCGGGCCACCCAGACACTTACGACGAGCGATGCCACGACGCCGAGACCGGCCGGTGAAATCAGGAAAGAAAGAAAATTCATATAGGACTTGTTTTATAAGTCAGGTAATTCGCGCCGCAAAAATACAAAAATAGAATGACACGCGCGCGTGGTTTCCAGCCTGATATAATCGGAAAAACGAAATCGTTTAATTCCAAAAACGAAACTGTAAAATGTGTAATTGTAAGAAGGAAAAACGAAATCGGATTTTTGCCACACGCGGCCGAGATTTTGCCACGTACAAACGAGCGACAAATCGGCCTCAGATTGCGGGTTATTTGCGAGCGATTTGAGACTGTTTTGTACTTTCAGCCCGAAATCTACAATTAAAATTACATGTTCGTAGTAAGTGAAGTTGTTTTTGTAAGAATTAACGTGTAACTTGCACGGGAAACGGTAATACAGTTAATTGTATAAAAACCTAAACCAATGAGCCATGAAAAAAATCGTTAAGCTATTATTTCCCAACAGGTTTTTCTTGTGGGCGAACGGCGTTATGATGGGCGCACTTATCGTTATGATGGTGGGAATGATGTACATGAAAACAATCAATGCAGCGGAGACGAGGTCGGGCTTTACTCCCCATTGTCCGCCCGGCGTTGAAGTCTTCCTTCCCCATCCTGAAAATTGCTGTTTGTACTTTAAGTGCTTTAACGGTGTGGCATTACTCAGGGCGTGTCCCCTCGGTCTGCACTTTAATGCGCAATTGGAAGCCTGCGACTGGCCTGAAATGGCAGGGTGTCTGTAAAACTTTTGACTTATGCGAAAAGTTTTAGTATTTTTGACCTTGGCGGTTTTGGTGACCGTTGTGTCATGCGTGAAGGACGGGGGCCTTTTCCCAGGAGAGAAGGAGACGACATACACCGTGAAAGAGGCGCGCGCGTTCTTTGAAGAGTTTGTCGGTGGCACGCGCAGTTCGGGCGACGAGCGTGCGCTGTTCGGTTTCGGGCTTTCGCCGGACTGGCGGGCGGCAAAGGGCAGCAACAACGACGAGCTATTCTCCATCGATGTTCCTGCAATTTCGCCGGGTCGCGTAGTTATTGCTTGGCGTGGCGACTGTCGTTACTATGTTCATGTCGCTCAGAAGCTCGTTATGGTTAAGCGCGGCTGTGACGGGCAGCAGGGCGCGTATCTTCTGACGCTGATCCCGGAGCAGAGCTACTCTCCGTGGCACGAACAAATGGACGCTATGTCGTTCGTCAACACCGGCTGCAAGTCCGGTTATTCGGGTCTGGCTGTTTACACGCTTGCCGCGAGCGAGCGGATTATGCGCGTTGACAGGTATGTTGGCGGTGTTAAGGTGGAGGGTCACGGGATGTTCGGC
>WRDF01000016.1 GCA_009783565.1 Rikenellaceae bacterium | reverse complement strand
AATCCCTTTGTCGTCGGGATTTCGGCCCTTCGAACCTGCGCCGATAATTGCAGCGACATTGACATGCCGACCAGTAGAAATGTACCGATCAATAGTTGTTTTCTCATCCTGCAAAAGTTTTTCTGCTCTACTGCTCTACTATTTCGATGCTCGTTATGATATCGCCTTGGCGGATCGAGTCGAGCACGTCAAAACCTTCGACAAGTTTGCCGAACGCCGTGTGACGGCCGTCGAGATGCTGCGTCCTCTCGCGGTTGTGGCAGATGAAGAACTGCGAACCGCCTGTATCTTGTCCGGCATGTGCCATAGAGAGCACACCTCTGTCATGGTACTGTCGCTCGGCATCGGTCTCGCATTTGATTCTCCAACCCGGCCCTCCGCTTCCCGAACCATCGGGGCAACCGCCCTGAATTACAAAATCGGGGATCACACGGTGGAACGTCAGGCCATCGTAAAACCCGCTTTGCGCGAGTTTCACGAAATTGGCGACCGTTTCGGGCGTCTCCGTTTCATAGAGTTCCGCCTTCATCACGCCCTTTTCGGTCTCGATTATCGCATATTTTTTCATCGGAAAAAAATTCATTACAACAGGAAAAGTCAAGGTACACGAACAGAACCGCAGGGGATCATCGCTATCCCCCCGGTTCTGCTCAAAACGACGCCTTGAAATTCACTCGGCAGCAACAGGCTCCTCGAAAGGAATCACTTCAAGAACCTCGACTTCGAAGAAGAGCGGCTCGAAAGGTCCTATCGGGCCACCATACGTACCCTGCGGTCCGTAAGCAATGTTCGACGGAATCCAAAGTCTGATTTTGCCGCCCTGTCCCACGAGTTGCAGACCTTCGCCCCAACCTCTGATAACCTGACCCAGACCGAACTCCACGCCATGACCCTCATCAAAGACTTCGCCTTCCTTCTTTGGATCGAAAGTCGCACCGCCACGCAGGCGACCGATGTAGTTCACACGTACGCGATCGTTAAGGCTGGTTGCCCGCATCGTCTCGTCGCCCGGCATTACGACTTCGTAAAGCAGACCGCTCTCGGTACGCAGGAAATTCCTGTGATTTTTCTCGATCGATTCAAGGAAAGTTTGCTCATCACGTTCGCGCTTTGCAGGCAGTTTCACCATGAAATACTCCTGCTGAATACGCACCGCCGAGTCGCGCGTCATCGTAGCTCTGTTCTTGAACGCATCGATGATACCCTTCGCAATCAGGTGGGGGTTCATAGTGCTGTCGGTAGCTTTAATCTGAGTTCCCAGATCTACGCCGATCGCATAGGCAAGCGAATCGAGGTCGGTCTTGATTCGTCCGCCGCCACCGCCGCACGAATTGAATGCCATTGCAAGCACAGTTGCAACAATCAATAGTTTTTTCATTTTGTTATTATTTTAGTTCTGTTAAACTTCAAGGTGAATAATTCGGTGCGAATTTATAGTAAATTTCCCGAAATTCCACTCATTTATAGCGATTTTTTGCCGGTTTTCCCGAAAAACATCATTTTACACGAGATTTTCAAGGCACGCGCGTGTTCTAAGCGCAAAGTTACATAATTTATAAAGCACCCGCGCACCGACGTTGGCGTCCCACTCACCGCCCGCTGCGGGCACGACCTCACACAGATCGAAACCCACGATGCGCCGTCCGCTTGCCGCGAGCCGGTCGACCAGATACACCGCCTGATTGAACGTCAGCCCGCCCGGCACGGGTGTTCCCGTGTGCGGCGCATTATCGGACGTGAGGCCGTCGATGTCGAAACTTATGTAAACGCGCTCGCCGAGCTGCTCGATTATCTCGGCGCATTGCGAATCCCACGTCGCGCCGCGAAATGCGCGCGAGGCGAGCGTATAGTCGTCGAACTGAACGATACGCGGCGAGGCAGCCGCAAACGCCGCCTCGCCGCCGCTCCGGTCACGCACACCGACCTGCACCAGCCGCTCGATTCTTTCCTCCGGCAGCCGCGTCATCACGTTGTACATTATCGATGCGTGCGAATCGGTGAAGCCCTCATAGGCTTCCCGCAAGTCGGCATGAGCATCGATATGCAATATCGAAATCGGCGTTCCCGAAAGTTCCGACAGCGCGCGGATCAGACCGAACGGCGTGCTGTGGTCACCACCCACCAACCCTACCGTCTTATCACGTCCGAGCCAATAGCGGCACTCATCGTACACTTTTTCGTTGAGCTGTGCCGACCGCTCGTTCACCATCCTGCGCCGCCGCGCGGTGATTACGTCATTCGCGCTCTTGCCGGATTCGAGCTGACGGATTACCTTTTTCGCCTCCTCACGCATAAGAAGGCTGCCTTCCTGTATGGAGTAATCGATAGGCACTGTGCCGATTCCACGCCGCCATGCATCGGGATTTACGGGGTCATAGAAGTCCATCTGGGTCGATGCGCCGATTATTGCATCGGGCGCGAATGCCGAGCCTGTGCCATAGGAACTGGTTACGTCCCACGGCACGGAAACGAGCACCAAAGCCGATTCTTCGGGCGTCGATGGCAGCCCGAAATAATTGCCGTTATCGATGCCGACCCCGTCGGGATCGAAATTTTTCAGGTCCATATATTTTGAGGTGTACTTTAGTCCCTCAAAGTTAGTCGTTTTTCATAAACAATTATGTATTAAGGATATAATAAATGTGCATGCCGCAACGTTAATATATCAGTCCCGGATGTAGTTGGGAAATTGGGTTCGGGACATTAGTTTTTTTCATAATCAATACATTAAGTTGGGTGCCTCCGCCGTGACCATAGCGTTACGGCGGAGGTTTTTTATACTTTTTACGGAAAAATCGCCGAGTTATTTTCGCAGTTCAAAATATAATTTTTAACTTTATGCGAATTTTTAAACTCGATTATAATGGGTATACTACACGAAGATGTTTGCCGCCAATTCCGGTTTCAGGGCGTGCTGAAAGATGTACGCCAATGGGGCGAGGGACTGATCAACGACACTTTTTTCGTCGAAACCGAAGGATCGACTCCCGATTATATCCTTCAACGCAAGAATAAAAACATCTTCAAGGATGTGCCCGCAATGATGGATAATATATATAAGGTCACCACACATCTCAAACGCGTGATCTTCGGGCGCGGCGGTGTGCCCGACCGCGAGGCACTCACCGTCATTCCCACCATCGACGATGCCCTTTATTATCTCGACCCGGCGGGCGATTATTGGGCGGCGTGCTTATTTATCTCCGGCACGACGGCATACGATCGCGCCGACACGCCGGAGCTGGCATGGAAAGGCGGCGCGGGCATCGGCAAGTTTCAGGCGATGCTGGCGGATTTTCGCGAACCGCTGGCCGACATTCTGCCCGGTTTCCATAACATGCGTTTCCGATTGGAGCAATGGGACGCCGTACTGGCCAAAGACCCCGTAGGACGCAAGGCGGAAGTTATGGAAGAGATCGGGTGGATAGAAAGCCGACGCGAGCGGATGCTCGGTCTGTGGAAGGCTTACGAGGACGGCGACCTGCCCACGCGCATCACACATAACGATACGAAGATCAGCAATATACTTTTCGATGCGCAGGGGCATGCGCTATGCGTGATAGACCTCGACACGGTGCTCAGCAGCATGTGTCTGAACGACTTCGGCGATGCCATCCGCTCGTATACCAATGCCGGTGCGGAGGACGACGAGAATCTCGCCAACGTTTATATGAAGCGGGAAATCTTCGAGGCCTACACGCGCGGATACCTGTCAGAAGCGCGCGCGTTTCTCATGCCCGCGGAGGTGGAGAACCTCGCATTCTCGGCGCTCTATATCACGTATGAACAGGTGCTGCGCTTTTTAATGGACTACATCGACGGCGACAATTATTATAAGGTAAAATATCCGACACATAACCTCGTCCGCGCGCGAGCGCAATACAAGCTGCTCACGTCGATGGAAGAGAATTACGATGCGATGTGCGCGGTGGTGAAGGAGGCGGCTAAGAGTTAGCACTTAGCACGCACACGTGCGTCATTGCGAGGGGTGCAAGACCCGAAGCAATCCAATTGGATTGCTTCGCCTTTCAGTCTCGCAATGACGAGCAATGCGAGATTGCGGGTCAAGCCCGCAATGACAGACACGCAGGTCGCAATAACCAAAGAACGCGTGCGACAGTGGCAGCATTTTAGTACTACAAATCACTCAAAATAATACACTTAGTTATGAAGAAAATTCTTTTACTCTTTTTCGCCTGCACGGTTGCCCTGGGCAGCTGGTCGTGCAAATGCAAGACAAAGGAACACAAGGGTTCGCGCATGATCGCGACAACGACTCCGCCACGTCCTGCGGGACAGACCGACGTTCTCCAACTCAGGGCCGACCCTATCCCGGTAGTGCGCGTGGGCGTCATCGGACTGGGAATGCGGGGGTGGAGCGCGGTGTCGAACATGTCGTATATGGACGGCGTGGAGATCGTCGCACTGTGCGACATATTGCCGGAGAACACGGCGCGCACGAACGACCTTCTCGAACGTCGGGGACGTCCGCGTGCGTTGGAATTTCACAGCGACCCCGAAGCATGGCGCGAACTTTCGGCACTTCCGAACTTAGACCTTATCTATATCGTGACCGACTGGGAGTCGCACGCACGTATGGGCCTTCAAGGAATGAGAGACGGCAAGCACGTTGCCATCGAAGTGCCGGCGGCGATGACGATGGACGAAATCTGGGCGCTGATAGACATGTCGGAGCAAACGCGCCTGCACTGCATGATGCTCGAAAATTGCATTTACGACCACTTCGAGCTGACGGTGCTGAACATGGCACAGCAGGGGCTGTTCGGCACGATCGTTCACGGCGAGGGCGGCTACATCCACCAATTGGAGAAATTCTGGGATTCGTACTGGAACGACTGGCGTTTGAAATATAACCGCACGCATCGCGGTGACCTTTATCCCACGCATGGTATCGGGCCGGTGGCTCTGGCGATGAACATTCACCGCGGCGACAAGATGAATTTTCTTGTGTCGGTAGATGCCGATGCCGTTTCGATTCCGAATTTTCTGCGCGAGAAACGCGGCGAGGAAGTGACGGAGTTCCGCAACGGCGAGCATACCACAACGCTTATCCGTACCGAGATGGGGCGTTCGATAATGATACAGCACAACGTCGCATCGCCGCGTCCTTACAGCCGTCTGTTCCAGCTCACCGGCTCGAAAGGCTTTGCGAACAAATACCCGATTCAGCAGTTCTACTTTGCCGAGAACACGGCATCCGACGGGATTCTCGACCATGAGAACCTCGATTCTCACCGCGCCATTTCCAGCGAAGCCCGGCAGGCATTGCTCGCGTATTATAAGCATCCTATCGTGAAAGACATCGAGGAGCTGGCGTTGCGCGTAGGCGGGCACGGCGGTATGGACTTCATCATGGACTACCGTCTGATATACTGCTTGCAGCGTGGCCTTCCGCTGGATATGGACGTGTACGACATGGCCGAATGGTGCTGTCTGATACCTCTGTCGGAGATTTCGCTGGACAACGGTTCAGCGCCGGTCGAAATTCCCGACTTCACTCGCGGAGCCTGGAACAGGCTCCGCGGCGTTCATTTCTATATGGAATAGACATTGGCGTTTTTCGGCTGAAAGCCTGAGTCTGAACATGCAGACTCAGGCTTTTTTGTTTGGTGGTAAAGATAAATTGCGTAACTTTGTTTGTCATATAGAGAATCGAAAATGAAAAAAGCAGATGTGATTTTGGGGCTTCAATGGGGCGACGAGGGCAAGGGCAAGGTAGTCGACGTGCTCACACCGCGTTATCGTGTAGTTGCACGGTTTCAAGGCGGCCCTAACGCCGGACATTCGCTCCGCTTCGACGGCAAGAGTTTTATACTCAGCACCATACCATCGGGTATTTTCCGCAACGGGGTGATAAATATCATAGGCAACGGCATGGTCGTAGACCCTAACACGCTCGTGAAAGAGATACACGGCCTCGAAGCGGCGGGTGTCGACGTAATGTCGAAACTCTACTTCTCGAAAAAAGCTCACCTGATCCTGCCGACGCACCGTGCTTTGGACGCGGCGGCCGAAGCGGCGAAAGGCGAGACGAAAATAGGCTCGACACTTAAAGGCATCGGGCCGGCATATATGGACAAAACGGGGCGCAACGCTCTGCGCATGGGCGATATTCTCGCGCATGACTTCAAGCATCGTTATGCGCGCCTGCGTGACAAACACATACACCTTCTGGGGTGCTATGGCTTTGAGTATGAGCCGCATAAGCATGAGAAAGAGTGGTTCGAGGCGATAGACTATCTGCGTAAGTTTGCTTTCATCGACAGCGAATATGCCATTAACGATTATATCGACGAGGGCATCCCCGTGCTTGCCGAGGGCGCGCAGGGGACGCTGTTGGACATCGATTTCGGGACGTACCCTTATGTCACGTCGTCCACGACGACGTGCGCGGGAGTATGTACAGGGCTGGGTGTCGCGCCCACGAAGATCGGAAACGTTTACGGGATTTTCAAGGCCTATGCGACGCGCGTGGGAGGCGGGCCGTTCCCGACCGAACTTTTCGACGAAACGGGCAAGCGGTTACGCGAGATTGGCAAGGAATTTGGTAGTGTCACGGGTAGAGAGCGCCGTTGCGGGTGGCTCGACTTGGTGGCGTTGCGCTATGCGGTGATGCTGAACGGCGTGACAGAGTTGATAATGATGAAAGCGGACGTACTGAACGGATTCGACACGATAAAAGTCGCCGTCGATTACGACCTGCCGGATGGACAAACGAACCGTTTTCCTTATGAAGTAGACGGCGGGACCAAGCCCGTTTATCGCGAGTTGAAAGGCTGGAATACGGATATTTGCAACGTGAGGCGGTGGGAAGATTTCCCGGCGGAGTTCAAGACCTATGTTGAATTTATCGAGCGGTACTGCGGCGTACCGGTGATGATAATATCAGTCGGCCCCGACCGCGAAGAAACGATAATACGATGAATGTAATTTGAAAGCAAACCTTAAAACCGATAATGTATATGAGAACAACGAAATTATCTTTTGCAGCATTCGCATTGGCTGCAATATTCGCATTCGCAAGTTGTGCGAGCATGAATAACACAGGCCGGGGCGCACTTTTGGGCGGCGGCGGCGGCGCACTTCTGGGTGCAGGCATCGGAGCGTTGGCCGGCGGCAGTCAGGGTGCTGCCGTAGGTGCTGCCATAGGCGCGGGAGTCGGCGCAGGAACAGGCGCACTGATCGGTCATCGCATGGACAAGAAACAGGAGGAGATCGCGCAGGCGATCAGAGATGCCGAAGTAGAGCAGGTTATAGATGAGAACGGCTTGCAGGCCATCAAGGTCACGTTCGCCGACGGCATCCTATTCGGTTTCAACTCGACGGCTTTGAGCACTGCGGCACAGACAGCACTCGCTCAGTTTGCAGGCCAGATCTCGAACGAGCAGGGTCTCGACATCACGATCCTCGGCAATACGGACAACATTGGTACTCACGCTGTCAATCAACGTATTTCGCTCGAAAGGGCGCAATCGGTGCAAAACTTTTTGCTCGGTCGCGGCGTTCCTTCCGCTCGCATCATTGCGGTCCAGGGACTTGCGTTCGACAATCCGATAGCGTCGAACGATACTGAGGCCGGTCGCGCGAAGAACCGCCGTGTGGAGATTTTCCTCACTGCAAACGCGCACATGGTCCGTCAGGCCGAAGCAGGAACGTTGTAACACGCATTTCGGTTTTTTCACAGCCCCCGACCTTCCCCGGTCGGGGGTTTTTTATATAAAGACGGGCAACCACCTAACATCATTATTTGGGGAACAAAGAAGAGCTTCCCGCCGCTCTCACGCGACGGGAAGCATTTGTGAAAAAGACATTTGAAAAAGCGATTAACTGTCATCCGGCAGACCGGAAGATACACGCATGTATTTCAGTTTTCCGTCTCCGCCGGCCGAGATTTTGCCGGCGGCGGTGAGGCGGTCGAGGGCGGCGGTTACCAATTCGGGCGGACACAGGAATTTGCCGACGATCTGCTTAACAGTCATCGGCCCTTCGCACAGCATCGCAACGATCTGATGCTCAACGTCGTCGCGCATCTGAGAAGCCTCCGACGAGGCCGCCAGGCCGGACATTCGCCGCCGTTCCAGACATACATCGCACGTCCCGCAATCCGCCGCGTCCTCTTCGCCGAAGTATCTCTGTATCACCACGCTGCGACATCCCGTGCCCTCGGCATAGACGAATATCCCTTCGAGCCGCTCGGCGTCCATCTGTTTGCGGATGCGATAACTTTCGGGCGAGATGAAAACGTCGTCCGACGGCAGTCGTTCCTCGTCGATAAACAGCACCGGCGAACGGCTGCCGGGTATGTAACGTATGATACGCATTTGCCACAGCTGTTTGAGAAATTCGCGGACGCGCTCCGCCGTGTAGCCCGACATCGAGGCGATTTCGCGCACGTCGACGGGCACGAGACGGTCGTGGAAAACTCCGGCGTAAAGCCTTAACAGCGTGCGGATTATGTGGTCGAGTTCCTCGCGTTCGATGCGGATTTTGTAGAGTTCGTCGCGTCCGACGGCGAACATTATGCGCGGTGGATTATCGGTCTCGCCGCCGAGCGTCATGTAGCCGTTCTGCTGCAGAATCCTGATGGCGTTATAGGCTGTGCCGGTGTACATCCGCGCGCGTTTGGCGAAGTCGTGAATGTTGAAGTCGAACGAGGCGAACTTCCCGTCGCCGATACCGATACCGAAATAATTGAACAACGCTTCGTAGCACTCTTTAATCTTCTCTATCGGCGGAAACTCATTCTCGAAACGCCTCACGGCACGGCTGCGGTCATCGCTCGCCGTAAGCAGTACGGCATACGACCGCCGCCCGTCTCGCCCCGCCCGGCCCGCCTCCTGATAGTATGCTTCCAGCGAATCGGGTATATCATAATGCACCACGAAACGCACGTCGGCCTTATCAATCCCCATCCCGAAGGCGTTCGTCGCCACCATCAACCGCCGCGCGCCGCTCGTCCATCGTTCCTGACGAATCGTGCGCTCGGCATGGCCCAAGCCGCCATGGTAGAACTCCGCCAACTGACTGTCGCCCGTCTGCTCGCCGATCCATTGTGCCAGTTTTTCCGCCGTCTCGCGCGTGCGCACATAAATCACGCCCGCGCCCGCAACATTGTTCAGCACCCGCAGCAACTGCCCATACTTGTCCTCCGTCCGGCGTACGGCGAACGACAGATTCGGGCGTGCGAAAGTGCTGCGCAGAACGCACCCGTCGGTCATCTTCAAATGGCGCATTACATCCTCTGCAACCGCCGGTGTAGCCGTAGCCGTGAGCGCCAACACCGGCACTTCGGGCAGCAGTTCGCGCAACTCGGCGATACGCAGATACGCAGGACGGAAATCATAACCCCACTGCGATATGCAATGCGCCTCATCTACCGCCAGCAGGCTGACATTCATCGTCCGCAGGCGCGAGCGGAACGTCGCATTTGCCACCCTCTCCGGCGCGACATACAGGAATTTCAGGTCGCCCCACGACGCATTATCGAGCACAATATCGGCCTGCCGCATCGTAAGACCCGAATGCAACGCCGCAGCATTGATGCCCCGCGCGCGCAGCCGATCGACCTGATCTTTCATCAACGCTATAAGCGGCGTAACTACGATGCACACACCCGTCATTGCCGCACCGGGTAGCTGATAGAGCAGCGATTTTCCCGCGCCCGTCGGCATCAGCGCCAGTGTGTCGCGTCCTGCACACACCGCCTCGATAACCTCTAACTGCAATGGCCGGAAGCTCTCATACCCCCAATATTTCCTGAGTATAGCGTAAAGCCGATCGCGTTGCATCGTTATGATTTTTATTGGATTATGGGATTTATCCAAATGGAACACTTTCGCTAATGCGAGAGTGTCGCATCCCGCCGCCGACGGTGTAGTACCGCACCAGCGCGTGTTATATCTCTGTCAGCGGATTCCAGAACACTTGCCGCCAGTTCTTGATCCTGTTATTGTGCACTTCGACGCCTTCGGCCTCCAACAACGCCTGCATCCGGCCGCACGCGCCAAAAGCACAACGCCCCGAAAGTACGCCGGCGCTGCTCACGACACGGTGGAACGGCAACGCCTCATCCGATGAAGTCTGCGCTATCACGCGCCCCACCATGCGAGACCACGTAGGTCGCCCTACGGAACACGCCACAGCCCCGTAGCTCGTCGCACGCCCCGCCGGAACGAGGCGCACCACGTCCCGCACAGCATCCGCAAACGCCTGCCTGTCAACTGATTCCACGATGGTTAATCGACTTCCGGCATCCGGATGTCGCGCGCTACTATATCGATCGGATCGGGCTGCACGATCTCTCCTTCTTCATCCTCATAAGGCGCGGGAATTATCTTGCCGCTGAAATGTAAATGGTAAGGCATCGCGCCCCCGCCGACATAATCGAATGCACCTGAAATATTGATAGTCGCACCTTCGAGCACCTCAGAGCCGATGTGCACAGTAGCATTATTGAACGAAGCACTGAAATTCAAGGTTTCCAAAGGCAATCCGATATAAATCAGATGGCTCGCATTCGTTGTGCTTTGCGGCATAGTGAGGATCGCGCTCATACATGAACCCATATTATCGACCGTTGCCGTCGTCTCGATCCACTCGCCCTCGTCGAGAGAGTATCGCACGGAATAGACACCCGAGACCGCTTCCGGTATCGGATTATTGCACTTGGTTTTCTTGTCCTTGTCGCCACACGCTGTGGATAAGAGCAACACGCCGCCGATAATGACCGGCATCAAAAAAAATAGTTTTCTCATGATAATAAATTAAAAAATGATAACGAACGTCCGAAACGCAGAAAAGGAGGCCGTTTTTCCCGCCTCCTCCTCCGCTTTTACTAAATTAAGCGCAACGTGCCAATGCCGACACTAATGCGTTTCGAGCCAATCTACTCCGCAAGCGGAGCTACGCTGACATACGACTTGCCCGATGCTTTTTTCGCGAAAGTCACCGTGCCGTCCACTAACGCGAACAGCGTGTGGTCTTTGCCCATACCGACATTCTCGCCCGGATTGTGCGTCGTGCCTCTCTGACGTACTATGATGTTGCCTGCTTTTGCAAACTGTCCGCCGAAAAGCTTTACACCGAGGCGTTTGCTCTCGGACTCGCGTCCGTTCTTCGAGCTACCCACTCCTTTTTTGTGTGCCATTTCCTTCTACGTTTTTCGGGGTTACTATGCAAGAATTTCCTCCACAAGGATCTGGGTCAGACACTGGCGGTGGCCGTTCTGAACCTGATAACCTTTGCGCCTCTTCTTCTTGAAGACGATCACCTTGTCGTCTTTCAAGTGTTTGAGGATCTTCGCATTCACTTTGGACCCTTCTACCACAGGTGTGCCCACTTTTACCTGACCGTCGTTATCCGTTAGCAGTACCCGGTCGAAGCTCACGGAAGAACCTTCTTCTCCCGCCAGACGGTGAACATAGAGCTTACGTCCCTTCTCAGCCTTAAATTGCTGACCTGCAATTTCTACAATTACGTACATTTTTTTCTTTTTCGTGCGCCCTCGCGTGTGCCGGGTACGCCCATAATTCGGAGTGCAAATGTACGCATATTTTTCTAAACAACAAAAATAATCACTACTTTTACGGTACGAAAACTGAACTTCCGATGAAGAAATTTTTCCTGACCTTTATATTGCTGCTCACGGGCAGCGCGTTCGCCACCGAACCGCAGCAGACATACCGGCTCGAAATAACCCCTGAAACAAGCGAGCGGTGGTGGGGAATCGACCGCATGGGCGCGGCATGGAGCGTTTACCAGCGGGAAGAGAACCCCGCAATGCCATTTGTCTCCAACATGCTGATTTCCAACACGGGACGCTATGTTTTCAGCGCCGAACCGTTCACCGTCGGCCGCGGCGAAAACGGGAAGATGACGATAGAATCGTACCACGAGCAAATGGAGGTGCGCAAAAGCGGCTCGACGCTGCGCGAGGCATACCTGATGTGCGTGCATCGCCATCTCGGGGGTGAACGCAGGATGCCCGCTGTCGAATTATTCTCTCGACCCGTATACCGCCTCGAACGCCGCCCCGATACCACGTGGGGGCAGGACGAGATCGTCGCCTTCGCGCGGCGCATCGTGGCCGAAGGATTGCCGACGGGCATAATAGTCGTCCCCGAAGGGTGGGCATCGCCGCACATACTGCTTGGATTCGATCGCGAGTTGTTCCCGAATGTGCCCGCGATGCTTGGAGAACTGCGCGAGCTGGGATTCAAAACGATGCTCACCATAACGCCGAATACACCTCTTAACGGACGCGTCTTCACCGAAGCATATCGTAACGGTCATCTTGCTCACGACCGTGAAATACTCGACATAGGCAACGACGTGGTTTTTGCAACGTTCCGTACACGCGTGGCGCAATTAATATCGGAATACGGTTTTGACGGCTATGCGTTCGCGAACGGCGGCGGTTCTCCGGTAGGAAACGACGATCATCCATTCCTGCTCAACTGGGAAAAGCTGGCCGAAGGCGTGGAGATGTGCATTGTGACAGGCACGTACAAGCGAGCTTTCACGTCCTACGCGTCGGATGTCCGCCCTGCCCTCTCTCCTGACTTAACAACCGAATCCCTGCTGGCATCATCGCTCAGCGGCGATATATATAAGATATTGGGCGATGCAGCGAGAGGTTCGAATCCGTTCGACGATTCGGATTTCAATGAGCAGGACAGGGCGATATGGACGATCCTATCGTTGTTTTTTCCCGTCGCGGCTGTGGATTATGCACCCTGGAACTTCGAGCGGCAGGATTTGCGGAATAAGATACATGCGGCATTGCAACTGCGCGCATCGATGGCGGAATACATGGAAAGCACAGTGCGCGAACTGGCGAAAACGGGCGAACCTATTATACAGCACATGGAATATCGGTTTCCAAAACAGGGATTCTCGGACTGCGACGACCAGTTTATGCTCGGCTCACGCTACCTGATAGCCCCGAGCCTCGACGGTGCGCCGAAGCGTATGGTGCGCCTGCCGCGCGGCCGCTGGCGCACGCCCGACGGACGCACCCTGCGCGGCCCGCTCGTTCTGGAAGCCGATTGCTCGGCTGCCGGAGTCGCATATTTCGAGTTTATGAGATAGCTTTTAGAATAAATACGTGCGAAAACAAAAATGCTTAATCGCTGTCAAACAGCCGATTAAACGTTTAATTTTGTACCCGTAGCGAAATAAGGACTCCAACAAATCGCCTATTCCAAACTCCGAAACAACACGACGTCAGAGGGCTTTCTATACGGCCTTGAACGGACAAGGTGTCGGCATCGAATCGGCAAAAAATAAACAAGTTCTTAATCGTTCCGGTTCGATTCATCGGGCAGTCGATGGTATTGTTCTTCTATTTTTATGTACATTTGCATCACAACCGTGTATCATGCAAAACGACCGGGGACAAATTTCAACAAATTCCGAGGAGCGACAATTGGAAAACTTCCGGTCTGTTTTTTATGCCCAATATCCCAAGTTGTATGGTTTTTGCCTGAGAAATCTTTATAATCCGATCGATGCGGAGGACGTTGTTCAAGAGACTTTTGCCGCAGCTTGGGAAAATCGGGGGAAGATAGATCTTTCCAAAAACTTCAACGCATACCTGCTATCTATTGCCAAAAATAAGATATATGATCTTATCAGACAAAAGTTCGTTTTGGACAGGCATAGAAACAGGATATCCGAATCCATGCAAGAACAATTATCCGAAGAAGACAGGCTTCTTTGGAACGATCTGGTCAATCTGATGTTTTCCTCGATGGAACAACTTCCCGACAGGCAACGGGAGATACTCCTGTTGCGGGCGCAAGGTTTCAGCAACCCTGAAATCGCCGAACGTTTAGGGCTTTCGATACGTACCATAGAAAACCATTATAGCCGGGCTTTGGCAACTATTCGTACAATCATGGGGCCGAAAGCTACGCTCGTATTTTCTTTATTCTTTCTAGATATTTTTTGATTTTTTCGCTTTCCGGGTGAGTGTTTTTTGAAGGTTGTCCGAATATATATAAACAACGACTTCCAAAACACGATGCATAATAATAACAAAGGCAAGCGCTCTCCGCTCATCGAGCCGACTCGGGAACTTAATAAGAAATTATCGGATTGGATCTCTTCCGAAAAGGGAGAGAATGCCATAAAAACCATGATCGAGAATAGGTGGAATTCTCATCAGGATATTATCGAAGGTCTGAATGTAGAAACTGCGTTCAGTAAATCTTTGGACAAAATTTCGGATATACCCCCCCCCCTCAAAAATCATGCCAGAGTAAAGAATAAGCCTCTGCGTATCGTAAGATGGACTGCCGCCGTATTAATTCCTCTGTTTATCGGGATTAGCGTATGGTTTGCTCTGGACCGTAATATTTTCGGTTCGGACGGCAAACCGATTTCCCGCATAATGACCGATGCTACGCTGACATTGCCCGACGGATCGGTGATCATTCTGGATAAAGCGACCGAAAACAGCCGGATCGCCGAAAGGGATGGAATCGTTTTCGCCAGAGAAGACGGGAAACTTGTCTATGAGAACAAGGTGGCGGAAATGTCCGATAAAATAATGTGGGGGACCGTCGATGTGCCGCGTGGGAGTCAATTAGAGCTCACCTTGCAGGACGGTTCTAATGTTTGGCTGAATGCCGGATCACGGCTGCGTTTCCCGATACCTTTCGATGGAAATGAGCGTCGTGTTTTTCTCGAAGGAGAAGCATTCTTTGACGTAAAAAAGAGCATCGAAAAACCTTTTATCGTCGAAACTGCTGACCAGGAATTGAAAGTTTTGGGCACAGAGTTCAATGTGTACGCCTACCCGCAGGAAAACTCCATCCACACCGCATTGATCACCGGCAGCGTTTCACTCATATCCAAAGCGAACCAAGCACAGATAATTCTTGAACCCGGCCAGAAGGCTACGCTCCATTCCGATTCCGGCGACTATTCGATCACCGCAGTCGACACACATGAGATAATGGCTTGGCGCAATATGGAGTTCGTGTTCGGCGGCGCTACCCTCGACCATGTTTTCACGAAATTATCGCGTTGGTACGACTTCGAATACTCCTTCGAAGATCCGCAAGCCGCTGAATTGACGACTTGGGGAAGCATCCCGATCTACGATGACATTTCGTCCGTGTTGGAGTTAATCGAATCTCTCGGGAAAGCTAAAATCATTACGAAAGGAAACAAAATCACCGTTAAACTGGCCAAATAAAAACGGCATGGAAGATCTAGCCCATCTCCCATGCCAAGCAACAGTCCTGTGGCAATAGTGCCGCAGGACAACTTACCAAACACAAATATATGAAAAGAAATGACTACTACCACCATTTCCCGTCTGGGAAATGGAAAAAACCGCTGTTTCTTATGAGGTTACAGATTCTTGCATTGCTTTGTTCGGTGGGTGCATTGACGGCGTCGCCTTCTTCCTCCCAGGAGAAGCGACTTGACGTGTCCTACGACAGAGCCACAATTACAACGGTTTTAAATGACCTTAAAGCCAGGACCGGATTTAATATACTCTATCATGGAGAGGTCATTCCGGCCGGGGCCACGGTTACCCTGAGCAAGCAAAATGTCACGCTCGAAGAGGTTCTGAATGAGGCGTTGATAAAGAACGGACTCGAATACAACATCAGAGGAGAGGTGATTACGATCAGTCAGGCAAGATCGGGTGCCGTCCAGCAGCCGCAACAACCGCAGACAGCGATGCCATTGAACGTGACCGGAACTGTCAGCGATGAAAACGGCAGGCCGCTGGCTGGCGTTACGGTGGTTGTTAAAAATACCGGTCGCGGGACGATTACCGATGCCAACGGGCGCTATTCTCTCCGGTACGACCCGCAGCACCCCACGCTCGAACTATCCTTTGTAGGATATAAGAAGACCGAGATACAGATCGGCGGCAGGACAGAGGTGAATATCAGGCTCGAACCGGAAGTAACGACAATAGATCAGGTGGTTATCACGGGTATGTTCAACCGCCGCCTCGAAAGCGAGACAGGTTCTTCCGTGCAGTTCAGCGGCCAACAACTGCGCGAGGTCGGTAACCAGAATGTGCTGCGCAGCCTTTCCAACCTTGACCCTTCGTTTATGATCATGGAAAGCCTCGAATTCGGTTCAGACCCCAACAGGCTGCCTGATATTTTATTTCGCGGCCCAAGCTCTTTCCCGAGTCTGGAAGGCGACTATGCCGGCAATCCCAACCAGCCGCTATTCATCCTCGACGGTTTCGAGGTCGGGCTGGAAATGATCTTCGACCTGGATATGAACCGCGTGGAGAGCATCACTATCCTTAAAGACGCCGCAGCAAAGGCGATCTATGGATCGAAAGCCGGTAACGGGGTCGTGGTTATCGAAACGATCCGCCCAACGCCCGGAAGTCTGAGGGTTTCTCATTCGAGTACGTTCGGCATAGAGGCTCCCGACCTGACCGGCTATAACCTGATGAATGCACGGGAAAAGTTCGAATTCGAAGTATTAACGGGCGCATACAGGGGTAGCGGACAAGTAGAGATGAACGGCGGACAGCACATGATGGACGGGTTTCGGGAGCAGATTATGCGCGAAGTGGCCCGCGGAGTAGACACCTACTGGCTCAGCAAGCCGTTGCGGACCGGTTTCAGTCAAAATCATTCAATAAATATACAGGGCGGTGACAACACCTTTCTCTATGGCGTTGGGGCGAGCTACAATCATATAGCAGGCGTGATGAAGGGCTCCGACCGGAATACCTTCAACAGCAATTTGAGTCTCACATACCGGCATAAAAATCTGCTATTCCGCAATATGCTCGAAATGACTATCAATAATGCCTCCAATAGCCCTTACGGCAGTTTCAGTGATTATGCACAGCTTAATCCCTATTGGAGAAGTCATGATGACGAAGGCGACCTGATACCCGCTTTTTCGGTTAGAACTCAAGCCAACATATTCCGCAATCCGCTCTACAACGCTACGTTAAATACGAAAAGCACTTCGGGATATAATACGGTGCGCAACAACTTCGTGGCGGAATGGAACATTCTCTCGAACCTGAGAGCCACAGGCCGCTTCAGTTTCCTGCATAGAACCGGAGAATCGGACGTGTTCCTTCCGGCGAACCATACCTCGTTCATAAATATGACTGATATAAGCCGAAGAGGACGCTACACGAAAGGCTACAACAGATCCACTACCTATCAGGCAGATATCGGGCTGAGCTACAGCAAGATAATGGGTCGCCACATGATCTTCTCCAATGCGATGTGGAACATGTCCGACGTGGCAACCCGGTCCCATACTTACATTGCGGAGGGGTTCGGGAACGACATGGCGGACGATATATCTTTCGGAACGCGATACCTCACCGGCAGCAGTCCCAGCGGTTCGAGTGGCAATGCCAGAGAGATCGGCATCGTTGGAGCTGTGAACTACTCGTATGACGACCGCTATCTGTTCGATGTAACGGGCCGCACCACCGGATCGTCCAGATTCGGAGCCGACAGTAAATGGGGTTTATTCTGGTCACTCGGACTCGGGTGGAATATCCACAACGAGGAGTTCGGACGCAATATCGAATGGCTCGACCGTTTCAAGATCCGCGGATCGGTCGGATATACCGGCTCGCAGGACTTCGACCCCTATCAGGCGAAAGCGATCTATACATATGCCGAACATGTCTATGACGGCGGATACGGCGCCATTCTTATGGGCTTACCGAATATGAACCTTAGCTGGCAGCGTATGCTGGCCTACAACGTCGGTACCGACATTACGCTCTGGAGAAATTTATCGGTCAAATTTGACTATACTATAGAGATTACCGATGATGCGCTGATGGACGTCGATCTTCCTCCTTCGGTAGGTTTTAGTGGATTCAGGGAAAACCTGGGGCAAATCGAGAACAAGACTTTCGACGTAATGCTGTCATATACTCCTTGGAGGAATGCCAAACAGCGCGGTTGGGTCACAGTGTCGGTTTCCGCAATGAACAACAAAAATACGATCAAAAAGATCTCCAATAATTTCGAACACCGCAACAACAAGGCCAACGAGGAAATGGAATCACGCCCAACGATGAATTCTACCGCTCTTGCGACTTGGCAGACTTTCAATGCACGGTATTCGAGGCCTTCGACACTCTACTACGAAGGGTATTCGTTGACCTCGCGACGGGTTGTGAGATCAGCCGGCATCAACCCGATGACGGGCAGGGAAATCTTCTGGGACCGCAATGGCAACATCACATCATGGTGGTCAGCGCTTGACCAGTTGTTCATATACGAAACAGCTCCGAAACTCCGCGGCAATATCAATCTTAGCTCAGGTTGGAAAGGGTTTACCTTAGCGATATCATGCAGATACAGGTTCGGAGGCAAACTCTACAACAACTCGCTCGTCGAGAAACTCGAATATGGAAATGGCTTTATCAACCTTGACCGCAGAATAACTCAGGCATGGACCCAGGCAGGCCAGGTGGCGCCATACAAGAGACTCGATCCTCATTCGTCCAGCGGATCGACTAATATCACGAGGCCAACTTCCCGTTTCGTTATGAGAGATAACGAGTTGTTCATATCCTCGCTGAACGTGGGCTATGATTTCCAGAACTTTCAAGGCCTTTCAAACATAGGGATCGAACGTCTGCGGCTATCTTTCGTCATGAATGAACTCGCCCGTTTCTCGGCAATCAAGGTCGAAAGGGGTACGAGCTATCCGTTTGCGAACAACTTCTCGATTCAGGTGCAGGCTACATTTTAATCAACAAAAAACTTAAGTACGATGAAATATATAAAATCACTGACGATCTGTTGCGTCGCAATGCTGACCCTGGCCTCGTGTAACGACTGGCTAGACGTGCAGCCTTCCACGCAGACAAACAGGGAAAAACTCTTCACTACCGAAGAGGGATTCAGCGAAGCCATAAAAGGTGTCTACACCCAGATGTCAACTCCCGATCTATATGGCAGGTGGCTGACCTGGGGCATGCTGGACGTACTGGCGGGACATTACCCGACAAACTTCGGCGCTCCCTTTAATGCCGCGAGGCAATATGCCTACATGAGAGACGGCTCGTGGCGAGATCCCACATTGGCCAATATAGTCGAAAACTTCTGGAGCAAACTCTACAATTGTATCGCAGGTGTAAACTCGATCCTGGACAAGATAGACGAGCAAAAGGATATCTTTTCCGGAGATAACTACACCGTGCTCAAAGGCGAAGCGATCGGTCTGCGTGCTTTCCTGCATTTCGAGATACTCCGGCTTTACAGCGACATTTACGAAAGGTCCAAGTCGGATACCATAATGCCTTATGCGAACCGGCTCACATCTTTAGTCGCTCCGGAACTCACGGGAGAAGTGGTGATAGGCGAGATAATAGCAGAGCTTAAAGCCGCCATCGAACTGCTCGAAGAAGACCCAATGCTGCATGGGACGACTCCTGACAGAATTCTTGCATCTTCGGCAGTCGTTTCTGCGGGAAATAATATTCATAGTTGGCACAACCGCCGTTTCCGTTTCAATTATTATGCGGCAAAGGCTACGCTCGCACGTGCATATCTCTGGAAAGGTGACAAGCCCAATGCCCTGGCGACAGCTTTGGAGGTAATCGACGCTCAGGCAACCCGGTTCCAGTGGGCGCTCACCGCCAACGTCAACGCCATAGCGAATGAAACAAGTACCCTCCAAGACCGCACGTTCGCTACGGAACACATCTTCGCACTGAACATAAGCAATCTGGACGAGTTGATCGCGGGATACCAGAATAACATGGCTATGTCCACTGGTAACCATCTGTACTTAAATTTAGGTCAATTCCCAAGTTCTGACCTCGGTCTCGATCCGAGGTACCTGCACCTGACCGCTAATGTGGTCACACAGGGCAGATTTCCGACAAAATATTGGCAGAATGAACGGGTTATTGCCGCTTTCCGAGGACGTATGCCGATAATCCGCATCTCGGAAATGTATTACATTGCCGCAGAGTGTTCCCCCAACTGGGTGGATGGACTGACGTACCTTCAAAGAGTACGCACGAACCGCAATATCGGCAATACTGCGATAACCGTGAACAGCGACGCTACACTGCAAACAGCGATCCGCGACGAGTACCGCAAGGAGTTCATAGCCGAAGGTCAGTTGTGGCACTACTACAAGCGCCATCAACAGTCGCCGCCGATCAATATGGCAGTGGGAGACTTCGGATGGCGGGGTGTACACCTGTATGTATTCCCGCGCCCCGAAAACGAAGATCTATATAGAGGAAACCACAACTAAAAATCAACAGGGTATGAAAACAAATATCAAAGGATTCATAATTGTCCTTTCTGTCCTGGCACTCATCTTCGGATGCGAAAATGAGAAAGTCCCACTTTACGACTCGGCGATCGACGGCGTCTATTTTGGGACTACTAATGCAGCCAGCCCCATCGTCGTTATAAATAATGACACTTCACGTTTCGCCTTCGGCGCCTTGCCGAATCCGAATGTGGAATCGCACATCTTCACGATTCCGGTAAGCCTAATGGGCACCATTGCCGACCATGACCGCGAATTCCGCATCGAAATATATAAGGAACCGACTAATCCCGGAACCAGATACGAGATCATCCAACCTTCGGTGCTGAAAGCCGGCGCAACCAGTGCAGTGGCAGAAATCCGGGTCTGGAAGACAAGTAACCTGATGAGTCAGAGGGATGTCATAACCCTACGGCTGGTAGGCACCAAAGACCTTACTGCAATTAAAGCAGGCTTTATGACGCATTGCTTTACTATCTACGGAGGGTTCGACAGACCTGAATGGTGGACCGATTCGGTTATCGACAATACTATGGGTCGATTCCATGAAATAAAGATGGAGATAATGCTCATAGTTCTCGGTTCGACAAACAATCCGCTTACCCCTTCCAACCAACAGCCGGTAAATCTAAGAGCTCTTAACGATTATTGCGAGGAGAATAATATCAAATATCCGGGGACGGATGAGCTCGTGAGATTCGTCGGCGAACGATTCATAAACATATAACCACTGACATGACATGAAAAGATCATTCTATATTACAGCAGTGGCATTGCTGACGTTTGTGTTCAGCGGTTGCTACAAGGATAAAGGGAACTACGACTACATCTCGTTGGCGGAAGTTACAATAGAGACCACGAGTGGGATTTATACATTCAACCAGAAACTCGGCGACCACCTGACAATCCCCATGACGGTCACTGTCAGGGGAGGCATCTCCGAATCCGACCTTACATATCAATGGGATTTCAAGAACTCCGCGGTCTTCCGCGATTTAGAAGGCCATACCGGCAAGAATTTCGACCGTGATCTCGGTCCTGACGGTTATTTCAATACTTATGGGACATTCATCACGAGGCTCAGGGCCACGTGGGTGGAAAACGGCTTTACTTTCGAGGCATTCTCTCCGCTGATCAGTATAGTCCTCAGCGGAGACCCCGGGCTTATGGTATTGCACGGGGACAATACCGGGCTCGATGTAGGTATGGTCATTGACAACATGTTCCTGGTCCTTGCCGCCTCTTCAACCACGGAGAAAGTCGTATACAATTCTTACTCCTCGGTCAACGGATCGAGAATACCGGGTGAAGGGATCACTGTGATCCAACAGGATAATACTAACGTCGCCAACGCTTGGTGCTTTGTATTGACCGATCTGGGAATGGTTTTCTTCGAGCCTGTCAACTTTCAGAAACTCGGTGATTATGACGATCTGTTCTTTTCTGTTTCAGGACGTAAATACTATCAGGGTAAGCCGGAAGCAATATTTTGCTGGTCCCCCAGGGCGGTTATAGACAGCGGGGATATATTCTATCAGTTCGCTGGGAGTCAGTTCGGTCTGAGGACGGAATTCATCTGGTCCGGTGTTAACTATCTGCCCGAATATAAAGTGTCGAAACACGCTATTTTCGCCAATGGCAGGGGCATAACAAATCTGGTCGCTTTTGACGAGCTCCAAAGAAGGATCATAAGATTCGGCACGTTAAGCACCGGCGGTTCCAGCAATGTCCTATGGCTTTTTGACTCGAACAATGGCCCGTTTAATCTCAACAATATGCAGGCCGATTTGCTTCACCTCAGTTGGGGCGGAATGATCAGTAACCAGGATAATTTTGTAGGTGTATTCAAGGACGATACCGACGAATTATTCCTCGGCGAGTTTAGAGTGACCGGAGCGGACGCAGTGAATAATACGTGGGCTCAATTCAAGTATTCCGTAGACTTGCTTCCAAATTTCGCCGACGCGAAATTCTATGGGTTCGGCATCACCAATAACTTGTGTTATTATGCGACCGACAACGCCGTTTACCAGTTCGGATTAGCGGGAGCAACGGGAACAACCGTCGGCAGGAAACTGTTGTATGGAATTGACAGCCCTGTGGACTTCCCCTTCTCAGGCGAGATCACCATGATGAAAGTATTCAGGCCCAGCCTGAGCTCCATGACAGCCGCCACCTACTACCATTTATACGGTGAGGTACTGCTTGTTGGTACTTACGAGAACGGCGAGGGAACGCTCTACGCGATCAGACTCAGTCAGGGTAACGGGAATGCTATTTCGTATAAAAGCTGGGGCGGTTTCGGACGTATTTACGACGCTGACCTCAAAACCAGATAGGCAGGTAAGAACGCCTGTTTTTGCCGGACGGGTTCCGGGCCTTTGGGCCCGGAACCCTGACTATATGAATTCTGTTCTGCTTTTGTTACGTTAAAACATATTGAAAATGAAGAAAATACTGTTATTGGCAGCGGCGATTTTTTGTCTGACTGCTTGGGACGCTGCATCCCAAAGAGTGCAACAGCCGACCCTGCGCGGCACATTCCCCTCAGCCCCGAACGGAGCGAAACTCTATTTGCAACATAGCGATAACTCTATCGACTCGACCGTCGTTCAAAGAGGGAATTTTCGCTTCGATCTGCGAAACATCGAGCCGGACGAATCTCTCCTGATATACGTCGATGAGAACGGCCAACGTACGCCTATCCTCTTCTATCTGGACTATTGCGATACTGAGATGACGATCGAAGCCGAGACCTATCTCAGCGGTTTCGGCTACACGTTCCGCGAGCGCACCGTGAGAGGCAATCCGACCGATGTAGCCATGAAGGAGCTGAACGATATGCTGATACGTGACAATGTCGGTAGGCGAGACCCGAAATTGACGGCTAAAATCAAGGAGAATTTGGCACGCAACGATATGGCTTCGGCCTATACGCTGTGGAAATATAACCAACTGAGCGGGTTGCTGTTAGACCCGGATGGCACGAATCCCAACGTTTTGCAACCATACATCGACGCGCTGCCCGAGCATGTGAAACGTTCGCCCGTCGGCCGCCGCCTCACCGAGTCCAGACCCGTGCGTGAGCCTGCGCCTGCGCTCAGACCTGAACCCACACCTACGCCTACACTTGCATCTGGATCTGCGATTGCGATTGCACCTGCGGGTGCACCTGTGTCCATATCTCTCGGATCGGCCAGTGAAGAAAGGCCCGAAAGAGACGAACCCGAAGAGGTGGTCAAGGACGATCCGAATGCCCGTACGACGAACTTTCCCGTACTCAAACCGTTGGTGATGACCCCGATTCCCGGTGCGCCGATACTCTCGCAGCCACAACGCATCGACGGCTCGCTGTTCGAAATACGCACCGAAAAGCACGGGCTGGTCTATCCCGCATTTTTCGACTGGAACGGCGACGGCCGTCTTGACCTGTTGCTCGGCGAATTTGAGACCGGCCAAACGGGCTCTAACATCAGGGTTTTCCTGAATGTGGGCACTAACGAGAATCCGCAGTTTACAGGCGAGTGGTTCTATGCGACCGATATCAACGGCGACATAATAACCAACTATCAGTGGTGCTGCATCGGCATCCATCCGCGTTTTGTCGATTTCGACGGCAACGGCTATCTCGATATTCTTTCGGGACAGTACAATCCGGGGTTGATCTCGTTGTGGCGCGGCTCAGCGGAAGGTTTCCTGCCGCGCGTGTTCGTGGATCAGGAAGGTTACAGGGAAGGAGTAGGCGGGATGCAGCCGATGAGGATAGGGGAAGATGGGGAGCGACTTCCGCCTCCCGGGAAAGATTCTCCCGAATCCAATTCTTATTGGAACTATACCACTGCCGAATTTGCCGATTTTAACGGCAACGGCTTGCTCGACCTTTTCGTGGGCGGCAGCGGCGGCCTGCGCGTCGCGCTTAATATCGGCACCAAAGAAAACCCGAAGTTCGGCCTGCGCCAGCCTCTCTTACATGTCGACGGTACGGCACTGACCGTCGGCGGGGAGAGAGAAGCGTGGAAAAGCTACATTCATCCTGTGGACTGGGATGGCGACGGTGTATTAGACCTCCTGATAACCTATGAATATACGAGTCCGGGACATTATGCGATAGAATTCTTCAAAGGCGTGCAGACTCCCGATGGATTACGCTTCGAAAAGGGTGTGCCGTTGTTCACCACTGCCGACGGCAGCAAGGCGCTGCCCGGCTGTCAGCCGATGATCACCATCACGGATTTCAACGGCGATGGTATACCTGATATAGTTTTCGGTCTCTCGATCCCCACTATCAACGGCTATGAAGCAGTTCCCGAAGTGGCTTGGGAGTGGCATAACGATCTCAGAATACAGACGCCAGGCAAAGACCCCGGACGACAACTCAAATGGAGCGGCGGTATCGAGGGTACGATTGAGCGGATCGAATCGGGACAGACCAGCACAAGATTTTTGATAGGAAACCTGGAAGATTACAAATACCTCACAATGCGCCATCGCGGCTACGTTTTCGTGATGTACGGTTCGAGACCCGACAAATAATCCGCTTGCAGTAAGAATGTACAAGAATAGTTGATTAGCGAATAAAGTTATTCAACTATTTTTACCTCAATGGGTAACAAGTAATTATTTTCGGGTGCAGATTTCTGACAGGAAATACAGCCACGATTATGGAAACCGAGATTTATACTTGTTTAATCCGGAAACTCAAAAATAACAAACTTAATTAATCTGTAACCGGTATATGAAAATACGAATTATCTTGTTTTTCACCTTCCTCTGTGGGATTCAGGTTTTCGCGCAAAACCCCGAGGAAGACAGGATTCGCACGACCAACTTTCCTGTACTCAAACCGTTGGTGATGACCCCGATTCCCGGTGCGCCGATACTCTCGCAGCCGCAGCGTATCGATGGTTATTTACAGGATATCCGCACCGAGAAACACGGGCTGATATATCCGGCATTCTTCGACTGGAACGGCGACGGCCGCAAAGACCTGCTGCTCGGCGAATTCGAGACGGGTCAAACAGGTTCTAACATCAAAGTTTACCTGAATGAGGGAACGAATGAAGAACCCCGATTCTCGGGCAAATATTTCTACGCTACCGACATCAACGGCGATACGATAACCAACTATCAATGGTGCTGCATAGGGATACATCCGCGCTTGGTGGACCTGGACGGCAACGGCTATCTCGATATTGTGTCAGGACAATATCATCCCGGCCATGTGTCATGGTGGCGCGGATCGGCAGAGGGATTTCTGCCACGCGTCTTTATCGAGCAGGAGGACAATTCGTCGCCCGTCGATAGACCGCACACATCGAGTGAATGGTATTACACGACCGTCGATTTCGCCGACTTCAACAGCAACGGTCTTCTTGACATGTGGGTAGGGGGCATTGGCGGCCCGCGCGTGGCGCTTAATATCGGCACGAAAGAGAGTCCTAAGTTCGGCCTGCGCCAACCTCTCCATTTTACCGACGGTACGGTACTGACCGTCGGCGAGGAGAGAAGAGCGTGGAAAACTTACCTGCATCCGGTGGATTGGGACGGCGACGGTGTGCTGGACCTTTTGATAACCTATGAATATTCGGCTCCGGGTCACCACCCGATCGAATTTTATAAAGGCGTACAGACGTCCGACGGACTGCGTTTCGAACGGCCCGTCCCGTTATTCACGGCCGAAGACGGCAGCAAGGCGCTGCCGGGTTGTCAGCCGATGATAACTATCTTAGATATCAACGGCGACGGTGTGCCGGACATCGTTTTCGGAATTTCGATCCCCACGATCAACGGCTATGAGGCGATTCCCGAAGTGGCATGGGAGTGGACCAGCAGCCTTGGCCTTCAAATGCCCGGCAAAGATCCCGGAAGGATCACCGAGTGGGAAGGCGGCCTCGAAAAGGTAAAAGAAAGAGCGGAAAGAGAACCGACCTTCAAAAGGTACGCCTTAGGAACACTCGACGATTATAAGTATCTTACCCTGCGCCACCGCGGCTATGTTTTCGTGATGTACGGGTCCAAATAGAACTCGTCTAAAATGAAAAAAGTAATTATCATATTAGGTCTTCTGCTCATGTCGCTTACGACGGCTATGGGACAGATCAGGTTTTGGGATGGTACGCTCGACGAAGCGCTCGAAAAGGCCGGAGCAGAGAACAAAAAAGTATGGATCGTTTGCTCCACTACATGGTGCGGCCCATGCAAAAGGATGGACGCTGAGATTTACACGCTACCCGATGTCGGCGAGTTTTTCAACCGGCGGTTCATATGTATGAAATACGATCTGGACGTAAACGATCCGAACGACATAAACGAGAGATTTGCGATCAATATCTATCCGACTTTCCTTATCCTCGATCCGAATGGAGAAGAATTCACTCGTTTGGTGGGAGCGTATTATGATCCGCAGGAGTTTCTCGAAAAAACGCGGGACGGTCTTGAAAATCCGATTAAACTCCTTGCGGAAGGATATGAGGCAGACCCGCGAAAGTATGCTCTGAATTACCTGACGGCGCTGTTCAAGGCGCTCCGGAATAGTCAGGCGATGGACGTACATCTCAAAACTTTCGGGATGCGCACGGAAGAGGAGAACTTCTCGGAGTATCTTATGTCGAGATATCCCTTTACGGTAAACAGTCTTTACCATATCGTCGCACAATATATGCTCGACCACCGCGATGCTGTGATCGCGGTGACAGGCCGCGAGCAATACGACAGATTTATCGGTGACCTGCATTCCAAGCCCGTCTTGTCGGCCCTGTCGCAGATGGACTCTGATAAGATCAAGGCTGCAGTCTATGAATATTCCCGCTACAAAAGCAGGTATGTTATGCCTGCGAATGAACTGGCTGATTTTGTCGAAGAAAACGTATCGATCATTGCTAATAAGGATTTGCTCGGGTCTATAGAGGCGGCCAAAGCGGCGGTCGAGGCGGGCAGGCTCGAAGAACGTATTAACAAGCTCAACCTCGGGATGGCCCTGAACCGCATGGCCAGATCTATGGATTATGGGCAGATGCGACCTGAAATCGAAAAATTGGTCGATTTTCTGAACGACTATTCTAAAAACGTGCTGAAAAAAGAGGGCGATACTTACGACCTCATTCTCGGCAGGTTGCAACCGAACTAAATAAAAACTCGCAAATGATGAAAAAACTATTGGTACTGACCATGTTCGCTTTTGTTATGGCTTGCGCGAGCAGTACAAAAATAACGCGGCGCGGCGAATATCCTTCGGTGCCGGGCAGTCCTGAAATGACGTTGCGCGGCGAATATCCTTCGGCGCCCGACGGGAAAATGATCTACATCTCCTCCGGCAGCGAATATGCCGATTCGGTTGAGGTGAAAAACGGGAAGTTCGTATTCCCGCTCGAAGGCGCAAAGCCGGGCGAATATCTTATAGTGCGTACCGGCCCTGACGGAGGGCGCGAGGCGCTGCTTATCTACCTCGACAACTACGACACGCACGTGACGCTGACCGACGAAACCTATAAGGTTTCCGGCTTTACATTCATAAGGGCCGCCGTCACGGGTAACCCGACAAACAGTGCGGTCAGAGAGGTCGTAGACATGGTCGTAGACCAAAGCCGACTCAATCCGCTGAATGACCCCGAACTTCATGCCAAATTGGTGGAGATTGCGGAGCGTGGCGACCTGGCTTCGGCAATCGTAATGTGGAAATTTGGCTCGATGTTTACCGGTAGTATGACCCCCGACCAACTGCAAGGTTTTCTCGATGGTTTGTCGGAAGATGCGAAGCAATCCGAATATGGCAAAGCAGCCCGGGAGAGTATATCGGATTTTCTGGCGGCTACTCCCGATTAGATCTCAGTCGCAATAAAACTGTCTGAGGACGAGAAATCGGGAGAAACCGGTCTAATCACAAATAACAAACAAAAATCAAAAACCATGAAAAGATTTTTTCTTTTGGTGATTGCGATAACGATTATTGCAGCACCTAAAATTTCTTCCACGGCTGTATCAAATGCCACAATGAATGAAATAATGAATTTTAGTGCGAAGGGAACCGCTTTCACCGTAATTTTCACTCAAGATTGTGATGAATTTATTCTTACTGTTTTCGCAGATGAAAACGGTGAAGTTTACGTAGAGATTATGGGCAAAAATGGTTACACCGGCTCGATTTCTTTCTTTGTAGGGTTGGAAGCGTATATGTTGTATAGTACCGGTCTATTGTTTGAATGGAGCTCCTACGTTGGACAATTCACGGGTGAGACATTAGAGTTGGCAGTTTTTCTTAGTCCGGATTTTTCAGGTCCAATGCATTTCTACACTATTCTTATAAAACCATAGCCAAGCCTAATTTTAGCCCGGGCTTAAAAGACCGGCCGCCCGGGCAAAGTCTTTCGCAGACAAACCCAGAAAACATAATAAAAATATTGCAATTAACCTTTAACCAGTCATGAAAATACGAATTATCTTGTTTTTTATCCTCCTCTGTGGGATTCAGGTTTTCGCGCAAAGGCCAGAACCCGAAGAGGTTGTGAAGGATGATCCTACTGCCCGCACGACGAATTTTCCCGTGCTCAAACCGTTGGTGATGACCCCGATTCCTGGTGCGCCTGTTCTCTCGCAGCCGCAGCGCATCGACGGCTCGTTGTTCGAAATACGCACCGAGAAACACGGGCTGGTGCATCCCGCGCTGTTCGACTGGAACGGTGACGGTCGTCTTGACCTGCTGCTCGGTGAATTCGAGACGGGCGAAACAGGCTCTTACATAAAGGTCTTCCTGAACGTGGGCACTAACGAAAACCCGCAATTTACCGGCGAGTGGTTCTACGCGACCGACATCAACGGCGACAAGATTACCAATCACCAGTGGTGCTGCATCGGCATTCACCCGCGCATTGTGGATTT
>WRDF01000015.1 GCA_009783565.1 Rikenellaceae bacterium | reverse complement strand
CGGGGCAGTACAACCCCGGCGCGATCTCATTGTGGCGAGGATCGAAAGACGGATTCCTGCCGCGGCAGTTCGTCGACCAGGAAGGCTTTATAAACAGCACTACGGGTTATAGCGGCAGCGGCCCGACCAATCCTACTGCCAACGCCTATTGGAACTACACCTCAGCTGACTTTGCCGATTTCAACGGCGACGGTCTGCTCGACCTTTTCGTGGGCGGAACAGGCGGCCCGCGCGTGGCGCTCAACATCGGCACGAAAGAGAACCCGAAGTTCGGCTTGCGCACGCCTCTCCTGCATATAGACGGCACACCACTCAGGGCAAACACCCGCCCGCGGGACGACGGCAGGCCGGAGAGCTATCCCAATGTCAGTAAGTCATACCTCCATCCGATAGATTGGGACGGCGACGGGGTGCTTGATATCCTGATGACACACGAATACGACCAACCGGGCCATTATGCTATCGAGTTTTTCCGAGGTGTGCAAACGCCCGACGGGTTGCGTTTCGAGAAGCCCGTGCCGCTGTTCACCACTGCCGACGGCAGCAAGGCGCTGCCCGGCTGTCAGCCGATGATCGCCATCGCGGACTTGACCGGCAACGGGGTTATGGACATCGTTATCGGTCTCTCGATCCCCACTATCAACGGATATGAAGCAGTTCCCGAAGTGGCTTGGGAGTGGCATAGGGATCTGGGAATAAGTATGCCCGGCAAGGATACGGGTAGGCAAATCAAATGGGACGGCGGCATCGAGGGCGCTATCAGGAGGATCGAGGAGAACCCCGCGATGAGGCGCTCTTATCTGGGCAGATTGGAAGATTACAAATACCTCACAATGCGCCATCGAGGCTACGTTTTCGTGATGTACGGGGCACATAATACGGAAAAAGCCGTGGCTGCCGTTGAGGAAGAGACAACAAACTTGACCCTGCATGTCCCGCGAGGGATGAATTACAATTTTATACTGGAAGATGGTACGCAGGTCTGCTTGGATGGCGATTCGAAACTGCACTTTCCTACCGTATTCGGCAAAACCGAAAGGCGTGTCATACTCGAAGGCGAAGGGTATTTCGATGTCAAGTCCGACTCGGAGCGACCGTTTATCGTAGAAACGGCTAATTCCGAAAAAGTACAGGTTACCGGTGCGTCGTTTGTCATCGCGGCTAACAGCGGCAGCGAAAAAGAAGAGGAAGAGGAACAGAGCGGTCCTGTAAGTTTCAGGATCAGGCTTCCCAATGAGGTCACAGCGGGCAGGGAATATGTTGCCATGGTGACCATCTTGTTCCAGGAAGGTTGGCACGGGTACTCGGACACTCCGGGCAACAGAGCGATGGGATTCATTCCCACCCAAGTCGAATTCATTTTCCCCGAAGGGACTGAAACGGGTGTGCTGTCCTGTTCGAGCAACAGCATGATATATGAAGACTCTGTCAGTTTCACTCAAAAGTTCACCGCCCCTCAAAAAGATGGCGCACTGCCCGTTACAATAAAAATCCAATATCAGGTTTGTGACGAGAGTATGTGCCTGCCTCCCGAAGAACACACTGTTGAAAGAATCATACCGGTGAGAAATAGGATGTAGGGGTTATCTTGCTTCAAACCTCATTTCAAAAACGGATTCCGCTGATTATCAGCGGAATCCGTTTTTGCTTTGGCATTTCTGCCCTATATTATTTGTCCGAGGATCTCCTGACTCGAAAGTGTATCTCCGGTAAAAGCCTTGATTGATTTATATTATTTTGGCAGTATAATATTACAAAATGCGGATACCGTGCGGACATAGGAGAAAAGCAAAAGACGCTTAATAGCTGAATACCATGCAATTAAGCGTCTTTTACTGGTGCCCAGGACGAGACTCGAACTCACACACCGTAACCGGCACTACCCCCTCAAAGTAGCGTGTCTACCAATTCCACCACCTGGGCAAATTCCATCATTTGCGGACACAAAGGTAAGAAAATTTTCTATGTTCGCCGTTTTTTGCCGATATTTTTGCCTTGAAAAATCATTGCCGCGAAATATGTATTTCGGCGCATTATTCTTTGCCTCTTAACTCTTGCCACTTCACCGCGTCGGCTTCGGCACGACGCAGATACTCGGCTTTTTTCGCGGGGTCTTCTTCCGCTATAAACATGGCTCGATAGGTAAAGGCTCGGTTATAATAAGCCTCGGTATTTGTCGGGTCTGATTCGATAACCGTATTGAAGTCCATTATTGCATTATCGAAATCGCCTTTCTCTCTGAGTGCAATTCCTCTGTTAATATAAATGCTAAAATAAGCCGCGTCGGTTTTCGGGCTTAATTCGATCGCTTTGTTGAAGTCAGCTATTGCATTATCGAACTCGCCTATGCCTCCAAATGCGACTCCTCTGTTACCAAAAGCCTCGACATTTGTCAAATCTGACTCGATAACTCTACTGAAATCCATTATCGCATTGTCGAACATGCCCGTCTGTAAAAATGCGAGTCCTCTGCCGGCGTAAGCTCTAATAATATTAGATTCGGGATTATAAGTTCTGGAAATATGCGTTCCAGAAAAATCAGCTCTGGCAATATCAATATCAACTCTTCCGGGAGGAATATCAGTTCTGGGACGAGCTCCAGCATAAGCAGTTCCGAAATCAATAGCTTCTGTCGTAGTCATAGTTCTGGTAGCAGTACCGGTAAACAACTGCCTTTCGGCCGGAATATCAGTTCTGAAAGCAACAGCCGACTCAAGTCTAATAACTCTACTGAACAATTCGATTTGTTTATCGAGATCTTTTTCGTTTAGAGCTTCGGCAAATAATCTATTCGATTCCTCAAGTAATCTACTTGACCGGAGCGCATGGTTTGAGTTCGATTGGGACGCACGGTTCGAACTCGATTTGCTCGCATGATTCGAGCACGATGGTGCTGTCATGCCTAAAGCGAGCATAACAAGCACGGCGAATATCAGTCTGATTTTTTTCATGGTACGACCAAGTTTATGATTAAGTGCCCTCTTATTTAGTAGTCTTTTTTACTGCGGCGGCGGGTTTCGTCGCCTCTTTTTTCACGGCAGGCGATTTTGCCACAGCAGGCTTCGCAGACGCTGCCTTCTTAGCCGCCGGGCGGCGCGCTATCTTAGGCTCGTGGATTTTGATGAATTCGTCGGCCTCGCGCGAGTCGGCCACGCTGACCGGCGCAACCTCCGCTCCGGAGTTTATCTTCTTGATAAACAATTCGATAGCCTTTGCCATCGAAGGTGCTTCGGACGTCGGAGCTTTCACGTTCACGGTAAGCCCGGCATCGATCGCTGCGCGCGTCGTGCCGTCGCCGAACGTCGCAATGAGCGGCAGCCCCGTTGTTCCGAACTCCGCCGTCAGCGCCGATATTTCCGCCGGACTGAACACAGCAACCATATCATAAGCCTTGACATTCAGCTCTTTAAGGTCGGCGCTCACCGTATGCGACAGGATCACCTTGTCGAACCGCAGCTTCAATTTCGCCAACGTATCGGGTATTTCGGGGCTATACGGCTCGGACAGAATGAGCAGAAAACGTTCGTTCTTATGCTTCATTATCAGCTCCATAAAGCCTGAGAAAGAACCGTTCGCAAAGAAAATCTTGCGCGTGCGGTATATGATATATTTCTGCATATAGAGCGCCGTAGCCTCCGTATTGCAGATATATTTCATGGTTTCGGGCACGGTAACACGCGCCTCTTCACAGATGCGGAAGAAGTGGTCGATCGTAGCGCGGCTGGTGAAGATCACTGCCGAATGGGCGAGAATCTCGACTCTCTGGGCGCGAAATTCTTTGAGTGTCACACCCTCCACACGAATCAGCGGACGGTAGTCCACCTTCACGCCGAAGCGGGTGTGAATCTCGTAGTATGGTGATTTTTCCGCGATTGCCGGTGTCGGCTGCGACACCAGTATCTTGCTGATTTTCAAGGCGATAAAGATTTTTAGTAATTACCAAAAACTCTCCCCGCCGCGATCACCAAGAAGCTCACGGGGAGAATTTCGACGGCACAAAGGTACAAAAACCAAAGCGAAATAGAAAATCCTTGTCGCACAAAGAACATCAGCGTCCTTGTGGTCAGCAATATAGCGGCGGCGGCAATGATCGCAGCGACGGCAAAACCCAATACGCGGGCCGCCTCGCCGCCGGACAGCGCAAAGAGCAGAAATACGGGTAACAGTGCGACCGTTCCTATCGCGGTAACGATCTTGCGAAGATAAAAAAGCCGCGCCACAAACTTCTGTGAGCGCGTGAGACCGCCCGTTATTTTCAGTAATAAATAGCGAAATCCCCACAATGCCGCTACGACCGCCGTCATGCCGGCAATCGCCGCAACCGCCTGCCGGTCATCTAATGGCGGCAGGCGGTCGAGAGCTGACATATCCACGAATTTCAGAACGGCAAGCGCTGTCACTGCGATTCCCAGCACGAGGGTCTGCGTCAGAAACCTTGTAAATATCTTGCCTTGCTCGCCCAGCATCCGTTCTGTCGTCGCCCGTCCCCGAAAAATCCCGAACAACCACAACACATAATTCCGATAAAAATGCACCATCAGACAAAACGCCACGAAACATCCCAGCACAGCCAAACTATAATAAATATTGCCTGTCATGTTTTCTGTTTTTGTGTTCTTGCGTTTTGTATCTCTATCTACTGTCATCCGGCAGGCTGGAAATCACACTGCGTGTGCCCGGCAGGCCGGAAATCACGCGCGCGTGTATCCATTCTTTGAACTGCCGCCCGCGCTCTTCGTAATTCTTGAACAGGTCGAAGCTGGCGCAGGCGGGCGAAAGCAGCACCGTATCGCCCGCCCGCGCCGTCTCGAAAGCCGCGCGCATAGCCTCCGGCAAAGAATGCGTATCGATAATTTCGGGCACTATTCCGCTGAAAGCATCGATCAGTTTGCGGTTATCCACACCCATGCAAACGAGCGTTTTTACGCGCCCGACGGCCAATGCCCGCAGCAACGAATAGTCGTTGCCTTTGTCCGTTCCGCCGGCAATCCATATCACCGGACGGCTCGTAACGCTCCCCAGAGCATAGCGCACCGCGTCGACATTCGTAGCCTTCGAATCGTTTATCCACTCCACGCCACCCGTCTCGCAGACCCGCTCCATGCGATGCTCCACGCTTTCGAACGCGGCGAGCGTCGCCCGTATAGATTCATCGGGAACACCCGCCGCCATTGCGGCCATCGTCGCAGCCATCGCGTTATAGATGTTATGGTCGCCACGAATTTTCATCTCACCGACGGGCATCGAGAACCGCCTCTCACCGACCCGCACGACAAATTTGCCGCCGTGCACATCGCCGAGCGAGAACGGCAGCAGGTGCATCGGAAGTTTGCGCCCCGCGAGTTGCTCGCGGATCACAGGGTCGTCGTCCGAAAATATAAAAAAGTCTTCGGCACATTGATTGCGGACGATGCCCATTTTGCTCGCCGCATACCGCGCCATGTCGTAGTCATAACGGTCGAGATGGTCGGGCGTGATGTTGAGCAGCGCGGCGATGTCGGCACGGAAATCGCGCATCCCGTCGAGCTGAAAACTGCTGAGTTCCAGCACATACCAGTCGTGCCGCGCGCTCGCCACTTCGAGAGCGAAACTCCGCCCTATATTCCCGCTGAGGCACACGTCATACCCCGCATCGGCGAGCAGGCGCCAGGCAAGCGTCGCGGTCGTGGTTTTGCCGTTCGAGCCGGTAATGCAGATCGTCCGCGCATCGCCCATATATCGCCCCGCAAACTCTATTTCCGAGATCACGGGAATCCCGCGCTCCGCAAGCTCGCGAACGAGCGGCGCGGTATCGGGAATGCCCGGACTTTTAATTGCCTCGTCGGCATCGGTCAGTTTATCGAACGTGTGCCCGCCCTCCTCGAACGGGATTCCCCGCTCGCGCAGTCCCGCGCGGTATATCTCTTCTATCGCGCTATTATCGGTCACAAAGACCTCATAACCCTGCTTCTGCGCAAGCACTGCCGCCCCGAACCCGCTCTCGCCTCCGCCTATGACAACTATTTTTTTCATGACTTCAAAATCATCAAATTATATGCAACGGCCGCGAGGATAGTTAAAACATACAGTATCCCGGCCGCCAGATTGGTATGGCGCGAGAAATAGCCTGCTGCAACGACCGAAAGCGGCAGTGCGAGCAACGGCACGTCGGCTGTCGAGGCACACGGCAATAACAGTCCGCCGACCCCGACGAACATGAACAATGCCATATAAACATATATGCGCAACGCACGCGTACGGATACGCCGCGCTTCAAGCACATACGCCCCCAGAGACAGCACTACTGCCGCCGCCATAAAAACCACAAGCGCAACAACCGCGACCTCCGTCGGCGAAGTGAGCGAGACCGTAGGAAATCCGCCACCGGCGGACACGGGTGTGAAAAGACTCTCGCCAAGCGCGGTAAAATACGCTCCGAACGCCTGCACGCCGAATGCCCACATTATGTACGAATATGTCGCAGCGGGTAGTGCAAGTCCGACGATCGCGACGAGCGTCTCACGCCATCCGCGTATGTAAACCGCCATCGCGAGCGGCACTAACAGTGCATAAACCGCCGCCGGAGCATGCAACAGCGGTGCTATTCCCAGCAGCATCGCCCCCTGAAATGACTTCGACATACGCGCCGAACGCCGAAACGCCGACGCAAAACTTTCCGAAGCCTTAGCTGCCAAATACGTTGCCAGAACGACGGACACACTACCGAGCGTCGCGAAAATTCCGTACCCCGCTATGACAAAAAAAATCAGAAAAACATACGTCCGAGCCGGGAAAACGAGGTTGCGCGAGATAAGGCGCGTCAGAACTAACGCCGTAAGAAATATAAGTATGACGGTCACGGCCGACCCAGCATACGGGCGCATCGCAAACCATGGGCCGATCGCACTGCCAAACGGAGCGGCGCCCGACACGACCGCCACCTTCTCCACCGCCAGATGCCGCCACACGAACAGCGACAGCAACAGAGAGAACAACATCATCGTCGCGCCTAACGGCTGCCGTGTGATCCCGTTTTTCATGTTGGTATTGTCACGACAAACATAGAACAGAATGTTATTCCGAGCGTTTCGGAGAACCGATATGGGCTTTCGCAAAATATGCGAAAGCCCGCGTCACACCACAGCCCCACGCGGCGGGATGCTATTTCTTCACTGCGCTCAGGCATCCCACCGCCGACGGCGTGCCGCACGTGCGCATGTGTTATGCCTCGACTTCCATTTCTACCAAATCCTGCCCGATATCGCAGCGATAATACATGTCGGCGAACCCGACGCTCCCGACAGCCTCATAGCTGCGCGTAATAGCCTGATCCAGTGTCTCGCCCAGAGCCGTTACGGCCAGCACGCGCCCGCCGTTGGTCACCGCGCGCCCTGCCTCGCTGCGAGTTCCGGCGTGGAAAACGATCACGTCGGGGTATTCTGCATCGTCCGGAATAGAGATCACGTCGCCTTTGCGGTATTCATTAGGGTATCCGCCGGCAGCGCACACCACCGTCACTGCCGTGCGCGGCGAGATGCGCAGTTCGTAATTATCGAGCGTACCGAACGCCATGCCCTCGAACATTCCGATGATGTCCGACTCGATGAGCGGCACGACGGCTTCGGTCTCAGGATCGCCCAGCCGCACGTTGTACTCGATTACGTACGGGTCGCCGCCGACGTTCATCAAACCGATGAATATAAAGCCGTGATATATCATCCCTTCCTCGGCAATGCCGCGCACGGTCGGTTCGATGATTCGCCGGCGAACCTTCGCCATGAACGCCTCGTCGGCGAACCCAACGGGCGACACCGCCCCCATACCGCCCGTATTCGGCCCCGTGTCTCCCGCGCCCACACGCTTGTAGTCCTTCGCCACAGGCAGGATTTTATAATTCCGTCCGTCCGTCGCTACGAACACCGAGCACTCCACGCCGTGCAGAAATTCTTCGATCACGACTGTCGCCCCCGCCGCGCCGAACCTCCCGTCGAACATCGCGCGCAACTCCGCCTTCGCCTCGCACGCCGTCGGAGCAATAACCACGCCCTTACCCGCCGCAAGTCCATCGGCTTTAAGCACATACGGCGCGCGGAGGCTGTCGATGAACGCTGCCGCCTCTTGGAGCGAGTTGACCGTAAAGCTCCGATACCGAGCCGTCGGGATCGCGTGCCGCCCCATAAAAGCCTTGGCGAAAGCCTTGCTCCCTTCCAGCCTCGCGGCATCCGCCAACGGCCCTATAACCGCCGTGTGGCGCACCTGCTCATCGTTCCTGATGTAGTCAAACAACCCTTTCACCAGCGGCTCTTCCGGTCCGCATACTACCAGATTTATATTGTTGTTCAGGATAAATTGCTTGACCGACGCGAAATTCGTCGGTTGCAGATCGACATTAGTTCCCACGCTCGCCGTACCGGCATTTCCCGGTGCGATAAACAGTTTAGCCAATCTCTTACTCTGCGCCATCCTCCACGCCAGAGCGTGCTCGCGGCCACCACCACCTAACAATAAAACATTAACCGACTGCGGTAATTTCATACTTACTTTTTCTCTATGAATGGTTTTATAATCGTATTGAGTTTGTCATGCTCTACGAGGAATCCGTCATGTCCGAATTCCGATTCCAATATTTCGAGGCGCGCACCGTGTATGCGGTCACATAAAAACCGCTGCTCTTCGACAGGGAAAATTATATCCGTCGTGATACCTACCACCAGCGTAGGGCAACTCACCGTCGCCAGCACACGCTCCACATCTCCGCGCCCGCGCCCCACGTTATGCGAATCGAACGCCCTGGTTATCAAATGATAAGAGTAGGCGTTGTACCGCCGTGCAAGTTTCTCGCCCTGATAACGCTGGTAGCTCGCAGCGCGGAAATCCTCCATGCGCCCCTCTTCGCCGTCGCGCTCGGCCTGAGTAGCATTATACCCGCTCGAACCGCGATAGCTCAGCAACCCTATCGACCGCGCCGTCATCATTCCCGCGCGCCCGGCATCGGGCGCGCGTTCGTCCCACGTAGCATCGGCCTCAATCGCCATCCGCTGCGACTCGTTGAAAGCGATACACCAGGGCGAAGTTTTGGCCGACGTCGCGATTAACACCAAACGTCCCACAAATTCGGGTGCGAGCAGCGCCATCTCCAACGCCTGAAACCCGCCGATCGAGCTGCCGATAGCCGCCTGCACGCGCTCCACACCCAGATGCCGCGCCAGCAGTAGATGCGCCCGCGCCATATCGCGAATCGTCACGAACGGAAAACCGCCATACCACGCATCGCCCGTCGCGGGATTTATGTGGAGCGGTCCCGTAGTACCATAATGCGAACCGATAATATTCGCACACACTACGAACCGGTGCGCCGGGTCGAGAAACCGCCCCGCCTCGACCGTGTGCGGCCACCAGTCCGCCACGTCAGAATTTGCCGTCAGTGCATGACACACCCACACCGCATTGTCGCCCGTGAAATGCCCATACGTATGATAAGCGATGGTCAGTTCGGGCAGAACTCCGCCGCACTCCAACTCGAACGGCCCGTCGTGTATGTAATATTTTAACGGCATGTCCTTAATTTACGGGGCTTCGTAAGAATTCAACACTCACGTGTGTCCGCCCTCCGTTCGTCATTGCGAGGGCTGTCAAGCCCGAAGCAATCCAACATTTTTTCCGTCAGGCTGGAAAACACACTATGTGTGTTGGATTGCTTCGCCTCCAGGCTCGCAATGACGCGATTATAACATTTTTCCGAATGCCTGCTCGAAATCGGCTTTCAGATCGTCTATATGCTCGATACCCACCGATATGCGCAGCATCGAGGAGCTGATCCCAGCCGCACGCAGAGCCTCCGCAGAGAGTTGAGAGTGCGTCGTTGCGGCCGGCTGTATAATAAGCGTCTTATTGTCGCCTACGTTTGCCAGATGAGAAACCAGCTGCAACGCCTCCACAAAGCGCACCGCCTGCTCTTTCGTTCCTTTCAGAACGACCGACAGCACGCACCCGAAGCCGTTGCGCAAATATCGCTGCGCCATCGCATGGGTCGGATGCTGAGGCAAACCCGCATATATCACCTCCTCCACTTCCGGTCGCGACTCGAACCATCGCGCAAGTGCAAGCGCATTGCTCGCCTCACGCTCCACGCGCAGCGACAGCGTCTCCATGCCCTGCAAAATAAGAAACGAATTAATCGGCGAGATCGCCGGCCCCAAGTCGCGCAGACCCTCCGCGCGGCATTTGACGATAAATGCCGCCGCACCGAACGTCTCCCACAGGTTCAGCCCGTTGTAGCTCGGCGAAGGCCCGTCTATCATCGGGAAGCGTCCGCTACCCCAGCCGAACCGCCCGCCGTCGACGATCACGCCGCCCATCGTCGTGCCGTGACCGCCCATCCATTTCGTCGCCGACTCGACCACGATATCAGCGCCATGATCCAACGGGCGGCACAAATAACCGCACGCTCCGAACGTGTTATCGACCACAAGCGGCAGCCCGTTGCGATGCGCCATTTCGGCCAGTGCTTCGAAGTCGGGCACGGAATAATTGGAGTTGCTGATACTCTCTACGTATATCGCTTTAGTACGCTTGTCGATGTGCTTTTCGAAATCCTCTGGCGTGAGGCCCGCCGCGAACCGGCACTCTATGCCCAGATTGCTGAACGTATTGCGGAACTGGTTGAACGTGCCACCGTATAAATAAGGACTCGATACGAAGTTGTCGCCCGCGCCCATTATAGCCGTTAGGGCCACCAGCTGCGCCGCATGTCCCGACCCCGTGGCCAATGCGCCTATACCGCCTTCGAGAGCCGCCGCACGCTTTTCCAACACGTCGGTCGTGGGATTCATCATCCGTGTGTAGATATTCCCTGCCGTGCGCAGTGCGAAAAGATCCGCTCCGTACCGCGCACTTTCGAACGTGTAAGCCGTCGTTTGATATATAGGTACTGCACGCGAATGTGTATCCGCGTCTACGGTTTGCCCGCCGTGCACCTGCAAGGTCTCGAATCTGTATTTTTCGCTATCCATAAGTTTGCAAATTTACGTCTTTTTATCGAAACGCACGCAACCCATGCACGAAAAACAAAAGCGGCAGAGACTTGCGTTCGCGAGTCTCTGCCGCTAATCATCAAATCGCTGATGCCACGCCCCCATTAATCGGGTACGCATGGATCTTCATCCGGGTCGGGCATTCTGCAATGGTCGAAATTACAATCGGGGTCCCACCGCCAAGTGCACACATTCTTGTCAGGACAAAAGACGAGACCTTCCGGACAGCAAAATCTCTTGCCGCCTGAAAAATAAGCGCGGCAGTCATCGGGATCGGGAGCTAAACGCGAAGCAATCTCAGCGCTTGCTTTCATGTAAATATGCCCCGCCAGCATCAGGCAGAACACTCCCGTCAGAGCAAGATTCACCTTATTCAGGGTCGTCTTCGGGGTAAACTTCAACAAAAATCGCCTCATAATGGTAGAATCTTTAAAGTTCTGCGCTGTCATTATGAGCAGGCACAGGTACTTCGACAAAAGTACACCGCAAACATATATATTTATATTCTGAAAACCAAATATATGTTGTTATTTTGCATTTTATTTTTACTGAATATTATTATTCGCCGCATATTGTATATTTAACGCCTACTCCTCTCGAATCAATAGATATCCATCCGCGCCAATATCAGCTCCTCGTGCTCGTCTATTATCAAAGCATACAAAGTTCCATCGGCCTCGTCGACACAGATTCTGAAAATATTAGAATCGGTCGTTATCAGCCGAACAGGATTGCCATACCAGTCGAAAATAGCTATTTTCTTAGGGAAACCCGGTTCGGAAGTACCTCCGAAAGTGGTGTAAACCAAATCGTTACCGGCATAGATAGTACCGAAACCATTTATCGTCTCTTCCGTAGGCCAAAATATATCGTCGCTTTTTATATCGACTTTCGGCTCGATAAAATACGAGGTCGAGATATTACGAATCCCATCACGCAAATCGAAAGTCTCCAAAATCGCTCCGAAACCTGTGCCAACCGCCATTCTTTTGCCATCAGGAGACAAGGATACTACGTCGTGGTTATACATAAGCCTCGCCAACACCCTGTCTTCGATTGGGAAAGTGGGGTAACTGGCAATCTCTTCTCCGTCTCGTATCATGCGGTATCTTTCATGTCTAAGCAGCCTTGTTATAAATGATTCATCTGGCAGAGGATAAACAATATGGTAGGCGATAACACCATTATTATCGAATCTATCGCTCTCGACCACGTAATGCTTCCCTCTCACCATAGAGTCCACGTTCAGCAACACATCCTTTCCTGCATTAGGGTCGAAAACGAACAGATCGCCATTCCTACTGTCGAGCGAAAAACCAAAAAAAACTTGCATTATCTCTCCCGGCCCCCTGCCATGGTGCAGTCCTCTCGCTATCCGATCGCCTGTCCTGCGGTCATATATATGCAAGAAGCGGTCGTTATGTTGAGCGAGTATCACCAAATATTCGCCATACATCTTCATGTCGGATGCAGCGTACAGCATGAGATCATCGGAGATTATGGTAAAACTGCCCATAGTTTGCTCAGGAAACTCAGGCATATAATACTCCTGCTTCCCGCCACGCGTACACGAAAACATGGACACTGACAATATGCCGATCGCCAGTGCCCGTAGCAATAATGTCTTCCTCATAGACTAATCTATTTTGCAATATAACCGCAAAAACATGTGCCTTTTATAGAGTAGAAAGGACCTCTACTATGCTGAGAAACCGGATTTCCCCATGGCATACTGCAATTAGGACACGTCCATTGACATATTTTACCCTGCTGTGTTCCGCATACTATCTCCATTGAGACGATGCCGACGCCGTCTTGACTGCACGCAGCCGCTTGCTCCTCGGTGTAACCGACATTAACCGCAAAGTCACAACTGTCCAACCAATGATTCCAAATAAGGTCTGCCGGACACTTCTTGCAATAGGCTACGCCATTGCTGCAATAGAAAAACCAGTTGCATGCATTCGGATGAGGGAAGAACACAATATAATCGTAGCCTAAGCCGATGCAGTCGGGTATTTCGCCATCCGGACAGTCGCCTGAACCAATCGAAGCATTCACCGACTTCATATAAATCATGCCCGCAAGCATAACACAAAATACGCACGTAAGAATGCAATTTATCCCAAACAAGATTTTGTCTGGAAAAAGCTCTCTGATTTTCATAATTTTCAAGATTTAAGATGAGTAATTGTGTCAACTATTGCAACTCATACGCAAGATATGCATTATTTTTAGTGAAAACAAATTTTATATGTTATATCCCGCCCAGCCCGATCGTCTTTTTTATCCCTGCGAAGGTCGCCTGCCAGAGATAGTTCCACGGCGAGCGCAACGGATCGCGCTCCACAGTAGCTTGGGCAGTACGTGGCATTTGGCCGGGCATGGGATTGGCTTTGGTGATAACCATATGGTTCACGATATAAGTGAAAAGTTCGCTTTCGACGAGGTGGTCGCCTAAGACGATGGGGCTATCGTGACCGTCGTGGCTTTCATGCAGCACAGCAACCGCAAGGCTGTCATACAGCATCAACATATCGACCGAAGCCTCGCGCAGATCGCCGACAATGCGCATGTCCAGTTTGTCGATCACGCCGCCGGTGACGGCAATATTGGCCAGCGGCACGATCATAGGATTAAACGCATCGGCAGACGTAGGGCCGAGCAGGGCGACAATCTCGAAGCGGCCGAGCGAATCGACGGGCAGCAGCATCGTGACAATCATTTCGGAGGCGTTCATCGGGCGCACACGTAGCCGCCATTCGCTATGGCTGCCGGACGGGATGTTAGACAGTCCGCGCACCTCGCCGCCAAGGGCATCGAACGTTATGACGCCGGGCGTCGAGCCGCGCATCTTCAACTCTTCATAGCGCAGATCGATGCTGCCTAACACGAGTCTACGCACTGCGAACGGTACGGGAATGCGCCCCAGACTTTCGTAAGGCATCGGTTTCACCCATTCCTCGCGCACGATGTTTCGGTTTTTATACGACGCCAGACTACCTCCACCAATGTGTATGCTATCAATAGAAAGCTTTTTTTCGCCATAGTCTATGTCGAAACACGCGATGTCGTTCAGAGCAAAGCTCGTCCAATCCTTATGTCCCCACGATTTGTGCCCGAAATCCTCTTTCGAATATGTAGGCACGACCGCGAATCGGCCGATATTCAGACTTCCGGAGACAGCCGCGACATCAAGCTCAGCCGTCAATCCGGCGATCTCCATACGCACGGACTCATCGGGCGACAGGTGGTGCGCTCCGGCGATCGCAACCCGCACATGGCCGTCTTTGGTGGAAAAATCCACACCCTCCACAGCGCTAAGCAGCACATTGTCATAAACAATGCGCCCAACTCTAACCTGCATCTCGCCACCGGTCTTGCGCCATCGGGGGCGCGTCAGGCGTAACTCTTTGACAGTGAACGCGCCGTCGTCGGTCTTGACCACGTCGGCGATAAAGATTTCACCCAACGAAATATCGAGCGCAGAGGATATTGATGATGTCCGCGCGACGGCTGGGGCTACTCCTTGATCCTGCATTTGATTCTGCATTACCGAAATGCCGCGCACCGTCGCCGAAAGCGGGAAAATGCCGACCGACACCCTACCGATTTTCACCGTATAACGTCCGTCGGCAGCCCGCATCGCAGCACGTTCTATCATTCCGGGTACTACAAGCAACATTAATATCTGATAGACCGCCACAAGAGACAGCGCGACCGCCGCCAACCGCAACCATATTTTGCCGCTCTTTTTCATTTTTCACAACATTTTACCTCAAAAGATAAAGCAAATGTCATTCCGAAAACGTGCGGGCTTCCGGCCTGCGAAATAACATAATCGTGTGAACAGACTCTATATTTCCAACGCTTCTCCGAGAGCAAGCATGCGGACTGCGCCTTTTTTCACCAAAGCGGAAAATCTGGCAGGGTCGGCCGAAATGGGCGGGAAAGTGTCGTAGTGCATCGGGATTACCGTTCGAAAATTGAAGAAATTGTTGCATGCATACGCCGCCGCCTCTGCATCCATAGTATATTTCCCGCCGATCGGCAACAGCCCGACGGTGGGTTTATAAAGCTCGTCCACCAGGCGCATGTCGCCGAACAGACATGTATCGCCCGCGTAGTAGACCGCCTCTGCGCCGCACCGGATAACGAAACCGCACGCCAATCCGCCATAAATATTATCACCTCCCTCGCTCGCCATGCTACTGCTATGGATTGCCGGAGTCATCGTAACCGTCACGCCGCCGTCGGCGAGCGTTGCAGTTCCGCCAGGATTCAGGTCAATAAACCGCTCGACACCTGCCGCGTGCAGCCAGTTGCATATTTCGAAGTTCGAGATGAGCGTCGCACCGCTCCGAGCAGCGATCTCGATAGTATCGCCAACATGATCGCCGTGTCCGTGCGTGACCAGAATGTAATCGGGACGCGCGGCCTGTTCCCACAGGGCATCGCAATAATTCGGATTGTGTTTCAGGAACGGGTCTACGAGCAATTTTACGCCGCCCGCCTCGATAGTAAAGCACGCATGGCCTAAGTAGGTGATTTTCATGGCTGTATCTTTTAAAATTACGAATTATAATAGTACTTTATTTTTTGCATGCCGACGCAGCGACACCTAAACGGTAAACAGTGCGCTCCATGTAGATCCTGTCGGGATCGAGGCGCTGCGATGGGAACGCGGCAATATTCGGAGCGTTCGGAAATCCCTGACAGCGGACCACGACACCTTCGCGGTCGGCATACGGGCGGCCGTGATGCCCCGCCGCACCACCGGCGAGCAGGTTACCCGTGTAGACCTGTACGCCCGGCTGCGTCGAGCTTATCGTCACCGTCCGTCCCGAAACGGGATCGTGCAATTCTCCGACATTGCGCAACTCTCCCTCATGCCATCCTTCCACAGCCCAGCAATGGTCATACCCGCCCGTACGAAGCAGCGATTCGTAGTCCGCATCTATATCGCGCCCAAGAGGCTTTGCCGCCCGAAAATCCATAGGCAATCGCGCGATGTCGAGCAACTCGCCTGTTGCCACCAGCAGCCTGTCGGTGGCCAAAAACCGCTCGGCGTTCAGCCGTAATTCGTGCCCAAGCACACTGCCCGCTCCGGCGAGATTGAAATAGATATTGCTCGCGATGTTCACAACCGTCGGCTCTGAGGCGCGCGCGAATACGGTGATTTCCAGCTCGTTATCGTCGTTCCAGTCATACGCCACCTCGCAGCCCAACTCGCCAGGATACCCCTCCTCGCCGTCGGGACTGAGGTAGGCAAAAACCACGCGGTCGGTTTCCACGCGGCTGGTCCAGACGCGGTTGCCAAACCCGCCCGCACCGCCGTCGGTATGCAGTGGTGGCGCATTGCGCGTGAGGCGAAATGCGCGACCGTCGAGCATGAACGTCGCTCCGCCCATGCGTCCCGTCGTGCGTCCCACGATCTTGCCCATCATCGCCGCATCGCCTATGTAACTTTCCATATCGCGGTAGCCGAGTATCACGTCGCCTATCTGTCCTTCGCGGTCGGGTACGCGAATGCCCGCAACAGCCGCTCCGATATTGGTCAGCGTCACCTCCGCCCCCGCGCCGTTGCGCATCGTGTAGAGAATCGCCGCCTCGCCGTCGGGCGTCATGCCCCACAGCTGCTGAGTTATTTCCATAGCTTCTCCGGATACTCGCCAGCGGCGATAAGCGCGCGGATGCGCGCCTCGACCTCAGGTTTATCCTCTTTGTACGTCACACCGAACCATTGCGAATCGGTCGGCAGAACTTTCATGCTCGCCTCGCCGCTGTTTACCAGGCGATTGACCATCAGCGGAATATAGAATTCCGACCTCATATTCTCGCGATTTTCGCGATAGAACGTCTCGAAAAAATCATAGGAATGCATGAAATAATCGGGCGTAAATCCGAAAAAATTCATCGAAACAACGGTGTCATCGTCAAGCGGGAAATGCTTGCCATCGGCCTCATATTCAATTTGTCCGTCGGCCGTGCGCGAGATTGCCGTACGCTCGACCATCGAGCGCAGGTAACCCTCACTATCCACCTCGCATACTCCGCGCGACACCGACCCATGTTCGGACAGCGTGTTGGCCAGCCGGTATCCCACCATGCAATATTCGCCGCGATGCCCCTCTGCCGGGCGCAGAAAACCGCCGATCTTCGCGAACGCATCCCGTCCGTAAAAATCGTCGGCATTTATGGCCGCGAACGGCCCGTCGATAGCCTTTGCGCCCATCATCACGGCGTGGTTCGTACCCCATGGCTTGGTGCGCCCTTCGGGGACGGTCATCCCCGCAGGCAGGTAGTCCAACTCCTGAAAAACGTAATCGACTTCGATACGTCCGCCGAACCGTCCGGCGTTGAACACTGCACGAAAATCGTCGGCGAACGAGTGCCGGATTACGAAAACCACCTTGCCGAAACCGGCTCTCACGGCATCATAAACCGAGTAATCGAGTATCGCCTCACCCGCCGGCCCTACGCCGTCCATCTGTTTCAGCGCGCCGTAGCGCGACCCCATGCCCGCCGCAAGCACGAGTAATGTCGGTTTTTTCATATTTTTCGGTTTGTATTTGTCATTGCGGCCTACGAGCCGCAATTTTACTATTGATCGTCATTGCGACTGCGAGGAACGAAGCAGGAAGCAATCCATCGTTTTTCTGGATTGCCTCGGGCTTTACAGCCCTCGCAATGACGCCCACGCGCATGTGTTACTCTTCCTCCCGCATCGTCGTGAAGACGTTGGTCACGTCTTCGTCCTCTTCGAGGCGTTCTATAAGTTTTTCGAGCGCCTCGCGTTGTTCGGGAGTGACCTCTTTGGTGTCGGTCGGGATGCGTACGAACTCGCCGCTCAATATCTCTATCCCCTTGTCTTCCAGATACTTCTGTATCGCCCCGTACGATTCGAACGCGCCGTAGAGTATCAGCCGCCCCTCGTCGTCCTGCAAGAACTCATCCACGCCGAAGTCGATGAGTTCGAGTTCCATCTCCTCGATGTCGGCGCTTGCGGGCAGGTCGGCAAGCCTGAAAACGCTCTTGTGGTCGAACATGAAAGCCACGCTGCCCGACGTGCCGAGCGAGCCGCCGTATTTATTGAAATAACTCCGCACGTTGGCCACCGTGCGCGTGGTGTTGTCCGTCGCGGTTTCGACCAGCACGGCGATGCCGAACGGCCCGTAGCCTTCGTAAACCATCTCCTTGTAATCGGCCGTATCCTTCGCGGTGGCACGCTTTATCGCCCGTTCGATGTTCTCTTTCGGCATATTTTCGGCCTTCGCGTTCTGGATCAACATGCGCAGGCGAACGTTGGTCGAGGGGTCGGGGCCGCTCTCCTTCACCGACATTTCGATCGCCTTGCCTATTTTCGTAAATACACGCGCCATGTTCCCCCAACGCTTCATTTTGGCCGCCTTGCGGTATTCAAATGCTCTTCCCATAATGTGTTCGTCAATAGAGAGACAAAGTTATAACTTTTTTCTATCTTTGTTTAAGCAAAGTCATTCTTGCGAGTGCCGCAAGGCACTTTTCCGTAAATTTGTATAATACAATCAAATCTATGGCGAACATGGAAATTCATCTATTGAGAGATCCGGGCATATTTCCGACGAACGAAGTACTTGCGGCCGTGCTCGGCGGCGTTTATCCGGTATATGTGTCGTTTATGACGGCAGTCGGGCAGGAAGGTCTCGCGCACGAGTGGCGCTATTATAACGACGGCAAATCGTGGCTGTGCAAGGTTACCAACAAGAAGAAGACCGTTTTTTGGCTGTCGATCTGGGAGGGGTATTTTCAGATCGGGTTTTTCTTTACCGAAAAACATTTGGAGGCTATCGCCGCGCTTGACATTGACCAAGCCATCAAGGAAGATTTTTACCGGCAAAAACATATCGGCAGGTTGATACCGATGATATTTCGAATTTCGCACGCGGAGCAACTGAAAGACCTGCTGACGGTCGTCGGATTTAAGAAACTTTTGAAATAGACTTTTATACGGTAGGGGGCTTTCGCAAAAGACGCGAAAGCCCGCGTCCCGCCGCCGCCCCACGCGGCGGGACGCTACATTTCATTTCGCGTCCACACCGCCGTCGGCGTGCCGGAAACGCACAATCTTTTTCAGCACTTTTGGAAAAGCCTCAGGCTGGCGGCAACCCTACCTTTGCAGCAAGATAACTCCGAAGAAGTGAAAACACAGACGCAACGGCCGACATCGACAGCGGCCGATTATCAAAAAAGGGTGGACCGTGTTGTCGAGTACATCGACAACCACCTCGCCGAGCAGTTCGACCTCGAAAAGCTCGCCGAAATATCCTACTTCTCGAAATGGCATTTCCAGCGGATCATGAAAGCCTTTCTGGGCGAACCGATCGGTACTTTCATCCAGCGCAACAGAGTCGAGACCGCGGCGAAACTCCTGCGCCACACCGATCTGCCTGTAAGCGCCATTGCCTATGAAGTGGGTTATGACACGCCGTCCTCGCTGTCAAAAGTTTTCCAGTCGTTCTACGGTTTTTCACCGAGCGAGTATCGCAACAACAAAAATCTTGCTATCATGAAACCAGTAAAATTCAGTGACGCGCTGAACCTCAAAGCGCCGAAGATAATGACGTTCGAACCGCGACCGGTGATATACATATCGCTCAGGGGCGGTTATAATTCGCTCGACTTTGCCGGCGCATGGGGACGGCTGTGGCAATTCGTAAAGGAGCAGGGACTCTACTCTGCCGGGATAGAACACGTAGGAATATATCACGACGATCCGAAAGCAACGGCAGAGGCGGAGTTGCGCTCCGATATTTGTCTCGTCGTGCCCAAACTTGCATCTGTGCAGTTGGCCGAAACCGACGATATTCGTATAAAGACGATTGCGGGAGGCAAGTATGCAATGTTTTTATACACAGGGCCTTACTCGGGTCTCGGCGCGGCATACGACGCGATTTACGGAAAGTGGCTGCCTGAGAACTGCGGTTGCGGATGCGAGAATTGCTACACACCCCACTCCGGAGGCTGTCCGCCGGAATGCCCCGACTGCGAGTGCGAGTGCATATTGCGCAATGAACCTTGCTTCGAAAGATATGCGAACGACCCTGCAAAGACAGCGCCCGAAAAACTGAAAACGGAAATTTATCTGCCGATAAGGTGATTTCCAATTAAAAATTAGGAATTAAAAATTAAGGCTGGCGCAAGCTCAATTCTCAATTTTTAATTCCTAATTTATTAATAAATTTCTCGCGATCGACGATCATGCGTTCATGAACGCCCTCGCCTATTACGCCGCCGCTGTCGAAAGCCGTGACGTGGAAGATCAGTTTCCGCCCATCAACTTCACGCAATTCTGCCGTCGCCCATACTTCTTCGCCGACCGCCGTAGCGCGCGAATGTACAATATTCACGAGCATTCCCACCGTCGTCGAACCGGCAGGCAATTCACCCGAAACCGCCGTTGCCGCTGCATTTTCCATCAGCGCGATCATCGCAGGGGTCGCGAATACCCGCAGGCCGCCAGACCCCATTGCCACAGCCGTATTCCCATCGCCCACCACCGTGCAGCTCGTGTGTTTCAGTCCTGATTTCATAACAGTTTTTGCACAAACTTAGGCAAAATTCGGCGAAAACGACGTATCTTTGGGGGATTTCGTGAGAGGAATTTCGGGCAAGTGAAAAAAGCGAATGTCGAATATTTCATAGCGCGGCGCATATCGTCGCGGGCGGCCGGGCCGCGCAACGTCATGGTGCGCATCGCGACCGTGACCGTAGCCATCAGCATGACGGTGATGATTGTCGCTCTGGCCGTAATATTCGGGTTCAAACGCGAGATCACGCAGAAACTCACCGCCTTTGCAGGCGACATCGAGATCATGCGCCTCGACGGAAATTCGTCTTTCGAACGGCTGCCGATAACGCGCGACATGGCGTTGGAGAGCGCCCTGAGGCAGATCGACGGCGTACGTTCGGTGCATCCATACGCCATCCGGGGTGGCATTATGAAGACCGACGAGGCGACGCAGGGCGTGGTTCTGAAAGGGGTGGACGCGGAATACGACTGGGCGTTTTTCGAGGCGAACCTGACCGGAGGGCGGATTCCGCACCTTAGCGATACGGCGCGTTCGCGTGACATACTTATCTCGCAAACGCTCGCCGACCTGCTGCGCATCGGCATCGACGACCGTGTGGAGATGCTTTTTGTCGATGACACCGCGCCGCGCCGCGATCTTTTCCGCGTGACGGGAATTTACAGCACGGGGCTTGCGGAGATGGACAGGGTCATGGTGATGGGCGACCTGCGCACGGTGCAGCGGCGCAACCACTGGGACGACGACCAGGTGACGGGCTATGAGATAAACCTGCATGATTTCAGACAGTTGGATCGTGTTGAGCGCGAAGTGTCGCGGGCGGTCCGGGCGGCTGAGGACGACCTTATGGCGGTGAGCGTCACGGACTTGCATCCGCAGATGTTCGACTGGCTGCGGGCGCATGATGTGAATGCGGCTGTCATCATCGCGATCATGCTCGCCGTCGCGCTGCTGAACATGATCTCGGCGCTGCTGATTATCCTGCTCGAACGTACGCGCATGATCGGCGAGCTGAAAGCGCTCGGAATGACCAACCGCGCGCTGCAAAAGATTTTCATAATGCGCTCGGCGTTCATCGTCCTGCGCGGCATGGTGTGGGGCAACGTGCTGGGCATCGGGTTGTGCCTGCTGCAAAAATACACAGGCGCGGTGAAGCTCAACGAGGCGGGGTATTTCCTTACCGAAGTGCCTGTGCAGCTGGGATTTGGCTGGCTTGCGGCATTGAATGCGGGCGCATTCTTGCTGATAGTTTTGCTGCTGGTCATCCCCACTTCGGTCGTCTCGCGCATCCGGCCGGATAAAACGATAAGGTTTCAGTAAAGCTATGAACCCTTACGACGACAGCCGTACGAAACGCGAGCAGGTGGAGGAGATGTTCGACCGCATCGCTCCGGTCTACGACCGCGCGAACGACCTGATGTCGCTCGGCATGGCGCGGCGGTGGCGGCGGATCGCGGCACGGGAGGTCCGGCGCACGGGAGCGCAGCGCGTGCTCGACATAGCGACGGGAACGGGCGACTTGGCCATAGCGGTCATGCGACGGCTGCCCGATGCGCGGGTGACGGGCGTGGATATTTCGGCAGAGATGCTGTCGCGGGCGCATGTAAAGGCAGCACGGGCGCGGATGTCGGACAAAATCGACTTCATCGAAGCGGAGGCGGAAGCCCTTCCGTTCGCGGCGGGCGAGTTCGATGTCGTGACCGTGGCATTCGGGGTGCGTAATTTTGCGGACATACGGCGCGGCCTATGCGAAATGGCGCGCGTGCTGAGAAGCGACGGACGGGTGTTCATGCTCGAATTTTCGATTCCGCGTAGCAAAATATTCGGCCCGCTTTACCGTTTTTATTTCAGGCGGTTCGTGCCTTGGGTCGGCGGGTTGCTTTCGCGCCAAAGGCGGACTTACGACTATCTGCCTGCATCGGTTGCGGAGTTTGCCGCGCCGCCGGAGTTCATCCGAATGATGCACGAAGCGGGTTTTTACGACTGCCGCGCCCGACCGATCATGGGTGGAGCGGTGTATTTATATACAGGAACGAAACACGCGCGCGTGCCTTCCAGCCTGTCGGAGTGATTTATACAGGAATTAAAAAATTGAAGGTAAGACTACTTTTAATATTATTTTTCGCGGCCGCGCTGTCCGCCTGCTCGCCGTCGATCACAGAGAAAATCACGGTACACGGGCCTGTGAGCGTGAACATTGTGACCAACAGCAAGGTCAATGTGGGCGTAGTGGTGGAGAACTGCATGGCGCACCGACTGCGGCTCGAACGGGCGCGGCTGACATTCTATCGTTTCGACGAACGAATTGCGGTCGTGATGTTAGATGGCGCGGTCACCATCGCGCGATGTTCGGTCGAATACGTGGAACTGCCTTTGCGCGTACGGATTACAAACCAGCTGCTGGCGCTCACGATAGACGACATCGAGGCGCTCGACTGGGAAAACATCACCGTCACGGCAGAAATCACGGGGAAAATAGGTTTGCTGCGCCGAAGCATTAATTTGAACAGAGTGCCGGCTGAGGAAATTTTCGCTAACTTTGGCACACGCAGTGTATTTTTCAGCCTGCCGCACGCGCGCGTGATTTCCGGCCTGCCGGAGAACTGTCATTGCGGGCTTGACCCGCAGCAATCTAACGTGATAAAAGTTTGCGGCTCGCAGGCCACAATGACATATACTGAATAAGAATTATGATGAAAAAGTTTTTCATATCGACAATATTCGCTTTTGCGGCTGCGGGGCAACTCTCGGCGCAAGGTCTCGTTTCATACCGGGCGCGGCTCGCGCAACCTTCGACAATGGGCGCGCGCGTCGAGGTCACGGAAACAGACTCGGCGGCGGCGGCAATCCGTGCCGCGGCGGTGGGGAATCCGAACCAGATGATCGAATACTTTCGTGTCGAAATATTTTTCAATACCACGCCCAACGCGCGGCGGCTTACTTACGAAGCATACGCACGGTTTCGCGAGCTGTTCCCCGACATTCCGGCCGACGAGCGGCATGATATAAGTTACAGCAGTCCGAAATTCACAGTGCGCGTGGGATATTTCCTCACGCGCGACGAGGCCGTTGCAGCCGTAGGGCGGCTGCGGCCGGTGTTCGAGACGGCTGTCGTGCACGCCACACGCATCGAACTCGGCCGCTTCGCCGAACGCGCATTCCCGACAGCAACAGCATTGGAATAACAAATCAAACGATGAACTACAACATAGAGAAGCAGGGCGGTCTTCGCGAGGGCGTCGAGCCGATGGATATCATCACGCGATTCGAAAAGCTGCCGACAGCGATCTTCCGTACGGAGGAGTGCGGAGCGCAGTACGTCGCACGGCGCGTGGCCGAGCGCATAGCGGCCCACAACGACCAGCAGCGCCCGTTCGTGCTGGGTCTGAGCACGGGACGCACGCCTGTGGGAATGTACCGCAAGCTGCTCGCGATGCACCGCGAGGGCAAGGTAAGTTTCGCGAACGTCGCGGTGTTCAGCCTCGACGAGTTCTACCCGATCGACCCGCGTGAGCAGCAAAGCCGCAATCACCGCGTGCGTGAAGAGTTCATCGACCATATCGACATACGCCCGGATAATGTTCATTTCCCCGACGGAATGCTCCTCATCGACGACGTGGCGCGTTTCTGCCGCGAATATGAGGCGAAGATAGAGAGCTACGGCAGTATCGACATGATGCTGCTCGGTATGGGTCCTCAGGGGCAGCTGGGGTTCAATGAGCCGGGTTCGTTCGTGAATTCGCGCACACGTTTGGTGGCGCTCGGCAATTCATCGCGCGAGCTGGCGGCATCGGCATTTTTCGGCTTCCGGAACACGCCTGCCAAGGCCATAACGATGGGCCTGCGCACGATACTCGATGCGCAGCAGATCGTTCTTATGGCATGGGGCGAGGATAAGGCTCAGGTCGTATCCCAGACCGTCGAAGGCGATGTCACGTCAGCCGTTCCGTCGTCTTATTTCCAACAGCACGGCAATATAGAAGTGGTGGTGGATGAAGGTGCGTCGGAACTGCTTACGCGCGTACGCACGCCGTGGCTGGTCGGGACGTGCGACTGGAAGCCGCGCTTTGTGCGCAAGGCGGTGCTGTGGTTGTGCCAGCGGGTCGGAAAACCCATTTTGAAGCTCACGTATCAGGATTATATCGAGAACAATCTCGGACAGTTGTTGGAAACGGTGGATAGTTACGACCAGGTTAATATCCGCGTTTTCAACGACTTGCAGCATACCATAACCGGCTGGCCCGGCGGCAAGCCCAATGCCGACGACTCGACGCGCCCCGACACCGCCCTGCCCTACCCCAAGCGGGTGCTTATTTTCAGCCCGCACCCCGACGACGACGTTATATCGATGGGCGGCACGTTCCTGCGTCTGGTCGATCAGGGGCACGACGTGCATGTGGCTTATGAAACTTCGGGCAACATCGCCGTACACGACGACGTGGTATTGCAGATGGTCGATACGGCGAGAGAGAGCGGATTTGCGAACCGATTCGAGGAGTACCGCCGGCTCATAGCCGAGAAAGGCAAAGGCGACGCCGAGCCGGTGGAACTGCGCGAAATAAAAGGCGCGATACGGCGAGGCGAGGCGCGCGCGGCGTGCCGCCTGTTCGGTCTCGACCCCGACACGAATTGTCATTTCCTCAACCTGCCGTTCTACGAAACGGGAGGGATCAAAAAAGGCCTGCTAACGGAAGCCGATATTTCGATCGTCGTCGATCTGCTGCGCCGCCTACGCCCTCACCGCATCTTCGCGGCCGGCGACTTTTCCGACCCGCACGGCACGCACCGCATCAGTATAGAAGCCGTTTTGCAGGCGATCGACGTGGTGCGTGACGACGAATGGTTCGATGGCTGCCGGATGTGGCTGTATCGCGGTGCGTGGCAGGAATGGAGTCTCGACATGGTAGATATGGCCGTGCCGCTCAGCCCGGACGAAGTGATTAAAAAACGCCACTCGATCTACCGCCACCTTTCGCAGAAGGACATCGTACCGTTCCCCGGCAACGACAAGCGCGAATTCTGGCAACGCGCCGAAGAACGCACCCAAAACACCGCAATGCTGTATGACAAACTGGGCATGGCCGAGTATCAGGCAATAGAGGTGTTCGTGAGGCTTTTTTAGCACGCGCGTTTTACTATTTTTCGTCATTGCGAGCCCGAAAGGCGAAGCAATCCAGAAAACAAAAGAAGGTGAAGCGAGGAGGAGCGGTATATATTATGGCCAGCGGCAAAAACGGCACTCTTTATACAGGTGTTACTGCTGATCTGCGGCGGCGCGTATGGGAACACCGAACCGACGCACCGCCGACAAGTTTTGTCTGTCGTTACGGGTGTATTAAGTTGGTATGTATCGCGGATTCGACCGTATAGAAGATGCTATTGCCGAAGAAAAACGTATTAAGGGCGGCAATCGTCGTGCCAAATTGCGAATGATCGAGGCTATGAATCCCAGTTGGAACGACTTATGGGAAGAGGTGAAGAATTGGTGAACACTGGATTGCTTCCTGCTTCGCAGTCGCAATGACGATCAGAAACCACGCGAAAGTCCAAAAATCGGTAGGGGGAAATAGCAAAATTCAGGAATTGTTGTAATTTTGTCCCTTTCGATAAAAACTTCAAACAAATAAACGGCTTTTTATGAGGAAATTGTTAATCGCCTGCGTTGCGATGTGTATGCTGATAGCGCCGCACGCGCGCGCCGACGAGGGAATGTGGCTACTGCCGCTGATCGAGAAGAATATTCGCGATATGAGGGCCAAAGGCCTGCGGATCGGAGCAAGGGACATTTATAACCCCAACGGAAATTCGCTGACCGACGCCATAGTGATTTTCGGCAACGGCTGCACCGGCGAGATTATATCTCCGGACGGACTTCTGCTCACGAACCACCATTGCGGCTACGGCAACATACAGGCACTGAGCAGTGTAGAGCACGACTATCTGAAACACGGTTTCTGGGCGATGAACCGCGCCGAGGAACTTCACGCGCCGGGACTCACGGTGAGTTTCGTCCGCCATATGGAAGAGGTCACAGACCGTATTCTGAGAGGTGTCACGCATGATATCGACGAGGAAGAGCGGCTGAAAATTATCGAACAAAACACGGAAAACTATCTTAAAGAAATCGAAGGACGCTTTCCGGGCATGAATGTCAGGGTGCGCGACATGTTCGGCGGCAATCAATTCTTCGTTTTCGCCATCGAGCAGTTCCGCGACATACGCCTTGTAGGTACGCCGCCTTCGTCGATCGGCAAGTTCGGAGGCGAGACCGACAACTGGATGTGGCCGCGTCACACGGGCGATTTCGCAATTTTCCGCGTCTATACCGACGTGAACGGGATGCCGGCCGACTACTCGCCGGATAACGTTCCGTATAAAGCTCCGGTGCATCTTAAAATATCGCTGGGCGGATTCAAGGAGGGTGATTTCGCGATGGTCTTGGGTTTCCCGGGCCGCACCGACCGTTACATGACCACCTACGAGATCGACCAGATGCTGGAATCGCAGAACCCGAACCGCATTGCGATACGCGAGGCGCGTCAGCAGGTACTGCGGCGGTATATGGAAGCGAGCGACGCAATACGCATCCAGTATTCCAATAAATATGCGAATTCTTCGAATTTCTGGAAGAATTCGATAGGGATGAGCCGAGGGATTCAGCGACTTAACGTGCGCGGGCAGAAACAGGAGATACAGGACCGGTTCACTACGTGGGCAGAGGCTAAACCTGAGCGCGAGCGATTCCGGCGGGCGCTGCCGCTGATCCGTGAGGCCGTCGAAGGACGCACTGCGCCTCAGGCTACGGCGCAGATCGTCTCGGAGACGATGCTCATCGGGACGGAGATCCTGACAGCCGCGTCGCTCGGTAACGCCATTATGCAGCAAAATATTCTGGGACAGCCTAACGGCAAGGAAAGACTTTTCGAGACGGCGGCTAATTTCTATAAGGACTATGACGAGGGTGTAGATCGCAGTGTGGCCGTAGTGATGCTCGGAATACTGTTAGACCGCATTCCCGATGCGCTCCCCGCTGCATTGCAGGAGGTTCTCGACGCAGCGGACGGCGATGTCGAGGCGCTCGTGGCGCATATCTACGACAACTCGCACTTTGCCAACGAGGAGCGACTGCGCGCATATGTCGAAGAGGGTAATTTCTCCGAGATGCAGAATGACCCCGCGATGCAGTTGCGCCGCCACATTGTCGCTATCCGCGATGCCGCCAACAACGAGGTGCGCGAATACGGCCGCATGTTCCGCGAAGGCCACCGCCTGCTCATAGCAGGTCTTATGGAGATGGAGCCGCAAAGGCTGCACTATTCCGATGCCAATTTCACGATGAGGCTCACCTACGGCAGCATCCTGCCCTACTCGCCTGCCGATGCGGTGATGTTCGATTATTTTACCACGCTTACCGGCGTTATGGAGAAGGAAGACCCGTCGAATCCGATGGAATTCGAAGTGCCGGAACGCCTGAAAGAACTTTATGCCGCGCGCGACTTCGGGCGGTACGGCTCACGCGGCAACCTGCCGGCAAACTTCATCTCGAACAACGACATTACGGGCGGCAACTCGGGCAGTCCGGTGCTGAACGGGCGCGGCGAACTGATCGGTCTTGCGTTCGACGGCAACTGGGAGGCAATGAGCGGCGACGTGGCGTTCGAAACCGAGCTGCAACGCTGTATCAATGTCGATATTCGTTACGTACTGTTCATCGTCGATAAGTTCGCCGGCGCAGGCTATCTGTTAGACGAAATGACGATCGTGCGGTAACACGCGCGCATACGGCAGTTATAATAATTAAAAAGATGGTCTGAGATTTTCTCAGGCCATCTTTTTAATGCCGTTACATGTGCGGCATTCGATTACCAACATCCGCCCTTCTTGTTGTCGGTTTTCTTATCGGTGAAGCGTCCTTCGCTGTCGCGCGCTTCGTGCTGGGCACTCTTGCTGCGCTCTTCACGCTCTTTCTCGCTCACGTTGTGGTGAGAAGTGTTATGCGTACCGCTGTGATGTTTGTCGCCGCTGTGATGGTGGCTGTCATGATGACCGTGGTGCGATTTCTCGAAGCGTCCTTCGGCATCTCTTTTTTCATGTTCTGCGTGACGGCTAAGCTCATCGTGCAATTTTGACTTGTCGCTCATAATCAAGGTGGTTTAAATGGTTAATAACTGTTACTGATTATGAACTCTACAAGTTAGATGCCATTTCTCCTTGTTTTGAACTCAGGGTCTATTTTCACAAATTCTGTCTTCCGGCAGGCTGGAAAACACGCGCGTGTGCGTCACGAATTCGCTGCGTGCAACGTAGTTCTTGTCATCGGCATGGATATACATCACCGTGCCGCCCTTTATCTTGTTGATAATCTTATCGTTAACCGCCTCCGGTAACGCCGGGCATCCGAAGCTGCGTCCCAGCCGCCCTCCCGGTCTGATGACCGACGGATTGGCGTATGCCGCCGCATGTACTACTATGGCGCGTTCGTAAGCGCGGTCGTTGATCCCTTTCTCCAAACCGTGCAGTCGCATCGAGTAGCCGTTGCCGCCCTGATAAGTGACTCCCGTGAGATAAAATCCGAGCGAGCTTTTGTGCGAACCGCTTTGATTGGAGAACGACGTGGCATAGTTCTCACCGCTGTTGCGCCCGTGCGCCACATGCGAAATGAACAGCACTTCGCGCCGATCGAGGTCGAAGACGTAGAGCCGCTCTTCGGTCGACGGCTTATTGAAGTCGATGAGCGTCAGGATGTTACGCTTACGGTCTTCGATCTGTTTGTAGCCCAGAACAGCGCGGCGGAACGCCTCGAAGTCTACCGTACCTTCGAGGTTCATCGCATAATAAAGCTCGACGCTCGGACAAATTTCAGCATTTGCCTCAGGCGTACGATCTTCGTCTGCCGGAGCTTGTCTCAGCATCAGCGCCACCAGGATGACAAGAATTACGATGGGGAAAAATAATTTACGCATAATGTAGTTTTTATAGGTATTACTCATTAAAAACGCAAAACGATAAGGTTTTATTATACGAATGCGCGTCGTTTTTAAGCGGCGCGCAGCTGGCAGAGGGTTGGTCACTGAGCAAAGTCGAAGCGCGGGTCGCATTTGTGAAAGACATTAAAAAAGCACCCGTCTACGGGGGGAATAACGAAATACGATAATTGTAATTCTTTCTTTGCTGCTCTACCTTTATGATTATCAAATAGTTACGTGGATTTCATTCACTTGGGTGGGAAAAACGAAATTTGGCAAAAGGTTTACATCAGCTTTACACGGGAGGCGGGTTTGCGGATATTTGCGGCCCGCTTCTTTACATCAGAAAGTTCGGGCGCGCCGTTTCCCTATATATTACCGTGAAACCGCAGCAGATGCCCATTTAAGCCCACCCACCGACGCACGCGAACGGCGCTCAATCCATCCGCAAACAACCCAAAATACGCCTGCAAATTACGCCCACCCGCGTACCCTCATTATGCCAGAAAAACGATAGAGGACGTAGTAGAGGACGTAGTTTTCGTTGCCAAAAACAGCCCGTATAGAGGGGGAAAATACCACACTTTCGGCAAGTCATGCCCCCGATATGAGGTTGAAAATCAATCTATTAAGCGGTAAAATGCGGCGGAAACTGCCGAAAAAGCGTGTGCGGCGCGATATTCTGGGATTATTTGCGAGCGGTTGCAGCCCATTACTTCGTAGGAGTGATCGACGGTGAGCCGGTTTGTCATCTCGCTGTCGCCCCGATGTTTCAGTCCAAAGCCTACCGGGCAACGCGCCTGGTGGTGATGCCAGAATGGCAGGGGATCGGGGTGGGAACAAAGTTTCTGAGCGCGATCTGCCGGTATCACTTGGACGGACACGGGCGATGCGGCCACAAGTACCCTACGTTCTTCCACACGTCGCATCCGCAGCTCTGCACGGCGCTCAGGCATTTGCACGGTTGGAAGCAGGCCGGCGTGCAGTTGTACGGCGGCAATAAGGCAAGATCGTCCGCAACCATGAAGAAGTCGAGGTTCGGGCGAGAGGCGGCAAGCAAAGCCACCTCCGGATACGGTGGCCATTTCCGCGCTGTACAAGCGTTCAAATACATAGGCGGCAATGGTGGTTAGGATACTTGGGGAGGAGGGCACGGCGGCGTATATGTCAGCTCGTGCCGTGGTGGAATCTCTCGGCCATAAGATAGACGACGGTCGATACTTCGCGGTGGATCTCGCCATTGCGCCGTTACTTACGCAGATAATACCCGTGCACGAGCTCAACGAACCTATTCACGGGACGCTGATATTCCACCCCTCGCCGTTGCCGTACGGGCGGGGTGCAAGCGCAATTAAGCACGCCTACACGCGACGAGAGCCGCTGACGGCAGCAACGTGGTTCTGGGCAGATGCAGGCATCGACACCGGCGACATCTGCGAGATGGAGATCGTGAAGATCGACTACTCTCTCCGCCCGCGCGAGTTCTACGAGCGTGATATCATCCCCGCACTGGGCAGAACTCTTGCCCGAGCGTTGGCCGACATATCTCGCGGGATCATCCGACGAATCCCGCAAGTGGAACGGTTCGCAACCTACGACAAACGAATATGACGCCTCGCCGCATTATGGTTCAGATTGTAAATAAAAAAGTAGCGGGACCTTTCATGGTCTCGCTACTTCTCAATTTCGCAACGGCTAACGGCCGCGACCTGCGCCGCTTCCGCCGCCTTCGCGGTTGCCACCGCCACGCTCGCCGTCACGACGCTCACGAGGTGGCTGACGCTCATAAGGCATGACATACCTTCTCATATCTACGCCTTTCCATGCCTCAGGATCGTCAAGATTGCCAATACCATGATTATTCCCAAAACCCACTCTATATGCGACCCCGGTATCTTCCCAGATCCAAACTCTCGCAGCAAAATCCAAATGAAAAGATTCTACGCTTTCATCATATGGATATGTCACTGTGTAATAAGCACGACCAGGGAATTTCTCCCAAAGAGACCAATGACTACTTTCATTTATAATTTTTCTCTCAATCACAGGCGGTGCGACTTCACGGTAATAGTCAGGCCCATGTTTCATCACAACTTCCTTTGCCACTCTTAGTAAGTGTTCGGTTCTCCGTCTCTCGTTCAACCTACTGAGGTCTCTTTCTTGGGCCTCGGCAACAAATACCGAAACAAATATAGCAACTATCGCTAAAACTATCGACTTTTTCATGATTTTGGATTTTTAGTGTTCAGGTAATATTTGTCCGGCCCATTGCGTGCGCCTGTTAGGGCCGTGAGGATGGACTATCTTAGGATTGTTGGGAATATCGACAGGGTT
>WRDF01000014.1 GCA_009783565.1 Rikenellaceae bacterium | reverse complement strand
TCTCACTCCCGAAGAACAAGCCTTACAGCATCTCGGAGACCGCAACCCTAACCTCCATACCTTGATAGACATATTGGATTTGGTGGTCGAAACAACAGACGAAACATTGAAAACAGTAAATTAGGCACTGTCCCGAATTTTGTGTAACGATAATTTAGGTCGGGGTTTAGCTATGTGCTAAATCCCGATTCTGACAATGTGTATTTTTATTCCGCCCTTTCTACCGTCCCGTTCACTTTCAGTTTGATGACCTCGATACTTTCCAAGCCGTCATTATCGACCACTTTCACGGCGATGTTGTGCCGTCCGGCTTTGAATTTGGCAGTTTGCCTGCCGGCTTTATCGATCATTACATCGGCTCTGAACCCATTTTCGGGGTTGTGATCAAAGTCCCAGCTGTAAAATTCTATGCCCGCCTCGCTTGTTCCTGCGGCGGCAAATTCAATCTCCCAAATACCTTTTTCCCCGCGCGAAACGGTTTTGCTTTCCACCGTCAATGCCGGTTTTTTGGCGATCGGTACGATGTCCTCGACCTTGACAAGATGGATGATAATATTTTCCTGATTTTTCAACCGCGCGACTTCCTGTACCGCGCCTTTGCCGAACGAGAAAGCGATGATATAACCGACGGGCTTTCTGTCTTCGATATTTTTGTCGTACAGCCGCTTGTCGGCGCGTTTTACTGCCGAAAGGAAATTATCGATCACGTTACGCCCCACGTTGTCGCTGCGCTTGACCTGAATGGGCGTGTTGTCGGGCATTTTGCCGTCGAGGCCGAGATCGCCGCGCTGTTTGGTATTGCTCACGCCACCGAACTGCTGCACGATCCACTCCTCGAACTCGAAGGCATTTTTGTAACGCAGCGTGTCATAATCGTACTTGTAAAGTTGCACGGCGAACGGGTCGCTGAACAGGTCGCGCTGCTTGTCTAAACGCAACTCCGTAACTTTTACCGCCGCTACCGACTGGTCGATACCGATCCATTTTCTGTTGAGTTTATCGGCAACTGCAACCGTCGTTCCACCACCCACAAACGGGTCGAGAACTACGTCGCCCTCGTTGCTTGCGCACTCAATAATACGTTTTAATAAGGCTTCGGGTTTTTGGGTAGGATAGCCGATAGATTCTCCTCCACGAATTATTGGAATACCCCACACTGCATCGGGATATTTACCCTCTTTCATAAATATAATTTCTTGTTTGCCGTCTTTAAGTGCTGATACCTTATATCGTTTACCATCTTTGTCAATATGATTATAGCGTTTTTCTGTGAGTGGAGAATAGGGGATAAGAATCCTATTGGGATAAAACTGGCAATTATTGCCTTTTGAATACCAAAAAATAACATCGTGTTTTCGAGGTAAACATTTTTTGGGAACGGAATTGCCTGTATAGCTCCATATTATTTCATTCCTGAAATTTTGATACCCGAAAATCCTGTCCAAAATTTCTACCCGAATATAAGCGTCTGCGTGCCAGTCGCAATGCAAAAAGATGCTACCGGTAGGTTTCAGGACACGGTGCATTTGCTCGACGCGCTCTTTGAGCCATGCAATGTAGTGATCTATGCCGCCGCTCCAACGATCCTGAAAACTGCGCACTTCGCCCTCGTCACCCCAGATCACTTCATAATTGCGGTTGCTGAAAAATGGCGGATCGAGATAGATCAGATCGACCGTCTCGCTCTCCATCCCTTTCAGAATTTCGAGATTGTCCCCTAAGATAAGTTTGTTTACCGACATAAAAAAGCGTGAAACTGCCCGCGAACGCTTATTTACATCTTCCGGCTCTGGTAAACCGTTTCACCCAAATAAGCACGAACAGCTCACGCCGTAGCGTGAGCTTTCGCAACCTATTCTCGGATGAAATTTACCAGATTTCGAAGATGTGAGAATAAGAGCTACAAGCTCAATTATTTATTTTCTTTATTTTACATGTCTTTTCGTTCTTACACTCGCAAAGGTAGCAAAAACTATGAAAAAACGTGTGATGACCTACGAAAGACCGTCACACGGATTTTATTTGACACAAATATGCACACTTTGTGTATTTATGCATATTTTTGTGTGAAATGAAATATTTTGTCAGTATTTGTCCTTAAATGTCATAAAAATGAAATACTCAAAGCAAGTGATCGAAATAGCCGACTACATTTACGGAAATCCTGAAAAAACAGGGAGAAAGTTTTAGCGCATTTTGGCACACTTTGGCACAAATCGCGCAGAACGCTAAATAGACACATCACAATGGCGCGAGAATATAACGCCACGCGCCTTATGGGCGACGAAAAGGTAAAAGAGGAGGTGAGGCACGCAGAAATCAGAGAGGCTGCTAAAAGGGACGTTTTAACCCGCTATGAGACCCTTGAAATTTTGTCGAATATAATAGACGGAGACGCTCAAAAGGTTGGAGCTAAAATATCTACCGGCGACATAATTACTGCTATCGCGCAACTCGCGAAGATGGCGGGATGGTATGCTCCGACTAAATCGGCGAACACCGATGCTGACGGCAAAGACATTATCATTCCGCCCCGAATCATTTTGATAGAAGACGGTGTAAGATACGAGATAACAGATGATTGTTTACAATGAAAGAAAAAGAGAAAGAATTGCTACCCGAAGCTATGCGAAAGGCGGGGGGCATAGTATCATACGCTTGCGCCAAACTCGGCATCGATCGTAGGACATATTATCGCTGGCTCAAAGATGATCCTGAACTTGCCGCCGAAATCGAAGACATCAAAGATGAACGGCTCGATATTGTCGAGGACGCGCTATTCAAACGAATCGAGGCAGGAGATACTGCCGCCATTATCTTCGCCTGTAAAACGCTCGGCAAAAAGCGGGGCTACACCGAGAAGCAGGAAGTCGAGGTGTCCGGCAGCATGACCTATTCTGTCGATAAGCTGGTTTTAACAAATGATTTCGGCGAAGAATTGGAAATCGATGGAAACGAAATTTAGCCCTCTTGCGTTAAATATTTAACGCATCTATCGATTTTTGTTAATTTATTAATGCAATTTTTGGGCGTATTATAAATTGAGAGAGCGAGGATCGATGCTACAAATGCCACAATATTAAAAAAGGGAAAGCCACCTCAATGGGTGGCTTCTCTTTTGAACCGTCCGAGAAAATCGGACAGTTGAAATTTAACCGGCTACAAATTGTAGTAGGTTGGCTATTTCTTATTTTTCAACGCTTTTTTCTTTTCTGTTTCAAGCCTCCGTTCTACTTTCTTGACATCCTCAGCGGGAGGCATTAGCTCCGGCTGTATCCCACGCTCGATAAGCATTTTACGAACGGCAAGGTTATTATCAATGTGTTCCCGCTCTATCGGATTAATTCCTTTTAAGTCCTTAGTCTGCACGTTGGTACTGGTCATTTCGGCGGCTAAATCCTTTGCCTTAATGCCTATTGTTGGCATGAAGTCCGCAATAGGACGCGCTTCGGGTGCGCCGAATTTACGTTTTAACTGGGAGGTCGATAAACGGAACAGGGCTTGATCGCCTTTGGAGCGAATAATCCCAAAGCCCTTATTGTCAATGCCCCTCTCGTACAAAACGCCGGATAGTTTACGTTCGGTCTCTATGAGTTTCGCCCTCGCCTTGACCCTTTCGCCCTCCATTAATCGCTGGGTGATCAATTCTGCTCTGCGGGTCTGAACAGCAAAGTAATTCTGAGCAAAAGATATTTCGGGCTTCCTACTATCTCCATTTTGAGCCACCAAATAACAGGCATATCGAGTTAATAAAATATCCTCGATTTCATGGATAGCCCCCTTGCCTGCCTCGATCACTTTCCCGACGTCAGGAAAGTGATCAGAGATGCTCACACCCGCATTATTCGCGGCCTCTTTGGCTTTATCGACCACCTTTGAGAAATTCTCCCATTTAGAGTAACCCAAAAGGTGCTGCAATTCTCGTGCGCTCCAACATTCCACTCCCTCGTACTCAGAAGCGGCGGATTCGAATTTATTAAAGAGATCGGTTATTTCACTTGCTTTCATAATTCTACTCCTTTCCCATTATTTGCGAAATTAACCTGTATTTCCATAAAGTTAGTTTTCGGCAAAGCTACAAATTATTCTCGACCTCCGAAATAATACCTTTTAACGTCTTGATACTGTCAAAGAGGTACAACTCGGATATTATTAGGGGCAAAAACTCGCTCCACAAAATTGTGGAAACAATCGAGATAATACCAAAGAAAAACACCCGCTCTACACTTATCGGGTGTATAAACGGGTGTAATTCTCGTAATTAACTGATAATCAGTGTTGATTGTGGAGACGGAGGGAGTCGAACCCTCGTCCAAACAGGGAACCCGAAAGCTTTCTACACGCTTAGCCGGCGTTTGATCCTCCTGCTTGCATCCGGCATCCGGCAGCCTAACACAAGCCCCAGCCCGCCTGATTTCGCCGAACGGCACGGGCATCCCGTCCGACTATCCCCTCATTGATGATACCCCGTAAGCCGCCGCGTCAAGGAGCGGGACACGGCAGCGAGGTACTCGTCGGCAGACCAGCCTTGGGCCCGCGGATTAAGCGAATTTACTTGGTAAATTACGCAGCGAGTGCATAGCTATTATTGCCATTTGTTGGTTGAACGTTCATTTTTACGAGCCTCCGTACAACGCTCGGCGTGCTTACGATCAAACTCTGCCTGCTGTCAAAACCGGTCGTCCCCATGTGGTTTTGCGTTCGCGCAGTGCGTGAACAATCTTACAAAGATAACGTTTTTTTGCGTAAAAAAGTACGTGTAAACAAAGGTCTGTTCACACGAATTTGTGCGAACAGACCCCTAAATACATTACCGCGTCACTTATTATTATTTGCGGATCTTTGCGTGAAGTTCGGCGCCGGGGCGGAACTTGGCAACGTGCTTCGGAGCGATCTTAATAGCCGCTCCCGTGCGCGGATTGCGTCCCATGCGGGCGGGTTTCTTCGCCACCGAGAACGATCCGAACCCTACGAGCGAGAGTTTATCACCTTCGGCCAGCGCCTTTCCGGTGACTTTGATGAACGCGTCGAGCGCTTTCTTTGCATCTACTTTTGTGATGCCGGCCTGTTCGGCCATTGCTGTTACAAGTTGAGCCTTGTTCATAACCGTGCGTTTTTAGAGGATTAAGGTTTATTCTTCCAAATTTCCGGCAATATAGTGAAAATTATATAATCTCGAATAAAATGAGCCGAAAAATCGTGATTTATGGTTTATTCACACAAATTTGTCATCCGACAAGTAGAAAAACATGCGCGTGCGTTACACGAATTCGATCATCACCGTGTTTTTCGAGACGTTCTCGCCCGGCTGCACGTGCACCGAGCCTACGACTCCGTCCGCAGGCGCAAGTATGCGGTTGTTCATCTTCATGGCGCGGAAGATCATCAGCACATCGCCCGCTTTCACCGTATCGCCCGCCTTCACTGCGATCTCCTCTACCGTGCCGGGCATGAACGACAGGATACGCCCACCCTCGTCTGGCTGCCACGGTCGGCGTGAAAGGAACATCTTATTGAGCGTCGTCTCATAGCATCCGCTTTCGGTGCAGATCATGTGAAACTCGCGGTTCTTTATTTCTTCGCGGCGCGCTTTTTCTGCTTTTTCCGCCCGCTCTTTCTCAGCCGCCCGGTTTTTTTTCTCCATCTCACGGGCCTTTTTTTCTTCTGCTTTGACCTTTTTCTCCGATGCCGCCCGTTCTCTTTCCTTGCGGGCTTTACGAACCCTGGCGGCTTTTTCCTTTATCTCGGCAACAAGTCCGCGTTTACGCGTTGCATCATCGCCCTCTTTTTTCTCTTTCATAAGCCGACAAAGGTTTAGAACGGCGGTATGCCGTGTTTCTTCATCGGACGCTTGACATCTTTCGTCGCCGATACATGCAACGCGCGCTCGATGAATTTACGCGTGTCCTCAGGCGAAATAACCGCATCGACATAGCCTTTGGATGCCGCCACGTAAGGGTTCGCAAACTTCTCACGATATTCGTCGATCTTGATCTGGCGCATCTTAACCGGGTCTTCGGCCTCCTGTATCTCCTTCTTGAAGATGATATTGGCCGCGCCTTCCGCACCCATAACGGCTATCTCGGCCTGAGGCCATGCAAAAACGAAGTCCGAGCGCAGGTGGCGCGAACCCATAGCAATGTAGCCCCCGCCATATGCCTTGCGCATGATTATGGTGATCTTTGGCACGGTGCTCTCACTATATGCGTACAGAATTTTCGCCCCGTGCCGGATCACTCCGGCGTGCTCCTGGTCGATGCCCGGAAGATATCCCGGCAAGTCTTCCAGAGTGATTATCGGAATGTTGAACGAGTCACAGAAACGGATAAAGCGCGCTATCTTGTCCGAGGAATCACAGTCCAGAACCCCCGCCAGAACCAGCGGCTGATTACATACGAAACCCACCGTCTCGCCGTTCACGCGCCCGAAACCGATAACGGCATTGGCGGCGAACATCTCCATAACCTCCATAAAATCGCTGTTGTCGGCCAACGCGCGGATTACGTCACGCACGTCATAAGGCTGCGACGGGTCGTCCGGTACGATCTTTTTAATATTATACTTACGGAGCGGCTGGGCGGGTTCGATTTTCTCCGCACCCTTGTTGTTCGCCGGTGGGAGCATCGAGATAAGTCGCCGTATCTGATGGAAGCACTCCTCCTCGCTGTTGGCGAAGAAGTGGGCGTTGCCGCTCGTCTCGGCGTGCACGCGAGCGCCTCCGAGAGCTTCGGCCGAAATATCCTCACCCAGAACAGTCTTGATGACCTCAGGCCCCGTGATGAACATTTTCGAGATTTTGTCCACAACAAAAACAAAGTCAGTGAGCGCAGGCGAATATACCGCACCGCCGGCACACGGGCCGAGAATCACCGAAATCTGCGGAATAACCCCGCTCGACAGCGTGTTACGGAAGAAAATCTCGCCGTAACCTGCAAGTGCATTTACCCCTTCCTGAATCCTCGCGCCGCCTGAGTCATTAATCCCGATAAGCGGAATTTTCATGTTCAGCGCGTAGTCCATGATCTTGGTGATCTTGCGCGCGTGCATGAAGCCGAGCGACCCTCCGGCCACCGTGAAATCCTGGGCGAAAATGGCAACCGGCTGTCCCAGAATCGAGCCGGTACCTATAATAACACCGTCACCGGGCAGCTCTTTGTCCTGCATTCCGAAGTCGGTGTTGTCATGTTTAACAAAGATGTCGTACTCCTGAAACGTCTCTTTGTCGAGCAGGGCGATAATCCTCTCACGTGCCGTGAGCTTACCCATAGCTTTCTGTTTCTCAACGGCTTGCGCCCCTCCGCCGTCATGGATCTTTTCCATGCGCTTTTTGAGGTCGAGAACTTTCTTGTTTCTTGACATAGTAGATCGATTAAGTGATTGGGCAGTAATATGTTAGGTGGTTGTTTGTGAACAGAATAACAAATCTGCCGCACTGCAAGTTTACGAAACTTTTTCGGTAAAATGCGCCAAAAAGGCGAGAAACAGTGCAGCACGAAACGTAACAAACTGATATGCAACAAATTGTCATTCCTCACGAGCCGATTCTGCGGGATGACAATTTTCCAGAAGCCTTTCTATAAATTCGAGTATCGCATCGCGTCCCTCTTTTTTCGCCGACGAGGAGATGAACATCAGCGGCAACTCCGCCCACGTTTCGAGCAACTTACGACGGTAACGCACCACGTTAGCCGTCGTCTGCGCCGCCGACTGTTTGTCGCACTTCGTGAAGACAATGCCGAAAGGCACGCCCCGCTCGCCCAGCATCGAAATGAATTCGAGGTCGATGGCCTGCGGCTCATGGCGCGAATCGACCAGAACGAACAGAAAACACAGATTCTCGGCACGCGTCACATAGTCTGTTATCAGTTTCTCGAACCCCGCCTTCGCGCTCTTTGACACTTTTGCATACCCGTATCCCGGCAGATCGACCAGATACCAGCGGTCGTCGACCAAGAAGTGGTTTATAAGGCGCGTTTTGCCCGGTGTTCCCGAAACTTTTGCAAGTTTCGGGCGCGCCGTGAGCATATTGATAAGCGACGATTTGCCGACGTTGCTGCGCCCGATGAACGCAAATTCCGGCAACCCGTCACGTGGAATCTGAGCAAGTTTTGCACTGCTGCATTTGAAAACCGCAGACTTCATTTAATTCAATTACGAATTGCGAAGCAATCACCGACCAGCGTCCCGTCAGTCGCGCCGCAAGGCGCGGTGCGGATCAGACACGGAAGGTAATTACGAATTTTAACATATTGTCATTGCAGGCTTGACCCGCAATCTGTTTTCGTCATTGCGAGAACCGTATGGTTCGAAGCAATCCAGTCGTTTTTTCTGGATTGCTTCGGGTTTGGCAACTCTCGCAATGACGCACGCGCTAATTTATTCTCTCAAAATACGGTATTCGTGCGAGCGGCGCATCAATGGTTATGGTCGTTCCGCCTCTATGTGTCCGGCCCATGTCGTCACGCCAGCGACCGCGCGGCAGACGCACCGTGCGCGAATCGCCCGGAGTAACAACGGGCGCGACCAAAAACCGGTCACCCAGCATGAACTGGTCGCGGCACTCGGCAAATCCCTCGTGAGGGAACGCATATTCCATGTGGCGCACTATCGGTTCACCTCCGTCGGCCGCTGCACGCGCAAGCTCCATAATATAAGACAAGAACCGCTCGCGCAGCCCGACAGCCGCAAGTATCGCCGCCTGATGCTCGTCGTCGAGCAAACGCCACGGCGCGGCCGAGAACTGCATCATCGGCATCAGCGCATGTACCTGTGCCGAGCGCACGAACTGCCGCTGGTCGATATTGACCGCTCGCGCACCATGGAACGAGTCGTACTGTCCGCCGCCGATCATGTCGGGGCACGTGAAAGCATATCCGAGCAGACCTGCCGCCGTCATCTGCGGAATAAGCGACTCGACGGCCCACCATGCATGATGCTTATCTCCCAGTCGCTGCACGAGCGGTTGGTTGCCCATCTTCCAGCACGCGCGATATTCGTTGAACGGGAATTCCAGCCCGATCTCGGCCCACGCCTGCGTGTGATCTACCGAGAGAGCATCCGGATCGAAACCGCGTACGCGTGCAGGATTGTAGAATCCGGGGTCTCCGGCATCGAGCTTAAATCCGTCGATGCCGTAATCGGTTTGCAGGCGTCGCAGTTGTACGATAAAATGTTCCCGCGCTGCGGGATTCGTCATGTCGTAACACGCGCTCTGACCATTCCACCACTCGATAACGCCAGGCGCGTCGAAGTTCGGGCGACGGAGCAGAAAGCCGCGCGCCGCCAGATAGCGATACTCAGGCGAGTCGGGACTTACAAACGGGCATACCCACAACATAACGCGGAATCCCATTTCGTTCAGCCGCTCGACCATCCCGCGCGGATCGTCGAACTTCTCAGCGCGAAAGTCGAAGTTGCCGTAATAGCGCATCCAGTTGTCGTCGATCATCAGCACCCCCGCCGGCAAGCCCGACGCAACGATCCCCTCGGCATAGCGCAGAATATCGCGCTGGTTCTGGTCGTAAGCCAGCTCGATCCACGTGTTGTACTGCGGCGCGGTGAAAAATTCCTCCGGCGGCCGCTTGCCCGACGGCGGAAAATGTTTTCGCATCGCTGCCATATAGGCTTCACGAAGTGTTCGTCCCGCTGTTACGGGTTCGATGATCTCGTGGTGCGAACGTACGACGAGGCTGCGGTCGCGCCGCTCGAACGAGAACGGACGGTCGCTCCAAATGTAACGCCCGCTGCTCGAAATAAGCAACGGAACATTCTGATTGTTAGCATTTTGCCGCGAGAGATCGAACTCGCCGAAAGACGCTGCAAATGGCATCCGTTCGCCGATACCGACGGCGCCGCCATACCACGCTTCATTTTCGTAGAGCAGTATTTCGGTTTCGAAAATAACCTGTCCCACCGTTTCTGACGAATGCAACGCGCCGAGCAAAAAGAATGTCACAGGTAAAAGTAAAAATCTTCTCATAGGCGATATGGGTTTGTTTGTCTGACACAAAGATACTTTTAATCTGGCAAAAATGCAAAAGTACCTCGCGGCACTCGCATGAATAACTCTGCTTGGACAAAGATCAACGAAAACTTATCTTTGTAGCCGAAAACGCCTATCTTTGTATAAATAGGCTTTAATTATTCGAAAAATGAAAAAACTTATTCTCCTCGCGGCAATATTCGTGCTTGCCGCCCCGCCCGAAAGTTTTGCGCAGGCAGCGCGCCGCGAGTCGATCGCGCTTCAACACGGCGCTCACCGCATTGGCAAGCGCGCCGACGCTGAAATGCAGCGCTGGCGTGAGCACGGACTGGGACAATTTATTCATTGGGGGGTCTACGCAATTCCGGGCGGTCACTGGGAGGGCGAATATTATGCGGGTGCGGCAGAGTGGATTCGCTCGTGGAGCGGGATTCCGAACGAGGCGTATGACAATCTTTACAAGCAATTCGACCCCGTGGATTTCGACGCGCGGCAATGGGCTCGTCAAGCACGTGATATGGGCGTTAAATATCTGATATTCACTACGAAACATCACGACGGATTCTGTCTGTGGCCAAGCCGATATACCAAATACACGGTGGCAGGCTCGCCGTATGGAAAGGATATCGTCGGACAAATAGTCGATGCCTACACCGCCGAGGGGATCGACGTGCATCTCTACTTCTCGATTATCGATTGGAATCATCGGGGCTACCGCTCGGCGCGCCCCGAAACTGCGGAGCAACGGGCGGCATATGAGGAGTTCAAAACTTTCACGCGCAATCAGTTGGTTGAACTGCTGACCCGCTATCCGGCAGTTAAGGGGCTGTGGTTCGACGGTTCGTGGGATGCGGCATGGATAGCCGAAGCGGCGTGGGTAGATGCGCTGGGCACAGAACTGCGCGCCATGCATCCGGGGCTTGTGATCGGCAGCCGCTTTCGCGCAGATGAGTTCGGCAACAGACACTACGACGCGAACGGCGACCTCATAGACGATTACGACCAGACGTGGGAGCGCAGTCTGCCCGAAAATTTCGCACAGACGAACGGCGTGGATTGGGATTGTGTTATGACCGTGCCGGAAAACCAATGGGGTTACCACTCCGATTGGCGCGGTTACGTGAAAACGCCCTACGACCTGCTCGAAATGCTGGTGCGGGCGGTCTCCATGAATGGTAATTTCGTGGTGAACTTCGGTCCGGACGGTCGCGGGAACATTCGTCCCGAAGAGACGTACATCGCAGCCGAAATGGGTGCGTGGATGCGCCGCAACGGCGAAGCGATCTACGGGTGCTCGCACGTGGCTCAGATGAAACAGCAGGGTTGGGGTTATTTCACGGGCAAAAACACGGACAAGGGCAAGCGCGTCTATATGACCGTCTTCAACCGCCCCTTGGACAATCATCTGCGCGTGGAGATCGAGCGTGGGGCGGCGCTTCCGTCGCGGGCTTATTTTCTCGACGGCGGGGCGGAGGTCGAGTTTGTCGATGGCGGACGCAACAAGCACAATAACCGTCTGCTGCGATTCGTCATTCCGGATAATTTCGACTCCGGAGGCAAACCGTTCGTAGTCGTGCTTGAATTCGACCGTCCTACCGACACCACCGATGAAAGCTATCAGCAGGCGCGAACCTGATTCAATTACGAATTACGACTAATGCAAGTCCAATTCGTAATTAAAATAAATCCGGTCGCAGGCGCTGTGTGCGTTCCAGCGCCTGTTCTTCCTGCCATTTTGCTATCTCGGCGAAGTTGCCCGACAGCAATACTTCCGGCACATGCCAACCGTTGAACTCCGCAGGGCGCGTGTAAACCGGCGGAGCGAGCAGGTTATCCTGAAAACAATCGGTGAGCGCCGACGCTTCGTCCCCTATCGCGCCGGGCAGCAGACGTACCACGCTATCGGCAATGACCGCCGCCGCAAGTTCGCCACCCGTCAGCACATAATCGCCGATCGATATCTCGCGCGTCACCAGATGCTCGCGGATACGGTGGTCGATACCTTTGTAATGACCGCAGAGGATGATTATATTGCCCAGCAGCGACAGGCGGTTGGCCTCGCGCTGGTCATAGCGCACACCGTCGGGCGAAGTGTATATCACCTCGTCATAATGCCGCTCGCCGCGCAAATTCTCTATACACCTGAAAATCGGTTCAGGTTTAAGCACCATTCCCGCCTCGCCGCCGAACGGATAATCGTCCACCTGCCGGTGTTTGCCGACAGCATATTCCCGAATATCATGCACCACGATCTGCACATGTCCCGTCTGTTGCGCACGCCGCAAAATCGACGCATTGAGCGGCGAGGCGAGCAACTCCGGAACGACTGTCAGAATATCTATACGCATCCTTTATATGTTAAGATTACCCGCCCAGCACTTCCGTCACAAAGGGATTATACAGTGCCTCATGCCCGAGCGTGCTGGATGGGCCGTGACCCGGATATATCGCGACATCGCCGCCCAAAGGCAGCAGGAGGTCGATGATGCTCTGCATGATCCAGCGGTAGTCGCCGCCGGGCAGGTCTGTGCGCCCGATGCTCTCGCGGAACAGCGTGTCACCCGTGAAAAGCGCCTTACTCTCAGGCTCATAGAAGCACACATGTCCCGGAGTGTGGCCGGGCGTGTGGATGATTTTCAGCGTCGTGTTGCCGAAACGTACCTCGTCTTCGCCTTTCAAATCGCGCGAAACGGCAGGCTTTCCCGCCACCTCGAAACCGTATATACGCCCGTATTCGACGCACGAATCGACCAGAAAACCGTCGTCGCCGTGCATGGCTAATGGCGTATCATAAGTCGTCGCAAGATAATGCACACCCAGAATATGATCGACATGCCCGTGCGTGTTTAGGGCCAGCACGGGTTTCAATTTTTTCTCGGCGAAAAATTCGGCGAGCGCCCTGTCTTCGGCCGCTGAATAGTTTCCCGCATCGATAACGGCGCACTCGCCCGTCTCGTCCCACACGACGTAGGTATTCTCCCGAAAGGGATTGAAAACAAAAGTTGCTATGTTCAGAGCCATTTTATATCGCAAGTTATATTTGTAAAACACACGCGTGTGTTTCGACAAAGATACTATATTCGGGCGACCCGTAAAAACTCGGTATTAAATTTGTACTTTTGCGCGAACATGACACGAATATGATAGAATACAAGGAACACAGCCTTCCCAACGGGTTGACGATACTCGCGAATCGTGACACGACGTCGCGAATGGCGGCGGTGAATATACTGTACAAAGTCGGGGCGCGCAATGAGAACCCCGAACGCACGGGGTTCGCGCATCTGTTCGAGCACCTTATGTTTCGCGGCACGCGACATGTGCCGCACTTCGACATCCCCGTGCAGCAGGCGTGCGGCGAGAACAACGCGTTCACCAATAACGACTATACCGATTATTATATCACCCTGCCGAAAGATAATATCGAGACGGCATTCTGGCTCGAATCCGACCGTATGGAAGGTCTCGACATCACGCGCAAAGCGTTGGAAACCGAAAAAAAGGTGGTCATCGAGGAATATAATCAGCGCTACCTGAACCAGCCTTACGGCGATATGTGGCTGCTGCTCAGGGAGATGGCCTACAAAACGCACCCCTACCGCTGGCCGACCATCGGGCTGTCGATCGAGCACGTCGCAGCAGCGACGCTCGCCGAGGTGAAGGAGTTCTACCGGCGATGGTATAACCCTGCGAACGCAATATTGTCGGTATCGGCGGATATTTCGGAACAGCAAATTTTCGAAATGGCCGGAAAGTGGTTCGGGGACTTGCCGTCGCCCGCCGACGCTCAGACACAAGAATTGCCGAGCGAGCCGCCGCAAACCGCCCCGCGTCGTTCGGAGGTCGTGCACGCCGTTCCGGCATCGGCAGTGACCATTGCGTTTCGCATGAGTGGGCGCATGGACCGGCAGTTCTACGGGTGTGACGTGATGTCCGACCTGCTTGCCGGCGGCACGTCGGCGCGGCTGTATCAACGGTTGGTCAAGGAACGGCAGCTTTTCTCGGCCATAAATGCCTATATCACGGGTGACATCGATCCGGGATTGTTCGTCGTGACCGGACACCTGCATCCGGGCATCACGCCCGAACAAGGCGAGCGCGGCATTTGGGACGAGCTGGAACGCTTGCAGAACGAACCGGCGTCGGAATACGAGCTTGAAAAAGTGAAGAATAAGTTCGAGGCGGGGGTGATCTTCGGCGAGCTTAATGTGATGAACAAGGCGATGAATATGGCATTCTACCGCATGTTGGGCGACATGTCGCTGCTCAACGGCGAGGTGGCGATCTTCCGTTCGATAGGGGCGGAGGAGATCGTACGAACAGCACGCGAAGTCTTCGTGCCCGAACGCAGTTCGACGCTGATTTATATTGCAGAGGAATAAAATGAAAATCGATAATAAAACCCAACCCGCGATACGCACTCCTGAGGCGATCGCCGTGCCGTTGGCCGAAATGCAGACTCTCAGCAACGGCGTGCGGCTCTATACGCTCGACTGCTCGGATCACGACGTGGTGCGGTTCAGCTTTGTATTCCATGCCGGGACGGCGATGCAGAGCGTGCCGTTCTCGGCATCGTCTACCGCGAATTTGCTGAGCGAGGGAACGCAGCGGCACTCGGCGCAGCAGATCGCCGAAATACTGGATTATCACGGGTCGTTCTTCGAGGTGACGATCGACCGCGACTATGCGGTTATAAACTTTGCGTCGCTGCTGAAATATTTCCCGCAGACGCTGGCAATGGCGAGCGAGATCGTGCTGCATCCCACATTCGCGCAGGACGAGGTTACGCTCTATTGCGAAAAGCGCAAGCAGAGGCTCGCCGTCGAGCGCAGCAAAGCGACCATGAAAGCGCGCGAACTGTTCGGCACGGCACTGTTCGGGGCAGAGCATCCCTACGGCGTGTCGTATGACGAATCGCTCTATGACGACCTCACGCGCGAGGATGTGGTCGAGTTTTACAAGCGTCACTACACCGCCGGGAATTGCTTTGTGGTGTGCAGCGGACGTGTCGGCGAGCGCGAACGGGAGATGATCGCAGAGGTCGCGGCGCGCATACCGGTGGGTGTATCGGCGGGTCACGCTTCGGCTTCGCTCAGCGACCAATCGACGCGCGGCGGTGAAGTGGCAGCATCTGTCGAGTTCCCAACGCCCCACTCTACCCCGTTCGCTTTCCGTGCACATGAGGGCGCGGTGCAGTCGTCCGTACGCATGGGCGTATTGCTCTTTCCGCGCACCCATCCCGACTTCATTGCTATGCAGGTACTGTGCACCGTTCTGGGCGGATACTTCGGCTCGCGCCTCGTGCGTAACCTGCGCGAAAAGCATGGATATACCTACGGCGCGTTCGCGTCGATGGCGACGCTCGAACATGCCGGCTACATGGCCATCGCCACCGAGGTCGCGACAGAGGCCACGCAGGATGCCATAGCACAGATATTCAGCGAGATAGAACGCCTTCGCACCGAGCCGGTCGGCGGCGAAGAGTTGCAGATGGTGAAGAACATTATGACGGGCGAGGTGATGCGAATCCTCGACGGGCCGTTCGGCATCGCCGATGTCACGATCGAGAATGTCTCGAACGGAACGACTAACGATTACAACGACCGCTGGCTCGCTGAAGTGCGCGATATTACGCCCGAGCGTCTGCTCGATGTCGCCCGACGCTACCTCCCGCCCGACGCCTTCACTACCGTCGTCGTAGGGGATAAGTCGTTGTATGGTGATTAATGTTCGGCAGTGACAAAATAATAGTGGGTTCGTCTTTCAGACGAACCCACTATTATTTTAGGGCCTGTTCGCACAAGTCTTATCATGCGGCAGGCCGGAAATCACGCGCGCGTGCTACCTGCTTCGGAACAAATCCAATCCCGCCTGCAACCAGTTGGCATAGCCCTGAATATCTTTTGTCCAGGCGCGCTTCGGACCAAGCATGCTCCCATCGCGCGGGTCGAGCATAATGTACTCCGGCATACCTACCGTGCCGAAATTAGTTCTCGCCCACTCGACGTTGATACGATCCAGGCGTTTGAGCACACGTCCGTCGGGCATCGTCATCCAGTAACGCTCCGGCATTTCGTACTTAATGTCCATATAAACGCACACCATCACGAACTCTTCCCGCAGCAGTTGTCTGACCCGTGGATCTGTCCAAACGTTCTGCTCCACCTCGCGGCAGTTTACGCAAGCCACTCCCGTGATGTCGATAAACAACGGTTTATTCACATGCAGAGCGAATTCCGTTGCCTCTTCCACGTCGAAGAACGCCGGGAAACCGATCGGAGATTTCATTCTCTCGACCGTACTGAACCGCGGCGGCTGACCCGTAAGCGGGTTGATACGTCCGTCGAATCGCATCGGATCACTACTTCCGCCACCGCCTGTGAACTGCATCTCGCGCAACTCTTCGGCCGACGCTACGGTAAAGCTCTGTGCCGTCATCGGTTGCAGATAGCCCGACAGCGGTTTGAGCGGCGCACCCCACAGTCCGGGTATCATCCAAAGCGTAATGACCATCACGGTAATGGCGAAAGTCAAACGAAGCGGCCCCACGTATGGCAGATCGCTGTCGTATTTCGTCTTGTAAACTCCCAGCAGATACAAGCTCCACAGCAAACCGCACGCAATCCATATCGCTACATTGAACTCGCGCGACATGAGGTTCAGTCCGTAAGCCTGGTCGATGATCATAAGGAACTTGAACGCCAGAACCACCTCCACAAAACCTATCGACACCTTCACGGAGTTCATCCAGCTTCCGCTCTTCATCTTATCCAAAAGCGAGGGCACGAACGCCAGCAGAGTGAACGGTATCGCGAACGCTACTGCGTAGAACAGCATTACTACTACCGGCTCCCACCACGTGGTGCTCGTAGTCGTCGCATCCACTATAACGTTACCCACGATCGGAGCGGTACACGAAAACGAAATAAGCACCAGCGTCAACGCTAAAAAGAACACGCCGACGAGGCCTTTTTTATCCGCCTTCGCATCGGTCTTATTCACGATCGAACCGGGCAGCGTGATCTCGAACGCACCGAAAAACGCCGCGGCAAAAACGAGGAATATGATGAAGAATATGATGTTCGGAAGCCAGTGTGTGCCCAGCCAGTTGAACATGCCGGCCGCTCCGCTCGCGCCGCCCATCAACTCGGCGACGATCGTGATCACAAATATTGGCAACGTATATAGCACAATTATAAAGAACCCGAAAGCGCTCGCCCTGAAACGCGCCAAAGCCTTGTTTTCACCGCCTTTCAGGAAGAACGCTACCGTTATCGGCACCATCGGGAAAACGCACGGCGTGACTAATGAGACAAAACCCCAAATGATAGCCGTGATAATCTTTCCCCATAGTCCTTTGCGCTCCTCTTCGTGTCCGCCGGCCGTCTCGAAATCATCGGCCGCCGACACCGTCACTTCTTCGACAACGGCATCTTCTTCCGTCGCTCCTGTTGCCTCATTCGCATTATCGGAAACAGCAACAGCGACCGGAGGGGCCGCTGCCGTTGTTCCTGTTGTTCCCGTTCCTGTCGCCGCCGCAGGCGGTGTCGCCGCACCCGCTGCGGGCGCTACGCGTACAAGCTGAACTGAGAACTCATAATCGCCCGGAGGCATACACGACATGTCGTCGCACGCCTGCCACTCGATCTCGCCCTTTAACGTAGCACGTTCGCTTTTCAGCCGCACGTCCTGAGTAAAGCTGGTCTTTCCGTAGAAATACCCGACCTCGAAACCCCATACGTCGTCATGCTCGCGCTCGACCGGCTTCACGGGCTTGACGCCGCCCACCAATTCGATGTTCGGGTTGGCTTCGAACGTAAAACTCGTCGCAATCGGGCCCATTTCATAAGGACCGAGGTCATAAATGTGATACCCATCAATGATGTCCACATCGAACGTTATACGGAACACATCGTCTTTGACATGCTCGGTCTTTACTTTCCACGTGACGACCTCTCGGTTTTGTGCCGACGCCGAGTTCGCCACAAAGACGACTGCCAACGCCAACATTAAATAACGGAAGAATTTCATGTGTGAAACATTTTAGCATTTTAACAGAAGTTATCCTTCTGCGAGGTTAGTTAGTTTAACGAATTGCAAATGTAAAATATTTTACGCAAAAAAAGAAACCCGCAAGAAAAAATCTATCCTGTTACCCGCTTCGGTCTGCCAATATGAATTTTACCATCAGGCCGGCCGGAAGACACAAATTACATCATATATAATCGAAATCCGGAAATTTCCCGGAAATTTCGATTTTTTCGGGAAATAATACCTCCGGTCTTTTGTATCGTACCAAACACGAACGGAGGTATCTATCGCTCGCAGTTTCTCGATAGATACCTCCGTCCCGCATTCGGAATGGCGCTAACCTAACTTACTCTCGACCTCTTCTTTCGAAAGCCGTTTGGTGCAGAAAAACCAATCGTAGCAGGTAATACCTTCCTCGCCCGCCATTCTCGATTTTGCCGCCCCGCATGAACCGGCAGGAGGTACGATCACATCGTCGCCCGGCCGCCAGTCTGCCGGAAGTGCAACACCGAAATTATCGGAGGTTTGCAGCGCTATCAATACTCTTTTGATCTCGTCGAAATTACGTCCGATAGACAACGGGTAGTAGATAATGGTGCGGATCACGTTCTTGGGGTCGATAAAGAACACGGCGCGTACCGCTTTCGTGGAGCTCTCGCCCGGCTGCACCATACCGTAACGTTTCGAAACTTCCATCGTAATGTCTTCGATCAGCGGAAATGTCACTTCGACATCCTTCATGCCTTTATACTCGATCTTCTCCTTAATCGTGCGCAGCCATGCGATGTGGCTGAACAGCCCGTCGATAGACAGACCCACGAGCTGACAGTTCAGCGCATCGTAATCCTTTTGCATCGACGCAAAAGTCATAAACTCGGATGTGCATACGGGCGTAAAATCCGCAGGATGGCTGAAAAGAATTTTCCATTTCCCCGTATAGTCCGAAGGGAAATTGATGTTTCCTTGCGTTGTGATTGCTGTGAATTCGGGCGCTTCATCACCGATTCGAGGCATTGGATAAATTTGATTTTCCATTTTCAAAATGTTTTTATCGGTTAATTATATTTTTTAGCGTTTACCGAGCTGCGCATCCAGCGCGCACATAGCGGCAGGGCTGTCTTCGACTTTTTTCAGTTTTTCCAAAATCTTACGCGCAGAGTCTTCTTCCTCCACCTGTTCGCCGACAAACCAGCTCAACATATTCTGCGTGGCGTAATCTTTCAGCTCGACAGCCATATCCATCAGCCTGTGGATCTTTCCGGTAACATTCGTTTCGGTCGCCAATACTTCTTCGAATGCGTTTTTCGGAGAATCCCACTCCTGTCTGACTTTTCCGATCGGCTCTAACTTCACTTTCCCGCCCGTCTCGCCGATGAATTTCATGATACGCGTAGCATGTTCGAATTCTTCCTTAGCCTGCAAAGCGAACCAGCAAGCCATGCCTTCATAGCCCTTGCTGTCCATATCGTAAGACATGGAAAGGTATAAATAAGCCGACGATAGCTCTGAATTCACCTGTTCGTTCAATGCCGCTTCCATTTTCGAGTTAACCATAATCGTTTTGTTTTAAATATGTTTTTATCAGAATTACAAAAATAGGCAATTTCGTTATACTTTCCAAATTCAGGGCGAAATATTGCAATCGATTTGACATGCAATTCAGAGAGTTTTTAACACAAAGTTGTGATTTGCTTTCGAAGTCGTATCTTTGGCAGATCAAAATACGACCAACGCACTAAACGGTATACTTCGAATAAATTATTAATTATGAAAACTCTGACCGTCATTCTTTTAGCGCTGCTCTTCTGCGGCTGTTCACAAGTACAAAATTCCGGCGCGGACGACCTTATCCAACGTGTTTCGCGCGGCACGGCCACCAATATCGTGACCGAGATCGCGCTTTCGCCTGAAGGCTGCACGCGCGACTTTTTTGAAATAAGCGCCCGCGACGGCAATGTGCTCATCAGGGGCAATAATACAGTGAGCATCGCCACGGGCTTTAACTGGTATCTAAAATATACGGTGGGCGTACACATCACATGGAACAATCTCACTCAGGAGCTTCCCGTGCCGCTTCCGCTTCCAACCGAGACGATACGCCACTTCACCGATCTGCCGCTGCGTTACTACCTCAACTACTGCACTTTTTCCTATACTATGGCTTTCTGGAACTGGGAGCGCTGGGAGCAGGAACTCGACTGGATGGCGATGCGCGGCATAAATCTGCCTCTCGCCATCACCGGCAGCGAGACGGTATGGCGCAACCTGCTCAAAAGGATGGGACACACCGCCGACGAGGTGAACGAATTTATCTCAGGCCCCGCGTTTATGGCGTGGTGGCTGATGAGCAACCTCGAAGGCTGGGGCGGCCCCAATCCCGATGAATGGTATGAAAATCAGGAAACGCTGCAAAAGAAGATAATCGCCCGTATGCGCGAGCTGGGCATAGAACCTGTGCTGCCGGGCTATGCGGGAATGGTGCCGCGCAATATAGGCGGGAAACTCGGCTTCGAGGTCGCCGATCAGGGCAAATGGTGCGGGTTCGACCGCCCTGCGTTCCTGCGCCCCGACAGTCCCGATTTCGACAAGTTCGCCGATATGTACTATGAGGAATTGGAGAAACTCTACGGGCGGGCGAAATACTACTCTATCGACCCCTTCCATGAGGGAGGCAGCACGAGGGGCATCGATCTCGATGCCGCCGGCCGCACGATCATGGGCGCTATGAAACGCGCCGCTCCCGACGGAGTGTGGGTTTTGCAGGCATGGCAGGCAAATCCGCGCATGGCTATGATCGAGAATCTCGACGCGGGAGACCTGCTCGTGCTCGACCTTTACAGCGAAAAGATGCCGCAATGGGGCGATCCGCGCTCGCAATGGTATCGCCCCGAAGGCTTTGGCAAGTACGATTGGCTCTACTGCATGTTGCTCAATTTCGGCGGGCGTGTCGGGCTGCACGGACGCATGGACCGCCTGATCGACGGTTTCTATATGGCACAGGAGCACCCCAATGGCCGCACTCTGCGCGGCGTGGGCACAACGGCTGAGGGTATAGAGAACAATCCCGTGATGTTCGAACTGCTGTACGAATTGCCGTGGCGGGCGGAGAAATTCACGAAAGAAGAATGGCTCGATTCTTACATACCGGCGCGCTACGGGCGCTACGATGCGACCGTCAGGAAGGCGTGGGAGTTGTTGGCCGAAAACCCGTACAACTGCCCAGACGATTATCCTGGCGAAGGGACAGTGGAATCGCTCTTCTGTGCACGTCCCCAGATAAATCCCACGCGCGTTTCCACTTGGGGTTCGTCTCTTCTTTTCTACGATCCGGACGTGACACGCGAGGCGGCGAGACTGCTGTTGTCCGTTGCCGACAGGTTTGCCGACAGCGAGAATTTCAATTACGATCTGGTCGACGTCATGCGCCAGAGCATTGCCGACCATGCCAACAAGCTCTCCCGCGAAATAGCGGAGGCGCATAAGGCGGGGGATGTCGGGAAGTTCCGGGCGCTGGCGGACAAGTTTTTGGAGGCGCTCCTATGTCAGGACCACCTGCTCGCCACGCAGCGCGATTTCCGTCTGGGCAACTGGCTCGAACAGGCACGCGCGCTGTCGCAAGTGCCGGAGTATCAAAATCTTTACGAATGGAACGCCCGCACGTTGATAACCGTCTGGGGGCCTCGCGTCGCTGCGGAGAATAGCGGTCTGCGCGACTATTCGAACCGCGAATGGAACGGTCTTTTGGCCGACTTCTATTACCCGCGCTGGGAGCGCTTTTTCGACAATACCGTGAAAGAGATGCGGGGAGAGACAGTCGTCCCGATAGATTTCTTCGCAATGGACGAGGCGTGGACACACGAACGGAAGGCCTACGGTGCGCAAGCCGAGGGAGACCTTGTGCAGGTCGCGCGAGAAGTTTTCAGAAAGGTTTTCGGAGATCGATGATAGTTGACAACGGGCAATTCTTGTTGTCCGACTATGATTTGGTTTCAAATAAAAACACTCAAAGCGAGGACGGCATCGAAAGATGCGTCTGTCCTTGCTCTCTTTTTATTCTCAAGAATTATTTACCTCTCTCTTCATCCTCAGGCAGGCCGGAAAACACGTATATACTCAGTTCCCGAAATTCAGATTTTTGAATCCCAGCACCTCCGTCGAAATTTCACCCAACCAGCCGCTCGAAGCGTTCACAGCCGTCTGCACCTTGATAAAATCGATATACTGTAAGTTGGCCGGCGAACCGTCGGCGTTCATGGCGTTCGATATCTTGAAGTATGTATACACCGCGTCACCGCCCGATGTGCCGGCATCCCGAAACATATCGCTGCCCACGTTATCGACATAGCCCCAATCGTAATCGCCGTTCACCCATTGCCCGCCCTGCGTGATGAAATTACGCGGCGCGAGCGATGTTCCGCGCAACGTGTATTCGGACGCACACACCCATGCCGGATAATAGAAATGCTGCCTATGGAATCCGGGCAGGTGCGGCACTACGCCCTGTGCACCGCGATTGTCGCGCCACGGAGTATCGCCCCACGCGCCGGGTCGGAAGTATGTCACCGCGTAGTCCTGCACTGTTTCGGGCTTGCCGGTCTCGCTCCCGCGCAGCTCATACCACATGCCGTCGGGCACACCGTTGCCATTCACGTCCTGAGCCACCCACACCACTCCCGGCTCCGAGCTGCCTTCATATTGGTTGCCCGCAATGGCAAAATCATAATCACCCGTGTTCGGAATGCTATGGTCGAACCACACCGTTATGTACCCGCCGAATCCGCCGAGCGAGACATAGTCTTCCGCGTCGAGCCTCTGCTCGGCCCACCGGCAGGCCTCCGCCATCGTCGTTATATACTCTTGGCCGCTGCCGGGTTCGTTTATGAATTGCCCGGGTGCAGGGAGATATTCCAGTACTTTTGCCGCCGTCATGCGGCTCTCGCCCGTCATTGCGCGCATCCGTTCGTGTTCATTGCCGAGACTCTCCACATCGATCCCCGCAGACGCTATAATACGTTCGCTATCGATACAATACACCTGCACTTCGAGACGATACGTTCCGCTCGCCGGCGGCGTGAATGCAAAATATTTCGCAGCGCCGCCGCCCTGCGGCCCGCCATCTACTGACCATCGGTACTCCACCCCACTCGCATCGCCCTCCACCGATGGCGCAAAATACGTCGTGCGATCGGCGAAAACGGCTACCGGCGCATCGGCCGAGCCGCCATAGTACGGCTGCTCGAACCATACGCGCAGGCGCGGCACTTCGTCGTGCACCCTTATCGTAAGCGTCTTCACGTCCGTACCGTCTTCGTTCACGACTTCGAGCGAGAGCGTATGTTCTTCGCCCGCCGTCGGCAGGCGGAACGTGTAAGTGCACTCAGCGCCGACAATCTCGCCGTCCATCCGCCACTCGAACGTCGCCTCTTCCTCGTCGGCATTCTGCACGAACGGTTCTATCGTATATTCTTCGTCCGCACGCACGTCCAGCACGCCGCCGGGTATCATGAACGAGATCATCGGCGGCGCGAGCGGCCCCACGTCTATACGTACTTCCTGTTCGTTCTCAGCCAGTCGCGTTCGCACCCTGAACAGCAGGTAATAACGTCCCTCGCCGGGCGGTGTGAACGTGAACGCCCGCGTAGCGGCCAACACCTCGCCGTTAATAGACCACTCGAACGTCGTCACCTCGTCGATATGCTTCACCTGTGGATCGAGCGTGATCGATCCACCCGTTTTAATCTGGTACACACCGGTTTCGCTCGTGAAAATGATCTCCGGCGGAATGACTTCCGTCCTGTCGCTCTCGTTGCATCCCGCCGCCACGAGCGCCGCCACGAGTGCTATACGTATAAGGTATCGGTTCATTTTCATTTGGAATTTCGCAAGCATGGGTTTTCCAACCTGACGGTTGTTTTCGTGTTTGCGGATTTATAATCCGCAACGTTCGGCAGAGGCAATTTATTGTGTTATCGCCTGCAAATCATCCCAAAATGCCGGATAAGATTTATCGACCGCCTCTGCGGCGTCTATTTCTACCGCGCTTTCTGCCCTGAGGGCAGCGACGGCGGCAGACATCGCTATGCGATGGTCGCCGTAGCTCGATACGCGCGCACCGTGCAGCCTGCCGCCCCTGATGCGCATCACATCATCCTGCATGGAAAACCCGACGTTCGCGCCCATTTTGCCGAACACTTCGCACAATGTTTCGGCGCGGTTCGTCTCCTTATGCAGCAATCGCGACACGCCTGTTATCTCGCTGACACCCACGCAATTAACTGCCAGCGCAACCAACGCGGGGAAGAGGTCGGGGCAATTCGTCGCATCGAACTTGAACGCCTGCAACTCTTCGCCTGCGGGACGGCACACCGTCACCGAATTTTCGGCAATAACTATCTCCGCTCCTGCACGTGCCAACGCATCGAGCACGGCCATGTCGGCCTGTTTCGAAAGCGGATTGAGATTGCTGACCGTCACTTCGCCCGCAATCGCACCCGCCACCAATATGCACGACGCAGCGCTCCAATCGCCCTCGATGACGTACTCGCGCGGCGGCGCATAGCTCTGCCGCCCCTCGACGTAGAACTGCGTGTAGCCGCGATGGCACACCTCTATGCCAAACCGCTCCAAGATGTCGAGCGTCATGTCGATGTACGGCGTGCTGCGCGGATTGACGACGGTGAACGTGGTGTCGGCGGCGGCCAACGGCAACGCCATAAGCAACCCCGTGATAAATTGCGAACTCACGCGTCCGTCCACCGTCGCGTCGCGGCCCCGCACGGGGCCGCATACCGTTAACGGCAGCCGTCCGCCCGCACCCGAACCGACACTTACGCCAAGTTCGCGCAACGGATCGATGATCATATCCATAGGCCGCGCGGCGACCGTCCCGCGCCCCGTTATGGTTATCGGCACGTCGCACAGTGCGGCTATCGGTGTGAACATCCGTGCCGACAGTCCCGACTCACCTATATCGATGGTCGAAATAGCCGGCGTCAATCCCCCACGTATCAGGTACGTAGTCTCATCGGCGACTTCATGTCGCGCACCGAGCGAAGAGGCTACGGCCAGCGCCGCCGCCGTATCGCTGCACAGTCCCATATTCACCAGCCGCGTCGTGCGCCCGCGCGCAAGCAATGCCGCCGCAATAGCCCGCTGTGCATAGCTCTTCGACGGCGGCGCTTTCACCACGCCCGAAACGGTCGCTCTATGTATCTTTTTTATCACCTCAGAGCGTACTAACTATCTCAGCTTGAAGTCCTTGCCGAGATAAACATTCCGCACCATCTCGTCAGCGGCAAGTTCTTCGGCCGAGCCGGCTTTCAGGATTTTTCCTTCGAATAACAGGTAAGTGCGGTCGGTGATGTCGAGCGTCTCATGGACGTTGTGATCGGTGATAATGACCCCGATATTCTTGTTTTTCAGCGTCGCCACGATGCTCTGTATATCCTCCACCGCTATGGGGTCTACCCCCGCAAACGGCTCGTCGAGCAGTATGAATTTCGGGCTTATCGCCACCGCGCGCGCTATTTCCGTCCGCCTCCGCTCGCCGCCCGAAAGTTGGATGCCCTTGCTTCTGCGTACTTTTTGCAGGCGAAATTCGTCGATCAGGCTTTCCAGCCGCTCGCGCTGAAACTCTTTCGAATAATCGGTCATTTCGAGTACCGCCTTGATATTATCCTCGACCGACAGGTGACGGAACACCGACGCTTCCTGCGCCAGATAACCCACGCCCATCTGCGAGCGGCGGTAGACCGGAAATTTCGTAAGGTCGGTCACCACACCGTCGTCATCTTCGAGGAAAATGCGTCCCGAAACGGGTTTGATAAGCCCCACTACCATATAGAACGTCGTCGTTTTGCCCGCACCGTTGGGGCCGAGCAGACCGACGATCTCGCCCTGATTGACCTCGATCGACACATGATCCACAACCACGCGCGCCTTATAACTTTTGACAAGATTATCGGTGTAGAGCCTCATGACAGAAAAATATTTTAAGCAAAGTTAGTGAAAATTCCAAAATAACTGCTAACTTAGCTTTATAAAGCGACCCAAAAACGATGAGCGAAATCGCTGATATTGTACTTCACGAGCGGCTTAAAGAGTATTTCGGATTCACGGCTTTCAAGGGAAACCAGGAGGCCGTGATACGCAACGTGCTGGCCGGGAACGACACTTTCGTGCTGATGCCGACGGGTGGCGGCAAGTCGCTGTGCTACCAGCTGCCCGCGCTTATGATGGACGGCGTGGCTATCATAATTTCGCCCCTCATCGCGCTGATGAAAAATCAGGTAGACTCGATGCGCGCATTCAGCACGCGGGAGGGCATCGCCCATTTCCTGAACTCGTCGCTGAACAAAGCGGCTATCGCCGAAGTGCGCAAAGATGTACTCGAAGGGCGCACCAAGTTGCTCTATTTCGCGCCCGAATCGTTGACCAAAGAGGACAATATCGCATTCCTGCAAAAGGTAAAGGTATCTTTTTATGCCATCGACGAGGCGCACTGTATCTCGGAGTGGGGGCACGATTTTCGCCCCGAATACCGACGTATCCGCCCGATAATCAACGACATAGGCTCTGCGCCGCTCATCGTGCTCACGGCGACGGCCACGCCTAAGGTGCAGATGGACATACAGAAAAACCTCGGCATGCAGAACGCACAGATATTTAAGTCGTCGTTCAACCGCCCGAACCTCTATTACGAAGTGCGCGCGAAGAAAGACGCCACGCGTGAAATCATAAAGTACATCAAGCGACACGAGGGCAAGTCTGGTATAATCTATTGCCTGAGCCGCAAAAAGGTCGAGGAGCTGGCCGAACTGCTCGTGGCCAACGATATAAAAGCGCTGCCCTATCATGCGGGGATGGACGCTGCGAAGCGCGCGGGAAATCAGGACAAATTCCTGATGGAGGAGGCGGACGTCATAGTGGCCACGATTGCGTTCGGTATGGGGATCGACAAGCCCGACGTGCGCTATGTGATCCACTACGACATCCCCAAGAGCCTCGAAGGTTATTATCAGGAGACGGGACGCGCCGGACGCGACGGCGGCGAAGGGCGCTGCATCGCGTTTTACAGCTATAAGGACATTCAGAAGTTAGAGAAATTCATGCAGGGCAAGCCGTTGGGCGAGCAAGAGATCGGTAAACTGCTGCTGTTGGAAACGGTATCGTATGCCGAGTCGTCTATCTGCCGCCGTAAGACGCTGCTGCATTATTTCGGCGAGAGTTATCCGGAGAGTGATTGCGGCAACTGTGACAACTGTCTAACGCCGCGTCCGCGCGTGGAGAGCATGAAGCAGATGCAAATGCTGCTCAGCACGCTGTTGGCGGTCGGCGACAAGTTCAAGGCCGAACACATCGTGAACATCCTATCGGGGCGCATGAACAGCCTTATCAAGTCATACAATCACCACCTGTCGGAGTGGTTCGGGGCGGGCGTCGAACATGACGAACGCTACTGGGGCGCGGTCATCCGTCAGGGGCAGATACTCGGTCTGGTGCGCAAGGGGATTGAGAACTACGGGCTGCTGTCGGTTAGCGCGGCGGGCGTCGGGTTTCTCGAAAAGCCGTTCTCCGTTACAGTGACGTTGGACCATGAATATGAGGAGAGCGAGGATGACGGCGATGTGATGCAGACGGGCGGACGCGGAGGAGGAGGCGGTGCGGCGGACGAGACGCTGTTCGCGATGCTCAGAGACCTGCGGCGCAGTATAGCCAAGCAGCATGGTCTGCCGCCGTTCGTGATTTTCCAGGACCCGTCGCTTGAAGATATGGCCATTCAGTATCCCGTTTCGATCGATGAGATGAGCAACATCATGGGCGTGGGTGTGGGCAAGGCGAAGAAATTCGGAGCGGAATTCGCCGCGCTCATAGCCTCTTACGTCGAAGAGAACGACATCGTGCGGCCGAAGGATATGGTCGTGAAAAGCGTAGTGAACCGCAGCGGCAACAAGGTGTTCATCATCCAGAGCATCGACCGCAAGATGGACTTCGAGGACATCGCACATGCGCGCAACATGGAAGCGGACGAATTGCTGCACGAACTCGAAGCGATCGTAAACTCCGGCACGCGCATAAACATCGACTACTATATAAAGCAGGCAGTGGACGATGACAAGGCCGAAGAGATATATAATTATTTTAAGGAGGAGGCTCAGAGCGATTCGCTGGCCGATGCAATGCGCGAGCTGGGCGGCGGTTTCTCGGAGGACGAGGTGCGGCTGGTGCGATTGAAGTTTTTGTGCGAAGAAGGGCATTAATAAATTGTCATTCCGAGCGTGCGAGCGTGCGTCATTGCGAGCCTGAAAGGCGAAGCAATCCAGTGTTTTCTATGGATTGCTTCGGGTCTGACGCCCCTCGCAATGACGCACATGTGTATGCTAATTTTTAATTGATAGTGAGAGTACGGGCAAAGAAGCACTTGGGGCAGCATTTTCTGACCGACCTCAATATAGCGCGCAAAATCGCAGCGGCGATAGAGGGCGGCGGAGTGGTATTGGAAGTGGGGCCCGGCATGGGCGTACTCACGCAATTCCTGCTGGAACGCCCTGATATAGAACTATATGCGGCCGAGATCGACGGCGAAAGCGTGGAATATCTGAAAGCGCACTACCCCACCCTTACGCCGCGCCTTATCGGGGGCGATTTTCTGCGGCTCGACCTGCGCGCGATTTTCCCGCAAGGGGTGCGCATCATCGGCAACTTTCCGTATAATATTTCGTCGCAGATTTTTTTCAAAATTCTCGACAACCGCGACCTTGTGCCGCAGGCCGTCGGAATGGTGCAGCGCGAAGTGGCGGTGCGCATCGCCGAGCCGCCCGGCAGTCGTAACTACGGCATACTCAGCGTGTTGCTGCAAGCGTGGTACGATATCGAGTATCTGTTTACAGTCAATGAAAGCGTGTTCGATCCGCCGCCGAAAGTGAAGAGCGCGGTCATACGGCTGCGGCGAAACAGGCGCAAAAAGCTCGATTGTGACGAACGATTGTTCGTAAAAGTGGTTAAAGCTGCATTCGGCCAGCGGCGCAAGATGCTGCGCAATGCACTGCGAGCGGCATTCGGCAACTTCGGCGGAGCGGAGCACCGTTTCTTCACCACCCGCGCCGAACAGCTCTCCGTCGCCGATTTCGAGGAACTGACGCGTTGGATTTCGGAGAATGGATAGCGGCAAATTATTTAAAATAAATTGTCATTGCTGGCTTGACCCGCAATCTAATGTATATGCGAGATTGCGGGTCAAGCCAGCAATGACAATGACAGTTTCCAAAAATAATATCTTATATTTGTCCGTTTTTGACTAAATAAACCGTCTATTATTCATAATAACCCTTCATGCTTATGAATCGATTGAAATTAATCTTTGCGCTGCTGTTTTGTGCGGTGGCGGCTACATCTGCAACATCCGCCCAACAATTAGAAGGCTTTCGTTACGGCAATGAGCAAGCTCCGACGGGGCGCGAATGGGAATCTCCCGAAGATCTGGCGCTGAATAAAGAGCATCCCCGCGCGTGGTTCTTCTCGTTCCACGACGTGGAGAGCGCGCTGAAAATCCTGCCCGAACACAGCCGTTACCACATGTCGCTCGACGGTACGTGGAAATTCAACTGGGTGAAACACCCCGACGAGCGGCCGTTCGATTTTATGCACCCCGCGACCGACGTACGGCACTGGGACGACGTGCAAGTGCCGATGAACTGGAACGTTTACGGGATTCAGAAAGACGGCTCGCTCAAATACGGCGTACCTATATATGTAAACCAGAAGGTGATTTTCCACCACGAGGTGAAGGTCGATGACTGGCGCGGAGGCGTTATGCGCGAGCCGCACCCTACGTGGACGACATACGAGTACCGCAACGAGGTGGGAAGCTACCGCCGCGAATTTACCATTCCGCGTAATTGGCAGGGACGCGAGGTTTTTCTGAACTTCGACGGCGTGGATTCGTTTTTCTACCTTTGGGTGAACGGAAAATATGTCGGTTTTTCGAAAAATTCGCGCAACCTTGCGGCGTTCAATATCACGCCATACCTGAACGCAAGGGGAACAAATACGGTCGCCGTCGAGGTTTACCGCAACAGCGACGCCTCTTTTCTGGAAAATCAGGATATGTTCATGCTGCCGGGAATTTTCCGCAGCGTCTATCTCACGTCTGTTCCCCAGACGCATATTCGCGATTTGCAGGTGATCCCCGATCTGGACGGCAATTATCGCGACGGCGCGCTGGATATCTCGGTCGATATTCGCGGCCCGCAGCAAAACCTCACGGTCGAGTATCTGCTGTATGAAAACCCCGTGTTGTATAGCGACCAGACGCGGTTCGTAAAGCGCGAAACAGGAACGGCCCGCCACAGAATGGAACTCGCCGCACCGAACAAATGGTCGGCCGAAGAACCATACCGCTACACGTTGGTGGTGAGGCTGTTAGACCGTCGCGGACGCCCGGTGGAGACTGTCTCCACGATCACAGGTTTCCGCAAGATAGAACTGCGCGACACACCGGCCGAAGAGGATGAGTTCGGACTTGCGGGACGTTACTATTACCTTAATGGCCAGCCTGTTAAGATGAAAGGCGTGAATCGCCACGAGACCGACCCTGCAAAAGGTCACGTGGTTTCGCGCGAGCGGATGAAGGAAGAAATTATGCTTATGCGGCGCGCGAATATAAATCACGTGCGCAACGCCCACTATCCGATGCAGCCCTATTGGTATCACCTGTGCAACAAATACGGCATTATGCTCGAAGACGAGGCCAACGTCGAAAGCCATCAGTATTATTACGGCCCGGAATCCCTGTCGCATCCGCCGGAGTGGCGTGCAGCGCATGTTGCGCGCAACGTGGAGATGGTTCACGCCACCATAAACCACCCGTCGGTGGTGATCTGGTCGCTGGGCAATGAGGGCGGTCCGGGCGAGAACTTCGTGGCGGCCTACCGTGCCATAAAGCTTGTCGATACGTCGCGTCCCGTGCAATATGAGCGCAATAACCGCATAGTGGACATCGGGTCGAACCAGTATCCGTCCATCGACTGGACGCGGCGCGCCGCAACCGGCACGCTCGACCTGGTCTACCCGTTCCACATCTCCGAATACTCCCATTCGATGGGTAACGCCGTGGGTAATCTTATCGATTATTGGGAGGCGATCGAGTCGAGCAACTTCATCATGGGCGGCGCTATCTGGGAGTGGGTCGATCAGTCGCTGTATAATTATGACCGGGAAACGGGCGAGCGTTACGTGGCGTATGGAGGCGATTTCGGCGATTTTCCGAATGACGGTCTGTTCGTGATGAACGGCGTCGTGTTCGCCGACCTTACGCCGAAACCGCAATATTACGAGGTGAAGAAGGTGTATCAGAACGTCGGAATTCGGGCAGTCGATATGACCGCCGGGCGCGTGGAGATTTTCAATAAGAATTATTTCACGACGCTCGACGATTACCGCATTCGCTGGTCGTTGTGGCAGGACGGCAGGAAAGTCTCGGAAGCGATGCTGCCGGCGACGACGATCGCGCCGCGCGGGCGAGCGGAGGTCGTATTGCCTTACTCATACGCGCGCCTTGCGCCGCAATCCGAGTATTTAGTTAAGTTGGAGTTCCTGCTTTCCGAAGATAAACCCTGGGCTAAGGCGGGATATGTGCAGAAAAACGAACAACTCGCAGTAAAAGAGGCTGTCGGGCGACCGACGATTGCGGAAGTTGCATCGTCAGGCGACAAGAGCCTTGCTGTCGGCCCTCTGTTGGGTCGAACCGCAACCAGCAGCGTTGCGGCATCAAACGATAACAGCCTTGCCGTGAGCAGCGAAGAAAGCGAGTTTCTTGCGATAATGGGAGACGATTTTAAAGTTTTGTTCGACGGACGCAACGGCACTATCCACAGTCTTATTTATGGCGGCGTGACAATCATTCGCCCAGGCGAAGGGCCGCTGCTCGACTGTCTGCGCGCACCGGTCGATAACGATAACTGGGCAATGCGCCATTGGTTCGAGAACGGGCTGCATAATATGCGCCACGAAACAACGGCAGGGAGTGCGAATCTACTCTCAAATGGTACGGTCGTGCTGCGCTTTACCGTCGAATCCCAAGCCCCGCAGGGCGCGGTGCTCACGGGCGGCACGTCGGGACGATATGTTATCACCGAGAACTCCGAGCCGTTCGGCCCTGATGATTTCAAGTTCACGTCGGAGCTTACATGGACTGTCTACCCCGACGGCTCGATAGAGTTGCAGGCCGATGTCACATCGAACAAGCCCGAACTCGCGCTGGCGCGTATGGGCTACGCCATGCAGCTGCCGGCCGAACTGTCGCAGTACACTTACTATGGACGCGGGCCGGTGAACAATTACGCCGACCGCAAGACCGGTCAGTTCATCGAAATCCATGAAAGTACGGTGAGCGATCAGTTCGTCGCGTGGCCAAAGCCGCAAAGCACCGGTGTCCGCGAGGATGTTCGTTGGTGTGCACTCACTACGCCCGATGGTAAAGGAGTACTGTTCGTTTTCGGTACGCCGGGTTGTGCTTCGGCTCTACCGTGGAGTGCGCTGGAAATGACTTTGGCGACACATACGCACCGTCTGCCCGCAAGCAGCGGTACGCACCTGCGTCTCGATGCAGCGGTCACGGGGCTTGGCGGAAACAGTTGCGGACAGGGTCCGCCGCTTATGCACGATCGTGTATTCGCCACGCCGCGTAACATGAGTTTCATCATCCGCCCCATCAACACAGGCGATGACCTTACTCAAAAAGCGAACGTTGTCATAGGGACGAAATAAAGTAGCTGTTCATAAAATAAAAAAGCCGCCTCGTTTTAACAACGAGGTGGCTTTTTTATGAAACACTGACCCTAATTGAACGACTGGATCACGCGCTGCGTTTCAATAAACTTGTCGAGTTCGCGGAGGTTATGCTGCGCCTCGGTCAGGTTGCCCGCCTGACGGAACGCCTGACGTGCTTCGTCATAGCGACCTTGCATCATATTAACCACGCCCAGATTATTGTTGAACGCATTGTTGAGAGCAGTATTATTATTGCGGTTGTTGGAAACACGGTCGAGGTTGATACGCGCGCCGGCGAAATCGCCGCGACCGATTTTAAATGCCGCAACATTCAGATTGGCCACGTCATCGGTCGGGAACTGCCGCTCGATAATGCCGTATATCCGGCTTACCAGTTGCGCATCATTGGCATGTTCCTGCGCCAACTGATACAACTCATAGTGGCTGAGCAGCGACGGGTTGGTTTCGAGCACCGCGCGAGCGTCGTGCACGTTGTATTCACGAACGGTAAAGTCGACGCGATAGTCCGTGCGGCGCAACGACGGCATCATCTCGGCGAGTATCAGTCGCCACGGTTGCCCGCCGCGTATCTGCCTGATACGCGCTTCTTTGGCATCGGGAGCATCGCCGCTGTCGATGATCGTCAGTATCTCCTGACGACCTTCCATAATACTCTTTTCGACCAGTTCACGGAATCCTACCCAATCTTCGGCCGTGTAATTCGTGGTAATTGCCGCCACCGGAACTCCGAAATTGGTCGATACATAGTTCTTCAACGCCTCCACCCGGCCACGCGCCAAGCGTTCATTATTGGCATACGGACCGTCGGGCGAAGCAAAACCATGCAGATATATACCCCTGAACGTCATGTCGGCATTATCACGCACTTCTCTGAGCGTCGTGTTTATCTTGTTGAGTTCCTGCGAGTTATTGCGGAAATCACGCACGATCTCCATGCGGTTCACGTGGAAATCGATATGCGCCGTCGCCGAGATCGCACGCTCTTTAACTTCCTCCTGCACGGGTATGATAACTGCCGCCATCGGGGTCATCACATACGGCGCGGGAGGTTGCGGCGCATGGATATTCGCCATCGTTTGGAGGAACGTGAAACGGTGTGAGCACGTAACGAGAACCTCGTCGAACACAAGAGTGGCGTTGCGCATCCAATCTTCGTAAGGCACTGTCTGTCTGTATTTTATCGCACGCACCTCACGTCGTCCGATCGGTTCGCTCGCCTGTTGCAGGCTGTAACGATGACCACCAAGCACGCGGTCGCGTTCGATCATACGGCTCTTGTTACGCCCGTTAATCGCTATCGGTTCGAGCTGCTTGACCGTTGCCCCTGCACGTATGGAAGGAATGATCGTCCACGCCTCCGTTGTGCGTAAATGTCTGCCGTCCACATTGATCGTGAACTCCACATCGACATTGCGGCCGTCGCGCGCAAACTTATCTATGGTTATGTCCAGAACCTCGCCTGCCTGCCCGAATGCCGAGAGCGACATCGCAGCGAGAAACATGGTGAATATTATCTTTTTCATATCACACATTTATTATATTAGAACAAGTATACGAACGACAATCCGACCTTCGTCGGTCCCCAATAGTCCCGCTTCTTCTTGCCGAGTTCCTCTCCACACACTTCGGAATTGTATTCCGTCATGTCGAGACGCATGTATCCTGCGCCGATCGTCGCTTCGAGATTCCAGCGCGGGCCCAGATACCACTGATAGCCATAACTTATGCCGCCGCCGTACATCCAGCCTTCAAAACGACGGTTTTCAAAATCCGGCCATAAGTCGAACGGCAGTTTGATCCCGCCGGCATTGAACTGACCGCCAATGAGATGAATACCGAAGAACCCGCGATTGAACCTCTCGCAGTTCCATAGCCTCAACTCCGGCTGCACCAGCCAGTGCTTGATCTTCTTATTGTCATCGAACGTCCACGGATTCCAATTTCCGCCGAGTTCAAGCGTCGTGCGCTCACCCAGCCCGAACTCAACCTGCAAGTTCATCGTAGTGGTCGCCCAATACAGCAGATTGGTCTTAATAGCAAAGTCCTGAGCCTTAGCATTATGCGCATTGCCAAATAGCAAAAATGCGCCGCCGATCGCCAGCAAAAAAGTTTTTATTCTCATCATTAAATCGGTTTTAATATTTTTCTCTCGTTATTTTCGTCTCGACTGCCCTAAGATTTTTCCCGTCTCTGAAAAATTCCGGACGCGAACTCTCAGCCGGTCGTTACATACCGTCATTGCAACTTTCCTGCCATAAATCTCTATACGGCCACCGTCCATGCAAAATCCTAATTCAACATTCCTCTGCTATACATTCGGAATGTTATTGCTCGGAAACCACACACGGGCTTAAAACGGCAGATCGTCGAATTCGTCTTTCGTCGCAGCGTTCGGCTCTTCGGTCACAGGCATCGGCACATAACCGCCAGTCGGCGCACCTGCACCAGCTTCCGCCGCATAAGGCATCGAAGGCGCAGGTGCGCCCGCCTGACCTTTATCCAACTTCCACGCTCTCAGTTCGGTATACCACCGTCCGTTATATTCGCGCGACTCTACGCTCACCGACATTTTCGCTCTTTCGCCCGGCTTCATGGCCGCCGCATCCTGTGCCTTATCGCCCCAGAACGACACACACACCTTTCGCCCGAACTCACCCGGCTGTTCGAAAATCACCTCCTGCTTCACCCACTCGCCGCGCGCGCTCACGCCCTTTACCTGCGGCAGTATTTGTACGACTGTTCCTTCGATCTCCATTGTTCTTTTATATTATATCCGTAAAAGCGCACGTGCTGACATTTTTATTCTTTGCCTGCTCCTTCCTCATCATCTTCCCCGCCTCTCAGTTCTTTGAGAAGATCTCTGAAAGCATATTCTTCCATCCCACTTAAATTCGTGGTAGCAAGGGTCAGGTAATGCTCCGCCGCCTCTGTGTTGCCTTTGCCGAGGTAATATCGATACAACAGATACCTGTTATATACATTAGGATATATCGCCATCGCCTGAGCAGCATA
>WRDF01000013.1 GCA_009783565.1 Rikenellaceae bacterium | reverse complement strand
TTGGGCTCGCTGCTCCGCTGTAATCCTGACTCCGCTCTTCGAACTCTCACCCGAAAAATCACAGGCAACCACAACTACCAGTAAACCGAAAATTGCGAGTGAAATAAAAACTGCTTTCTTCATACTTAACGAATTTTTAAGGGTTATCAAAACATATCCTTGCAAAGATAACAATGTTTTCCTGAAAAACAAATTCGGGCAGGAAACCCTATTTCGCCGGAATAAGCCTATATCCTATACTGAACGTCCAGCCCGTAAATCTATCCCCCAAGTCGATCAGGCGGTCATCGATAGTCACGGTGTTGCCGTCTTTTTTGAACTGCCAGCAGCGGCGAATGTCGATCGACACGCGGCTTCCCAAGCTGCCACCGATGCCGACCGTGAACGCCGTCTTCGGGCGCATAAGGTCAGAATCCGTAACGACGCCCCCACGCTCGAACGACGTATTCTCGAAGCTGAATACCGGCCCGGCCATTAACCGGAAACTGCTTCCGATATTCCAACCCGCCAGCGCAGGAACTTCGATAACGCGCACGCGCACCGCCGTATTGTGCCGCAAAATTTCTCCCGTGCCGGCTTGCCAAACCCTGATATCATAGCGATCCCAGTTGTAAACTCCTTCCGGCTGAATGAAAAAACCGCCGGCAATATTCAGCCGCGCATAAACTCCGGCGTGATAGCCCGTGCGTCCGTCGATGCGGATGCCCATATTGTCGAGAATGCCGTCGCGCTCAACCCGAAAATTACCGGTGTTCAGACCTGCTTTAACTCCGAACTCGAACGGGCTTTTTTTCTTGGCCTGCGCTATATGCTGTGCCTGCATCGTGCGTGCGTATTCGCACTCTCCCGTGCAGTGGGGACTGCTGCAACGGAATTGCGTACTCCGAGTATTCTGGGCAACGGCCATAGCTGTCGTTGCAAATATCATGGCCACCGCCAATAATATTTTTTTCATGTTTTTCGATTTTTCAGATAAGACATAGCCGGATTCTCCATGTGAAGATTCCGGCTATTTAACATTACGTTCCCGCGCGTTTATTTATTCACTGTCGCAAGATATTCGATCATCTCGACGATCTTTGTCGAGTAGCCCCATTCGTTGTCATACCACGTCACGAACTTCATGAATGTCGGCGAGAGCTGGATGCCCGCTCCGGCATCGAATATCGACGTGCGCGGATCGCCGATAAAGTCGGTCGAAACCACCGACTCGTCGGTGTAGCCCAAAATCCCGCGAAGTTCGCCCTCTGAGGCCTCGCGCACCACGCGGCACACCTCTTCGTAGGATGTCTCTTTCGCCAGACGCACCGTGAGATCGACGACCGAAACGTTCGCCGTCGGCACGCGGAACGACATTCCCGTGAGTTTGCCGTTCAGCGACGGTATCACCTTCCCGACAGCCTTAGCCGCACCTGTCGATGACGGGATAATATTCCCGAAGACCGAGCGGCCGCCGCGCCAGTCTTTCGCCGACGGTCCATCGACGGTCTTCTGCGTCGCCGTGGCGGCATGAACGGTGGTCATCAGCCCTTCGAGAATCCCGAACTTATCGTGCAGCACTTTGGCCAGCGGCGCAAGGCAGTTAGTCGTACACGATGCGTTCGAAATAATCGGCTCGCCCTTATACGCCTTATGGTTCACGCCCAGAACGAACATCGGCGTGTCGTCTTTCGACGGTGCGGACATGATAACGTATTTCGCACCGGCGTGCAGGTGTTTCTCGGCCGATTCTTTCGTAAGGAACAATCCGGTCGATTCTACGATATAGTCTGCGCCTACCTCATTCCAGCGCAAGTTTGCCGGATCTTTCTCAGCCGTAACGCGGACAGCATGACCGTTCACCACCAACTTGCCGTCGCGCACTTCGACCGTGCCGTCGAACGGCCCGTGCACGCTGTCGTATTTCAGCATGTAGGCCATGTAGTCTACGTCGATAAGGTCGTTGATTCCCACTATCTCGACCTGCTGCGGTTTGTGCATGGCCACGCGGAACACCAGTCTCCCGATGCGCCCGAAGCCGTTGATTCCAATCTTGATTTTTGACATGATCGTTAATTTTTTAATTTTCGACTTTTCTTATCGGCAACAAATTTAGCGCCCAAAATCGGATATGGCAAATTTTCGCGCGTGGATTGTGACAAAATCGTATATTTGTGCTTGAATAAATGTGTTATGCAGACGCGATTCTGGAAATACGAAGGCGCTGGCAATGATTTCGTGATGCTCGACATGCGCGGCGGTCTAGGCGGTAACCTCGATGGTGACGTGGTGCGACGGCTGTGCGACCGCCGGCGCGGCGTGGGCGGCGACGGGTTGCTCGCGCTGCTCGACGGTGACGAAGGCTACGATTTCCGTATGCGCTATTTCAATGCCGACGGTAGCGAGGCGGCGATGTGCGGTAACGGCGCACGATGTATCGCGCTGTTCGCTCGTGATTTAGGTGCGGTCGGACACTCTATGCGTTTTGTCGGAGCGGACAGCGAGCATCGAGCAGAAATCCTTTCGGACGGCGAAGTGCGGGTTTCGATGCGTGATGTGGAAGTGTGCACGCCTCTTGGCAACGCGTCGTTTATGTTAGACACGGGAGTGCCGCATTATGTCGAATTTACGGATGATGTCGATGCGCTCGACGTGTTTCATCTCGGACGTCTGTTGCGCGATGACAAACGTTTTGCAACGCTGGGCGGCGTGAACGTGAACTTTGCACAGGTGCTGCCCGACGGCAGCCTGAAACTGCGCACATACGAGCGCGGTGTCGAAGACGAAACGCTCGCATGTGGCACGGGGGCAGTCGCGGCGACAATAGCGGCGCATGTTTGGAAAGGCGGTCTGCGGACGAGTGTGCTCGTCCACGTTAGAGGCGGTGAACTGCGCGTGCAATTCGAGGCAGTCAATAACCATAGTTTCCGCAACATCGTCCTCTCCGGCCCGGCGCGCAGAGTTTTCGAGGGAGTAATAAATATTCAGGCATGACGAGCACCCGGTCGCGCAACAGGGAAATATATAAGGTGACGCTGGTGGGTAGCGCTGTGAATCTGGCGCTGGCACTGGCTAAATTTGCGGCGGGGGTACTGGGGCGAAGCGCGGCGATGATCGCCGATGCCGTTCATACACTGTCGGACTTGGCGACAGACATCGTTATCCTTGCTTTTGTCCGCGTTTCGGGAAAACCGCGCGACGAGAAGCACCGTTACGGACACGGCAAGTTCGAAACGCTGGCGACTCTTATTATAGGAGTAGTGCTTCTTGTCGTCGGCGTGATGATCGCATATGGCGGCGCAGAGCGCGTCGTGACGGCGATAAAAGGCGAAGTGCTCGAAAGGCCGGGCATGATCGCCTTCTGGGCGGCTCTGGCGACGATCGTCTTCAAGGAGGCGCTCTACCGCTACACGGTTGTGCGCGGACGACGGTTGAAGTCGGACGTGACGGTGGCCAATGCGTGGCATCACCGCAGCGACGGGCTGTCGTCGATAGGAACGGCTATCGGCATCGGCGGAGCGATATTTCTCGGCCCGCGCTGGGCTGTTCTCGACCCTTTGGCCGCCGTGGTGGTGAGCGTGTTTATAGTTAGGGTGGCGGTGAAGCTGATGAAGCCGGCGATGGACGAGTTGATGGAAAAATCGTTGCCCGAAGATGTCGAGCGCGAAATTTGCGAAACGGTGGGATCGTTCGACGGAGTGAGCGAACTGCACAACCTCTGCACGCGCAAGATCGGCGCGAGCTATGCCATCGAGTTCCACATACGAATGGACGGCAGCTCGACGCTCGAAGAAACTCACAGCAAAATCTCGCAGATCGAATATGCTCTGCGGGCGAAATACGGCCCGCAGACCCATGTGATGATCCATATCGAGCCGGTTAAAAAGAAACTCTGACTTACGAAAAAACAAACTCAAACAACAAGACTTATGATGTCAGTACTACAAAAAAACATCAGCGACAGTCCGGTAGCGCGTTGGAGCGCGCTGATCCTGCTCTCGCTCCTGATGTTCTTTGCCTACATGTTCTTCGACGTGCTCTCACCGTTAGAGAATCTGCTGGCGACAGAGCGCGGCTGGACACCCGGAGTTTTCGGGACGGTAGGCGGATCGAGTTATATGCTGAACGTCTTCGGATTCCTAATTATCGCGGGAATAATCCTCGACAAGATGGGTGTACGTTTCACAGGTTTGCTTGCGGCATCAATTATGGTAGTTGGCGGCGCGGTTAAACTTTACGGGATTAGCGACGCGTTCAGTGCGGGCGGCTTTGGCTACGATTTTATGAGTTCGTTCTGGACATCGTTCCCGCCGAGCGCTAAGATGGCTTTGCTGGGCTTTGCAATATTCGGATGCGGCGCGGAGATGGCCGGGATCACGGTGTCCAGAGCTATTGTCAAATGGTTCGCAGGTAAAGAGTTAGCTATGGCAATGGGCTTGGAGATGGCTATCGCACGACTGGGTGTCTTCGCCATTTTCAGGCTTTCGCCCGCTATTGCCGACTCATTCGGAAGTGTAGTGATGCCGGTTGCTATTTGCGGTCTGCTGCTGTGCGTCGGACTGCTGTCATTCTCGGTCTACGCTCTCATGGACCGAAAACTGGACAGGCAGCTGAGTATGGCGCACAACGGCAGTTCCGAAGAAGACAAATTTCGTGTCAGCGACATCGGGCGACTATTCACCAGCCGTGTGTTTATGATCGTGGCGCTACTATGCGTGCTCTACTATTCGTCGATCTTCCCATTCCAAAGGTTCGCAACGGGGATGATCCAAACGCGGTTGGCAATCGATGCCACATCGGCCGCAAAGATTTTCTCATTGTTTCCGATAGGCGCGATGGCACTCACCCCATTTATAGGCGCATTTATAGATTTTCGCGGACGCGCCGCAACGATGCTCATCTTCGGCGCAGCACTGATGTGCATTTGTCATCTGATCTTCGCTTATGCAACGCTCACCACGTCGCTCACCTACATCACGATCCTGCTGCTCGGTATTTCATTCGCGCTCGTTCCGGCCGCGCTGTGGCCTTCGGTACCTAAAATCGTCGAGAGCCGTTATATGGGGTCGGCATACGCATTGATATTCTGGATTCAGAACGTGGGGCTGTTCTTAGTGCCGAGCCTTTTCGGCTGGTCGCTTCAAAAGAGCAATCCGGGCGTCGCCGAGCAAATTCAAGCCGGCGTGACGGGCGTAAGCTACGATTATACTTATCCGCTATTGATCTTCGCCGGTTTCGGCGTGCTGGCGTTCATGTTGGGCATATGGCTCAAAGCGCTCAACAAGAAGAACAACTACGGCCTCGAAGCGCCGAATGTAAAGAAATAGGAAATACTTTATGATTACGACTGAACGGCACGCTGTTCAGCGTGCCGTTCAGTCGTAATCATGGCTGTTAAGCCTGTTATCGGCTTCATCTTTGACCGCTTGCTTGCCCTCCGGCAACTATAACCATCAATCCGGAGATTCCGGCTTGGCATCGGTTGTCCATAAATATTTCGTTTGGAAGCTCGAAAATATTTTCAGGCCCTGGCCTCTTCTGAAAAGAGGCGATGTTTTTATATCAAATATGTCAAAGCAAAAGACTTACGAAAATCCACAAACACATTAATTCGCATTTTTTTAGTAAGTTTGCCGTCATAAATTAAATAATAATTTTATTATGACCACCGAAACTTTTTCTTTGGGCACGATGCTGCCCGATTATCCCGAATTCATCGCCGGCATACGGCGCGCTCCCGATCGCGGTTTCCGCCTTACGCCCGCGCAGACGCGCACCGCTCTGAAAAACGCGCTGCGATATATTCCGAAAGAGTTGCATGAAACGCTCGCGCCCGAATTTCTCGAAGAGTTGCGCACACGCGGACGGATCTATGGTTACCGCTATCGCCCGACAGGTGATTTGAAGGCTAAATCCATCGACCAATATAAGGGCAACTGTCTGGAAGGCAAGGCGTTCCAGGTTATGATCGACAATAATCTATGTTTCGACATCGCGCTGTATCCTTATGAACTCGTGACGTATGGCGAGACGGGGCAGGTGTGTGCGAACTGGATGCAGTATCGCCTGATAATGAAATATTTGGAGCAGATGACCGACCATCAGACGCTGGTCGTCGAATCGGGCCATCCGCTCGGACTTTTCCGCTCGCACCCCTCTGCCCCGCGCGTCATTATTACCAATTCGATGATGATCGGCATGTTCGATAACCAACATGATTGGGAAATCGCGGCCGAGATGGGCGTTGCGTGTTACGGCCAGATGACCGCCGGAGGGTGGATGTACATAGGGCCGCAGGGGATAGTTCACGGGACTTATAACACGCTGCTCAACGCCGGCCGGTTGAAGTTGGGTCTCGGGGCGGACGAGGATTTGCGCGGACGGTTGTTCGTGTCGAGCGGTCTGGGCGGCATGAGCGGTGCGCAGCCCAAGGCGGCCGACATCGCGGGTGCGGTGTCGATAACGGCGGAGGTCGATGCGTCGCGCATCGAGACGCGCCACTCGCAAGGGTGGGTGCGTTTCGTGACGAACGACGTGGCCGAGGCGTTCCGCCTTGCGCAGCAGGGCATGGCGGCGAAAGAGCCTGCTTCAATAGCTTATCACGGCAATGTTGTGGATTTGCTGGAATATGCCGAGCGGCACAATCTACACATCGATCTGCTTTCGGATCAGACCTCGTGCCATGCGGTTTATGAGGGAGGCTACTGTCCTGCGGGAATCTCGTTCGAAGAGCGCACGCGAATGCTGAAAGAAGACCGGAAGAAGTTCCACGAGTTGGTGGACGCCTCGCTGCGCCGCCATTTCGAAGTGATACGGCGGTTGGTGGCTAAGGGGACGTACTTTTTCGACTACGGCAACTCGTTCATGAAGGCGATATACGACGCGGGCGAGCGGGCGATATCGAAGAACGGCCACGACGAAAAAGACGGGTTCATTTGGCCGTCGTACGTCGAGGATATTATGGGGCCGGAACTGTTCGATTACGGCTACGGGCCGTTCCGTTGGGTGTGCCTGAGCGGCCGGGCCGAAGACCTGCAACGCACCGACCGCGCGGCGATGGAAACGATCGACCCCCATCGTCGACCGCAGGATATGGATAACTATAATTGGATTCGCGATGCGGAGAAGAACCGGCTTGTCGTGGGTACCCAGGCGCGGATTCTGTATCAGGATGCTCTCGGTCGGCTGAACATCGCACTGCGCTTTAACGAGATGGTGCGCACGGGCGAGGTTGGGCCGATAATGCTCGGCCGTGACCACCACGACGTGAGCGGTACGGATTCGCCGTTCCGCGAAACGGCCAATATCAAGGACGGCAGCAACGTGATGGCCGACATGGCCGTGCAGTGCTTCGCCGGGAACGCCGCGCGGGGTATGAGCCTCGTCGCGCTGCACAACGGCGGCGGCGTGGGCATCGGCAAGTCGGTGAACGGCGGCTTCGGGATGGTGCTTGACGGCAGTGCGCGCGTGGACGAGATACTGCACAGCGCAATGCTGTGGGACGTGATGGGAGGCGTTGCGCGCCGCTCATGGGCGCGTAACACCAATGCCATTTCCACCTGCGCGAACTTCAACGCCTCGCACGCCGACGGCTATCATATAACGATGCCGTATGTCGCGGATGATGAGTTGATTGATCGATTAATATAAATAGCGCACGAAGCCGAGATTTTCGACGGACGACATTATTTAAAGGAGTTGGAAATATGGAGATGCCGAATACTCTATTTAGATACAGACCTGATAATGACTATACTCTGGAAAGTTTAAGAGAGAGTTATCTTTGGTTTTCTAAATTGGAGGATTATAATGACCCTTTTGACGGCCAACTGAGTTTTAGGCTATCATATTCATATGACGAGATATTTAGACATTGTTACGACTTGAATGACAAGCAAGGATTTCCGCTTTCTTTGGATAAAATTTCTGAAACGGCATGGCAATGGGCTAATGGAGTTGTAGATATTACAAGTGTAATGACACAAACCGTTGCCGAAATAACAGATAAAGTGAGAACGTGTTGTTTTACTGCCAAAAACAATAATATATTGATGTGGTCGCACTATGCGAATTCACACAAAGGTATATGCTTGGAGTTCGACCTTAGCAAGGACATAGATACATTTTATCATCTCATACCTATGAGATATGTAGAGGATTATACTGAGCATAGCCATTTTGGTAATACAATGGAACAAATAAGATGCTTTGTTCGTAATAAATTTCTCGATTGGCAATATGAAGATGAGTACAGGGTTTTTAATTATCCCGAAACTCGCAACAAAATCCCATATAACCCTTCGGCATTGAAGACCGTTATTTTCGGCTGCAAATCAACGCCTGAATTTATTAAGAAAGTAAAAGAAGCATTGGTAGATAAACCCGAAGTGACTTTCAAAAGATGCGAGTTGGACACTAAGAGTTACAAATTGATAATCAAAAACATAAACTAAAAAATAAAGATTAACATGGCAAAAATTGTCGAATGTGTGCCCAATTTCAGCGAGGGGCGCAATCCGGAAGTGATGGAGAAGATCGTCGATGCTTTTCGCGGAAAGCCGGGCGTTAAATTGTTGGATTACAGCGCGGACAAGGATCACAACCGTATGGTCGTAACGACGGCGGGCGAGCCTGAGGCGCTTAAAAAAGCGGTCATCGAGGCTATCGGTATTGCGGTTGCGCACATCGACCTCACCAAGCATGAGGGTCAGCATCCGCGTATGGGTGCGGTGGATGTCGTGCCATTCATTCCAATCAAGGATATGACGATGGACGAGGCCGTCGCGCTGTCGAAAGAAGTGGCGGCCGAAGTCGCCGAGAAGTATGCTCTGCCGGTGTTCCTTTACGAGAAGGCGGCGAGCAAACCCGAGCGCGAGAATCTGGCGACGGTGCGCAAAGGCGAGTTCGAAGGCCTGAAAGAAAAAATGGCAAAGCCGGAATGGCAATCGGATTTCGGGCCGAAAGAACCTCACGCAACGGCGGGTGCGGTGGTTATAGGCGCGCGGATGCCGTTGGTGGCGTATAACGTGAACCTGAATACCAACGACCTGGCGATCGCCGACAAGATCGCCAAGACGGTGCGCCACATGGGCGGCGGACTGCGCTTCTGCAAGGCGATGGGCGTTGAGCTGACCGATAGGGGCATTGTACAGGTGTCGATGAACCTTACGGATTTCACCAAAACGGCCATTTACCGCGCCCACGAGATGGTGCGCATGGAGGCGCAGAGATGGGGCGTGACGGTTGCGGGGGGCGAGATCGTGGGCCTCGTGCCGATGCAGGCGTTGGTCGATACGGCGGAATATTACCTGGGACTCGAAAACTTTTCGATGAAACAGGTGCTTGAAAACCAGTTAATGGAATAGAAATAATTTCGTCATTCCGAACGTCCCGCAGGGGCAGAGGGATGACATAATAATTAACAATGAGTTGTAAAAGTAAACGTGCAAAACATTCCGGCAACATCGTCATCCGCAACGCTGCGCAGGTAGTTACGCCCACAGGCAAAACGGCGCGCAAGGGAGCGGAAATGTCTGCATTGGCCGTTATCGAAGACGGCGCGGTGGTCGTCACCGACGGTGTAATAACCTACGTCGGGAGTACGGCCGAACTGCCCGCCGGCGACTACTCGGCGCACACTGTGATAGACGCTGGGGGACGTGCCGTCGTACCCGGATTCGTCGATTCGCACACGCATCTGGTCTTCGGCGGCTATCGCGAGGAGGAGTTCTCGTGGCGCATGAGGGGCGACAGTTATATGTCGATCATGGAGCGTGGCGGCGGGATACACAGCACCACGCGTGCCACACGTGCAGCGTCGTTCGACGAACTTTTCGCATCGGCGCACGAGCGGCTGGACCGCATGTTGTCGCTCGGCATTACGACCGTCGAGGGCAAGAGCGGTTACGGCATGGACCGGAAGACGGAGCTGCGTCAATTGGAGGTGATGCGCGCGCTCGATGCGGAGCATCCGATGGACATCGTGCCGACGTACATGGGTGCACATGCGACACCGGCGGAGTGGAAAGGGCGTGAGGACGAGTTCATAGATTGGATGATAGCCGAAGTGATGCCCGAAGTCGCCGAGCGCGGATTGGCCGAATGCTGCGATATTTTCTGTGAGCGCGGCGTGTTCACTCCCGAACAGTCGCGCAGGTATCTGACGGCTGCGCTGGCATTGGGCTTTCGTGCAAAGATACATGCCGACGAGATTGTGGACACAGGCGGTGCTCTGTTGGCCGCTGAAATAGGCTGCCTTTCGGCCGACCATCTGCTGATGGCATCGGACGAGGGCATCGCCGCGCTTGCGGCGAGTTCGACGGTCGCGACGCTGCTGCCCTGCACGGCATTCTCGTTGCGCGAGCACTACGCGCGTGCGCGGGAGATGATCGATGCGGGATGTGCCGTCGCGCTGGCTACCGACCTCAACCCGGGCAGCAGCTTCACGTCGTCGATCCCGCTGACCTTTGCCCTGGCGTGCATCTATATGAAGATATCGGCGGAGGAGGCTCTGACGGCACTGACCCTTAATGGCGCGGCGGCCGTCGGACGTGCCGAAAGTATCGGCAGTCTGGAAGTCGGCAAACGGGGCGACCTGCTCGTGCTCGATTTTCCGTCCTACAAATTTCTGCCCTATCACGTGGCGATGAATATTGTCCGCACGGTGGTCAAGGGCGGAGTAGTGTATAATAATCAGTAAAAACCAAAATACTATGTTAGTTGATCTTACGGTAAAAGGATTTCTTGCGCAGACGGCGGGCAGTGACCCCGTTCCGGGCGGAGGGAGCATTTCGGCGCTTAACGGCGCGATCGCGGCAGCGTTGGCCCAAATGGTGGCGAACCTCACGATAGGCAAGAAAAAATACGAAGGCAAGGAGGCGCTGATGCAGAAAATCGCAGGCGAGGCGGCGGGGCTGCAAAGTGCATTCGAGAAGGCTATCGACGAAGATTCGGACGCATATAACAAGGTGTTCGACGCGTTCAAACTCCCGAAAGAGACCGATGACGAGAAGACACACCGCTCGATACAGATTCAGGCGGCGACGAAAATCGCGGCAGAAGTGCCGTTGCAGGTGGCTCGCCATGCGCTCGGAATGATGGAAACGCTTTCGCTGGTGGCGACTGAGGGCAACCAGAACGCCGTGACGGATGCGTGTGTGGCGATGATGTGTGCACGCAGCGCGGTGCTCGGCGCAGCGCTGAACGTGCGTATCAACCTCACGTCGCTCAAAGACGAGGAGTATGTGGCGCGGGTCTCGAAAGAGGTGGAGCAACTTGAAACAGAGGCGGTTGCACGCGAGCAGGAGCTTCTCGAAAAGGTAAAAAAGACGCTCTGATGGCAGTGGGTGACCATTTTCACATCGGCGCGGCGGAACTTACGTTCGAGGCTGTCGCTGAACTGTTGGCGAGCGGACGAAAACTCGCGCTGACCGATGAGGTTAGGGCGCGCGTGAAAAAGTGCCGCGACTATCTCGACCACAAAGCGGCGACCAGCGAAGTGCCCATTTACGGCGTTACGACGGGTTTCGGGTCGCTGTGCAAGGTGACGATTCCGGCGGAGCAGCTCACCGTACTGCAAGAAAATCTTGTAAAGTCACATGCGTGCAGTGTGGGTAACGAGGTGTCGCCGGACGTAGTGCGCCTGATGCTGTTGCTGAAAGCACATGCGCTGTCGCTCGGTTACAGCGGCGTGCAGGTGGCGACGCTGCAACGCATCCTCGACCTTTATAACAACGACGTGCTGCCGGTGGTCTACGATCGCGGGTCGCTGGGTGCGTCGGGTGACCTTGCGCCGCTGGCCAACCTCTTCCTGCCGCTTATCGGCGAGGGCGAAGTGCGGTATAAAGGTGAGAAGCGCGATGCCGCAGGCGTACTGAAAGAATTCGGCTGGACGCCGATAACGCTCCAAAGCAAAGAGGGGCTGGCGTTGCTTAACGGCACGCAGTTTATGAGCGCTCACGGTGTTATGGCGGTGCTGCACGCGCGGCGTCTGTCGAAGATCGCCGACATTGCCGGCGCGATGTCGTTGGAGGCGTTCGACGGCCGCCCCGAACCGTTCACCGATTTGCTGCACCGCGTGCGCCCGCACAAAGGGCAGGCGGAAACGGCGGCCAATTTCCGCACACTGCTGGCCGGCAGTGAGCTTATCGCACGCCCGAAAGAACACGTCCAGGACCCCTATTCGTTCCGCTGTGTGCCGCAGGTGCACGGCGCGACAAAGGATACGCTGCGTTATGTCGAGTCGGTCGTTCGGACGGAAATAAATTCCGTTACGGACAACCCCACGGTGTTTCCCGACGAGGACATGATTGTCTCCGGCGGGAATTTTCACGGGCAGCCGCTGGCGGTGGCTTACGACTTCCTTGCCATCGGACTGGCCGAACTCGGCAATATTTCGGAACGCCGTGTGGCTCAGCTGATCATGGGCCTTCGCGGGTTGCCCGAATTTCTTATAGAAAATTCGGGGGTGAACTCCGGCTACATGATCCCGCAATACGCGGCGGCGGCAATGGTGAGCCAGAACAAGATGTACTGCTTCGCGGCGTCGAGCGATTCGATAGTCTCGTCGAACGGGCAGGAAGACCACGTAAGCATGGGCGCGAACGCGGCGACCAAGCTGCTGCGGATCATCGATAATCTCTACGAGATTTTCGGTATCGAGATGATGAACGCTGCACAAGGTTTGGACCTGCGGCGTCCGGCACGCACTTCGCCGCTGCTGGAAGCGGTGCTTGCCGATTTCCGCCGCGAAGTGCCGCTGATCGAGGACGACATCGTAATGTATCGCGCGATGCAAAACGCGGCGGCATTCGTGCGCCGCCTGCCTCTCGACTTTATATAGAGTGTAACACGCTTTTGTCACTGTCAAACGCATGAAGTGCGTTCGGCAGTGACAAGCATATTGCAGTACGCCCTGAAAACCTGCTAAAAACGTAAAATGCTTTGGGACGACCGTATATTGGCCGATTTCCAACGCGGCCGTATAGACCTGTTCTACGACCGCGTCTACCCGCCGTTGTTGCTTTATGCGTTACGGCAGCTGGGGACGCAACATGGTCTGCTGGCCGAAGATTGCGTTCAGGATGCGGTTTTTCAGGCATGGAGTCGCCGCGACCGGTTCGCAGGTATCGGCGCGCTGAAATCGTTCCTCTACAACACGATCCGCAATAGTGCGATCAACTTGCACCGCAAGGATTCGGCGCGCGAGCGCTATTTTTCATATACCGGCAAACACTCGGCGGAAGACCACATCTTGGTGGCCGACCTCGAAGCTCAGGCTCTGATTTTCAACGCCATCCGCGAACTTCCCGACCGACTTCGCGAGATCGTAGAACTGAGTTTTGTCGAAGGATTGAAGAACCGCGAAATCGCCGAACGTCTCGGTATATCGCTCAGCTCTGTGAATAAATTCAAAGCCGAATCGCTGCAAATCCTGCGCCGCAAGATAGGCTCGTTATCGGTTATATTGTTGTGCGTCGGCGCATTTCCTCCGCCACCGCAAGTGTAATAGACGCACATAGTTTATAAAATATCCTCCCGAACGTGACCGTTCGGGAGGATATTTTATTACACATTTTCCCATCGATTGCGTTTTAGTAGTATGCAACATAAAGCTAAAACCCCTTCCCTTATGTCCGAATATAACAAATCATTTGCTACGGCACAGCTTCTTGCACGTCTGGCTGCCGGTGCGCTGTTGTCCGAAGAAGCAGCCACCCTCGAACAATGGGCGGCCGAGTCGCCGGAGAACCGTGCGGTTTATGACAAATGGGCCGACGGTCGGACATTGCAAACCGAATATGCGACATACAACGCCGTCGAAACCGCGAAACCGTGCGCCGAAATGAAGCGACAGATCGCGGCTTTCCGAAAGCGGAGGTCACGTCAACTCGCACGCCGTGCCGTAACGGCGGCGGCCATAGCGGCAATGATGGTTGTGGGTGGCGTGTGGATGCTGCGTGAAAACAATCCGCGTCCAGAGATCCGTCCGCTTACCGCCGAAGCTCCGACGTTGCGTTTCGACGACGGGCGCGAAATTGCGCTCCGAAACGAGGCTACGATCCTTGTGCGCGAAAACGGCATGGTGGTCGAAGGCCGCGACGGCACTTCGCAAACGATCACCGCACAAGAGCAATCTCACACCACATTGCGCATCCCGCGCGGGTACGTTTCCGACATTACGCTCGAAGACGGCACGCGCGTTTGGCTGAACGCCGATTCGGAACTGCGCTATCCTGTGGCGTTCAGAGGCGAAGAGCGTGAGGTCACGTTGCGCGGCGAAGCATATTTCGAGGTCGCGCATGACGCGCAGCGGCCGTTCCGCGTCTCGGTCGAGGGGCAGAGGCTCGAAGTGCTCGGCACGAAATTCAATATCACGGCTTACGGCGGGAGCACAGAAGTGCTCACGACACTCATTTCGGGCAGCGTGCGGCTCTCTGCGCCGAGAGCCGGAAGTGCACAAATCCTCGCACCGGGCGAACAGGCCACGCTCGATACCGCGACGGGAATGTTCGGCACGCGTGCGGTCGATGTCCGACAGTACACGGCATGGCGCGACGGCATTATCACCGTAGACGAACGAACTATGGCCGAGACGCTCGTCACCATAGAACGATCGTACAACGTGTGTTTCGAACTCAAAGACCCGCAGCTCGCAGGAATAATATTTAAGGGGCGCATTCCGCGTTACGATGACTTGTGGGATGTGCTCGACATCCTCGGCGAGATGAGCGGCGCGACGTTCCGCGTGAAAGGAGAGGTGATATACGTCAGCAGGTAATAAAAAACGGAGCGACCTCTAACCGTCGCCCCGCCCGAAGTGCAATAAAACCCGCCTGTGCGGCAACACAGGCAATATTAATCACTCTAACCGCAAAGATAATGAAAAACTTTTGCAATTGTGTCCGTCACCCTTCGGGGAGATGGAGAAAACCACTGCTAATCATGAGACTGAAACTCATTTTGTTACTATGTTGCGTGGGAAGTCTTTCAGCCGAGTCTCTGTTCTCGCAACAGACGCGCATAGCCGTGAGGTTCGAGAACAAGGCCATAGAAGCCGTTCTGGAAGAGCTGAAAGCGCAGACGGGCTATGAGTTCGTCTATGTGAAGGATGTCTTTCCGGCGAACCGGACGGTAACGATGTCGATGAACGATGCGACGCTGGAACAGGTCTTAGACGCCATCCTTTCGCCCAACGGACTTAATTACCGCATCAACGACCAACTGGTGATAATTACCGCCACGCAACAAGCGCAACAGCAAAACCAACAGCCGCAAGCACAGCAGCAACCTGCAACAGCGAGCGTCACAGGGCATGTGACCGACGGCGAGGGCAAACCTATCATTGGCGTGGCCGTAACGGTGCGGGGTACGACGCGCGGCACGGTGACCGACGTCAACGGGCGCTACACGCTCTCGTGGCCTGCACGGGCTGATGCAGTACTCCTTTACTCGTATCTCGGCATGACGCCGCAGGAGGTGGTCTATACCGGCCAGCAGGAGATAAACGTCACGATGCGCGATGCGGCTCAGGCCATCGACGATGTGGTCGTTACGGGTTACTTCGACCGCACACGTCAGAGTTTCACCGGATCGGAGGTTTCGGTGCGGGGCGAGGAACTGCGCCAGCTGGGAGCGATGAACATGCTCACGGCAATCTCGGTTTTCGACCCTTCGGTACGTACGATTCCGAATAACGATTGGGGAAGCGACCCTAACCGCGTGCCCGAAATTTCGATACGCGGCGAGAATGGTTTCGACCTGCGCGATGCAGCCGACGACGCGCGCACCAATCCCAATTCGCCGCTCTACGTTCTTGACGGCGTGGAGGTGTCACCCACAGTGGTCTTCGACCTCGACATGAACCGTATCGAAGCGTTCACGATCCTGAAAGACGCAGCGGCGACGGCGCTCTACGGCTCGCGCGGAGCGAACGGCGTAATCCTTATAGCGACGATACGTCCGCGCGCCGGCGAACTTCGTGTGACGGCCAATGCAAATTATTTCGTTTCGATTCCCGACCTGCGCGACTACAACCTTATGAACGCGCGTGAAAAGCTCGAATTCGAACGGCGGGCAGGTGTTTACTCTAACCCGGGCAGCGAGGCGCAGATGCAACTCGACATCGATTACAACAACCTGCTTGGCGAGATCGCGCGCGGAGTGAACACTTACTGGTTGTCGCAACCGTTGCAAACGTCCGTGAATCAGCGTTACAATGCTTTCGTCGAGGGTGGCGACCAACATCTCCGCTATGGCGTAGACCTGCGTTACGACAATGATCAGGGCGTAATGCGCGGATCGGGACGCGAGCGATATGGCATCAGGCTGAACCTAAACTACAATATCCGAAATAAATTCAGGTTCTTCAATGACCTTATCGTCGATGACGTAACAGGGCGCGATTCGCCCTACGGAAGTTTTTCACAATATACGATGCTCAACCCTTATGAACGGATATACGACCCCGAAACTGGCGAAATGAACCGCTTTTATCGCGTGAGGGCCGACGACGGTAACGGCTGGGGCATTATGGCAAACCCGCTCTTCGACGGTCTGCTGCCCAACAGGAGCGTGAACCGTTACACGGAAATCCGAGACAATTTTACGTTCGAATGGCGGATAAACAACCACCTGCAAGTGAAGGGTCTTGCATCGCTCACCAAGCGGATAGGTAAATACGAGCGCTATCGCTCGCCCGAATCGTCGGACTTTTTCTTCGTTACCCGTCCGGAGGAGCGGGGAAGTTACACGGTGAGGAATTCCAACAGCATGAATTTCGACGGCAACCTGCGCGTGATGTACAACAACGTCTTCGCCGAGAAATTTACGCTCAGCGCCGGTGCAGGATCGGAAATACAGACCTTCCGTTTCAACGAGGAGGGCTTTACGGCCACAGGCTTTGTAAATGATAAACTTACGAACCCTGCTTTTGCGGCTGAGCTGAAAAGAGGGTCGCAGACCGGAAGTTTCGACCGCACGCGCCTCGCCGGTTTCTTCGCCAACGTTAACGTGGGCTACGAGAACCGCTTCTTCATCGACGGATCGTTCCGCACGGACGGGTCGAGCAAATTCGGGCGCAATCAGCGTTTCGCGCCGTTCTGGTCGGTCGGTGCGGCGTGGAACGTCGACCGTGAGGCGTGGTGGAAGGGCGACGGCTATATGAAGTTGCGTGCGTCGGTGGGCGAGATGGGACAAGTCAATTTCTCTTCCGATCAGGCTATCACGCGCTTCTACTACCTGCCCGACTCGGAATATAACGGCTTCCACGGTGCGGTGCTGGGCGAGTTCGGCAATCCGAACCTGCGTTGGCAGACTACGCTGCAATATAACGTCGGAGTGGATATGAGCATCTGGCAGAACATCGTCGTTCTGAACCTCGACGCCTATATCAAGCGCACAAAAAATCTGCTGCTGGCCGTAGACGTAGCTCCATCGACAGGTTTTTCGAGTTACCGCGAGAACTTGGGCGAAATCGATAACAGCGGCGTAGAGGCGCGCCTGCGCTTCAACATCATCCGCGACCGTCAGCGCGACCTGCTGTGGAGCGTGACGCTCATGGGCGCACACAACCGCAACGAAATACGCCGCCTCTCCACCGCCATGAAAGCGATGAACGACGAGGCATACAGCACCGCCATAGACCCGGATACGGGCATGACGAATTCCAGCGGAGCGCGCGTTTTCCGCCTCTATCAGGAGGGACGCTCGCAAAGTGCGTTGGCAGTAGTGCGCTCGCTGGGCATCGACCCCATGACCGGACAGGAGATATACGTGAATCTCGACGGCACGCTGACCTATGAGTACGACCCGCGCCAGAAGGTTATAGTGGGCGACATAAACCCCAGGTTTCAGGGGAACATCCAGACCAACCTCACGTGGAAAGGTTTCAACCTCTTTGCCGCGTTCAACTACGAGCACGGCGCGAAGATCTTCAACTCCACGATGGCGCAGAAAGTCGAAGGAGCACGGCGCGGCTACAACGCCGACCGGCGAGCGCTCTACGACCGCTGGTATCAGCCGGGCGACCGGACTTTGTTCCGCGACGTCGCGAACCGCTCGCCCGTTTATCAAAGCTCACGCCTCGTGCAGCGCAACGACTTCCTGAGGTTGTCGAACATATCGCTCAACTACGAGCTGCCGCGCCGTTATCTCGCCGCCTCGCGCGTCGAGCGGCTGCGGATCACTCTTGCGTCGAGCGACCTTTTCCGCATCGCGACGGTGAGGGCCGAGCGCGGTCTTAACTACCCCTTTGCCCGCAGTTTTTCGCTGGGTTGCAGTGTAACGTTCTAAAAAGCGATTAATGATGAAAACAAAAATAAAGATATTGGCCTGCCTGATTATGGCGGCACTCGCCTCTGCCTGCAACAACTGGCTCGACGTAGACCTCGAAGACCGCGTGGACGAGCATAAACTTTACGCCACGGCGCAGGGATTCTACGAGTCGCTTGCGGGAGTCTATTCAACGATGGCCGACAGCACGATGTACGGCTCGGCGCTGACGTTGGAATACATCGACCTGCTGGGGCAGTATTACAGTTACACGTCGATCCGTCAGGAAACATACCAGCGTTTGCAAGATTTCGACTATGACGACGCTTCCGTGAAACGTGCTCATGCGAATATCTGGCAACGGATGTACAAAGCCATCGCTCAGCTCAACAACATCATCGAGTGGACGGACAGGAACAGCCGCGTGCTGACCGAAGCCGAGCGCCGCCAGATTCGCGGCGAGGCTACGGCCCTGCGCGCCTATCTGCACTTCGACCTTTACCGAATGTTCAGCCCCGACGTTAAACGCCACCCCAGGGCGCAGTCGATTCCGTATAATAAACAGTTCGGAGTATCGCTGCCGCCGATGTACACTGCCGAGGAGGTCGTCCAGCTCGTCATCAACGATTTGCGCGAGGCCGAGCAGCTGCTTGCCGATGATCCCATCCGGAACGTCGTGCCCTACATGATAGACAACAAAAACATGGCCGACCGCTATGTGGCGCGCATAAATCTATGGTCTGTAAGGGCTATGCTTGCACGCGTCCATCAGGCCCGCGGCGAGTGGAGCGCAGCGATCGCAGCGGCACAGAGCGTAATCACGAGCGGCAAGTTCCGCATGATGGATTTTGCCGACATCGATCGCGGCGAATCACAGCTGGACGCTCTTTTCTCCGCCGAGCATGTTTTTTCGTTACGCAACAAGTGGATGCCACGTATCAACACTTCGTTGTTCCGTGACCGCATCACTCCGGAAATGACCACCTTCATGCCTCTCTCGCACGTGAGCTACTCTGTTATTTGCGAGGGTAATAACGACGACGCACGGCTCTCGATATGGTTTCCGGCCGGCAGCGGGTTTATGAAATGGCTCTACGGCAACGCCGAGACGATTTATCCTAAAATGCCTATGATAAAGCTCTCCGAAATGTATCTCGTCATTGCCGAGAGCAGTTTCGAGAGCGGCGATCAGGCGACGGCGCTCGCATATATAAATATGCTGCGCGACCGGCGCATCCGCAACAATACCCATTTGCAGTTCATCTCGCGCGAGACACTGATCGGTGAAATGCGCCGCGAGTATATCGGCGAGGGACAGATGTGGTATGCCTTCAAACGTCTCCACGCGACACTGCCGAGCAGCTCGCCAACTGCTGGCGAAGTCGAACCGTCGGATGCGATATTCGTCTTCCCGATGCCCGATGCCGAAATCGAGGACGGAAACCGTGATAAAGTTACATTCTAACAAAAAGACAGCGATGAGAAAAACGATATTTTTTTGCATTATGGCACTTTTCGTCGGTAGCTCATGCAGCGACAAGCACGAGTTCCCCTATCAGGGCAAAGACCGCATACAGTTCCGTTGCTACACCGTTCCGAATTCACTGCGCCCGCAGCAGCGCGAGTATTTCGATTCCCGCACCTTTTCGTTCGGCTTGCTTGCCGAAGAGATCGAGCAGGGAGAGGCCAGGTTGGTGGTCGAATATACCGGCACGCCGTCGGACAGAGACCGCACTTACTACGTATCGATAGTCGCCGACAAGACAACGGCCCAAGCGGGTATACACTATATGCCTTTCCCGCGCGAACAAATAATCGGGGCCGGAATGCTGCGCGATACGCTGAGAATCACCATCCTGCGCGAACACATGAACCGCAGTTTCAACAATCCGGTCGATGCGCGACTGCAACTGCGGCTCGAAGCGAGCGACGACTTCGATCTGGGAATCGAGGCTGGCGTGCAGATGACCCTTTTGATGAACGACTACCTGACCGAGCCGCTGTGGTGGAACAGCAACACGGGACTGGGCTACTATCACCCCTTGAAGTGGAGAATTCTGATAGGTTTCAACGAGCTTTATGCCAATAATCCCGACAGTACCCGCCCTCCTTTTGACATAAACAACAATGGACGCGCCTATCGGGACGGTCTGAACAACTACCTGAACGCCATACCCACGTTCGACGAGGAGACGGGCGCACGCCTGTTCCTGAATACGATGCAGATGCCGAACAATTAAACGAAAAAAGACTATGAAACTCAAAAATATACTGTTCGCTTTTGCGGCGACGCTCATGGCCGCCTCCTGCTACGAGGACCTGGGCAACTACGACTATCGCGAAATAAACGAGGTGCAAATCGCGGGAATCGACGACTTCTATGCACGCGACATGGAAGAGATGCTCGTCATCCGTCCTCAAATCACCGGAACGCTCTATGATGACCCACAGCGATTTACATACGAATGGGTGATCGTGAGCGATGTGGTGTCCACAGAACTCGACTTGGAATATCTGGTAAGCATCACACCCGGCACGAAGGTATGCCGTTTCATCATCACCGACAAAGAAACGGGCGTAAAAGCGTTTCACCGGTTCACGCTCAACGTCAGCTCGTCGACAGCGGGCGATCTGGTGATGGTTCTCAGCAAATATCAGGGACGCGCCGAACTTTCTTATCTGCGTCTGTTGCGCCCCGAAGAGGTAGCGGCGGGCAAGCAGGCCAACTGGGCGGTGAACTACTATCAGAATCGTTTTGAGCATTCGCTCGGAGCGAATCCCACGCAACTTGCGATAATCTACTGTGAGTCGGCGCGGAGCTATCCCTTCGTGAACCAATACGGGCGCATCATGGCGCTGGTGGATAATCGACTTAGCCTCATAGACAAAAACACGCTCGAACCTGTTCAGAGTACGTCACATCTCACCGGCGAAGCCTACACGGGTATCAGTTCCTTCCCGCCGGCGAATATCGAGGGCTATGAGTCGCAGTTCGTCCTGGAAGGGTTCAATATCTGGCGCTCGGATGCATATGGTACGGGGTTCCAGCTGGCTTGCCATGTCGTGGAAGTTTCGGGCGGCAGGATGTATTTTGCTTTCAATCTTGCGCCGGGCGTATGGACTGCGTCTTTCTTTCCGAATGTGGCCAGCCCTTACGGCGCAAACGGATATATTTCACCGTTCGTTTATTGGGACGACATGAGGCCTGAGCCGCATAGCCATTTACAGCAGTTGGGCTACATTCTGGGTCACCTGATCTGTTTCGACCAGACGCATGGCCGTTTCTTCTCCTCCTTTGCATACGGCAGTCCGGCACAGATCCCTCTTGAAAGCATTCCGGCCTTTCCCGGAATGCGCATGATGTGGGGCAGTGCGACAAGTATTGCCGACAACTCGTCGGTCGCCGTGCTGACCAACGGCAGCAACTGCCGACTGGTGCTTATCCGAAACACCGGAACGGGCATCGCGGCCAAAGCGATGACGGGTACGGTAGACGGAGGAATAATCACTCCCGACTCACGGTTCTATACGATGCAGTATACCAACTATATGTTCTTCTCGGCCGGCGACAGACTGTATCTCTACAACATTCTCGACATAGCGTCGGACCTCCCGCCGTCGGAGCGCAACCGCGTATTCCGCCTTTCGGACTTCGGCTACGGCCCTGAGGCGCGCATAACCGATATTTGTGTCTCGCGCACCGAGCGCACGATGCTTGTCGGCGTATCGCGCTACGGTTCGGATTCAGACGCTATGGGCGATGAACCGCTGGGCGACCTGCTGTGGTTCGACCTCGATGCTTCGAGCCTTACGCTCACCCATAACGCAGCGCGGTCGGCGACAGGCATCGCAGGAATCCCCGTCGATGTTCAGATAAAATACCAAACCCACTGGCGCGACGGCGAATATATGGGCGAGATAAAAGACACGATATAAGTTTGAATGACAAAGCGTCACTGCCGAACGTCTTTTAAGCGTTCGGCAGTGACAATACGAAACCGAAAAACAGAGAAAACGATGAAACGATATTCGATACTTTTACTGCTGGTCGTGGTAGCGATATGGGGTTATTCCTGCACGCAGGACGATAGCCTTTACGAACCGCAACAACGTGAAGAGGTCGCGGTTGACGATTTCGACGATACGAGCGTGGGCGGAATAGACCCCCAACCGGGGGTGCTCGTTCCGGGTATCTACGAGGTGCGTCTGAACGTTGTTCAGCCCGACGGCGAGACAGTGCAACGGCGATTCAAATATTTCATGCCCTCCACGATAGTGAGTTCGCAACCCATTTCGCTTGTCATCCAGTTCCACGACGAAGTAAGATACGCATGGGGCGTAGAGCCGGACGATCCGATCTGGAACATCTCGATGTCGAGCACTCTTAACCAGACGGCCATGCGCCGCAACTGGATCACGTGCTTTCCCGTTTCGGGCCGCACAACTAATGCCGACGCCAGCGGCCAGCTGAACTGGGGAAATACGGAGAACGAGCTGGCCTACATAGACGCTATTCTGGATTACTTTGCGACGAGCACTCCGACCGTCGATATAAGTCGTATCCACGCCACAGGTGCGGGAGCCGGCGGCAACTTCCTGTTTCAACTTGCTCTGGCGCGCAGCGACCGTTTTGCGTCGATCGTGCCGTATCCTGCGACATATTCGATACCGAACGATGCGCCCATACCACCGCGCGCCGTGCCTACGATGATGGTCGTCCTCGAATCGGCATCCGCCGCCGCGCTTACCAACATGGGACGTTGGGCAGAGAGAGTGGGTGGTTATTTTGCCGCAGACAGGATGCTGCAAGAGAATGTCTATGCCGAAGATTTTATGGGCTATGCGACCGTGAATCTCCACACATGGAGCGGTGCACGTGCCGACATGCAGCTCTTCGTTGTCAGGCCCGACTCGCCGAGCGGCGCGCTTAACATAACCAGAGTAATGCCCTATATGGCCGAGTTTATGAACTCCCATTCGCTCGACGCCGCCTCCGTCAGCATGTTCGTAACGGTCGGCTCACGCGAGATTGTGGCACAGGTGGGCCAGACTTTCAACATCCCGTTCAACTGCACCGCAGGAGCGACGGTAATGCTGGAGGGCGCGCCGCCGAGCTGGTCGCCGACGATTGTCGGTAATTCCATCCGCCTAACAGCGCCTGCCGATTTTTTTGCCGACGTTGCACGGCGTGGCGAGTTCACAGTGCGCGCGACACTCGGCGGACAGTCGGCAACGACAACCGTCAGCTATGAACTCCAACCGCCGAAAACATTTTTCGAGGCGGGCGACATATATTACAATGCTGCCCGTGAACCGATGGGCGTAGTGGTATGGGTCGATAACGCCAATATCCGCGAAGCTATCATAATGAACCTCGAAGACCCCGATCCCAGCCCGAATTTCAGAGACATCGCTTTCGGCGGTCTGGGCATTGACTTCGACACCCCCGACCAGAACGACGGCTGGGGAAATACGGCGGCTATGATGGCGAAAAATGCCACGAGACCGACGCCGTTCACCGCTTCGAATTCGGCGTTCGTCTGGGCATCGAGATATTCCTATCGCGGCGTCGATGGATGGTATCTGCCCGCCGTGAACGAGCTTGCAGCCGTGCATCCGAACGTGGCGGCGATCAATGCCTCGCTCTCCGCACTGGGTGCGGAACTGTTGCTGACCAATGTCGTGTATTTTTCGTCGACGACAGAGGTCACCGGCCCCGACACGAAGCTCTACCATACGTTCCATTTCGGCACGGGTGTTAAGGGAGCGACAGCCCGAACGGCGGCTCAGGAAACAGCGGTACTGTGGGCGCACGTCCGCGCATTTAAGAAGGTGTCGCTCTGATAAATAAATTGTCATCCCGAGCGAGCACGTAGTGCGACGAGGGATCTATCGTTAGTTGTTCATCGAAAGACGAGCGATAGATCCCTCTGCCTTACGGCGTTCGGGATGACATTTTTTGCTTGCAACCCATGAAAAAAATCCTTTTTGCGCTTTTGTTAATATTCGTGAACCTGTCGCTCACGGCGCAGCCGCGCACTAGCGGAATCCGCTTTTTCGAGGGGACGTGGGACGAGGCTCTCGCGCTGGCCCGGAGCGAGGGGAAGACGGTATTCATCGATTTCTACACCGAGTGGTGCGGTCCCTGCCTGACGATGGCGCTCGGAGTATTCACACTGCCCGAAGTGGGTGAAGTGTACAACGCACGTTTTATAAATCTTAAAATCGACGCCGAAAAGGGCGAGGGTGTCGAGTTGGCACGCCGCTACGAGGTGCGATCTTTCCCCACGTTCCTTTTCGTCGACCCCGCGACGCAGCAGGTCATTCACCGCAGCGGGTCGAACAAATCTGCCGAGCGTTTCCTGCATGACGCTTTTTGTGCCTCGACGCCCGGACGCGGATCAGTGGCGATGGAGGCGCGTAAGGCTGCCGGAGGCTATGATGCACAGTTTCTGAAAGAATATATTCTGATGAAAGATGCCGCCCGCAGTCGCGAAGTCCCGGAGCTGTTCGCCGAGTTTCTTGACGCCGGCGCGGACTTGCGCCAGCCCGATGTGTGGGCAATTTACGTCACGGCGATTACGGGTTTAGACAACCCGTATCTGCAACAGGTGTCGGACGGATATGACGATTTCGCAGCGATTTTCGGACGGGAGGCGGTAGATGCCAAACTCGCCGATGCGACAGCCAACGCTCCGGAGCAAGTCATCGCATCGTTGTGTGATTTTGCCGGCAAGGAGCATAACATCTTCTGGCAGAGAGTTTCGCGCCTGTTGCGAGACGGGCGGTTCGGCGAAGCTTTGCAGATGGTTTACGACAGTTACGATAATCCGGCTGTCGATCAGCACGACATTGCCGACCGGATGTACTATCAGGTGCGCATATTCCCCTCCCGCGACAACGAACTCCCGTTCGAGACCGTTGTCGACAAAGTACGGTGTCTGCGCCATGTGGCCTACAACGTCTATGACCGCGAAAAAGTTTATCCGCACTTCGAATATGCCGTGGGACTGGAATACCTGATCGGACGTGCAGTGCGAGAGGGTCGGCAGATTCCGCCGGAGTTACTCGCCGCTCCCCAGCGCGGCCAACGCGATTATAACCTGCGCCACCCCGCTCTCAAACTGAAACCACGCTGATCAGGGTCTGTCCTCAGACTTCAAATAAAAACGGGTTCGTCCCTTCCCGGACGAACCCGTTTTTTCACGTTCACGCGCGCATGTTACCTGCGATCCTTGCGCGGCGGACGGCCTCCACGGTCGCCGTTACGTTCTCCGCGCTCACCGCGTCCCTCACGTTCGCGAGGTTTCTCTTCGACATATCCTTCGGGCTTAGGCAAAAGTACCTTGTGCGACAGTTTCAACTTGCCCGTCTTCGGGTCTGCCCCGATGAGCTTCACTTCGATAATGTCGCCCTCTTTCAGACCTGTCTCCTCCATCGTATCAAAACGCTTCCAGTCGATTTCCGAAATGTGCATCAGCGCATCCTTGCCCGGCATGATTTCGACGAACGCGCCGAACGGCATGATCGACCGTACCTTGCCCGTATAGACTTCGCCCACTTCCGGAACGGCGACGATAGCCTTCACGCGGCTCTGAGCGATTTCCAGCGCCTCGGCGTTGTTCGAGAAAATATCGACGATACCGATACCCTTCTCCGTATCTTCGGTAATCGTAAGTTGCGCACCCGACTGCTTCTGAATATCCTGAATTATCTTTCCGCCCGGCCCGATAACCGCGCCGATGAACTCCGACGGGATGATGATCTGCACGATGCGCGGCACGAACGGACGGTAGTCCTCGCGCGGTTCTGCAATCGTTTCGGTCATTTTATCCATTATATGGAGTCGCGCGTCACGAGCCTGCGCCAAAGCTTTTTCCAGCACCTCGTATGACAGTCCGTCCACCTTTATGTCCATCTGCGTCGCCGTGATTCCGTCGCGCGTGCCCGTAACCTTGAAGTCCATGTCGCCCAGATGGTCTTCGTCGCCCAGAATATCCGAAAGCACCGCGTACTTGCCGCCGTCGGCGATAAGGCCCATTGCAATGCCCGAAACGGGTTTCGAGATTTTCACCCCACAATCCATAAGCGCCAGCGTTCCGGCACATACGGTCGCCATCGAAGATGAACCGTTCGACTCCAAAATATCCGAAACTATGCGCACCGCATAAGGGTTATCCTGCCCCAGGGGCACGACGGGTTTCAACGCTCTCCACGCCAGGTTGCCGTGACCTATCTCGCGGCGCGACGTGCCGCGGTTAGGGCGCGCGTCACCGGTCGAGAACGCCGGGAAGTTATAGTGCAGCACGAACTGCTCGCTGCCCTGCACCAGCACCTCGTCGATCATCTTTTCGTCCATCTTTGTGCCGAGCGTCACGGTCGTGAGCGATTGTGTTTCGCCACGCGTGAACAACGCCGAGCCGTGCGCCTTGGGCAGATAGCCCACCTCGCACCATATCGGGCGGATCTCGTCGGTGCGGCGGCCGTCCAGACGCACGCCCTCGTCGAGGATCATGTTACGCATCGCTTTTTTAAGCACATCGTCGTGGAAGTACCGCTTGATGAACTTGGCCTTTTCGGCCAGGTCCTCTTCGCTGTACCGCGACATGAACTCCGCTTCGATAGCGTCGAACTTATCCGCGCGCTCGTGCTTCGAACTTGCCGTGCGTGCCGCTTCGTAGACCTTGTCATACGTCTCGCGCACCACCGCTTCGCGCACCTCTTCATCGTGCTTCTCGTGGCAATATTCGCGCTTCACGTCCTTGCCGAGCTCCCGCGCCATTTCCAGCTGCGCGCGGCAGTGCTTTTTGATTTCTTCGTGGGCGAACCTGATAGCTTCCAGCATATCGGCCTCCGACACCTCTTTCATCTCACCCTCGACCATCATTATGTTGTCGAGCGTCGCACCGACGATAATGTCAAGATCGGCCTCCTTCATCTGCGAGTAGGTGGGATTGATGACAAATTCGCCGCCGATGCGGGCTACGCGCACCTCTGAAATCGGAGCTTCGAACGGTATGTCCGACACCGCGATGGCCGCCGATGCCGCAAGACCCGCCAGCGCATCCGGCTGTATATCGTTATCCGCCGAAATGAGCGTCACGTTCACGAAAACCTCGGCATGGTAGTCACTCGGAAACAGCGGCCTCAGCGCGCGGTCGATCAGCCTTGCCACGAGAATTTCGCTGTCGTTCGGCCGCGCCTCGCGCTTCAAAAACCCGCCCGGATAACGCCCCGCAGCGGCATATTTTTCCTTGTAGTCTACCGACAACGGCATGAAATCCACATCTTCCTTAGCGTCTTTCGCAGCCGTCACGGCCGCAAGGAGCATCGTATCTCCCATCTGAACGACAACGGCGCCATCGGCCTGTTTCGCCAGCTTACCTGTCGAGATCGTTATCTCGCGGCCGTCTGCCATCGAGATCGTCTTCTTCGTTTCTTTGTACAGCATATTTTTCCTCTTAATTTAATGTCAAGATGTAAATAAAGGCAACCCGTTTTTGTCACACGGAGTTGCCTTTACTCGTTTCTGTGTGGGCAGCCTACCTTCTGAGGTTCAGCGCCTTAATGATCGCCCTGTATCTCTCGATGTCCACCCGTTTCAGGTATTCCAGCAACTGGCGGCGTTTACCGACGAGGCGCAACAGCGAGCGCTGCGTGCCGTAGTCATGCTTGTTGCGTTTCAGGTGCTCCGTAAGGTGGCTGATACGGTAGGAAAACAGCGCGATCTGGCTCTCAGGCGAACCGGTATCAACGTTAGACTTCCCGTACTGACCAAAAAGCTCTTGCTTTTTTTCGGTTGTTAAATAGCTCATTATGTGAGTTTTAAGCATTCACTTTACGACAGATCCGCCTTACCGGATGCTGCCAAAGCGTCCCGCAAAGGTAATACTTTTTCGGGAATATTTGTAATTCGTAATTGAAAATTCGTAATTGATTAAAATCCCATCGCGCCGCCGAGACTTTGCAACAGACGGAACTGACGGATTAGATTACCCACAGTCCAACGTTGATAAGGTTCATGGTGCGTAAGCAGCCATGCGCGCATCTCGACGGGATCGGCCCCTGTTTCGACGATCGCGGCGTTGGCGAGTTGTTGCGACATGGTGGCGTTGCGCAGTCGTTCGTCGAGCAATCTGCCGAGCCGTTCGCCGTGCGCCAAAGCGGCGGGCGAGAGGTCGGGCAGCAATCGGCCGTTGTTCAGCGCGATGGCGGTGAAAGGACGGCAGTCACGCATCAGCAGTACGGCGATGTCAGTCGCGATGCGGTCTTCCAACTGCTGCTGCGACAGCGAGGCGGCATAGGGATTCGCCCTGATGTAATCGGCAACGAGCGCACGGTGATCGATACGCGGCACGATGATTTGCAGCAACTCCGCCGCACGCGACATCGCAGGTGTCGAAGTATCGGCGAGGTCTACTTTGTGCAGTTCGCGGCAAACCTCGGCGGCAATGCCTTGGAGGGTATTCTGCGCTTTTACGCCCGACAGTGCCAATATCATGCAAAGGGCGGCAAGAAGTAAATGTTTCATATTTTGTTGTTTTTGGGTTTTTTGTGTTTGTCATTGTCGAGGCGCGTCATTGCGAGGGCTGTTAAGCCCGAAGCAATCCAGAAGGATAACAAAACCGGATTGCTTCGCCTTTCAGGCTCGCAATGACGACCGGTTTGAGGTTGCGGGTCAAAACACACGCGTGTGTCAAAACGGGTATCCAACAGCAAGGTGTAGGGTTCGCGCATCGCGGGCGCGCAGGGCGTTGAAGTAACCGCTCTCGCCGGTGTCGTATGGCGCATGTAATCCGATCCCGTAATCTACGCGGATAACGAAAAAGCTGAGGTCATAGCGCAACCCGACGCCCGTGCCGACAGCCGCGGCACGCAGGAAGGTGTGTCCGCGCAGTTGTCCTCCCGGACGTTCGGAGTCGTCACCCAATAACCAGATGTTACCCACATCGAAGAACACCGCACCGAAGAGGCCCGAAAAGAGCGGGAATCGCCATTCTATATTCGCTTCCAATCGGAAATCACCCGTCTGATAGAGGTAACCGTAGGGTTCGTCGGCCGCCGGACGGAACGATCCCGGCCCCAGCGTGCGGATAGGCCATGCGCGTATGCTGTTCGCGCCGCCGATGGCAAATTGCTCGTTGATCGGCAGGTCGAACTGCCCCGAATTGCCATAAGGCACGGCCGCACCCGCCCCAAGGCGCATAGCCAGTGTACTGCTGCCGAGACGCTTGAAATACCGCACCTCGCTGGTGAGTTTGGCGAACTGCGCGAACCGAAGTCCGAAAAGCCGTTTCTCACCCTGAACGCCGAAAAGTTCGTAGATACCTGCAAAAATGTTCCCTGCGGTCGTGGGCGACACCTGCCACACGAACCGATCGCGCCCGGCGCGCCCCGTTCGCCGCGTCCACGTGTAAGTGTACGACGCGGCGGGAATAAACTGGTCGGAAAAACTCTGGCGCAGTGCGCGGCGCGCATCGAGCAGCGCATCGAATTCGGGCGTCGTGCTCAACATGCGGTTGTAGGTCAGCCGGAACAGCGTAAGATCGTGAAAACTCGCCGGCGAGGTCTGAAAATTGTAAGACACCGCCCCGCTCGCCGACAACATGCGGAAAAATCGCGGACGGTTCAACAAATCCGCGCCCATCTGGAAACTCGTGCGCGTGTCGAACCGATTGCGCCGTATGAAATGCGGAGCGACAAGGCGCGGGAACGTGAGCGATGCGCCGAGTCCCAATTCATAGGAGTTGATCTGCTGCCCTGTTCCGGCGGCGGCGTGCTGTCCGGTTTGCCATTCGTAGCCGACATTGAGTCTCACGGACAGCACCTCGCCGCCGCCCAGAAAGTTCTTGTGGCGCACGCTGAACGCCGAACTCGGCCCTGTGAAGTTGCTCGATTTGTGCGAAATATCGGCCTCGAACTGCGCATCCATCGGCAGGTCCATCGCCATCGAGAGCGTCATGTCCAAAGTCTCGGCGTCCTCGCGTATCAGGTCGAGCGGCGTGACGGTCATGTTCACATAGCGAAAAATACCGAGCCTTGTCAGGTTGTCGAGCGTGCGGTCGATGTCGTCCACACGCGCCGCTTCGCCCGGACTTATGGTTATCGCGCGCTGCAATATTTTAGGCCGCACACGCAGCGGGGTCTGATACCAGAACAGCGTGCTGTCGGGCAGCGTTCCCATCATCATCGGCCCCGAATCGTCGAGGTTGTATATCTGGATATTCACATTGCCGATGCGGTAGGGGCGCAGCGCGGCCGCCGGAATGCCGCCCACCATGGTCATGCGCATATCGACGTCGAACCGCCGGCGAATGGTGTCGGCCAGATAGTGCAGATAATCGGGGCGGAAATAATAATAAGAATCGTTACGCAGGGCGTTGGTGATACGTACGCGCTCGTCGGAGAGCGAATCGATATTGTAGCGGTCGCCGACGCGGATCAGCGTCCCCGCGCGCAGCGAATCGATCGCGCGCGTCACCGGATCGGCGACCGGCGGGAACTCCACGCTCGAATAATACCATGGTGCGGCCGTTCTGACCTCGTAACTGATGCGCGCTTTGCGCCCCCGCCGTGCCGTATCTATTTTGAAGTTCGCTTCTGACGCGAAAAATCCGTGATTGTCGAGAATATCCCTCACGAGTTTCGTGCGAAGTTCCGGCTGCACGTCCGATACCGTGACCGGCGTCGTTGCGAACGTGCGGAACATACGCGCCCGCAGACCCGTGCGCCGCTCGGTGTAGAACGCATTATACGCCCAAAGTCCGAACGGCAGGCGAATGTTCGTCCCCATAAACGAGCCGCTCGGTTTTACGCCCAGCGGCGCGCGCACCGCCGCCTCCACCTCATGCAGCGGCGCTTCCTGCGTCATCGAGCGGATATCGATATGCCGCACACCGGTATAAAGAAGTTCGCCCTCCGCCAGCCGCTTGGTCGTCGAGCAACCGACCGCCACCAGCATGATGATTATTGTATATATGTATTTTTTCACACGCGTGTGTTTTATTGGCTGTCGCGTAATTTGTAATTAACAATTATTCGTCATCGTCTCTGATAATATCATCGTTGCGCCGCAGCACCGCATCGCCGTTACGCGCAGGTATCGTATCGCGAGCAGGTATGCGGTCGAACCTGCCCGGATCGCGCGGGATAACATTCCGCTCACCGACGCTGTCATGAACGCCGCCTTCTGTCTCTGTATCGAGACCGCGCCGCGCACGCCACGCAGCACGGCGCAGCGAATCCTCAGGAGTCAGAATCCTGTGCGCGGTATCACGCTGCGCCGCTCTCTCCTCGATGCGCAAACTGTCGCGATACTGACGGCGTTCGGTACGCACCGCACGCACCTCGGGCGGCGGCAACAGGCGGAACAGTTCGCTGAGCCGCTCCATCCGCCGCCGCAACAAGAATCCGCCTCCTGTCTCGACGATGCGTCCTTCGAGAATGTCCATCATCGTATGGCGATAACCGCGAATAAACATATTGTCGCGCTGCGTGATGCGGTACTCTAACGAGACGTCTTCCAGCAGGTTATCGGCCATATTTTGCTGCGCCGCCGCCGGCCCGTCGCTCACGCTGCCGCCCACGCTCACCCGCAGGCGGTCGTTCCAAAGACTCTTCGAGACCTGATAGGAATACTGGTTATGGATACCGGTCTGCATGTCGTCTTCCGTGCGTATGCCGAACGACACGTCGATGCCACTCAGCGCGTTGCGCGCCCACTGGTTTATTTCGCGTTCGATGAACGAGGCCAGCATACTGTTGGGATCGAGTCCGCCGCGGCTGGTCGTCGTACTCGGCCCCGTGTAAACGCCATACAAAAGCAGCGCAATAGCCTGTTGGTTGCGATCTTCGGCGGTCATCATCGTCAGTTCGTCGCGCACCGCAAAGCTGTCCGGCGCATCGACATCGAACGTTATGGCCGGGCTGTCGAGCGTCCCCGATATGCGGATCAGAACTTCGAAGCGCACGTTTTCGCGTTGCCCGTCGGTGTGCACTACATTGGTGCGCACCGTTTCGACGGCCTGAATATTAAACTGCGGGTTGGCCATCTCGCCCGTCCATTGCACGTAGCTGTCGCCTTCGATGGCGAAGACTTTCTGCGAAATCATCGGGATCGGCGGGCTGTAAACCACCGTACCGTCCGAGATGTCGTAACGCCCCGTAAGACGCACATCGCCCTGCGTGTTCATGCTGTACGCGAGGCGGCCGCTCCCCGTGAGTTCCACGCGGTCGCTGCCGCTTTCGGTGAGATTTACGGTCGCCTGCACGTCGTCGTCCAGGTCGACGTTCAGCAGTATGTCCACTCCGCCCGTGCGCGCCAACTGCGGCGTGTCGTCCGCACCCATTTCTTCGGCATAGTCAAACGATGTGAACGTGACGATATTCTGCCTAACACTGCCCACCGCCAAAGGCGATTCGCGCATGGTGTAGACCACATCCGTCGTGCGCAGCACTCTCAGATTGCCGCGCAGCACGAGTTCGGCAAGCGGGCCGCGCGCCGTCATATCGGCGTTCACGACCACCAGACCGTAAATCTGCGACCCACGGTTACGCGGCGCATTGACCGCCTGAAAGTCACGGGCCGATATCGAGACGTCGGCCGTGATGCGCCGAATGTCAGTCATATCCACCGTACCGTCCGCGCCCAACAACTGCCGGTTGGGGGCGACAAGGCCGAAGTCGCGCAGGCGGATTCGGCTGCGCGAAATACGCACCGCACCGTCCGATATGCTGAACGCCGTGCCTGTGATCGGTATCGCCATCTGCCCGTTGTCGAACCTGAGCGAACCGTCGATAACGGGCGCAGCGGATGTACCGGTGAGTTGGAGGCGGCCGTTCAGCGCACCCAACAACGATACCATGTCAGGCGGCAGGAAGGCGTTGCACACAGTAAGCGGAAACTCCTCAGCGTCGAGCGCAAGAGCTATCGCTCCGTCACCGGTATCGAAAGTTCCGCGCGCAGCCAACGCTTTTTTCCCGTCCACATCCAACTCCATATCGATATCCCAAACTCCTTGTTCGCCCGCCTGCACCTTTGAGAGCAGTTTCATGTCGCCCACCCGCCGCCGGTCGTAACTCAGGTTCGTTATCGCCGCCGTGCCGTCGAGCACCAGCAGCGCATGCCGCATCCCCAGCACGATGTCGGTCGTGAGCACGCCGTCCACAGGCGGCGGCGCAGGCAGCAGGTCGAGCGCTTTACCCACTTCCAGTCCGGCGATGTCGAGGCGCACCGCACCGCCTCCGCCGAGTGCGGGGTAATCGGCCGACGTGATGCGCAGATAATTCCCCGTGCGGCTCAGATTTTCCAACGCCACATCGGCATACATTTCGCCGTCGAAGCGATACTCAAAATAATTGTCCGGATTCGCGCGCCACGTGTCGTATGCGAATGTCATGGTGTCGGCAATGAAGCCGGCGCGCACGGCATCCTCGCCTATGTGGGCGGCCAAGCCGAAGACAAAGCCACGCTGCCCGTCGCGGTTACGTTGGTTTATGTTGGCGCTGATGCTGTCGCCGCCGATAGTTCCGTATAGATAAATGAGCGCGAGCTGTTCAATGTTACCCGGACGGTTCGCAAGACGCACGAAGTATGTAAGCCGTTCGTTCCGCTGTCCCAGCCCGAAGTTCAGCGTGTCGAGCGCAAGACCGCCTGCGGTGCGGAAGTTTTCGACCAATCCGCGGAAACGGAATGCCGTAGTGTCGTTGTTGTGCGACGTGATCGAGGCTTTGCGGAAGTCGTAACCGCGATCTTTTATGACGCTGTGCACCGGATTGTTGCGCCCGATCTGCACGTCGAGGTCGAATGCCGGCATTACCTCCTCCACGTGCTGAAAATCCACATCGCGCTCGCGGATCTGGCTTGCGAGCATACCCGAAACGGCGGAGAAACCGTCAGTGAGCGTGCCCAGCGACACCGGCGAGTTGAAGTCGAGCGCAAAGTCGCCCGCGCGCACCCGCGCCACCACCGATCGCAGGTCGGCCGCCGCTGCAATGGTCGTACGCGTGACGTAGTCGGTATTCTCGCCGTGCACAAGGCGTACCGAATCGAGCGTCACATCGAGGCCGTAGGTTCTCTCACCGCTCGTTCCTTCCGTCCGCGCTCGTTCGCCGGTGCGCTCTTCACCAGTGCGCTCTTCACCAGTGCGTTCCTCGTCAATGCGTTCCTCGCCTGGCGCGCGCGTCGCATAGCCCGTCCGTTCGAGACGCGCCGTGCGCGCGGCCATCGGTATCCCTCCGGCCGATGCACTCGCATCGATTTTGCCTGAGAAAGCAAGCGGTAGCTCGGACAGGTGCATTTGTCGCAGGTCAGCTTCGGCTACAAGTCCCTTCACCTGCGCATTCCACGCGCCGTTCGCACGCATCGACCCGCCCACCGCGAGGTCGAACCGCAGCGCATCGCTCGCACTGCGCAGCGTTCCGGCGAGAGTGTTGTCGGCCAGCGCGGCCGCGATTTCCACGTCGCGATAGTCATAACGGCGATATTCCAGGTGCGCGACTTTAATATCTATGTCGGTGCGCGTAGTCGTTGCTCTCGGGTCGAAACCGCGCCCGTCGGCAGCAAGCGTGAACGACGCCGCACCGAGCGAATCGGCCGCAAGAAAACTCTGCAACGGGAACTCTCGCGCCACAATGTGTGCGCGATAGCTTTCGGTGCGCACGTCCAATGTCCCGTCGAGGTCGAGCGCGCCGCCGTCGGCTGTGATTCTCAACGCGGCATCATAAGCCCCGCGCCGCGCCGTGAGGTCGGCCGCGAACGTCATGCGGCGCGGCAGTTCGACCCACGTGCGCACGCTCTCAGGCAGCAACGCTTTGACGAATGCCATGTTGCGAAAGTCGCCGTCGAGACGCAGGCTGCCGCTAAGGTCGCCGACTGTCGTCAACTGTCCGCCTGCGGGCGCACGCAATTCGCCCGATGCGCTGAAAGCGATGTCGGGCGGCATATCGGCACGCAATGTCCGAATAACTATTTCGCTCGCCGTACCCGTGATGTCGCCTTCGACGGTGAGGGTCTCGCCGCGCAGCTGTGGCCGTGCAGCGGCCGCTTGGGGGAAGAGCATCACGACATCCGACCCCGCCAGCGACGCGCCGAACTTTGCCGCCAGCGGTGCATCCGCGCTATGCAGGTTCGCCCGCACGTCCGCCTGCACGGTCGAGGCCGCTGTCCGCAGGTCTAAGCCGCTGAGCAGCAGACCACTGCTGTCCGCCGCGAATCGTCCCTCGCCTTTTGTGATCTCGATGCCGCTGCGTTCTTTCAGACTGAGCGAGCGTAGCGTCGCCGACATATCGCCGCCGCGATTATAAACCGAATCTATACGCAGGCTCAGCCTATCGACGCGTATATGAGACGGATCGAAACCTTCTTTCGCGACCCCCGGCGCGCCACTCGAATATTCTGCCGCCGTGCGCGCCACCTCCACACTTCCCGCGCGGATCGTCCAAAAGGGCGACACCGGCGTTAACGAATCGACCGGCGGTGCAGACACAGGCGCGGATGCGGGTGTTGCCGCCGTGCCGTCGGTCGTGAAATTAATATCGCCATCGCTGAGCCGTATGCGCCGCACATCGACCGCCTGCTCGGCAAGGCGCGCATCCACGCCGTCAATGCGCCCGTTGCCGAGCGTAACAGCAAGGCGCGAGTCCTGCATACTCATATCGAATGCCACACGCCGAAGGTCGAGTCGTCCCGCCTCGATATGCCATGGGATGGTGTCGGTCGTCGCCGTTGTGTCCTGTGCCGCGCCGAGCATCAGCCCCACCGTCGCATCGCGCAATAACACCCTTGTCGCACTCACCGACCTTTCGCTCAACTTCGCCCGCACCCCGTCCAGTTCGAGCCGACCTACGGTCGCGGCAAACGCCATCGCATCGGACGTTTCGCCGTCGAATCCGACGTGTGCATCCAAGAGCACGAGCCGCCGCACCTCAACCTTTCCCGCCAACAACGGCAGCACGCCCACGCGCGCACGCAGCATTCCCGCGCTCAACAGCGTGTCGCCCTCTGTCGTTCGCAGCGCAGTGTTATCGACCTCCAAACTCAGCGGAAAGCGCAGGCGCAGACGTTCTATTTCAAGGTCTAACGCCATCTGCTCCGAGACGTAGCCCGTCGCCTTGCGTATTAAGAAATCCTGAACCGGCGGCAGATAAGCCAAAAAAACGAGAAACAGCAATAACCCCGCGAGCGACAACGCCGCCCGCAAAACCCATTTCACGATTTTTTTAACGATCTTCACAAGCCGCTCTTACTTCATTTTTTCATTCCGAACGCCACAGGCAGAGGAATCTATCGCTGGTCTGTTTTTGAATTTACAGCTTGGGGATAGCATCCGGCAGGCTGGAAAACACGCGTGCGTGCTATTTCAAGTTGCGCTCGACGTAACTCGTATAATCCCTTACCGTCGGTTGGTAGTCGCTGCCCAGCAGCGGCGACGAAATCAGAAAGTCGGCCGTCGAGCGGTTCACAGCCGTCGGCACGTTATAGAGCGTCGCTATGCGCAGCAGCGCCTTGACGTCCACATCATGCGGCTGCGCCTGCATCGGGTCCCAGAAAAACACGAGCGCATATATCTTCCCCTCTGCAATCATCGAGCCGAGTTGTTGGTCGCCGCCCAACGGACCCGACCTCAGCAGTGTGACGTTCTCGGCCGCGATAGCCGCGTCGCCGTGCCTTTCTACGAGCGTGCGTGCCACCATGCGTCCCGTCGTGCCGGTACACACGAGATGATAACGCAGCAGAACTTCGTGGTTCGCATCGACCCATTCGGCCAGGTCGCGTTTCATGTTGTCGTGCGCTACGAGCGCGATCGTGAGATCTCTCTTTTTCATTTTCCCGAATAATTTATTCAAAGGTGCCTCGCGGCACTCGCATGAATGACTTTGTTTAGCAAAGGTAGCTAAATTATTATCATTGTAAAACGCGTGACAAGCGCATTCTACAATGACAATAATCGACGACGATACTTGCAATTATAACACCAACAGATTACAGCCGCGTATTTCGCTGCGGTCGGCGCGGCCGAAGACAGAAAAACTCCCGTCGGAGTGCACCAGACCCACGTCGTGGGTCTGAATGAACGCACAGGACGAAAGATTGGCAAGGTCGATGATGTTGATGCCGCCGCGCGCTCCGGCGGGCAGACGCGCGAACGGATCGTTGAGGTCGCGCACGGAGACGCGCATCCACGGCGGGGTGCGGAATATATTGCGACCACCGGAATAAGCCTGTGACGAGAGTTCGGCCATGCCATATTCGGAATGAATCTCGCCGACACCGAAAGCATGGCACAGAATGGCGTGAAGCTCTTCCTTGCTCATCTCCTCGCGCCGCCCCTTCATGCCGCCCGTCTCCATCACAATAGCATCATTCAGCGCTCGGTGCAACTCTTTGCCGCTTTCCGCAAGATCGAGCAAGGCATGACTGACGCCGAACAGTATTTTTGGGCCTGCGTCGGCTCGCAGGTCGTCGAGCAAACGCTCGTGATCGCGCAGATAGAACCCGCCGCGCCCACACCCGGAAGAACGTATCAGGCTGTCTATCATATAAATAAGCGACGACTCCGTGCGCTCGGCATAACCGGGCAGCAATGCGTAAATCGCCATGCGCGCGGGGTCGCCATAAAACATTTCGAACGCCCGCCGGAATGTTTTTTCGTAGTTTGCCGCGCGGGCGATATAATGTCGCGCCACGCCCTCGCCGCCCGTGCCGCTGCTCGTAAAAACCGTTTCAGGCTGCGTCGGCGCACAATAAACATAATGCGTTTTGAACAGTTCGATCGGCAGGAACGGAATTTCCTCCACCCGCTTTATTGCGTCGGCCTTAACACCTATCGACGAAAGATATTCACGATACGGCGCACATTCGCGCGCCTGACGGTAGAATACCTCCATCGCCGCCGCCTCGAAATCGCCGCCGCCCGTGATATTCAGTATGTCGTCTATCGCGATCATGGGTAATTTGTTACTGCCGCACGCACGCGTCATTGCGAGCCTGAAAGGCGAAGCAATCCAGTCTTTCGCGGCGTTCCGGATTGCTTCGCCTTTCAGGCTCGCAATGACACGCGTGTGCTATTCTATTGTGATTTTTCGCGCCTGTTCGGCAGTGGGGTCGGTGTCGATGCGGATGCGCAGAGTGTTGTCGGGCAGCAGGTTTTCGATTTTCTCAGGCCACTCCACGAGGCACAGTGCACCGCCATAAAAATATTCTTCATAGCCCAGATCGAAAGCCTCTTCGATGCGGTCGATACGGTAGAAGTCGAAGTGATAAATTGGCCGCCCCGCGCCCGTGATGTATTTGTTTATAAGCGCGAAAGTGGGACTTGTAACCGCATCGGCGACACCCATCTGAGTGGCGATTTCGCGGATCAGCGTGGTCTTCCCCGCACCCATCGCGCCGTAAAACGCCACCACGCCGTTATGCTCCGCAAGCCATTCGCGAACGCGATGCGCAGCCTGCGGAAGTTCGGCCAAAGAACGTATTTCGATAGTTTCCATAGAGTGCAAAGATAAACTGAAAAAGGATACAAACCACTATAAATATAAATAACAAGTTGTTATAAATTCCTTAAAATCCGTCGCTCGGTATTTGAAAACAGACCCTAACATAAAAATATTTGTTTATCTTTGGGCGTTATAAATAAAGATTATCCAAAATAAGTCCTTTTGCCATGAAGATAAAAAATCTCTGTTTTATATTCCTACCGCTATTATTCATAACTCAGCATAAAGCCATTGCACAGCAGCGGACGATGACCCTCACTCTCGAAGAGACGATCCGCCTGGCGCAGGAGCAATCGATCGATGCGATGAGGGTACGTCAGACATTCTTGCGAGATTATTGGAATTTTCGCTCACATCGGGCAGAGTTGCTTCCGTCACTTAATCTTCAAGCCGGAATTGCGAATTTCGCCCGCAATCAAATCCCGCTGCAAGACGCCATAACGGGGAATATCTACTATCGCCCCAACTATAATATGAGCAACAGCGCAATACTGTCGATAGATCAGCGTATCGTAGCGACGGGTGGAATGCTGTCACTGTCGTCGAGTCTCAGCAGGATCGATCAATATAATCCGCATCGCATATCTTATATGTCGCAGCCCGTAACGCTGTCGTATATCCAACCCCTGTTTTCGTATAACAGCCTGAAATGGGCACGGATGATCGAACCTGAGAGATATGAGCTTGCCAAGCGTGAGTACCTCGAATCGATGGAAAATGTGACGATCAGGGCGGTGGGGCTTTTCTATCAACTTGCGCTCGCTAAAATGAGTTACGATATTGCGGTTGACAACTACCGTAACACAAGGACGATGTACGACATTGCCCGCAGGCGGCATGAACAGACGGCGACGGTGACGCGCTCCGAACTGCTGCAACTGGAACTGAACCTTACCAACGATAGTCTGTCGATAGCCACGAGAAGTAATAGTTATTTGGCGCAGCGGATGGCGTTTCAGTCTTTTTTGGGCTATAACGAACGAATGGAGATTTCGCCCGATGTGCCGGAAACAGTGCCCGATATTTCGATAGATGCCGACTTTGTATATGGCAAGGCAATGGAGAACGGGACGTTCAGACGTAATCAGGAGATTACGCGCCTTATGAGCGAGAGTGCTGTGGCGCAGGCGCGTGCTAATCGCGGCATCTCGGTCTCGGCAAACGCAAATTTCGGACTCTCGAATTCGGGAGCCACTTTGCCGGCAACCTATTCCAACCTTCGCGACCAGACGGTGTTCGGCCTGTCGTTGCGTGTGCCTATAATGGATTGGGGCATGGGGCGCGGGAGAGTGAAGATGGCCGAGGCGCAGCAGAAGATCTCTCTCAGTCAGCTCGATCAGGCACGCATCGATTTCGAGCAGAACGTTTATCTGGATGTTATGCGGTTCAACGCCCAGCGCACGCAGCTACTGATGGCCAGGCGGGCTAATGACATAGCCATAGAGAGCTATGAATTGGCGATGCAGGATTTTGTAGACGGCAAGATTTCGGTGAGAGACCTCAACTCGGCGCAGTCGGAAAAAGACAGGGCTAACATGAATTACATCACTGAGATGTCGAACTTTTGGAACTATTATTACAATCTGCGCAAACTGACGCTTTATGACTTTATGACCGGCACGGACATTTGGGCGGAGTTCGAGAAGCTACTGGAATAACGCGCGCGTGTTTTCCGAACGCCTGCCGGATGATAGAATTTGTGTGAACAGACTCTCTAAGATAAGGATTAATTACAAAAACACATAAGACCGATATGATCAAGCGATTATTTATAATGTCTCTGGCCGTGGCCATGTTGTCGGGATGCGGCAAGAAAGAGAAGAAAAAAGACGATACTGCGGCACAGATGGCGCGTCTCGAACACTCGGAGATCGTTGTCGAGGTGGAGGTGATGGAATTGCGTGAAGCTCCTTTCAGACAGCAGCTTGCTACGAACGGTCGATTGCGCGCACGCGAGAAAAGCATTCTGGCATTCAGGACCGGCGGCATCATCGAGCGCGTGCATGTGGTTAATGGTCAGAGGGTTGCGGCCGGCGCAGTGCTCGCCGAGCTCGACCGGACGGACGCCAGGAGCAGCCTCACATCTGCTCAAATGAGTTTCGAACAGGCAAAGGTCAATCTCAACGATAGAATAATCGGACTGGGCTACGAGAGCCTATACGACCCCGAAATTCCGGAGCGGGCGATGGAATTGGCGCGGATGCAGACAAATTACAATCAGGCCGAACTGACTTTGCAAAATGCGCAGCGGGCGTATAACGACTGCACTCTGCGCGCGCCGTTTACCGGCAAGGTGGCCGACATCAAGGGAAACAGACACGAGCGCAGTGGCGGCGAGTTCTGCACGCTGGTAGACGACTCGCGCCTCATAGTGGAGTTCAGCGTTTTGGAGACGGAACTCGATTTTGTAAGGGTCGGCAACACGGTAAGGGTCACATCGTTCTTCGATTCCGATAATGCGGTCGTGGGACGCATCGTAAGCGTAAACCCGCTCGTGAACAGGAACGGGCAGGTTTCTGTCGAAGCGGAGATTGCGAACAACGGCACGTTCATCGACGGGATGAATGTCAAGTTGTTGGCAGAAATGGAAGTGCCGGATAAGATGGTCGTACCTAAGGGAGCAGTGGTGATGCGCGATAATCTCGAAGTGCTGTTCGTCTATCGCGACGGCAGGGCGTACTGGACTTATGTCCATACGCGGGGCAGCAACAGCGAGGAATACGTCGTCGTGCCGAACACCGATCGCGGCGCCGAACTCTCACCGGGCGATATGGTGATCGTCGCCGGTAATATGAACCTCGCCAACGGAACGAACGTTGTCGCTACGGTGCGGCCGAGACAGTGAGAACATCGGTGTACATACTGCCTTCGGTTTTGCTATCCTGGGCGACCATGACCCCTAATTGAAAGAATTATGCTGCGAAAATTGATAGATCGGCCTGTTGCGGTCACGATGTTTCTGGTTATGTCGCTGGTATTGGGGCTGGCGAGCATCAACCTGTTGCCCGTTTCACTGATTCCGGCAGTCGATATACCCTATATAACGGTGCAGGTAACGTACCCGCAGCAGTCGGCGCGCGAGTTGGAGGAGTCGGTCGTGAGTCCGTTGCGCCAGCAATTGATGCAAATCGTCGGACTGAAAGATATTCGTAGCGAAACGAAGGACGGCAGCGGGACGATAAGTCTCAGTTTCGAGCATGGGTTGAGCAGCGATTTTCTGTTCATCGAGGTCAATGAGAAGATTGACCGCACGATGGCCGGTCTGCCGCGCGATATGGAACGGCCGTATGTACTGAAAGCCGATGCGACGGACATTCCGGCGTTTTATGTCAATCTCACGGTGAGGAGTGACGGTGAATCGGGCGATGCGAGCGCAGTGTCCGACCGTTTCGCGCAGCTCAGCGACTTTGCGGGAAACGTAATTGTGAAGCGCATCGAGCAACTGCCACAAGTGGCGATGGTGGACGTGAACGGATTCGTTTCACGCGAGATTCTGATCGTTCCCGACGAGGCTAAACTGATGCAGATGGGCCTCACGACTTCGGCGTTGGAGAGCGCCATTAAAAGCCAGAATATCTCGCTGGGCAACCTGACGATTCGCGACGGCGAATATCAGTTCAATGTCAAGGTGCAACGCAATGTGCAGACTGTCAGCGAAATAGAGGATGCGTTTCTGAGGGTTGACGGCCGCATTTTTCAGGTGAAAGATCTGGCGACAGTCACCGAGCAACCTCAGAGGCGCACGACGGTGGTGCGCTCGGACGGGCAAAACGCCGTAACGCTGGCTATTATCAAGCAGTCGGACGCGCGGATGTCGAAACTGAAAACGGGTATCGAGGAACTGCTGGGGCAGTTCGAGAAGGATTATCCTGATGTGGAGTTCACCGTCACGCGCGACCAGACGGCGCTGCTCGACCATTCTATAAACAATCTCTTCCGCAATATCGTTCTGGGAACGATCATGGCGTGCATAATCATCTTTTTGTTCATGCAGAGCCTGCGCTCGGCATTGCTGATCGTCGTCACTATACCCATCGCGCTTATCCTCTCGATGCTGTTTTTCTATCTTATCGGCATTTCGATAAATATAATTTCACTGTCGGGGCTGCTGCTGGGAATGGCAATGATGGTCGACAACTCGATAATCGTCATAGATAATATTACGTTCCGATGGAATTCGGGATATAAGCTCAAAGACGCCATTGTGCATGGCACGAGTGAGGTTTTCGCACCGATGCTCAGCTCGGTGCTCACTACTTGTGCGGCGTTCGTACCTCTGATTTTCCTGAGCGGCATCGCCGGCGCACTGTTCTACGATCAGGCGATGGCCATAGTCATAACGCTGTTCTGTGCGCTGGCGGCGACGCTTACGGTTATTCCGGTTTATTTTTACTGGCTGTACCGCAAGCAGGAAAAATTCACTATCAATCGTTTCCTGCGGCGATTTACACTGGATGGAGTGGAGCGGTGGTATGAACGGGTGCTAAAATATTTCTTTCGCAGGCGTCAGATTATCTGGTTCGTTTTTGCTTTGGGGATCGTCGGAACGGTGACGATATTCTATACTATCGAAAAAGCGCGGTTGCCGGAGATGACTTACAGAGATATGCTGGTGAATGTCGATTGGAACGAGCGCATCACTGTGGAAGAGAACGACCGCCGTGTAGCAGAACTGGTGACGGCTATCGAGCCAATGACAAAGCAAGTTACCGAGATGGTCGGCGTGCAGCAATTCCTGCTGTCGCACACGCGCAGGACAAGCAATTCGGAGGCTATTATATATGTAAACAGCGCCGACGGGCACACGGTAGATGAGATTCGCGCAGCGGTGTCGGAATTTATCGGCGCACACTATCCGAAAGCGATTTACGGGTTCGAATCGTCGGGAAATATATTCGAGGCGGTGTTCGCCAATAGTGAGGCGAAGCTGGTGGCGCGCCTGAGACCTACGGACGGGCAAGCGCCCGATCCGCTGAAACTCAATGCCATGATCACGGCTATTGCAGGGGCATTGCCGCCGTCGGTGGAAATATCTCCCATTCCTTGGGAGGAATACATCGTATTCGCAGGGCGGCCGGAGATAATGGCGCTGTATGACGTATCTTTCAGCGAGCTGGTCGGCACGTTGCGTAATTCGCTTAACGACAACATGATGTTCACCATTATGCAGGGGCGTTTTCCGTTGCCGGTAGTGGTGGGTTATGACCGCACGAACCTTGCCGAGATTGTCGAAGAATCGTCCATAAGGCGCGCGGGGATGGATATTCCGCTCAGCACGTTTTTTGTCGAAACGCGCGGGCAGGATCTGAAATATATAGTATCGGGCGGCGAGGGCAACTTCTATCCGCTCGACCTTGACATTCCCGACCGCGATGTGCACGCGGTGCAGAATACCGTACGCAAAATAGTGCGCGACAATCCTGATTTCGAGGTTAGTTTCAGCGGCTCGTTCTTCTCGAACCGCCAGATGGTGAAAGAAGTTTCAATCGTGCTCGTTATCGCCATACTGCTGCTTTACTTCATACTTGCCGCGCAATTCGAATCGGTAGTACAACCGATAATTATACTCTCGGAACTGATACTCGATATATTTTTCACGATGTTCGCATTGTGGGCGCTGGGTATTTCGCTGAACATCATGTCGCTGATCGGGATAATAGTGACGTGCGCTATTGTGATTAACGACTCTATTTTGAAGATCGATACCATTAATAAACTGCACCGCAATGAGGGTATGGGAATTATCCGCGCAGTGATGACAGGCGGCCGTAGAAGGCTGAAACCTATTCTGATGACCTCGTTGACGACCATACTGGCCGTTTCGCCTTTGCTGGCGCGCGGCGATATGGGGTCGGATTTGCAATACCCGCTCTCGGTAGCGACAATCGTAGGTATGGCCGTAGGAACGTTCCTCAGTATTTTCTTTGTACCGCTGATTTATTACTCGGTGTACAGGAAGAAAAAATCATGAATTATCAGGGTATGTCTACACAAATTTGTCATCCCGAACGCCTGAAAGGCGAAGGGTTCTATCGCTCGCCTGACTTTGAATTTATAAACTAACGATAGATTCCTCCATGCTTTGCATGTTCGGAATGACACTTAATAATTTGTAACTTTTAAAAATGCAGCCCAAATATCATCATAAAAAGAAAATATCGCCGTTGTCGGTTATTTTGATAATGGCGGCTCTGATGATTGTGGGGGCGGCGCTGATCCCTTTGCTGCCGGTTAGGTTGCAGCCGACAGTGAGCACACAAACACTCACCGTGTCGTGCGGCTGGGGCGGCGCGTCGCCGACGATGATGGAGAACGAGGTGGTATCGAAGCTCGAAGGTATGCTGGGGCGCATAGACGGCATCACGGATATGAACTCTACGTCGGGACTCGGTAGCGGCAACGTGACGCTGACGTTCAAGGAGGGAACTAAGATGGATGCCGTGCGGTTCGAGGCGGCGTCGATAATACGGTTTTTGTACCCGAAGTTGCCGGAGGGCGTATCGTATCCGGGCATGTCGCTTTCGACCGGCGGCGACCAGCAAACGAACCAGAGGGTGCTCAGCTATTCGATAAACACCGGTCTTTCCAGTCAAGATACCAAGCGGTATATCGAGGAGAATATCGTACCCGTGCTCTCACGCATTTCAGGCGTGGGCAGTGTGAGTTACGGGGGCATACGGCCTTATGAGTACGAGATTATTGTCGATCCCGATGCGGCGTTGGCGGCGGGCGTAACGATGGGGCAGATCGCACAGGCGTTCAACGGCTTTTTCTCTGAGGCTACCATAGGTAATGTGACATATGGCAAGGATGACGAAAATGTCATACTGCTGAAAGCGCGCATGAGCAGACCCACTACCGACTTCGAGCAGATCCCGGTTATGAGCGTCGATGGGCGTATAGTACGCATCGGTGACCTGGCGACGGTGACCTATAAGCAGGTGTTGCCTACAAGCTACAACCGCATCAACGGGCTTAATGTGGTGACTGTCACTGTGATGGGCGATAAGGGGAGCAATGCGGTGGCGTTGTCGTCGCAAGTAAAGGCGACGATGGCGGAGTTGGAAAAATCGTTTCCTACGGGCTTCGCGGCAGAGGTGAACTACGATGCAGCGGATCATATAAATAAGGAACTGCGCAAGATTTTCATGCGTACGCTGATGACGTTCGTCATCCTGATGTTGTTCGTGCTGGTCGTGAGCCGTAACTGGCGCTATGTAATGATAATTTTCATTACGCTCATTGCCAATATCCTGATAGCCATCATCTTCTATTATTTGATGGGGCTGCAAATACACATCTATTCGCTGGCCGGAATCACTGTTTCGCTCGGTATGATTATCGACTCGTCGATCATTATGATCGACCATTACAGTTATTACCGCAATCTGAAAGCATATCTGGCTATACTTGCGGCGGTGACGACATCTATCGGGTCGCTGATGGTGGTATTCCTGCTGCCGGCACATCAGCAGCTGATGTTCGGCGACTTCGCGTGGATGATCATCATAAATCTTGCGGTGTCGTTGCTCATATCGCTCTTTTTTATCCCCGCGCTGCTCGACCGAATACCGTTGCGGCGCGCGATGACCGCCACGGGAATAAGAACGAAGAGAGTGATGGTGCGCCTGAGTTGCATATATATTCGGTTCATCGGGTGGGGAAAGCGGCATAAATGGATCTTCATCATGCTGTTGGTATTAGGCTTCGGCATTCCTATCCATAAGTTGCCCGCCAAGCTTAGTCCGAAGCGCGGCGAAGAAGCTACGCGCTGGATGAATGTATATAATAAAACCGTAGGAACAAAATTCTATCAGGAGAACAAAGCAATCCCTGAAAAGGTGCTGGGCGGTTCTTTCCGCCTGTTCGACAGGCGAAGACCACCCGGACGCGCCATGAACAATGAACCGGAACGAGTGAAACTCACCATACGAGGGAGCATGGTAGAGGGCAACACGGTGCATCAGCTCAACGAAATTATTCGCGGTATCGAAAACTATCTGAGCCAGTTCGACGAGATAGAGAGTTTCAGGACGAATGTTATGTCCTATGATAACTCGTTGATCGAGGTGACGTTCAAGCCGGAGCACGAAAAAGGCAGTTTCCCTTACATGCTCGATGCCAACCTGCGGCGCGAGGTGATGCGGTCGGGCGGCGCGACATGGGGCATTCACGGACTGCCGAACCTCAGCTTCAACAATAATGTTCGCGGAAGCAGCGACTATATGAGTCATCGCATAATACTCTCCGGATATAACTATGAAACGTTGCTGCGCTATGCCGAAGAACTACGCGATACCCTGGCCGAGAACCGTCGTGTGACGAACGTGGGGATTTTTGCCGGCGAGGTGCGCTGGGGCGCGGATCGCCGACGGCAGGAGTTCTTCATAGACATCGACCGCGAGCGAGCGCTGATGACGGGAGCGAATCTCAGCGGATATTTCGGACGCGTGAGCCAACTTCTGTACAGCAGCTCGCTACGGCGGCTATTTATTGACGGACGTACCGAGCAGGTGTCGCTCGCATCGTCACAGAGAAATTCATTCGACTTGTGGCACGTGGAGAACTTTCCGTTGCAAGTCGATACGGTACGTGTTAAACTCGCCGATTTCGGGACGATCGACAAGCAATTCACGGGGCTGAATATCTACAAACAAAACCAGTCATATCAGCTAACCGTGGCATTCGACTTCGTGGGATCGTGGGAGATGTCGAACCGACTGATCCGCTCGCAGGTCGAGCGTCTTAACGATGAGGTGCTTCCGATAGGCTACCTTGCCAGAGAACAAGACCATTCGGGCTGGTGGGGGCAACAGCACAAAGGAGTTAACGCACTGGTGCTGATTTTGCTCGTCATTGCGATAATTTACTGCATCAGCACCATAATATTCGAGTCGCTCATCAAGCCGCTGATAGTCATTCTGATGATACCGGTGTCGTTCATCGGTGTCTTTCTTACGTTCGGATTGTTCGGTTTTCCGTTCGACCAGGGTGGTTTTGCATCATTCATCCTTCTTTGCGGACTGGTGGTGAATGCCGGTATCTATGTGGTGAACGAGTATAATATCCTTGGGGTTCGTTATCCGTCGCGCACACCGCTCAGACTTTATATTACGGCCTACAACCGCAAGATAGTGCCTATAACGCTGACGATCATTTCGACGTTTCTGGGACTTATACCGTTCGTTGTGAACGGGCGCGGCGACGTATTCTGGTATTCGTTTGCCGTGGGTACGATGGGCGGGATGTTCTTTTCCATAATCGCTTTCCTTGTCTACCTGCCGATTTTTATGCCGTTGAAGAAGCGTAAGTAACAAAAAAATGTTGCTATATCTTGTTATATTCTTTACATTTTTTTATCTTTGTGGCTAAACAGCAATATAATCATGGATTTTTCATTGATCCGTGAGCATGTCGGGAGGATCGATTTGTCCGCTGTATAATGACCGAGAAGTCATTTACTTATCCGAAATAAAAGCGCTTGACTATGAAAAAACGTCTTCTTGCGATACTATGGTTTATCCTTATCGGCGGCGGAGTCGTCTATATTGGCAGCAACTATGGTAGCGAATTCAACCGGACGCGTCTGAGTAAACAAAGAGCGGCGGAACGGCGGGCAATCGCACAATACAAAACAGAGATATTTTCGGCGCAAAAGCTCGATTCGTTGCTTGCATCCAGCGAGTTCGTAATACTCGGCATCGGGCTGTCGGGCTGCGGTTCATGCGATAATCTGATACTTAGCCCCGTACCTGAACGCTACGGAATGCCACTCTATTTCATCAATAAGGATTACGACAATAATAACAGGCTGGTCGCGGCGGCTCTATACGCATCGAGCAATCCGACCAGCTATATACTC
>WRDF01000012.1 GCA_009783565.1 Rikenellaceae bacterium | reverse complement strand
TTCGGCGACATTATCATAAAAATACTCGACCTTGTTGAACGGAGTACCCAAATCCGCAACAAAATGACCGATACACGGGCCGGACAGTAACGGATCATTACCCTCGATGCGGAACTCCTCCTGTGACTTCAACAAAACTTTCCCGCCGTAGACCAATTCCCAGCGTTGATCCTCCGGCGAAGCTGCATTGGTGCGAGGAGCTATATTCGGTAAAAATACGTCATTGTACGGATTAAAACTATACCATCCCGCATGCCATCCCAAATACACATCGTCTTGCTCATTATAATAATAGGACGCCAGATCGTTAAAATCCATGTAATATTCGTATGCTTTTATCTGAGGCTTGGTGCTCAGGTACTTCGTATGATTATTATTCGAGGGAAACCATGATCCGGAGGGATAAATATTCTTTCCATTCGGATGTAATTTAAAATAATCACTAACATCAACATCGGCGCAATAACGATTTCTCGTGAGAGATCTCAGATTCCCCGCATTATCATACGTGGCGACACCTAACGGTAATCCGTTAAGCCAGAATTTGTAAGAACTGGCCGGGGTCGATAACGCCAGCCTCCTGGGATTTAAAAACAGGTATGTCTTCTTACCCTTACCTACGAACTCCTCTTCCACATAATCGTAGTACACGCCGTGATTGCCAAGATTCAAAAAGGCAAGCCCCTTACTTTTTGCTTTGGAGAATAGGATAAGATCGCTGAAACCGCCATAGTCTACGGTTTCAGTATTGGTATAGTCGGTATAGACCAATTCACCCGGATAGGGATAGTGATATAATATCACATCCGGCTCGCCGCCAGTCAAAGGATCTATTAAAACCAGCGATTTTATTCGTATGCCGCCGAAGTCCATTGTGTCAATATAACCATTATAGAGGTTATGGATTACGTTAGGCTCATAATCGATAAGTATTTGGCCTCCGTCCATCGTCGTGATCTTCGATAAGGAATATGCTTTGGAGTATTCCTTATCGACAAGTGGACTAAAAATATCTTTATTATTATCATTATTCGGAAATCCATAGACATCCTTATTATAATAATTGGATTGATAGTGATAGTCGAATTTGATACGGTTGAACTCGGTGCCATCCTTGCCGGTAAAAGATAGTTGTGCCAAATTGCTGTCTCCTGCCAAATGTACATTTAAGACTTCGTTATCCGCAATGTCATGTACTTTTACCGATTTTAAACTTAAATCTGAATATGAATTCCAATAATCGAATCTTACGACAGTCTTGTCGCATCTGATGTATGTTAATATCGGAGACCTCATCACCATATAAGTACCTCCGGATACTAATTTCTCATCAATGGGAATTTGAGCTGTAAGATAATGGATCAATATATCTATTGCTGCCAAAATATAGTGGTTGCCGTGAAGGGAATAATATTCATATAGAAGTTCAAGCATCTCGGATACGGCGCTTGTCATTTTGGTCAGATCGGCTAATTGCCCCATTATCTGAAAACTACGATCAAAAATTTGATAGAAAGGTTCCATAATAAGTCCAGTCTCCCGAATAACCGTACTTAAATACCCCAATTGTAGTTCAATAAAATCGTCGTTCAATGCCCCCTTGGCCAAATTTATCATATCTATGAAGTTGTCCCTATGGTTCATAAAACTGGAAGCTACTCCCCACATGGGCTGACCATAATAATACATAGATTCATATTCGGAAAAGTAGGTCTGCGCATATATATTTTTTTGTTCTGTGTCATAAATATCGACAGCCTCTCTATAATTATAAATTATCGGATTGCCATTCCTCGGCTCTATTCTGCTCAGATGCCATGAAGAAATATACGACTTGTTCCGGACTCCATTAAAACTTATCGCATCTTCCAGTATGATATCCGAGCTCCACTCTTTCTGCCGGAAGTAAAACTTATTGCCGTTCTCGTCGGTAATGACCCAACCGTCTATCGTAGGAGCTGCGATATGACCCGTGTACTCGCATTCTATCTTCACATTTGTTCTTTCGAGAGGCTCTGCGATGATTTGATTCCCGTCTTTTTTAATGATAAAATTTACGGACTGCCCATTAAACACTGCCGTGAAAATGTCGCTCTCTCCGTCTATCAGACGCTTGTCCACGCTGTCTATCTGCCCCTGAGTCGGAGGATTGCTGAAATTCTGATGCAAATATCCTCCTTCCCAATATGCTTCATCCGCAATTCCTCCGCGAATGGTTCTGGTCACGATACCGCCGGTATTCAGATTCCAGTTAAAGCCTACAAGTCCCGGTTTATCATCGACCTTGACCCCTTTCCCGACATAGTTGAGCGAAATCGGCAGCTCGAAGTCGCCGGATCGCAGAGTGTAAATCGGAACACGGTAATGGAATAGCCCCGTAGCATGGTCTACGGTAGTGTTTTGGGCGTCAAGATAACCCTGGGCTTGCTGGCTCGGAGAAAAATCCTGAGCCGATAGCCCCGACGAGGTAGCCGCAGACACAAAAAGAGCAGCTAGTAATTTCTTCATAGCCAATGAATTAGTAGTTAATTATGCTTTCAAGTATTGATGCTTGGGTAAGTCATCGGGATGGAATCCGCACAATATTAAACAAAATAAGCAGAAACTCCAAATGATTTATGTTTATTTATAATCCCAAAAACAGAATATTTCTGAAAAATCGTAGTGAATGGCGGGTTTCGGTTATAGTGCAAGATATTGATGTCCGATTTTAGTGCCGCGTATTTCGCCGCCGCCGGCCATAGTGAATTTCATTTATCGTATCTTTGCCGAAAATATATTCTCCATGCACAAATCCGGTTTCGTAAATATTCTGGGCAACCCGAACGTCGGCAAATCGACGCTTATGAATGCGCTGGTAGGCGAGCGGCTATCGATTATCAACTCCAAGGCACAGACCACGCGTCACCGCATAATGGGCATCGTTAACGGCGACGACTTTCAGATCGTCTATTCCGATACGCCCGGCATTCTCGAACCGAGCTATAAATTACAGGAATCGATGATGCGGTCCGTGCGCGGGGCGATGAGCGACGCTGATATCATACTCTACGTAACCGATGTGACGGAGAGCGCCGATGCCGCATCGGCGGGCGTGGTCGGGAAAATCGCCGCCAGCGGCATACGAACGATACTTGTGATCAACAAGATAGACCTGACGACGCCTGAGAAGTTGGACGAACTTGTTGCATTGTGGCACGGGCGGCTGCCTGAGGCACGGATCGTACCCGTTTCGGCACGCGAGGGTTTCAATATCGGCGGACTTTTCGATCTTGTGCTCAAAGACTTACCCGAAGGCGAGCCGTTCTTCCCGAAGGACACGCTCACCGACCGCACGATGCGCTTTTTCGCGTCGGAAATTATCCGCGAGAAAATCCTGCGCTACTATGACAAGGAGATTCCGTACAGTGTCGAGATTGCCATTGAGGAATATCACGAAGAGCCGGCCATAGACCGCATTTCGGCGACGATCTACGTTGCGCGCGATTCGCAGAAGGGCATAATAATCGGCCACAAGGGTGCGATGCTCAAAAAAGTGGGCACGGCCGCACGCGGGGAATTGGAACAATTCTTAGGCAAGAAAGTGTTCTTGCAGATGCACGTCAAAGTTAATGACGATTGGCGCAATAGCGATCGTCAGCTGCGGCGGTTCGGGTATGAGGGGTAGCACGCGCGCAGTTTTCAATTATTTGTTGCGGGCTTGCCACGCAATCTTATATAAACGTCATTGCGAGCCTGAAAGGCGAAGCAATCCAGTGATTTTTTGGATTGCTTCGGGTCTTTCTGCCCTCGCAATGACGATTGTACGCCGCGATGACAATACAACTACTCAAAATGGCGATAAAATTTTTTAACGACGGGTCTTCATGTCGTTTCGCGGGTAAGCGCGCGGTGGCGGCGTGGGTCGCCCGGTGTGTGGCGCGCGAAGGATATGCGGCAGGCGAGGTGAGCATCATTTTTTGCTCACAGCAGCGGCATCTCGAAATTAATCGCCGGTATCTCGGACATGATTATGCGACTGACGTTATCACGTTCGATTATAGCGATTTGGCGCGCGGGATGGTGAGTGGCGACGTATTCATCGACCCCGTGACGGTGGCCGAAAATGCGCAGGAATATGGTGTCTCGGTGCGCGAGGAAATGCTGCGCGTGGTGGCGCACGGTGTGCTGCATCTCTGCGGCTATGGCGACGCGACGCCCGATGAACAGATGACAATGCGCGAAAAAGAAGACGAATGGATCGCCGCTGCGACCGACACTTAACATAAATAGCGATTCGGCACGCCGTCGGCGGTGGGTCGTCTGAGCGAAGCGAAGAAATAGCGACCCGCCGCGTGGGGCGGCGGCGTGCCGCAGGACTTCCGCATAACACGGAAGTCCGAGACTTTCGTAAGTAACGATAGTTCGGCAAAAAAGCCTACATTTGTAGTATGGATAATTTTGTAGTATCGGCGCGCAAGTATCGTCCGGCGACGTTCGTGACGGTCGTGGGGCAGGGGCATATCACCGGAACGCTTCGCAACGCGATCGGGCGCGGGCAGTTGGCCCATGCCTATCTGTTTTGCGGGCCGCGCGGGGTAGGGAAGACCACGTGTGCGAGGATTTTTGCAAAGGCCATAAACTGCTCGATGCTGGTCGAGAGCGAAGCGTGCGGTGAGTGCGAGTCGTGCCGCAGCTTTGGCGAAGGGCGCAGTTTTACCATACACGAGCTGGACGCCGCGTCGAACAACTCGGTGGACGACATCCGCTCGCTTACGGAGCAGGTGCGCATTCCGCCGCCGTTCGGGCGGTACAGCGTTTATATTATCGACGAGGTGCACATGCTTTCGGCGTCGGCGTTCAATGCGTTCCTGAAAACGCTGGAAGAGCCGCCCGCACATGCGGTCTTCATCCTTGCGACGACCGAAAAACATAAAATACTGCCGACGATACTCTCGCGTTGTCAGATTTTCGACTTCAATCGCATCAGGGTCGAGGACATGGTGGGATACCTTCGACATGTCGCCGGACAAGAGGGGGTTACGGCTGACGATGAGTCGCTGCATCTGATCGCTCTGAAAGCCGACGGCGGGATGCGCGACGCGCTGTCGATGTTCGACAAGGCGGTGTCGTTCTGCGGTAATACACTGACGTTCAAGGAAGTGGCGAGAACGCTCAACGTCCTCGATTATGACACATATTTTAACCTTACCGCGCTCCTGCTTGCGGGAGATTATCCGGTGGCGCTCACCGTGTTCGACGAGGTGCTGCGTAAAGGTTTTTCACCGCAGTCGCTCGCCGGAGGGCTGAACTCTCACCTGCGCGACCTGCTGATGAGCAAAAACCCGCAGACGCTGTCGCTGTTAGAGGTAAGCGGTTCGTTGTTAGAGCGTTACAAAGTGCAGGGAGCAGAGTGTCCGACCGAATTTCTGTTCGGTGCGATAGCGGCGCTGACCGCACTCGACGGCACGCTGCGAACGGCGACCAGCGCGCGCCTGAACGTAGAACTGGGGCTGATGAAACTGTGCGGCCTCAGTCAAAAAAAAAACTCTGACGTAGAGCTTGACATAGAAATAAAAGTTGAACTGCCGCCGTTGCGACGCGCGGAATCGCCTCCACAACTGTCCCAACCTGTTGCGCCGGAAGTATCTGAGCAGCAGGTGATTACGCCGCATGTCGCATCTTCGTCATCTTCTGTTCCCGCCGAAGAGCCGCCCCAAAAACGGCGGGTGGCAACGCAGAGCATCGTGGCGGGAAATTCTCTGAACGAGATTCTCGGCAGCAGTCCGAAATGTGCAGTGTACGCGGTCGATGAGGATGAAGAGCAGCAACCTGAAACGACACCTGTCGCTGTCGATCCTGAGTGCGAGAGCAAGATTCGTGCGGTGCGTGCGGAGTTTTTGAACGAGGTCTACCGTGAGCGTCCGCGCATCGCGATGGCGCTCGAAGAGATGGAAATTTCGGGCAACCGCATCACGCTGAAAGTGCCTACGGAGACGCTGTATGAAGATATTATGCGCAGTCGTGCGGAACTTCTGGCAATGCTTGTCGATATTACCGGCATCGACGGGCGCATCGACTTTGAGGTCTCTGTCGCCGCCGACGACAAGGCGCGCAAACCGATAAAAGTCGAAGATAAATTGAAATTTCTCGCCGATAAGAACCCGACGCTCAACGTTTTACGCCGTGAGCTGAACCTCGAATTGGAGTAATGCGCAGTTTTTAAGTTTTTTGTTACTACGGTTGCGGATCGGAGTCCGCAATGACAATTCTATCGCACATCCGGCAGGTCAAACACGCACGCGTGTGCGATTCGCCAACGCGACCTCTATCACGGCGTCGATGGCGGCGGTTTCGGTGCGCAGGCGCGCTGTGCCCAAAGATATTTCAGTGAAACCGGCGGTAACGGCGAGTGACACTTCTTCCGGCGTGAAATCGCCCTCAGGGCCGATAAGTATCAGTACGTTATCGCCCGGCGCGACACACTGTGAAATGTATTTTCGATCCGTCGTGGTTGCGCCGCAGTGCGCTATCATCCGCACGCCGTCGAACGGCCGCGAGACTATTTCGCGCATAGCTGTAAGCGGCTCTAACACAGGGTGATACGCTTTCAGTGATTGCTTTACCGCGCCGGTGATCACGCGCAGCGCGCGGTCGGGACGGAAGGTTCGCCGTTCGCTGCGCGCGCACTCCAAGGGCACGAACACGTCGCATCCGACTTCCGTAGCTTTTTCGAGAAACCACTCATAGCGATCGACATTTTTTGTCGGCGCGACGGCCATCGTGAGCCGGTAGCCACACTGACAATACTCCGCGACGGTTTCGACTATGTGCACGCGGCAACGCCGTGCGTCGGGGCCGCATACTTCGGCCGTGTACATATGGCCGCGCCCGTCGGTGAGCATCAGGCGATCGCCCGCGCCGAGCCGCAGCACGCGCACACAATGCCGGCTCTCTTCCTCGTTAAGCGTGTGGAACGGCGGCTCGATGTCCGGTGAGTAGAACAGATGCACTTCAATTAGAATTAGAAATTAGGCTTTTGCGGTTTTCGCTGAAAACCGCGCGTCACACCGCCGCCCCACGCGGCGGGACGCTACACTTCATTTCGCGTCCACACCGCCGGCGGCGCGCTGCGCCAACCCGCGTCAATTTTCGGTCACCCCGATCTCGTAGAGTCCCAGGCCGATGCGTGCGCGCGAACGGCGGTCTTTCAATATCGAGGGTCTGCCGGCATAGTAGATCGTCGAAGTGTTGCGCGCATTGACCACCAGACGCTCCGAAGCGTGCAGATAAACTTCCGCCCCCGTTGCCGCTTCGGCCTCGACGGCGCGCGCCGTCAAGCGGCGGCTATCGACGCGGCTGCGCTCCGTAGCGCGCAGGGTGAGATATTTCGTTTCGCCGGAAGCGACCAACGCCGAGTTGCCCGTTACCGATAGCTCGATGTCGTCGGCATTCATGTCGATTATCGCATTTGCGCCGCCCCTTAGCGTAAGGCTGAACAGTTGTGCGAGGCGGCTCTGTTCGGCCGTGAGCCGCGCGCCGTTCACCCTTATCTCGCGCAACGGAGCGCGGTAATATATGCGTACGTCGGCGTGTACGGAGCGTCCCACCGTCGGTCGCAGGGCGACGCTTAGCGTCCCGTCGGATGCGATATGCCATCTGAACCTTTGTGCGTCGGAGTCGTGCAGATGCACTTCTATCGAATTCTCATCGGCCGCAATAAGCTCAACGTTGATATTTCCCGACAGTGACACGGCCGTGAACTCGCCGAGCGCCTCCGTGTGTTCGATGCTTTGCGCCTGTGCGCTTATAACGTTCGCCGCCACAAAAAGCAGCGCCAATAGAAACAGTATTCTTTTCATAACTTGTTCTTTCAATTACTTACTTATTCCGTTTCACGACCTCGACCCCTATGACATAGAACTGCGGAATGCGTTTCAGCGCACTGCCCGAAAAGTCGGGAGTCAGCTCTTCCAGCGGAATACATGTACCACCATCTTCGGGGCCTACTCCGAAGCAGAAAGCACTTCCGGACATGGGGTTGTTCTCTTCGAAAGGCCAGAAAGAACCGTACAGCAACAGCGGAATACGCCTCACGTTCGGGGCGATCTGCGCCTCCATCTGCAATGGAAGGACACCGTAGTTCGCCTTTTGTGTTCCTTCGAGTGTATGAAGAGGCACAGCCCGCGCCGATGCACCGAGCGGGTACATTGTTTTGATCCTCGCCATGTTATCCGTTTGCTGAATGATCAATACGCTTATATTTTTCTTTTCAAAGTTTTGCAGAAACTCTTCCAGATACTCTTCCGGAATCTCTTGCAAATACTCCTGCGGAATCTCCAACATGATTTCTTGTCGAATCGTTTGCCCGCGCCGTTCGCCGCGCACGTAGTCTTCTATAAAAAGGAAGAACTCATAGTCGCCGCCGGCAAACTCCGAGAGGTCGAAACTGAAACTTTTCGCGCCCAACTCATCCAGCATTTGCAATACTTCCTTGATGCCACTCTCTGCGGGTCTGATGTTTTGCGCCACCGCGCCCGACACTGCGAACGTTGAGAGCAAAAATGCAAGGAATAACTTTTTCATGAAATATAGGGTTAATAAACAGACGACAAGATACGAATTTTTCGCGGAACGTGATGTCCGCCAGCCCAAAATTTCGTACCTTTCGCTTTGTATGGGAAGCGTGAAACTATTGAAAGCCTCCGCCGGGTCGGGCAAGACGTTCAAACTGGCGTATGAATATGTGCGCAATGTGGTCGAAGCGCCGCACCGCTACCGCCATATCCTTGCCGTAACGTTCACTAAAAAGGCTACGGAGGAGATGAAACGCCGCATCATAGCCGAGATAAACGACCTTGCGCGGGGGCGGGCGACGAAATATATGGAATTGTTGCGTGCCGATCTGGGGCTTGCGGATGCTGAGATCGCGCGGCGGGCAGTGGCGGCGCGCAGCGCGATCCTGCACGATTACAGCCGCTTTTCGGTGCTCACCATCGACAAGTTTTTCCAGCAGCTTATACGCTCGTTCATGCGCGAGTTGGACGTTGATTTCGATTTTGTCTTGGAACTGAAAACCGGAACGTTGCTCGCAGCGGCTGCCGACAGGCTTATCGACGATGCGGCCGATGACCCGGCATTGCGGGCGTGGATAGCGGGGTTTGCGGCGGAGAAGATCGAGGAGAACAGACACTGGAATCTGCGTGGTGAACTCACGCGTCTGGGGGGCGAGGTGTTCGGCGAGCAGTGGCGGCGGGTGTCGGAGGCGGGCGGCCGTGTGTCGCGCGAGATGCTTGCATCGTTGGTAGATGCACTCACGGCAGAGGCGCGCACCGTCATGGCGCGGTTGCAGGCGACGGGGCGCGAGGCGATGGCAATAATTGGCGACAACGGACTGAGCATAAGCGATTTTGCATATGGAAAACTCGGTTTTGCGAACTTTTTTGCCAGGTATTCCGGCGGTGAGGTTGCCGAGCCGGGTGCGCGCGTGGGCGAAGCGTTGACATCGGACGAGAAATGGTGTGCGAAATCGTCGCCGCGCCGTGCGGATATTCTATCGCTCGTACCCGTGCTGCGCCCGCTGTTGCAGACGCTCGTTGACGGCTGGGAACAGCATCACCGCTTCCTGAACAGCGTCGAGGTGCTGCGTGCGAATTACCGGAATTTCGCGTTGCTCGCCGACCTATCGCGGCGCATCGAGGCTATTTATGCCGAAGAGGGGCGGCTGACGATTGCCGAGACGAACGATATGCTGCGCAGGCTTGTCGAGGGCAACGACGCGCCGTTCATCTTCGAGCGCGCGGGCAACCGGTTCACGCATTTTATGATAGACGAGTTTCAGGACACGTCGGCGGTGCAGTGGGCGAACTTCGTGCCGTTGCTGCAAAACGCCGTGTCGCAGACCCCCGATTCGCCGGTGTTGCTGGTGGGCGATGTGAAGCAGTCGATCTACCGTTGGCGCGGCGGCGATTGGCGCATCCTGTCGGACGGTATCGGGCGCGAATTCTGCGAGGTCGATGAAGGGTCGCTCGACACGAACTGGCGCAGTCTGGGCAACGTGGTCGCGTTCAACAATGCGATGACGCAGGCGTGTGTCGAGACCGACGGCGCGCGGCTCGACGAGCAGTTGGAAGAGGCGTGCGAACAGAATCTGATCGGCCGCGAATTGCGCGATGAGCTGCGGGGGATGATGCGTGCGGCCTACGCCGGACATGCTCAGACCGCCGCGAAGGGTGCGGAGGAGGGTTATGTGAGCGTGACGGTGTATGAGGAGGATGACGAGGCGGTTTCGCCGGTCATAGCGCGCATCGAGGAGTTGCAGCAGCGGGGGTTTCGGGCGGGCGACATTGCAGTGCTGGTGCGCACGGGAGCGGAGGGAATGCGTATCGCCAACATGCTGCTCGACCGCAAAAAAGCGAATCCCGACGCGCCGTACAGCTATGACGTGGTGACGCAGGAGGCGCTGCTTATAAATGCCTCGCCCGCGGTTGATTACGTGCTTGCGTGTTTTCGGCTGGCGGCATCGCCCGACCTCGACCTCGCACATGCCGTATATAACAGGTATCAAGGCCGCGAGTTCGAGGCGAAGATTCCGACGACGGAGCGCGAATTTCTGAGCGGCCTGCGGTTCATGTCGCCGCAGGAGGCTTTCGAGGCGGTCGTGATGCAGTTCGGGCTTGGCGAGCGGACGGAAGATGTAGCGTATCTGCAAGCTCTGCATGACAGGTTGCTCTCGTTCTCGGCCGATTCGGTGGCCGATGTCGCACTTTTTGTAAAGTGGTGGGACGAGAACGGCGCAGCGCTGTCGGTCGAGATTCCGCAAAGCGCCGATGCCATCACCGTCACCACGATACACAAGGCCAAAGGGCTTGAATATCCTGCGGTCGTCCTTCCGTACTGTAATTGGAGTTTGCGCCCGCGCATCCGGAGCATCGTGTGGGCCGATGGCCGCGCGCTGGATGACGGACTGGCGAAAATACCTGCGGAATTCGGCGAGCGTATGCGTCTGTCGCGCTTTGCCGAGGACTACTACCGCGAGTTGGTGATGTCGCATGTCGATAACATGAATATTTTTTACGTCGCCGTGACACGCGCCGGGCAGGAGCTGCACCTTATGATGCCCGCCGCGGCGAAACCGCGCGAAGACCGTATCGACACGCTGATATTGGGCGCGCTGGAAACCGGACTCTGCGGAATACAGGCGCGGACGACGGACGCCGGCGAAAAGATTTACGAGTTTGGCGAGAAAGTTTTTCACGCCGAAAAGGCCGCGACGGCTGACGAGCGTTTGCATGTCGGTTTCGGATCGTATCCCATCGGCGGGCGGCTGCACCTGCGCACCGGTTCGGAGCGGTATTTCACCGATGAGGGCGGCACGCTTGCACCGCGCGACTACGGCATACTGATGCACCGCGCATTCGAGGCGGCGCGTACGGCTGGCGATATAGACGCGGCCATCGCGCGCATGGAAAGCTCGGCGTTGATCACATCAGAAGAGGCGCGGTTATTGCATGAACGAATCGTGCGCGCGATGGCCGATCCGCACGTGCGCGAGTGGTTCGACGGCGAGTGGGATACGGTACGCAATGAGAGCGACATTGTCGTACCTTCGGCGGGTGGCGGCGGAATGCGCCGCCCCGACCGCGTAATGACGCGCGGCACGCGGGCAGTGATTGTCGATTACAAGTTCGGGCTGGAACGTTCGCCGCGCCATGCCGCCCAGATACGCGACTATGCCGCGCTGCTCGGCCGCATGGGCTATGCCGAAGTAGAAGGCTATGTCTGGTATGTTTCGCTGGATGACATTGAGGAAATACTTTTGAATTGATTGTCATCCCGAGCGAGCGCGCACGCGCGACGAGGGGTCTATCGCGAGTTTATTTTTGAGTTTATCAACTAACGATAGACCCCTCCGTCCTTTCAGGACGTTCGGGATGACAATAGAGAAATAACAATGAAAAACGCGATAATCATAGCGGCGCTCGTAATAGCGGCGGCCCTCACCCCGACGGTGGCACAGCAGCCCGTGTGCCGTGACGGGTGTGACGACTGTGTGGGCCGTGCGGCGGCGAGCGATGGCCTGGAACTTGTGCGCGAAAGAGCGCGCGCCGAAGGGCGCAAAACCGTGGGGCTGGTGCTGAGCGGCGGTGGAGCGAAAGGCGTGGCGCATATTTCGGCGATCAGGGCGCTGGAAGAGGCCGGAATACCCATAGACTTTATCGCCGGAACGAGTATGGGGGCGATCGTCGGCGGTCTATATGCCATAGGCTACCGTATCGATGCGCTCGACTCGATGGTGCGCACCCAGCACTGGGATGCGCTGATATACGATCTTGTGTCGCGCAGAGACCTCTCGCTCGGCGCGCGCGAGCAGGACGACAAGTATCTGGTGAGGGTTGAAATCGGGCCCGGAAATAAAGTACGGCTGCCGTCGGGCATAATCGGCGGGCGTAATATCTACAACCTGCTCTACGAGCTGACGTTCGGCTATCACGACCCGACCGATTTCTACCGGCTGCCCATTCCGTTCGCGTGCGTGGGCTACGACATGGTCGAGGGGCGCAGCGTGACGCTCTGTCACGGCTTGCTCGCAGACTGCATTCGCGCCAGTATGTCGATACCCGGGGCGTTCCAGACGGTGACGATGGACGATATGATATTGGTGGACGGTGGCATCGGCAACAACTTTCCGGCCGACCTGGTGCGGGCGATGGGCGCGGAGGTAGTGATCGGTATCGACGTTACCGCGCCGATGCGCACCAGGGAGCAGATCAACGATCTCGCCGACATCTTAGACCAGTTGATGAGCATTACGGCGCGCGAGGCCTATGACGCGAACCTGCGGTTGGTCGATCTTCTTATCCACCCCGATATTACGGGCTACACGGCGGCCAGCTTCGATCCGGCATCGATAGACACGATGCTGCGGCGCGGCGCAGAGGCCATGCGCGAGAGCTGGGACGAGATCATCGCGCTGCGGGAGCGGATAGGTCTGCGGCCGGACTACGTGCCGCTGCGGTGCGAGGCGGCGGTCATCAATCCTTCGATACACGTCGGGGCGGTGAGGTTTGAGGGCGTGCATTCGGAGAGCGAGCGGGCGTTGCGCCGCATTGTCGGCATTCGCGAGAACACCACCGTGACGGGCGACGACTTGCGGCGGGCTGTGACAAGGCTGACGGGTACGCACTCGCTGAAAAACGTGCAGTATCGATTTGAGAAAGATTCGGTGCGAACGACAGTAGTTTTTTCGGTCACCGAAACCCACCGCAACGCTCTGAGCGTGGGGTTTCGGTTCGATACGGAAGAAATGGCGGCGATCCTGTTGCACCTGAGCTATGCGGGGGGGCGCATGACCAACACCCATTTCGCACTCACGGGGCGGCTGGGTATGAATCCGCGCGGAACGCTGGCATTCGTATACGGCAATGAAACGCAGCGTAAGTTCAACGCCTCGTTCTCGTTCGGCACGAACGAGATAAATCTTTTCCGGCGCGGGACTAAAATTTCCGGCATCGATTTCGACCAAAGTACCGTGAGCGTAAGTCTTTCTAACATCCGGATGCGTAATTTTCGTGCATCGGTAGGTGCGCGCTTAGACTACTATCATTTCCGTTCGGTAATTTCGCTCTACGGCGCGAACGACCGGCGGGCGATGTCGGAAGCGCTTGTGAGCTATGTCGGCCTTATGCAGTACGAGACGCTCGACAGCCGCTATTACCCGCGTCGCGGAGTGTCGGCAATGGCTGACTATACTCTGAGCACGACGAATTTCGTGCAATATCGCGGCGCACCGCCATTCTCGGCCGTGCAGGCAGAATGGCTGGGCGCGTTCTCGCCGACGCGGCGCACCACGTTCATCCCCGCAGTGTTCGGGCGCGCGCTGATGGGGCACAATATCGCTTTTCTGCACAACAATTTCATGGGCGGTGCGCTGTCGGGACGTTATGTGCCGCAGCAGTTCGCATTCTTGGGCATACGTGGTATCGAGCAGTTCGGGCGCAGCATCGTCGGCGCGCGCCTTGAAACGCGAGTGCAGATCTGGTCGAGAACCTATATCTCGCTGCTGGCCGACTATGCCCGTCTGGGCGACAATTTTTTAGACCTGCCGACAGCGGGCAGCAACCTCTTCGGATTGGGCGCCAAGTACTCGTACAACAGTTTTCTGGGGCCTATCGACGTTCTGTTGGACTATTCGCCGCATGATAAAAAAGTGGGATTTTATCTGAGTTTAGGGTATTATTTCTGATTTTTTATTTTTGTGCGCTCATGGTTTGGCTTTGTGAAAAATAATTTGTAGCTTGCGCGGAAGTTGCAATATATATTGCAACTCCTCACTCTCTAAATCAAATAATTATGAAAAAGTTAGTGAAAAGGCTGATGCCCAAGACGACCCTGAACAAGGTTAATCTTGCTCTGACGGGTCTGTTCTGCGTAATGCTTGCGGGCATGATCTACATGAAGTCGGTCAATGCGAAGTATGGGATTCCTGATTGTCCGCCTCCTGACGGTACGATTGTTTTCATTGCAATCCCTGACGCTTGCAGTCATTACTTCGACTGTACCAGTGGTTTCCCGGTTTTGGAAGAATGTCCTCCGGGTCTCTACTTCAATCCTGTATTGTTGGCGTGCGACTTCTCGGAAGACCCCGAAACTGAGTTCAATTGTAACTTGGCGGGCAAGAAAAAATGCTATCAAACAATGGGGTATAGTTGCAGCGGGTTCGGAAGTCTTACTTTCAGATGCGATAACAGTCCTACTGCGGATCTATGCTATCGATATGTACATTATTGCTGTGATTAAGATTTGTGATTTTAAAATTTAAGGAGAGGCTCTTCTATGTATTATACACATAAAGAGCCTCTCTCAAATCAAAAATTTGAGAATAATGAAGAGGCATCTTTGGCTTATAGGATTATTCCTGTGCATGGGAATCGCGGGCTGCAAGCGACAGACTATGCAAATTTCGTGTGAGGGCGAATATGTCCGGTATGAGGCGAGCGGGGTCGATCTGCTCTCTTCGGGCGTGATAAAAAAAATCACGGCTATTCCGTTAGAAACCCAAAGACAATCACTTATCGGCATTCTTCATCAACTCTATGTTGCCGATAATGGAGATTATTATATCGTGACTTTGAAAAGATATAGTAATGTACTGCGTTTTGATGCCCATGGGAATTTCCTTAATGTTATAGGGCGACGGGGACGCGGGCCACAGGAATTCATTGAAATAGCAGATTTTTCTTTCGATGGAATGGGGAATCCAATCGTTTATTCAGACCTTGATAATACGGCATATTATTTCAGTCCTGATGGAAAATTTTTGAAGAGTGTCGATTTAGGAACTCGTTTTTTAAGAGCGACTTATGACAGAGATAACGATCATTTCTTATATCTAGGCTTTAATAATATTGTAGGAAAATGGCGTTTGCAGAAGGTTGATAATGAGGGTAATGTCGTGCAAGGATATTTGGAGAACGATTATAAAGTGTTAATGTTTGGCGAAGCGACTCCCGTTTTTTCTCATCATAGAGATGCCGTCTATTTGAGGGAGGCATATAATAACGTTGTTTATCGACTGAGAGGCAACGAGATAGAGGTGGCTTTTCGGTTCGATTTCGGGCGATATAATATTCCGCAGAGTTTTTTCAGAAAAAAAGATGCGATAGAAGCATCTGAAAGTCTCGTCGCAAATGATTTTATGGCAACACGCAGGTTCATGCAGAATGACGATTATATATTGTTCGAGGCGATGATACAAAAGGCAGATAATCATGACACGCCGACCGTTATAATGGTTCATGGCATCAAAAATAAAAAGACCGACAGTTGGTCGTGGTTCGAGCGGGAGATTGATTCTCTATCGCCGGATGGCGATCTTATTACAACTTCTATTCAGTGGTTAAGCTCTCGGAATGAGATAGTTTGCCTTGTCGATCCGAGTAAGATTTTGGAATATCGCGACCATCCTCTGCTTGCCAATCCGGAGGTTATAGCCGGCCTTACAAACAATTCGAATCATGTGATTTTATTGTGTGAGTTTGAATAGGATATGCTTGGATTGAGGGAATTTTGTTGAAAAATTAATGACTATGCGTATCATACACTATATATTGATTTTTTGCTGTGTTTTCGTCGTAGCGGCATGTTCCTCCGCTCCCGACCCCGAGTTTCCTCGCGAAGAGACATTGACTTTGGAGTTAATGCCTTTGCAGGGAGTAACCGATCCCTTTTTTTTCGATATTAAACATCCTTTTTTGATACTTAAAAATAGAGACAGCAGAAGAGACAGTATTTTCCATGTTTATGACTTGAATAACTATGACCTGAAAAGCGTGTTCGGACGCATGGGCAGAGGCCCCGGCGAATTTATATATCCGTCCCTATTGGCCTCACAACTTCCGGATGTCGTGATCACCGATATGCAGAATGACTTTCTGACTTATTTTTTCGGCATAGATGAAGATGGACAGCTTATTCTGAAAGGCACGAAGCAGCCGACCTATATCGAGGGTTTGAGTTCTGCCGCGATCATTAACGATTCGCTGTTTGTCCGCGACGATATGTTCAGGTCTCCGACGTTGCAAATGCTGAGTTTCAGCGATGAGCGCCCGAGAAGGACGTGGCAGTATGGTAATCCGAGCATCAATAATCGCTGGATAGACCCTGACCATGGTGATGTTTATGCTAACAAGGAGCGGATAGTGTTCTGCTATCAGTTTAAGAAGCAAATCGATTTTCTGGACACGGATTTGAACCATATCCGAAGAGTGAGGTTCAAACATGACAGTCCGGGCGTTATCACCGAAGATAATCAGAGCGAAATAAAACGAAATTATGTGGCGGGTTATTTAGGCAAGCGGTATCTATATGCAATGTTTCGAGGAGCATCGTGGGATGAGTATCTGAGCGATCCTGATTTTCGCGGGTCTGTTTTGGAGGTATTTGATCTGGACGGTAATCCTGTTATCAGGTATCATTTTGATGGACTTGCTCCGAGCCACTTTGTCGTTGATGAAGAGACCTTTACTCTTTATGGATTCCATCAGAACTTCGGGCCTGAAGACCATCTGCTGGTGTACAGGCTGAAAGGGCTGTAAAAGAGTGCTAAGGTGCATATAGCCAAGAAGCGGAATGGTGCGTGAAGCACTTTCCGCTTTTGTTTTTAAGAAATGTAGTATCTTTACACTCTCATCATGCAAAAATGACCGACTACCGCAACATAAACATAAAGAACAAGCGCGCCACGTTCGACTACGAAATTCTTGAAACGTGGGTTGCGGGTATCGTGCTCACCGGAACGGAAATCAAATCCATCCGGCTCGGCAAAGCGTCGATGAATGATTGTTATTGCTATGTGAACGGCGGCGAACTGTGGATTCGCGGGCTGAATATCTCAGAATATTATTGGGGGACATACAATAATCATCAACCCAAGCGCGACCGTAAACTGCTGTTACAGCGCCGCGAGATCGACAAGATTACGCGCGCATTGCAGGATAACGGACTGACGGTGGTGGGGCTGCGGCTTTTCATCAACGAGCGCGGGTTGGCAAAAACTCTCATAGGTCTTGCCCGCGGCCGCAAGAACTACGACAAACGCGAATACATAAAGACCAAAGACGCCAAGCGCGAAATCTCGCGGGTTATGGTTGCTGCGGTGAGACAGAAATAGTTGTTATTACTAATTATTAATACTAAATCGAAAATATGAAAAGACTGACATTTTTGCTCGCGCTGCTCTTTGTCGCCGGTGGTGCTAATGGCGTGGCGGCACAAACAATCCGTATCTCGACCGATGCGACGGATCTGATCCTCAGAGTGGCCGACAATGGCCGCCTCTATCAATCCTATCTGGGCGCGCGGCTGCAACATGAAGCGGATTTTCAGCATTTGCCGCAGGGGCGTGAGGTGTATCTGACGCATGGGATGGAGGATTATTTCGAGCCGGCGGTACGCATGACGCACAACGACGGCAACCCGTCGCTGATGTTGAAATACGTCTCTCACGAGACGACGGGCGGCACGACCGTTATAACTATGCGCGACGGGCAATATCCTGTCGAGGTGCGGCTTTTCTATACCGCATATCCGCGCGAGAACGTGATCGTGGCCCACACTGAGATAAGCCACCGGCAGGAAAAGCCGGTAACAATTTATAATTACGCCTCGTCGATGCTGCATTTCGACCGCGCGGAATATTATATGACCGACTTCACGGGCGAGTGGGCTGCTGAGGTGCAGATGACCGAGCAGCAGCTGCATTTCGGAAAGAGGGTGGTGGACTCGAAACTCGGCTCGCGCGCCAACATGCAGGCATCGCCGATGTTCATTCTTGCGCTCGACGGTCCGGCGCGGGAGACGGTGGGCGATGTGATGCTGGGGACGATCGGCTGGACGGGAAATTTTCGTTTCACGTTCGAGGTGGATCACCTCGGAGGGCTGCGCGTGATTTCGGGCATCAACCCGTATGGCTCGGAATACACATTGGCGGCGGGCGAGGTATTCCGCACGCCTGAGTTCATCTTCACGCTGAGCGACAGCGGCACGGGCAAGGCTACGCGCGACCTGCACGATTGGGCGCGCCGCCACAGGCTGAAAGACGGCATGGGCACGCGCCTCACGCTGCTGAACAACTGGGAGGCGACGTATTTCAGTTTCGATGAGGCGAAATTGGTCGAACTCCTGGACGAGGCGCGCAAACTGGGCGTGGATATGTTCCTGCTGGATGACGGTTGGTTCGGCAACGAATTTCCGCGCAGCAGCGACCGACAGGGGCTGGGCGATTGGGAAGAAACGGTGGAAAAACTTCCCGGAGGGATCAGCAAGCTTGTAGCCGAGGCGACGGAGCGCGGTCTTAAATTCGGCATCTGGATCGAACCCGAAATGGTGAACCCGCGCAGCGAGCTCTTTGAGCGCCATCCCGAATGGGTTATCGCCCTGCCGAACCGCGACCGGCACCTGTTCCGCAGCCAGATGGTGCTGGACCTGAGCAATCCGGCGGTGCAGGACTTCGTTTTCGGCATCGTCGATACGCTGATGACGCGCCATCCGGGCATCGCATATTTCAAGTGGGACTGCAACCGCCCGATGACCAACATATTCTCGCCGTATCTCGAAAATCAGTCGCACCTCTATATAGAGTACGTGCGCGGACTGTATAACGTCCTGGAACGCGTGGCGGCGAAATATCCCGACCTGCCGATGATGCTCTGCGCGGGCGGCGGCGGTCGGTCGGACTACGAGGTGCTGCGCTATTTCACCGAATTTTGGCCGAGCGACAACACCGACGGCGTCGAGCGGATATTCATCCAATGGGGTTTCGGATATTTCTTTCCGACCAAAGCACTGGGCGCTCATGTCACTTCGTGGGGCAGGCAGCCGCTGAAATTCCGAACCGATGTGGCGATGATGGGTAAACTCGGCTTCGACATCCGCATCGACGGCATGAGTGAAGACGAGTTGGAGTTCTCGCGGGGGGCGGTGCAAAATTTCAAACGTCTGCAACACGTGACCCTCGATGGTGACCTTTATCGGTTGTTTTCGCCATACGACGGCGACCATGCGGCGCTGATGTACCTTTCGAAGCCTGGTGATAAGGCCGTTCTCTTTGCGTTCGACATGCACCCGCGTGCCGGTGCTCGGGCGTTGCCGAGCGTGCGGTTGCAGGGACTCGATCCCGCGCGGATGTACCTCATAGAGGAAATAAACATGATGCCCGGGCAGCGTTCGACGTTCGCGGGCAACGGGAAAGTTTTTTCGGGCGACTATCTGATGCGGGTCGGCCTGCCGCTCTTCGGTCGCGCCCACCTGCGCAGCCGTGTGTTGGAAATCACGGCGCAGTGATGGAGATAGAGCCGGCAATAGAGACTACCGACGACGGGTCACAGACGTTGCGGCATCCGATCGCGGGCGAGACATACCACTCGACGCACGGCGCGGCGGCTGAGGCCGAGCATGTATTCGTGCGTGCGGGGTTCGGGGCATGGCTGCTCGGCGGGTGTGATGGCGGCGATGGGAGCGACGGCGGCAGAGGGCGGCATGTACGGGTGTTGGAAATAGGGTTCGGGAGCGGGCTGAACGCATTGCTGACGCTGCGAGTGGCTGAGCGCGCTGAATGCACGGTGATGTACACCGCCGTAGAACTCTATCCGGTGTCGCGGGCAACGGTCGGGCGGATGACGCTGGCGGCGGATGCCGATTTTTTGCGGTTGCACGATGCGGTATGGGACGAGCCTGTGGCTATCACCGACCGCTTCGTGCTACACAAAATCGAAGGCGATGCGGTGCAGATGCCGTTCGGCGAGTTTGGCGGGCAGTCAGGTGAGCTACTCGGCGACCGGTTCGACGTGGTATATTTCGACGCTTTTGCGCCCGACAGCCAGCCCGAATTATGGACGACGCAAGTCTTTGCGCGGCTCTACTCGGCGATGTCCGATGGCGGAGTGCTGGTCACCTATTCGGCCAAGGGCGATGTGAAACGTGCGCTGCGTGCCGCCGGATTTACCATCGAACGCCTATCGGGCGCACCCGGTAAACGGCACATGCTCAGAGCTATAAAAAAGCATTATGAGGAAAATCGAGATTGATTACGAACACTACTCATCGCTCGGCGACTTGCCGGCAGTGGACAGGGAATTAGTCGCTGCGGCGAAAGATGCGCGAGCGACGGCTTATGCGCCATCGACGGGATTCCGCGTAGGCGCGGCGGCGCGACTGGCAAGCGGTCGTATCGTCGCATCGAGCAATCAGGAGAGCGTGGTAGGGCCGGTCGGCATCTGTGCCGAGAGCGGTTTGTTATATAACCTCCAAGCCAATTATGCCGATGACCCTGTCGAGGCGCTCGCCATCGCCTCCCTCCCCGACGCGGCGGAGTGTTATCCGTGCGGGATGTGTCGTCAGGTGCTGGCCGATACCGAGCAGCGTCAGGCGGGGCGGGCTATCCGCGTGATAATGACCAGCCGCGACAGTGCTACGGTCGTTCGGTCGGCGCTCGACCTGCTGCCGTTTGCTTTTCGGATGTAGTAGTATAAAGAATTTTTTCTATCTTTGCATTTGCAATGGTTCTCCACATGCGTGTTGCGAAACGCGCGGAGATTAAAAGGGAACGCCGTGTAAGTCGGCGACAGTTCCCGCTGCTGTAAGCTCTTTCGGGAGCTCCTGAAAACCCAAAATACTTCGTTACGCTCCCTCGCCAAAATGCTCATTTACGTTAAGTAAACTCCGCTTTTGTCTCGGTCGCAAGCCTTGTCTTTTGAATTTCAGAAGTTCCCGATTAATTTGTTCGGGCATTATCTCTGCCACTGGTCGCTGTGCACAGACCGGGAAGGCTGCCCGAACGAGGAGCGAGTCAGAAGACCTGCCTTGCAGATAATCTAAAAACAATTTAACTCTCACGGAGAATGGGAGTCGAACCCCGCGGCGGCTATCTGCTTCAAGGTCAGAAAGTTATCACGAGTTCGCAAATCCGCTCCAAAAACTTTTCTGAAAGTATGAAAAAACTGCTTTTCTTTGCGGCTGTGGCGGTGATTACGGCCGTCTCGTGTAACGACAACAACGAATGCCAGCCACCGCGCACGATGACGCTCGATTTCGAGAGCGTACCGTCCACCTACTTCGCAGGCCCGACAGCCTACGGTCAGAATCTCTACTCTTCCTACACCCCGTCGTTTTCGGGATACGACCCTGCTTTCCCGCTCTACACCGGTTATCATGACGCGAAGACCGATCTGCAAATGGGCCTGAACAAGGACGAGGGTGAAGCGTGGTCTACGGGTGCGTATGAATTCTACGCCGGTGGTATCGCTATCTCGCGTTGGAGCGAAGATCAGACGACCAACAGTTTTGAGAACCAGTGCACGGTATTCTCTGCGACAGGTTCGACAGACAAGGGCGGACGCGGCGGTTCGCGCACTTTTGCCGTCGTGAGCGTTGCGCAGCCGACCTCAATCGGGTTCAAGAACGCGGCTACCGAGCGCGAATTCGAGAGTATGTGGGTTACGAATACCACCTACACGACGCTGACGATAAAGAACGGCGGCGGTCCGGCATCTCCGCTCGAAGCGGCTAACGGCTGGCTGCTGCTGACGATCGAGGGTTTTCGCGCAAACGGCGCATCGGCCGGTGTCGTGGCATTTTATCTGGCCGACTTCCGGACGGCCGGATCGGCGGGGCTTGTGGAGGAGTGGACGAAGGTTTCGCTCTTGTCGCTGGGCAAAGTCAATCGGCTTGAATTTTCGATAACAGGCTCGGATACAGGCGCGTGGGGACTCAATACTCCTTCCTATTTCTGCTTCGACGACCTGACGTTCAGGCTGTAACACACGCGTGAGTGCGTCATTGCGAGGGCTGTAAAACCCGAAGCAATCCAGTAGTTTTTCTTTGGATTGCTTCGGGTTTTACAGCCCTCGCAATGACGTAGGTACGTGCGCTTTCATAAACTCGCAATTATTTTGTATATTTGCAGGTTAAAACACACCTTATGAAAATCGGCCGGATAGGCGGCTCGGCTGCCATACTTTGCATTGCTATGCTATGCCTTTCGTGTGCATGCCGGAGCGGGTCAAAGCGCGCTTTGACAGTTGCCCGTCAAGACGCGCCCACAGTCGTTACATACGGTTATCGCATAATAAATGTCTATCCGCATGACCCTGAGGCGTTCACGCAGGGACTGTTCTGGCACGACGGATATTTGTGGGAGAGCACCGGTATCGAAGGGCAGTCGGAGTTGCGGCAGGTGCGGTTGGAGACGGGCGAGGTGGTGAGGCGCGTGGCGCTCGAAGACCATTTCTTCGGCGAGGGTGCGGCATATCTTGACGGCAGTATTTTCCAACTCACATGGAAACACGGCGTGGCGTTCGTCTACGATGCCGAAACGCTCGAAGAGCGGCGGCGATTTCGCTATCAGGGTGAAGGATGGGGACTTACGACCGACGGACAGGCGCTTTACATGTCGAACGGTTCGTCGAAAATATTCGTCGTCGATCCGTCCGATTTTTCGCGACGGCGGGCGATAAACGTACACATGGGGCGCGCTAACGTGCGGAATATCAATGAGTTGGAATGGATCGAAGGGCGCATTTGGGCGAATATCTACCCCATAGATTCGATATTCATAATCGACCCCGAAACAGGTTGGGTGGAGGGTGTCGTCGATCTTGGCGGCCTGTTGCCGGACGAAGAGTGGACACCGCTGACCGATGTGCTGAACGGCATTGCCTACGACGCCGAAACGGGACGCATCTTCGTAACGGGCAAGCGTTGGCCGCGTTTGTTCGAAATCGAAATTTATAAGAAATAGGGTTCAAGACCACTTAATGAGTGAGATATACAGCATATTGAACGACCGCATCCTGATTCTCGACGGGGGGCTGGGGACGATGGTACAACGGGCGGGACTGGGCGAAAAAGATTTTCGGGGAGAAAAATTCGCCGCGTGGCCGATGCCGCTCATGGGCTGCAACGATGTGCTGGCGCTAACGCGCCCCGATGTGATACGTGACATTCACGAGCAGTATCTGGCAGCGGGGGCGGACATAATTTCCACTGACACTTTCAACGCCACGCGCGTCTCGCTGGCCGATTATGGTTTGCAGGAACATGCGTATGAAGTAAACCGCGCGGCAGCGACGGTTGCGCGCGGCGTGGTGGGCGAGTGGACGCGCCGAACGCCTGAAAAACCGCGCTTTGTGGCGGGTTCTATGGGGCCGACGGGAAAAACGGCGTCGATGTCGGCCGATGTGTCTGACCCGGCGGCGCGTGACGTGACGTTCGACGAGTTGGCGGCGGCCTATGCCGAGCAGGCGCGTGGCCTGCGGGACGGCGGCGCGGATATTCTGTTGATAGAAACGATTTTCGACACGCTGAACGCCAAGGCGGCGATCTATGCGATAAGGCAGATATGCGGTTTTGAGGATATCCCGATCATGCTTTCGGGGACGCTGGCCGATGCGAGCGGGCGCACGCTGTCGGGGCAAACGGTCGAGGCTTTTTATGCGTCTGTGACACATGCGCGGCCGCTGTCGGTGGGATTCAACTGCGCTTATGGCGCGGCGCAACTGCGTCCTTATCTGGCGCGGCTGGCGGCTGTTTCGGCTGTTGCGACATCGGCGCACCCCAACGCGGGGCTGCCCAACGTGATGGGCGGGTATGACGAGACGCCCGAAGCGATGGCGGCGCATATCGAGGAGTATCTGAAAGAGGGGTTGGTGAATATCGTCGGCGGATGCTGCGGCACGACACCGGCTCATATCGAAGCCATTGCGAAGGTGGCGCAGCGCTATAAACCGCGCCGCTTGCATGAAGCGAGACACACGACGACACTCAGCGGCCTCGAACCGCTCGTTGTCGCGGGAGATTTTGTTAATGTCGGCGAGCGCACTAACGTTGCCGGATCGGCGAAGTTTGCGCGTTTAGTGCGCGACGAAGCATGGGACGAAGCGGCAGTCATAGCGCGTCGCCAAGTTGAGGCGGGAGCGCAGGTAATCGACGTGTGCATGGACGATGGGCTTATCGACGGGCCGCAGGCGATGACAAAGTTTCTGAACCTTGCGGTCTCCGACCCTGAGATTGCGGCGCGGCCGCTGATGATCGACTCGTCGCGGTGGGAGACTCTGGTGGCGGGGCTGAAATGTGCACAGGGCAAGAGCATCGTGAACTCTATTTCGCTTAAAGAGGGCGAGGCGGAGTTCGTGCGGCGCGCGCGGGAGATACGCGCCTACGGTGCGGCGGCAGTGGTGATGCTGTTCGACGAGCGCGGGCAGGCCGATACTTATGAGCGCAAAATAGAGGTGGCAGCGCGTGCATACGGGGTACTCGTTGAGGAGGGTTTTCCGCCCGAAGACATCGTTTTCGACCCCAATGTGCTTACGGTTGGGACGGGGATTGCGGAGCACGACGACTACGGGGTGGCATTCATCGAAGCGGTGAGGTGGATAAAAAAAAGCCTGCCGCACGCGAAAACGAGCGGTGGGGTGAGCAACCTCTCGTTCGCATTTCGCGGCAACAACACGGTGCGCGAGGCGATGCATTCCGTGTTTTTGCACCACGCGATAGAGGCGGGCCTGGATATGGCGATAGTGAATCCGGCGGCGATGCTTTCTTACGCCGACATCGGGCCGGAGCTGCTTACGCTTGCCGAGGATGTGGTGCTGAACCGCAGGGCAGATGCCGCAGAACGGCTTGCGGCTTATGCGGCCTCCCATGCCTCATCTTCTCAAACGACCGCCACGACGACGCAGGAATGGCGTAACGGCTCGCTCGAAGAGCGCGTGGAATACGCCATGACGTGCGGTGTGGCCGACCATATCGAGGCCGATACGCTCGAAGGTTATGCGCTGTTGGGTGCGCCGCTGGCTGTGATCGATCAGTTGCTGATGCCTGCGATGGAGCGCATCGGACAGCTGTTTGCCGAGGGGCGCATGTTCCTGCCGCAGGTGGTGCGCAGCGCGAGGGTGATGAAGCGTGCGGTGGGGGCGCTTGCACCCTACATGGAGAAAAACGCGAGCGCAAACAAGGCCGGGCGGGTGGTGATGGCGACGGTGAAGGGCGATGTGCACGATATAGGCAAAAATATTGTCTCGGTCGTTATGGCCTGCAACGGCTATGAGGTGAGCGACCTGGGGGTGATGGTGGATAAAGAGCGGATCGTCGAAGCGGCGACGCTGCACGGCGCGGATGCCATAGGGCTGAGCGGGCTTATCTCGCCATCGCTCGACGAGATGACGCAGGTCGTGGTGGAGTTGGAGCGGTGCGGGTTGCGGATTCCGGTGATAGTGGGCGGCGCAACGACATCGGAGTTGCATACGGCGGTGAAAATTGCGCCGAATTATTCGGGATTGGTAGTGCACAGCCGCGATGCGTCGGATGGCGCGGCGATTGTTGGACGACTGCTTGGGGCAAGCGGCTGCGATTTTGCGGGAGATGTTCGGCGGCGGCAGGCTGAGCTGCGTGAGCAATGGGAACGGCGCGCAGAGGTGCGCGAGCTCGTGTCTTTGGCGGAGGCTCGCGGGCGCAGGCTCATCGTAACTCCTGTGCCGACACCGCTTCGGACGGGGCGCGAGACGATGCTCGATGTTCATTTGAGCGAGGTTGCGGAGCTGATCGACTGGGATTTTTTCTTCCCTGCATGGGGGCTGAAAGGGTGTTATCCCGCGTTATTGGACGACCCCGAAAAAGGTGAACAGGCGCGGCGGTTGCTCGATGATGCCCGTGCGATGCTTGCGCGGCTGGATGGTCGTCTTACTCTGAAAGCGGTGGCGGGAATTTACCCTGCGCATAAGGAAGGTGATGATATTGTGCTTACGGACGGTGGGCGCGAGTTCCGCCTTGCGCAGTTGCGCAATCAGGAAAAAGGGCAGGAGCATAACCTTTCGCTAGTCGATTTTATTGCGGAGCAGGATCATGTCGGCGCGTTCGCCCTCACGGCAGGCGCGGGACTTGCGGAGTTCGTCGCCGAGCTTAGCGCAAGCGGTGACGACTACGGCGCGATCATGGCAAAACTACTCGCCGACCGTCTTGCCGAAGCTCTCGCGGAGTTCGTGCATAGTCATATAAAGCAGGCGTGGGGTGTTGCGGAAGTAGGTATCCGCGTGGCGTTCGGCTATCCGTCATGCCCCGACCATTCGTTGAAACGCGAGGTTTTCGAGCTGCTCGACGTGGAGCGCGAGGCGGGGATGACGCTCACCGAGAATTATATGATTGCGCCGGGCGAGTCGGTATGCGGGTTGGTATTCGCCAACCCCGCTGCGCGCTACTTCGACGTCGGGCGCATTTCCGGCGAGCAACTTGATGACTATGCCCACCGACGCGGCTTGCCGACGGAAGAGATCGCACGGCTGATACCGCGTAACCTCTAATTAAGAATTAAGAAAATATGACAGACAACACGATACTCGACCGTCTCGACGGGCTGAAACTTAAATACGAAGAGATCGGGCAGCAGATGACCGACCCTGAGGTTATCTCCGATATGAAGCGTTTTGTGGCGCTCAATAAGGAATATAAGGAGTTGCAACCGCTGGTCGAAGCGAGCGAAAAATATCGCACCGCTGTGGCTAACTTGCAGGAGGCCAAAGACCTGCTGGCGACGGAGAAGGACGACGAGATGCGCGAAATGGCACGCGGAGAAATCTCCGACCTTGAACCGAGGATCGCGACGCTCGAAGAGGATATAAAACTGCTGCTGATTCCCAAAGACCCGCAGGATGCGCGCAATGCGATCCTCGAAATCCGGGGCGGCACGGGCGGCGACGAGGCGGCGATCTTCGCGGGCGACTTGCTGCGGATGTACGCGAAATACATCGAGCGCAAGGGTTGGCGGATGGAGGTTAACAGCATGAGCGAGGGCGCGGCAGGCGGCTTCAAGGAGGTGGTGTTGAAGGTGACGGGCGACGGCGTTTACGGCACGATGAAGTACGAGAGCGGCGTACACCGCGTGCAGCGTGTGCCGCAGACCGAGACGCAGGGGCGGGTACACACCTCTGCCGCCAGCGTGGCGGTGCTGCCTGAGGCGGAGGAATTCGACATCGACCTGCGCATGGAGGATATTCGCAAAGACACGTTCTGCGCATCGGGGCCGGGCGGCCAAAGCGTGAACACGACCTATTCGGCCATCCGGCTTACGCACATCCCGACCGGCATCGTGGTGCAGTGTCAGGACCAGAAGTCGCAGCTCAAAAACTTCGACAAAGCGTTGGAGGAACTGCGCACGCGGATATTCAACCTCGAATATCAGAAATATCTGGACGAAATTTCGGCGCGGCGCAAGACGCTGGTCTCGACGGGCGACCGCAGCGCGAAGATACGTACCTACAACTACCCGCAAGGGCGCATCACCGACCACCGTATAAACTACACGGTCTATAATCTCTCGGCATTCATGGACGGCGACATTCAGGACGTTATCGACAACCTGATCGTGGCCGAGAATGCGGAGCGACTGAAAGAGAGCGAATTATAATGTCATTGCGGGTTTGACCCGCAATCTCATCAGTCGTCATTGCGAGGGCTGAAAGCCCGAAGCAATCCAGAAGTGATAAAAAGAGACTGGATTGCTTCGCTCCGCTCGCAATGACGATCGACAAATTAAATAACGAAATTATGACACGTGACGAACTTTTTGCCCAGATACAGAAAAAGCGCAGTTTCTTGTGCGTGGGGTTGGATACGGATGTACTTAAATTTCCACAGGATATTCTTCGTAAAAATTCGGGCAAGCCTATAACATCGGATTTATTATTTAAGTTCAATCGCGATATAATAGAAGCAACTGCTCCATATACAGTTTGCTATAAACTCAATCTCGCATTTTATGAAATATATCTTGGCGTAGGTATGAATGCAATATCTGAAACTATACATTATATAAAAGAAAATTATCCTGAAATATTTATTATTGCCGATGCTAAACGCGGGGATATAAAAAATACGTCAGAAAAATATGCGAAAGCTTTCTTGGATGATGATAGATATAGTAGCGGAAGTTCTTTATTTGATGCCGTAACGCTTTCGCCATACATGGGACGCGATACGGTCGATCCGTTTCTTGCATACAAAGATAAGTGGGCGGTAATACTTGCTCTTACGTCGAACGAAAGTGCGAAAGACTTCGAGACGCTGGAACTTGCGAACGGGCGGAAACTGTACGAGCAGGTACTCGAAACGTCGAAAGAATGGGGTACGACCGATAATATAATGTATGTCGTGGGCGCGACGCGGGCGGAGACGCTCAAAGGAATACGTGAAATCGTGCCCGACCATTTCCTGCTTGTTCCGGGCGTGGGTGAGCAGGGCGGAAGCCTGCAAGAAGTAGCTGAATATGGCTTGAATGAAAAATGTGGTCTGCTCGTCAATTCCTCGCGTGGGATCATCTATGCCGACAACACGGAACGTTTCGCAGAGGCCGCCGCGGAAAAAGCCCGCGAGATACAGCAGGAAATGGAGGGGCTGCTGAGGAGTAAAGGTTTAATCTGATGAACAGGGAGACCGATTTTCTTGTCATAGGCAGCGGCATTGCAGGCCTTGCGTACGCGTTGAAAGTGGCGGCGCGCGGCAGGGTGCTTGTTGTGTCGAAAAGCGAGATCGGCGATACGAACACCGCCAAGGCACAGGGAGGGATCTGCTGCGTGACCTATCCGCCCGACACGTTCGAGAAGCACGTCGAGGACACGATGGTGTGCGGGGCGGGGCTGAACGACCGTGAGGTGGTCGAGCAGGTGGTTCGGCACGCGCCTGAAGCGATCCGCGACCTCACGGGTTGGGGTACGCGGTTCGACAAGACGGCGGAGGGACGGTATGCCCTTGCGCGCGAGGGCGGTCATTCGGAGAGCCGTATCCTGCACCATAAGGACGCTACGGGCAAGGAAATCGAGCGCGCGCTCATCGCGCAGGTGAAAAGACATCCCAATATCACCGTGCTCGAACATCATTTCGCAGTCGACCTGCTTACCCAGCACCATTTGGGGCAGTTGGTGACGAAAAATTCTGCGGACACCGAGTGTTTCGGCGCGTACGTTCTCGACCTGAAAACGCAGCGGGTGGCGACGGTGCTGGCGCGCGTGACGGTGCTGGCTACGGGCGGTCTGGGCAATATTTATCACACGACGACTAATCCGCCGGTGGCGACGGGCGACGGTATCGCGATGGTGCGCCGTGCAAAGGGCGTTACGGAAAACATGGAGTTCATCCAGTTTCACCCGACGGCGTTGTATAATCCCGGCGAGCGTCCCAACTTCCTGATAACGGAGGCGATGCGCGGTTTCGGAGGCGTGTTGAGGTTGCGCAGCGGCGAAGAATTCATGCACCGCTATCATCCGATGGGGTCGCTCGCGCCGCGCGACGTGGTGGCGCGCAGCATCGACAACGAGATGAAGATGAGCGGCGAGGAGCACGTCTGGCTCGACATCAGGCACAAAGACGCGGCAGAAGTCATCGACCACTTCCCGAATATCTACCGCAAATGCCTGTCGATAGGTATCGATATTACGAAGGATATGATCCCCGTACTGCCGGCGGCGCACTACTGTTGCGGCGGGGTGAAGGTCGATATGAACGGCGAAAGCTCCATACGGCGGCTCTATGCCCTGGGCGAAACGTCGTGCACGGGGTTGCACGGGGCGAACCGTCTGGCGTCGAACTCGCTCATCGAAGCGGCGGTTTATGCTTCGCTTGCCGCCGACCATTCGTTGGCGGTTTACGGCTCGGCGGCGTTGCAAACGGGCATTCCCGAATGGGACTACGAGGGTACGGGCAATCCTGAGGAGATGGTGCTTATCACGCAGAACTACAAGGAGTTGCAGCAAATAATGAGCAATTATGTGGGGATCGTGAGGTCTAACCTGCGGCTCGAACGAGCGCGTCGTCGGTTGGATATAATCTACCACGAGACGGAGGAACTCTACCGCAAATCGACGCTGAACCAGAGCCTGTGCGAGCTGCGCAACATGATAACAGTGGGGTTTCTGATTATCCGTCAGGCGCAGGAGATGAAGCAGAGCGTGGGACTGCACTACTCGCTCGATTATCCGATGATGACCACGCGGGGAGAGATGTAGTCAATTAGGAATTAGGCTTGCGTGTTGGCACGTCGGCGGCGGCGAGAGCGCACGAGCATCGCGAGTAGCGACCCGCCGCGTGGGGCGACGGCGTGCCGCGCGATTTTCGCGAAAAGATGCGAAAACCGCCCTGCCGGAGAACAGTCATCGTGGGCTTCGGTCTGCAATTCCATTTTGGAATAACTATCGAAACTAAAATAATTACTTTATCTTTGCTCATGAAACATAAAAACAATAATATAAGTATGAGACCAAAAATTATAATGGGTAACGATGAGTTTATCCTATATATCCGAAAGCGATACCCCTTATGCAATATCGCTACCGATGATTTGGGCAAAAGAATCTGGGTGTGGATATTAGAGAAAGACAAAAGTGCTGTTCAAGACAAGGAAGATGTACCTTGTTTATGGGCATCTAATACCGGAGATAAGAATATTGATAGGCTCCGCTTGCCTAAAGCAGCCACACAATTTGAATTCGACAGAAATATACTGCCTGATCTTTACAGCTATTTGGATGAATTAGGTGAATCAGGAAAGTAGTAACGATTTTTGTTTAAGGCTCGCAATGACGGCAAGGTTAGTCGATGATTATTCGTAATCGACTAATACTTCCCTTTCCACAACTTTCCCAGCCTTTCGGCGATGCGGCGTTCGGTTTCGTTGTCGGACGGCACATAGAACCGCGTACCCTCCAACCCCTCCGGCATGAACTCCTGTTCGGCGAAATTGTCCGTGAAGTCGTGGGCGTATTTATATCCCTTGCTGTAATCGAGGCTCTTCATCAACTTTGTCGGCGCGTTGCGGATGTGCAGCGGCACGGGGCGGTTGTTGGTGTCGCGCCCCACGTGAGCCATCGCACCCCATATCGCCATGGCCGACGAATTGCTTTTGGGGCTTGTGGCCAGATATATGGCCGCCTGAGAAAGTGTGAGTTGCGCTTCGGGCATTCCGATTTTATGCACCGTGTCGAAACAGGCGTTGGCGAGCAGCAGCGCGTTGGGATTGGCCAGCCCGATGTCTTCGGAGGCCAGAATGACCAGCCGCCGCGCGATGAATTTCGGGTCTTCGCCGCCGGCGAGCATTCGCGCGAGATAGTAGACCGCAGCATTCGGGTCGCTGCCGCGTATGCTCTTGATGAACGCCGAGATCACGTCGTAGTGCATCTCGCCGTTCTTGTCATAGGTCGCGATGTTCTGTTGCAGTGCATCGGTTACCGTACCGTCGTTTATGACGATGCGCCCGCTGCCCATTCCGGCAAGTATGTCCAGTATATTCAGCAGTTTACGCGCATCGCCGCCCGAAAAACGGAATAGAGCTTCGGTTTGCTCCACGTCCACGCCGCGCTCGCGCAATGTGGGGTCGGTGGAAATGGCACGGTCAAGCAACGTTTGTAGCTCCGGCTCGTCCATCGCTCGCAGCACGTAGACCTGGCAGCGCGACAACAACGGCGAGATGACCTCGAACGACGGATTTTCCGTAGTCGCGCCGATAAGCGTCACCACGCCCTGCTCGACCGCGCCTAACAGCGAGTCCTGCTGCGACTTGTTGAAGCGGTGGATTTCGTCGATGAACAGGAATGGTGGCGGCGAGTTGAAAAACTTCTGCCGCCGCGCGCTGTCTATAACTTCGCGCACGTCCTTAACACCCGCCGCCACAGCCGAAAGAGTGTAGAACGGCCGTTCGAGCGAACTTGCGATGATCCGCGCGAGCGTCGTTTTTCCCACGCCCGGAGGCCCCCACAGGATGAATGACGGCACATTGCCGCTCTCCACGAACCGCCGGAACACACCGCCTTCGCCGACGAGATGCGCCTGCCCGACGTAATCGTCCAACGTCTGTGGCCGCAGACGCTCGGCCAGCGGAATATGTGTCGCGTCGTTCATTTACTCGTAAAGTTAATAACAAATGTCATTCCGAACACGCGTGCGTGTTACGGTACAAATGAGTACAGCATCGCAATCTCCTGTGGCCACAGTGACGGGTCGGGGGTTTCTAGCGTCAGGGGCATATTGTCGAAGCGCGGGTCGGCGGCGATATAGCGAAAACATTCGAGGCCGATCTCGCCATGTCCGATGCTCGCGTGGCGGTCTACACAGCTGCCCAACGGCCGCAGCGCATCGTTGAGGTGCATCGCGCGCAGATAACGGAAGCCGACGATGCAGTCGAATTCACCGAATGTCTTGTCACACGCCTCGCGCGTGCGCAGGTCGTAACCCGCCGCGAAGCTGTGGCATGTGTCGAGACATACGCCCACGCGGCTTTTATCCTCTATGCGGTCGATGATGTGCGCCAGGTGCTCGAAACGGAAACCGACGTTCGCGCCCTGTCCTGCGGTATTCTCTATGACCGCGCAGACGCCCTCCACTTCGCCGAGTGCGGTGTTTATCGATTCTGCCGCCGCATCGAGACATTCCTCGATACTCATTTCGCCGAGCGTGCTGCCAGGATGAAAGTTGAGCATCGTAAGCCCCAAATCCCGACAACGTTTCATCTCGCCGATGAACGCCGAGCGCGATATAGCGCGCGATTGGCGGTCGGGATGTCCGAGATTTATCAGGTAGCTGTCGTGCGGCAGAATATGGTCGGGCGTGAAACCGTATTTTTCGCAGTTCAAGCGAAAAGCATCTATGGTTTCCTGCGTAAGGCGCGGGCTGCGCCACTGCTGCGGGTTCTTGGTAAACAGCGCGAACGCCCGCGCACCGATCTCATGCGCGCATAACGGTGCGCCCTCTATCCCTTCTGATGCGCCTACATGCGCTCCGAAATATTTCATAACAAATAAATTATCGAATGAATTCTCGCGTGACGGTCGTGGCGTTGCCGCGATTATCGGTAACGGTGAGGCGCAGCGTGTGACGGCCGCCGTTATAGGCGATGCGGTCGTTATCGAAATGGTGGGTAAGCGTCGTGCGCCCGGAATTGGCGTCGAGTGCGATCCATTCACCATTTATCGTCGCTTCGTATGACGCGATACCCGAAAAATCGTCATTGATGGCAAACGTCACCGAGCGGCGGCCGCGCAGGTCAGCCCCGTTAACGAAACTCGGAGTCACAGTAGGCGGCGTAGAGTCCACCACTACACAATAGCGTCCGAACATCGACACGTCGCCGGCCACAGTACCGTTGTTCCACGCGCCGCCCATATAGGATATCGTTGCGCCGTCGGCAGAAACGATTCCCAGACACGCCTTCGAGCGCAGCTCCTGCGGCAGGTTGGGCACGGGGATTGAGATATTAATGGCGGAATGGAGCGGCGTGCGCGCATCGTGGAGCGTGTAAACGGACGAATAAAGCGTCATCGTGCTTCGCAAATCCGGCTCATCGTCACGTTCATGACGCAGGAATATCGACTCGTAGAGTGCGCCCTCCGGAATCGTAACGCGCAGGCCGTCAAGAGTGGCTGAGAACCTTCGGCGGCAGTCCACAGGCGTACCTTCGGTATCGGCGTCGGTGTAAAACCGTACCGAACCCTCTGCCCGCCGCACAAAGAAATCGAGCGTGGAGACATTGCCCGCATCGTCCCAAACTTCGATCTCGACGCGGTGGCGTCGCTCGTCGGCGGCAGGCGTCACAAGGCCGCGATTGCGCATTTTCGTGTAAACAGGCAGGCGATTGTTCGTCTGCAATGCGAGGCGCACGAACTGGTTGCGCGCGCTGCGCTGCATCTCGAAATGGTGCATCGATTGCGCATAGCGCGTTGCCGAGAATGCGAACCGGTCGATTGCGAATCCGAACAGCGGCTCATCGTCCTTCGTCATCGCCACGCGATATATCCCCATCGTGTTCTGCGAATCGTTCTTGCGGTCGGTAACCTCGATTACGAAGTAACCGCGCGGAGGCAGAGCAAGTTCTTCGCGGTCGCGCAGTGTATAGCGATTCCCCGCCGTGCGCACCACCTCGATAGCACGCGGCGCGGATTTCAGCGGCACGATGCCCACCGTATCCACTTCTATATAATGCAGCCGCACGATGGTCGGCGCAATGTTGTCTCTGAGCGTGAGTGCGCCGCGCGCGATGAGATTCAGCGGCTCTTGCGTCGCCGCGTCGCGCACCTCATAGTGCAGATGAGGCCCCGCCGATGCGCCCGTGTTACCCGAATAACCAATCAGATCACCCTTTGCGACGGGGAACGTCTGCGCGTCGGGATAAAGCTCCACCGCATGGCGTTTCAGGCGGTATCGCTGCTCCGTGACATGGCGTTCTATTGTGGGCGTAAATCGCTGCAAATGAGCGTAAACGGTCGTCGTGCCGTTCGGGTGATTGATGTAGATCGCCTTGCCGAACCCACCCGGCGCAACGCTGATGCGCGACACATAGCCTGCGGCTGTTGCATACACCGGCCACCCTTCCACGCCGCCGGTCTTGATATCCACTCCCGCGTGGAATCGCCCCGAACGCACCTCACCGAAATTACCCGACGGCAACAGCACCCCGTCCATCGGCGGCCGGTAATAACCCTCCAACGATTGTGTCCCCACCTGCGCGTGCAGCGTCGTTACGGTGATAAGGAATAGTAATAAAAATAGTTTCTTCATGCGTTACGGTTTTTTGTCACTGCGGACCTGATCCGCAGTCGTACGATAGACTGGAAAACACACGCGTGTGAAAAATCACTCGCGCGTGTCTTTCAACGCTTTGGCCACGTCGTCTTCGGCCTTGCGGAGCTTTTTGCGGCAGAGGTCGATCAGTTCAGTGGCCCGACGCACGTTCGCGGCGAGCGTGTCCACGTCGAATTCTTCGCGCTCGAACCGCGCAAGAATAGCCTCGATTTCATTAATAGCGTCGGAATAGCTTGTTTTATTTTCCATGTTCTTCGATATTTTTTACTTCGGCGGTTGCGCGTCCTACGGCGAAAGTCACGTCTAACCGGTCGCCGGACGAGAGAGTCGCCGCATCGGTGACCGCCACACCTCCGCGCCGCACTATGGCGAATCCGAGCGACAGTATAGCGTCGGGAGTGCGGTTGCGCGTGGCTGCGGCAGCAAGTTCGAGACGCGCGCCCGCACGAGACAGATAGCCCGCCACACGCTCCCGAAGCGTGGCAGACAGCGCATCGAGCCGCGTGCGCCGCGCAAAGAGCAGCGCATCCTGCCGCCGCCGCAAATCTCCTGCCAGCCTTTCCAACCGCACTTCTATCGTGCGTGCAAACCCGCCCGTAACCTGTGCCAGCGCCATTGCGCACCCGCGTACCCGCGCCCGCTGCTCGTCGAGTATGGCTATTGCATCATGCGTCACATCCTCCTGAAAATCATCGAGCAATGCCTCGAACTCGGCAAGTCCGGCGACGAGCCACGTCGCCACCGCCGTCGGAGTTTTAAAGGAAATCCTCGCCACGAGGTCGGCGACGCTTTGGTCTTTATCGTGTCCGATCCCTGTCGCCACGCTTAGCGGAAACTGCGCCACATGGCTGGCCAGACGATACGAGTCGAACGCCGCAAGGTCGCTTTGCGAGCCGCCGCCGCGTACTATGACCGTCACGTCGAACTCCTCTGCCCGCGCCGCAATCCGTTCCAAAGCTGCGATCAGAGAATCTTCCGCTCCCGCGCCCTGCATCACCGCCTCGAAAAGCTCGGTCTCGAACCTGTATGACGATGCCGCGAGTTCGTTCATAAAATCCTGATACCCGGCCGCGTTCGGCGATGAAACAACCGCCACGCGCTGCATAACGTCAGGCAGCCCCACCTCGCGGTTCATATCGAATACACCCTCGTCCTGCAACCGCTGCACGGTCTGCTGCCGTTGCCTCTCCATGTCGCCGAGCGTGTACGTGGGATCGATGTCCGAAATGACCAGCGACAGCCCGTAAAGCTCGTGATAGCTCACCGTTGCGCGCACAAGGATACTCATTCCTGCGCCCAATTCGCTTCCCGTTGCGCTCGCAAAATACGGCCGCAGCGCACCCCACGTGCTGCGCCACACTACCGCCGCTACGCGCGCCTTAGGCAACTTTCCGCCGCCCTTTTCCACCAATTCCAGATAGCAATGCCCCGACGAGTTCACATTCAGTTCGCTTACCTCCGCCGTCACCCAGAACGGCAACGGAACAGCCTCTTCCAACTTGCGCTTCAAGGCCGTCTGTAACTCAACCAGCGTTATGTGTTTGCGCTCGGACATCGACGCAAATTTACGAAAACTTTTGCTACTTTTGTATCAGAAAAGTCATTCATGCGTGTGCCGCGAGGCACTCAGTACCTTTGCGCACATATGCAGGTTATAGAAATAATAAAAGACGCGCTGACGGCAGGTAAAACCCGTTTTACGTTCGAGTTGCTGCCGCCGCTGAAAGGCGACGGCGTGGCAGGCGTTTTCGAGGCTATCGACCCGCTGATGGAGTTCGGCCCCGCCTATATCAACGTGACGTATCACCGCGAGGACGTTAAATATGTCGAGCGGCCGGGCGGCCTGCTCGAAAAACGTGTGGTTCGCCGGCGACCGGGCACGGTGGGCATTTCGGCGGCCATTATGAAGCGCTATGGCGTGGAAGTAGTGCCGCACCTGATTTGCGGCGGCCTGTCGCGCTACGACATCGAGGATGCGCTGATAGACATGGATTTTCTCGGCATCTCGAACGTGCTGGCGTTGCGCGGCGACAATCGTCGCGGCGAACGCACGTTCACCCCGCAGCCTGACGGACATACCTATGCAGAAGAACTGGTGCGCCAGATCGTCGATATGAACAACGGCGTTTTCGTAGATGGCGAGGTCGAAGAGTGCCATCACTCGCAATTCTGCATCGGTGTGGCCGGTTACCCCGAAAAGCATGCCGAGTCGCCGAATCCCGATGCCGACATACGCGCGCTGAAAGCGAAGGTGGACGCGGGTGCGAGCTACATATCGACACAGATGAGCTTCGATAACCGCCGCATATTCGATTTCATCGACCGTTGCCGCGCCGCGGGGATCGATGTGCCGATCATACCCGGCATCAAGCCGTTCTCGACCAAATCACAGCTCTCGCTGCTGCCGCAGACGTTCCATGTCGATCTGCCGCAGGACTTGGTCGCGGAGGTCGAAAAATGCCGCGACAATCGCGCGGTGCGTCAGGTCGGAGTGGAGTGGGCGATTCAGCAGGCGCGCGAACTGCGTGCCGCAGGCGTGCCCGTAATTCATTTCTACACGATGGGCAAGACCGATAATGTCTATAATATAGCCAAAGAAATATTCTGATGCGTACATGTCAGCACGTCGCCGGCGGTGTGGATGCGTAATTAAATGTAGCGTCCCGCCGCGTGGGGCGGCGGCGTTCTGCGGCTTTCACAAAAAATGCGAAAGCCCCTGCCGGTAAAACAGTTTCCTTAGTCTTTCAGCTTCGCTTTTAGGAATTCGCGGTTGAGGCGGGCGATATGCGTGATCGAAATGCCTTTCGGACAGGCGGCTTCGCACGCTTGGGTGTTCGTGCAGCTGCCGAAGCCGAGTTCGTCCATCCTGGCGACCATGGCTTTGGCGCGCCGCGAGGCTTCGATCTTTCCCTGCGGAAGTTTGGCAAGCGACGATACGCGTGCCGCCACGAACAGCATCGCCGAACCGTTCTTGCATGTCGCCACGCACGCTCCGCACCCGATGCACGCCGCCGCGTCCATGCTCTCCTCAGCATCGTCCTTCGCAACGGGGATCGAATTCGCGTCGGGCACGCCGCCCGTGTTCACCGATACGAACCCTCCGGCTTGCAGTATCTTGTCGAACGCCTGACGGTCTACCACCAAATCTTTCACTACGGGGAACGCCGCCGAGCGCCACGGCTCGATGGTTATCGTGTCGCCGTCGCGGAACTTACGCATGTGCAGCTGGCACGTCGTAATTTCGCTGTCGGGGCCATGCGCATAGCCGTTGATGTGCAGCGAACACGCGCCGCAGATACCCTCGCGGCAGTCGTGGTCGAACACAACGGGTTCTTTGCCCGCGTGTATCAGGTTGTTGTTCAGGATGTCGAGCATTTCCAGGAACGACGTATCGGGCGAAATCCCGTCGATATCGTACGTCTCGAACCCGCCCTTAGCCTTCGGACCCGCCTGCCGCCATATTTTAAGTTTGAGCTTCATAGTCTATTCCTTATAATTGCGTTGAGCGATTTTTATCGATTCGAAATTTAGTTGTTCTTTATGCAACTTGCCGTCGTCGTCCCATACTGCCACGTAGGCATAATGTTGGTCGTCGCGCAACGCTTCGCCGTCTTCGGTCTGGTATTCCACGCGGAAATGACCGCCGCAGGATTCGTTGCGATTCAGCGCGTCGCGCGCCATCAGTTCGCCCAGCTCCAAAAAATCCGCAAGCCGCAACGCTTTTTCAATTTCGGGATTCATCTCCCAGTTGCCGCCCGGCACGCGCACATCGCGCCAAAATTCCTCGCGCAGGGCTGCGACCTCTTCGATAGCGCGCTCCAAACTTTCGCGGCTGCGCGCCATCCCCACGTTCTCCCACATTATGTGGCCTAATTTTTTATGCAGTTCATCGACGGTCTGCTTGCCGCGTACGGAGAACAGCCGGTCGATGCGCTCGACCACCGCGCGTTCGGCTTCGGCAAATTCGGGCGCAGAAGTGTCGATATGCGCCGTTTGAATCTCTTTCGCAAGATAATCGCCTATGGTATAGGGCAGGATGAAATACCCGTCGGCCAGCCCCTGCATCAGCGCCGATGCGCCCAGTCGATTTGCTCCATGATCCGAAAAATTGGCCTCGCCGATGGCGTACAAGCCCGGTACGGTAGTCATCAGATTATAATCGACCCACAGGCCGCCCATCGTGTAATGCACCGCCGGATAGATCATCATCGGCTCATGATAGGGGTCGCTGTCCGTGATCTTTTCATACATCTGGAACAGGTTGCCGTACCGCTCGCGGATCACGTCGATGCCGAGCCTGTTTATAGCCGTGCCGAAATCGAGGAACACAGCAAGCCCCGTATCGTTCACGCCGTATCCCGCGTCGCACCGCTCCTTAGCCGCGCGTGATGCCACGTCGCGCGGCACGAGGTTGCCGAACGCCGGATAGCGGCGTTCGAGGTAATAGTCGCGGTCTTCTTCCGCTATTTGCGACGGTCGTATCTTGCCTTCGCGCAAACGCCGCACATCCTCGATATTTTTCGGGACCCAGATTCGCCCGTCGTTGCGCAGCGATTCGCTCATCAGCGTGAGTTTGCTCTGCTGCGTGCCGTGTACGGGGATGCACGTGGGATGGATCTGCGTAAAGCACGGGTTGGCGAACCATGCGCCGCGTTTATACGCGCGCCATGCCGCCGAGCCGTTCGAGTTCATGGCATTCGTCGAGAGGAAGAAAACATTGCCATAGCCGCCCGATGCCACCACGACGGCATGTGAGCCATGCCGCTCCACCGCGCCCGTCACGAGGCTGCGCGCTATCACCCCGCGCGCCTTGCCGTCGATAATGACGTAATCCAGAATCTCGTGGCGCGGATAGCTCTTAACGTTCCCCGCCGCCACCTGACGGTTCAGCGCGGCGTAAGCGCCCAGCAAAAGTTGCTGACCGGTCTGACCGCGCGCATAGAACGTGCGCGAAACCTGCGCCCCGCCGAACGAGCGGTTGTCGAGCAGCCCGCCGTACTCGCGTGCAAACGGAACGCCCTGCGCAACACATTGGTCGATGATAGGGTTGGCCACCTCTGCCAACCGATAGACATTCGACTCCCTCGCGCGGTAGTCGCCGCCCTTGATCGTGTCATAGAACAGCCGATATACCGAGTCGTTATCATTCTGATAATTCTTCGCGGCGTTGATACCGCCCTGCGCGGCGATGGAGTGCGCCCTGCGCGGCGAGTCGTTGATGCAGAAAATCTTGACATTGTAGCCCAGCTCGCCCAGCGATGCGGCCGCCGATGCTCCGCCCAGCCCCGTGCCGATAACGATCACATCCAATTTGCGCTTGTTGGCCGGACTGACGACCTTAATATCGGCCTTATGTGTGTTCCACTGCTCGGCTAAAGGCCCGTGCGGAAGTTTGCTATCGAGTTTAGTCATGCTTCATGCTTTTTACGAAAAGCAAAAGTACGTAAAATTGATTAAAGAACAAATCAATGTGCTTCGAGCCAGTCTCGCCCCGTTGCGTGTTCGACAGGCAAATCCAGCGAAAGGTGCGCGGCATGTCGCATAGCGTCGAGAACGATGGCGACAACCTGTTCCTGTTCGGATTTGCGCATATCGACAACCAATTCGTCATGCACCTGCAGCACGATGCGTGACCGCAGCCCGCGCGAGCGCATCTCGCTCCACGCGCGGATCATTGCCAGCTTCATAATGTCGGCCGCGCTGCCCTGCAACGGCGCGTTGATGGCGTTGCGCTCGGCCAGACCGCGCACGATGGAGTTGCCCGACCTGATGTCGGGCAAAAACCGCTTGCGACCGAACAGCGTCTCGACATATCCCTTCTCACGCGCCTCTTCGATCACGCGCTCCATATATTCGCGCACGCCCGAATAGGCGCGGAAGTAGCCGTCGATGATCTCGCCGGCCTCCGTACGCGAGATGTTCAGCCGCTGCGAGAGGCCGAACGCCGATATGCCGTAGATGATGCCGAAATTAGCCGTCTTTGCCTTGCGCCGCTGGTCGGGCGTGACCTCGCCTATCGGCACGCCGAATAGCCGCGCGGCTGTCGCGCTGTGAATGTCCTCGCCGTTGCGGAATGCTTCCAGCAGCGCAGGGTCGTTGCTCAGACACGCCATCAGGCGCAGCTCGACCTGCGAATAGTCGGCCGATAGCAGCAGATGGTCGCTGTCGGCCGGCACGAATGCGCGGCGGATCTCGCGCCCTTCGGCGTCGCGGATCGGAATGTTTTGCAGGTTCGGGTTCGAGGAACTGAGCCTTCCCGTCGCCGTAACCGCCTGATTGAAAGACGTGTGCACGCGTCCCGTGCGAGGGTCTACCAGCTTGGGCAGAGCCTCGATATACGTCGAGAGCAGTTTCCGCAGCCCTCGGTATTCGAGTATTAGGCCGATTATCGGATTCCCCTCCGCGAGCGATTGGAGGTACTCCTCGTCAGTACGATATTGTTTGGTCTTGGTGCGTTTGGGTTTCGGGTCTATCTTCATCCGCTCGAACAGGGCTTCGCCGAGCCGTCGCGCCGAATTTACGTTCAGCGTAGGGTCGCCCGTCAATTCGCGGATACGGTCTTCGAGCGCGGCGAGTTGTCCGACCAGGTCGCGCCCCGATGCGGCGAGTATCTGCGTATCGATTTTCACGCCTACCGTCTCCATGTCGGCCAGCACGCGGATGAGAGGCTCTTCGATCCGACGATAGAGCTTCTCCAATCCCTGCTCGACGACCTGCGGCCACAGCACATGTTTAAGCCGCAGCGTTACGTCGGCATCCTCGGCGGCATATTCCGCAACCTTATCGACCGCCACCATATCCATAGTCAACTGCCGTGCGCCGCGCCCGATGAGCGTTTCTATCTCGATGGGCATGTAATTAAGGTACGCGCGCGCGAGGTAGTTCATCGAATGTCGCGATTCGGGGTCGAGCAGGTAGTGCAGCAGCATGGTGTCGTAGAGGAATCCGTGCACCTCGATGCCCTCCGTCGCGAGCGCCATGAGGTCGAACTTTATATTATGCCCGCATTTTGCGACGCGTTCGTCGGCGAAAACTTTTTTCAAGGTCTCGGTATATTCCTCTGCGAACGGCACATACCATGCCTCGTGCGGCTCGATGGCGAACGATACGCCCACCAGTCGCGAGCGCAAAGGATCGATGCCCGTCGTTTCGGTGTCGAAACAGAACTCATCGCTCGCATCCAACCGCGCCGCCAACGCTTTCAACTCGCCGACATCGCGCACGATATGGTATTTGTGCGGGGTCGTGGTTACCGTCTCGTAATCCGAAACGGCCGTAGGCTCGGTTTCGGCGTTGGTATCGTTGTCGCCGCTGCTACTGCTACCGAACAGCGAACCCTGTTCCCACGCGGTGGACGGTGCAGTTGCGGTCGGGGTCGGCTCGGCGGCCTTTTCAGAACCCGCCGCGTCCGCCATCTCGCGCAGGAACATATTGAATCCCAGCCGCTTATAGACCTCGCGCAGTGCGCCGAAGTCGGGGTCTTTCAGTCGCAGCCGCTCAGGCTCGAACTCGACAGGCGCATGGATGTCGATTGTTGCCAACTGCTTCGACAGCCGCAGTTGGTCGCTGTGGGCGACGATCGCCTCGCGCTGTTTGCCTTTCAACTCATCGGCGCGTTCCAGAATTTGCTCCACCGTGCCGAACTCCGCCACAAGTCGTGCCGCCGTTTTCTCGCCGATGCCCGGCACGCCCGGAATGTTGTCCGACGCATCGCCCCACAGCGCCAGAATATCTATCAGCAGTCGCGGGTCGGGAATGCAGTAACGTGCCTCGACCTCCGCCCTGCCCACTATTTCGACGCCCTCGCCGCCGCTGTGCTGACGGTAGATCCGCACGCAATCGGTCACCAGCTGCCCGAAATCCTTGTCCGGAGTCACCATATAGACTTCGAACTCGCCGCTGTCGCACGCCTTCGCGGCCAGCGTGCCTATAATATCGTCGGCCTCCCAGCCGCACATTTCGAGCGTCGGTATGCGCATAGCCGCAAGCACCTCCTTTATATAAGGCACAGCCGCGTGAATATCCTCCGGCGTTTCCTGCCGGTTGGCCTTATATTCGCCGTACATTTCGTGGCGGAAAGTCTTTCCGCTCGCGTCGAACGCAACACCCAGATACTCAGGGCATTCGCGCTTAATTATCTCTTTCAGGAACTTCACGAACCCGAAAACAGGAGACGTGTTCACGCCGTCGGTGCTGCGCATCGGCCGACTCATGAACGCGTAATAAAACCTGTATATCAGCGCATAGGCATCGACAAGGAAGAGCTTTTTCATTCTTTGTTTGTTTTTGTCATTCCGAACGCCGTAGGCGGAGCACGCGCGCGTGGTTTCCAAACTTTATCATTCCGAACGAACGTGAAGAATCTATCGTTAGTTTATAAGTTCGTAAGACAACCGAGCGATAGATTCCTCGTCGGCGCGTGTGCGCCTCGCTCGGAATGACAAGGCATCCGGCAGGCTGGAAAACGACGCGTCTGTCATCTGAAACAAAACCCGCCGGGAATAATACCCACGCGGAATTCATCCAGCAGTTCGCCGTCGGGTGAGTAGCGGTAGACCATGCCCTGCTGACGGTAGTCGATGGCGTCGGCGACGTAGACCTCCGACGTGGCCGGGTCGATGGCGATACCGTAGTAGATCGTTTCGCGGTCTTCGATGAATGCACGCAACGGCAGCCGGTCATCGTTCACGTTCATGCGCCATACTCCGCGATTAAGAAAATACAGCATGTCGCCGTCGAGGCATAAACGCGTAGGTCGGTCGTCGGGCGCGAACTCGAACCTGCGCTCGATGGCCAGCGTAGCCGCGTCGATACGTACCAGCGACGGTGTCGAACGTCCTGCCGGACTACCCTCCAAGCCGCCGTCCACAAGCACCCACAGTTTGCCGCGCGAGTCCAGAGCCATCGACGTGGGCTGCGAGCCGACCTCTATTGTATGCACCACCTTGTCAGAGTCGGTGTCGATGACAAGCACCGCACTGCCCAGCGACCAGCTGTTGGTGAAGACGTAACGCCCGTGCCTGACCATCTGCTCCGTCGAGCGGTGCGGAGCGGTATCCACATACCCCGTAATCGCGCGCGTCTGCGGATTAACAATGGCGATGCGCGAGGCGTACAGATCGGTGACGTACGCCTCATCATCGGCCAGAAAGTGGATATAACGCGGCGATTGCAGACCGGTGATCGTACCCGTGACGCGAAAAGTCTCAGGGTCGATAACGAATATTATGCCCGAATTGTTCACTACGATATAGACACGCCCGTTGTGCATGGTTATCGACTGCGCCACGTCGCCCAACCGTATCCCGTTCGCACGCCCGAATACGTCGTTCTCGACGTGGTTAGTCGCGGGGTCGTAGAACGAAAGAGTGGCATTCCCGTAGGTGAAATTCCCCTCGTTAACGATAAAAAGGCCGCCTGCGCCGCCCGGCTCGAACGTCTCGCGCTCGCGCGGGCCGTACTCCATGCAGGCGGTCAGCGTCGCCAATAATATAAATATGTAGCCGTGTTTCAACATTCTATATCAAGTTTGTCATTGCGGGCTTGACCCGCAATCTCAATTGTTCGTCATTGCGAGCCTGAAAGGCGAAGCAATCCATTATTTTTCCGGATTGCTTCGGGCTTTATAGCCCTCGCAATGACGTAAGCGCATTATATCTCGGACGTAAACTTAAACATTATATCCGGAAATTTCTCCTGCGCCATCGCCAGAGCGTAAGCCGTATCGGCAAGATATACATCGCGGCCGTGTTTGTCTATGGCCATGTTGGTATGCTTGCGGCGCATGAAATCGTCCATTTGCGCGCGGTTGTCGCTCTCGATCCAGCACGCTTTGTGAATGCTTATCGGCTCGTAGCGGCACAGTGCACCGTACTCGTGTTCCAGCCGATACTGTATCACCTCGAATTGCAGCGCGCCGACAGTCCCGATGATCTTGCGGCCGTTCAGCCGGCTGGTGAAAAGCTGCGCCACGCCCTCGTCCATCAGTTGGTCGATGCCCTTTGCCAACTGCTTGAATTTCAACGGGTCGGCATTCTCGATGTAGCGGAACAGCTCCGGCGCGAAGGAGGGTATACCGGTGAATTTCAGCCGCTCGCCCTCGCTGAACGTATCGCCTATCATAAAATTCCCCGTGTCGTGCAGACCCACGATGTCGCCCGGATAAGCGAAATCGACGATCGATTTCTTCTCGGCCATGAACGCCGTGGGCGACGAAAATTTCATCTGCTTGCCGCTGCGCACGTGCAGGAAATTGCGGTTGCGCTCGAACGTGCCGCTGCAAATTTTCAGGAACGCTATACGGTCGCGGTGATTCGGGTCCATGTTGGCGTGTATCTTGAAAATGAACCCCGTCATCTTTTCCTCATAAGGCGCGATCGCACGCTGCTCGGTCGCCGATTCCCGCGGCGAAGGCGCAATGCGTATGAAGCAATCCAGCAACTCGCGCACCCCGAAATTATTCATCGCACTTCCGAAAAACACGGGTGCCACCTCTCCGCGCAGGTATGCCTCGCGGTCGAACGGCTCGTAAACTCCCTCGACCAATTCCACATTTCCCCTCAGTTCCGCCTCCTCTTTCGGCGTAAGCTGCCCGTCCTGAAATGACGATATTTTCCCCGCCGAAAGATCGTAAACTCCCTTGAACGATGCGCCGCTGCCCACGGGAAACACCAGCGGGCGCACCCTGATTTTAAGTTCCTGCTCGACATCCTCCATCAACTCGAAAGGGTCGCGCGCGGGACGGTCGAGCTTGTTGAAAAACACTATCACGGGCGTTCGGCGCATCCGGCATACCTCCATCAGCCGCCGCGTTTGAGTCTCCACACCCTTAGCGCTATCGATCACGATAATTACGCTGTCGACGGCCGTCAGTGTGCGATACGTGTCCTCCGCAAAATCTTCGTGTCCCGGTGTGTCGAGAATATTTATTTTCACCCCGTCATACTCGAAACCCATCACCGACGTGGCCACCGAAATCCCGCGCTGCCGCTCTATCTCCATGAAATCCGACGTCGCACTCTTCTTTATCTTATTGCTCTTCACCGCCCCCGCGACGTGGATCGCGCCTCCGAACAACAGCAATTTTTCGGTAAGCGTCGTCTTACCCGCATCGGGATGCGCAATAATCGCAAACGTCCGCCGGCGGTCTATCTCGTGTTTTAATGTCATCTTGCACTTCTTTGCAAGGACAAAGATAGTCGGTTTTTGCGACGGTTTTTGCATTTTCCGATAGATTTGATTACTTTTGCGCGAGCAAAGTAATTCAAGCGTGTGCCGCGAGGCACTTCGATTTACTTTTGCCCCCGCAAGCGTTTATGGGGCGGGTCGCATCGACGGTTCGCTGAGTGACGCCCAAGGAAACATTAAACTCACACAACAAATGAAAACTATCGAAATCAAAGGCGCGAAGCGCGAAGCCTACGGCAAGAAAGAGGCAAAGAAACTCCACCGCGAAGGTATGGTCCCTGCAACTATTTCCGGAAACGGCGATCCGCTGCACTTCTCGGTGAACGTGCGCGACCTCAAACCGCTTATCTACACCGAAAATTCCTACATCGTCGAATTCGACATCGACGGGCACAAGGAGTTGGGCGTGATGCGCGAGGCGCAGTTCCACCCCGTGCGCGAGCAGATGCTGCACATCGACTTCTACCGCGCAGCGCCGGGCAAAGAAGTACAGATCGATATACCGGTGCGCCTTACGGGCAGTTCGGCGGGCGTGAAACTGGGCGGTAAGCTGACGCTCAGCAAGCGTAAAATAAACGTGCGCGGCATGATCGAAAACCTGCCCGATGAACTCGTTATAGACGTGACCGACCTCGAACTTGGTAAATCGATCTTCGTGGGCGACCTGAGCTATGACGGTCTCACGCTCCTCACGCCGGCAACGACGGCCGTGGCGGCGGTGAAGATGACCCGTGCGGCGCGCGGCGCAGCAGCGGCGGCCGAGCAGGCTTAGCACATGCGTGCGTCATTGCGAGCCTGCAAGGCGAAGCAATCCAGTATATTTATTAATATGGGATTGCTTCGGGCTTTCAGCCCTCGCAATGACGAACTTCTAAATAAAATGTTTTGGCTTAAAAATATTTTCAGTCGGTCGCGAGAAAAAGCGGTCGAACGAACGGATGAAACGGTGAAGTATCTGATAGCCGGGTTGGGCAATATCGGTGCGGAGTATGCCGAGACCCGTCATAATGTAGGATTTGCGGTATTGGACGCTCTTGCGGGGGCGTCCGATGCTGTATTTACTCCGTCGCGGTACGGTGCGGTGGCGGAGGTGAGAGTGAAAGGGCGCACGCTGATATTGCTCAAACCGGCGACGTACATGAACCTCAGTGGCAAGGCGGTTAGTTATTGGTTGCAGAAAGAGCGTGTGCCGTTGGAGAATCTTTTTGTCGTCGTGGACGATATTGCGCTGCCGTTCGGGGCGATCCGCATACGGGCGCGCGGCAGCGACGGCGGACATAACGGCCTGAAAAGCATTAATGCCGTGCTCGGTACGGCAGATTATGGCCGCCTACGCTTCGGTATAGGCGGTGATTTTCCAAAGGGTTTCCAATCGGATTATGTGCTCGGCGAGTGGACGACGGAGGAGAAGGCCGAATTGCCGCAGAGGCTTGCGGCGGCAGGCGATGCCGTGAAATCGTTCGCCACCGTCGGTTTGGAGCGCACGATGAATTTGTATAACAAGAAATAGTTGGGAACTTGCGAAAAATCCAAAATACTGCGTTATGCTCCTTCGACAAAATGTTCATTTACTATCAGTAAACTCCGCTTTTGCCTCAGTCGCAAGCCTTGTCTTTTGAATTTTTGGCAAGCCCCTTGTCCTAAAATGATCTTCGGCGCTTTTTTTGTAACAGGGAAATGTCAGAGATCGCGTGCTCTGTGATACTTAATATTAAAATCGAACGATTATGAAAAGATGTTTTGCAGAATTTATCGGCACGATGGTGCTGGTTCTGATGGGTTGCGGCGCGGCGGTATTTGCCGGTGCACATCAGCCGTTCGCGGCGGCGGGAACGCTCGGAGTAGCGTTCGCATTCGGTCTGGCGGTGGTGGCGATGGTCTATGCGATCGGCAAGGTGTCGGGCTGCCATATTAATCCGGCTATCACGATGAGCATGTTGCTGTCGAAGAAAATTTCGGGCAGGGATGCCGGAATGTACATGATCTTCCAAGTGCTCGGTGCGATCGCGGGGTCGGCACTGCTGTGGGTGCTGGCTAAGGATTCGGGTTCGACGACCACGCTCACGGGCGCGAACGGATATGCGCATCTGGGGCAGGCGTTCGTGGCCGAAACCGTCTTCACGTTCATCTTTGTTTTCGTGGTGCTGGGCGTGACGTCGAAGGGCGCGAACAATCAGTTTGCGGGACTGGCGATAGGTTTGGCGCTGGTGCTCGTCCACATCGTGTGTATCCCGATCACGGGCACTTCGGTGAATCCGGCGCGCAGTATCGGTCCGGCGCTCTTCGAGGGCGGTGTGGCGTTACAGCAACTGTGGCTCTTTATCGTCGCCCCGATGATCGGCGCGGTGATCGCGGCAGTAGCCTGGAAGGCGGTGGATACGGCGAAGGAATAAATTTTCAATTTAAAATTAGGAATTAAGAATTGCCTGCTGGTTGCAGGGTTATTTTTAATTCTTAACTCTATTAGGGCAAACGATGGCAAGGATAAAATCAACTATGCTGTTGCTGATTGCGATTATCTCCGTTTCGTGCGGACAGGAGATGGTCGAGAGGCGGGGCGAAGGCGATTCGGCGGGAGGCGACGAGAGCCGGAGAGTTGGTTTTGTTATGCCATCGGAGCGCGGCAGCGTCATTTCCACCGCTTCTGATGTGGCGCAGGCGGGAGGTTTCACCGTATGGGCTTATACCCACGCGGGCAACTGGCCGACAACCAACGTCAATGTGCTTAACGGCACAAGGGTAACAAGCCCCGACAACGGCATAACGTGGAGTACCGAAACGCCCTTATACTGGGCGACGTTTAGAAGTTTTCTATCGTTCTTCGCCTACGCGCCCGCCAACAGCGCGACAATGGACGGACGTGACGCGGACGGCGTACCCCAAATAAATTACACCGTAGACGACGACCCGGTAGCCCAGAAAGACCTGCTCATTGCGGCCCCGATGCTCGACCGCGTCGGTCCTGACCCCGTAGGAGTAAATTTCTCCCATGCGTTGTCGCGCATCCGTTTCTCGGCGATAAAAGACGTATCCATTACCGAGGAGATCCGCATCGTCGGCATCGAGTTGCAGAACATCTACTCCAACGGTACGGCCGCCTTGCGATTCCCCATTTCGTGGACGGTAAACACAAACTCGGCGAAGGACTACTCGCTTACAAACTTATCCGGCGGCGGGCTGAACGACATCCTGCTTACCGACTCCGACCAGCTTCTGACGGCAAGCAACGGAGAACTTTTCCTCATGCCGCAAAATCTGGATCGCAGCAGCGACGTGCCCAATATCGTGGTATCGTACACAACCTCGGACGGTATAAGCTTCGGTATCCTGCACACCCACACGATTACCGGTTTCCCCGTCGGCGGGTGGCTTCCCGGAAAAACATACACATACCAGCTCCATATAGAATATTCGATGATTTACGATACATTCGTCTTATCCGGCCTACTGACCGCCGTCGACGAATTTTCGACATTATCAGATTCAAATTGGGGCGAGCTTACAATCAGCCCAAGTAATTCGGGAACATACACAACCGTCCCGCCCGACCCGTCGCCCGGACTTATACTCGGCACTTCCATAGCCACGTTCAATATACCTCAGGACAGACCGGTCAGCGATGAGTACAGTGTAGTCATTACAGTAAAAGGAGCTATACCGCAATCGACGACGGACGGACCGGGCGACGTCAACACCAACCAGTTCGGCAGAACGGTTGTGGCTATTTCGCCCGCGAATCAGTTTTATCTGTGCTGGATAGGAATAAAGGGTAATTTTTTGCAGATATACAGTTATTATCAAGGCGCTGCATTGAATATAAACGGCGAAGATACAAGGACAGGATTTATCAGCAGGGACATATCCTCCCTCAATCTGAACGACGAGTATATGAACGTTCAGGTTACAGCCGGACGCACTACCACTTCCCCCGCTGTTCCCGGCGATACCGATGTTTATATCAACGGCGTTCTGATGTGGACATTCCAGTCGGGCAGCATGCTAATAACCAATCAGCTTCAAATAACGGTGGGCGACTTGCGGCCCGGCAGAGGATTAAGATACCGGGGTGCAGCATACAATTTCGCCCTTTACAACAGGAAACTGGATGAAATAAATCTCCAAGAAGTAACACAAAACTGGGATTATATACGTCGACAGCTTGGGCTGCCTTAAAAATTATGTATAGTCGGGATTGGGAGACGCAGGTGAAGGATTATCGCTCACATCTGCTGTTCGAGCGAGGGTTGGCACGCAATAGCGTGGAGGCATACATGCGCGACGTGCGGGAGTTCCGCAAGTTCATAGAGCGCAACGCCGGCGGTCTGCTGCCCGGCGAAGTAAACGCTTCGCATATAGAGGGTTACATGAGCGAGGTGTATGACCGCGGACTGCAAGCGTCGTCGCAGGCACGGCGGTTGAGCGGTATACGGAGTTTTTTTTCGTTTCTGCAAGCGACCGAGATCATCGACAGTTCGCCTGCCGAATTCACCGCCGCACCGAAGGTCGGGCGGCGACTGCCCGATATATTGAGTGTCGTTGAGATCGACGCAATGCTTTCAGCCATAGACCTTTCCACCGAGCACGGTCATCGTAACCGCGCGATGCTCGAAGTGCTTTACAGTTGTGGGCTTCGCGTGTCGGAGCTTGTTTCGCTGCGGTTGGGCGATCTGTTTTTCGGCGACGGGTTCGTCCGCGTCACGGGCAAGGGAGACCGTCAGCGGCTTGTGCCGCTCAGTGACGAAGCGCGCCGCCAGATCGAACTGTGGCTCGACAGGCGGCGTATGATGGAGGTAGATGCGAAGAGTGTCGATACGGTTTTTCTGAACCGGCGCGGACGCAAACTTTCACGCATATCTGTTTTTAATATCATCCGCGAGGCGGCATCTTTGGCGGGTATCGCCAAGCAGGTCAGCCCTCACACGCTGCGCCACTCGTTCGCGACGCACCTTTTGGAGGGTGGCGCGAGCATTCGTCAGGTACAGGAGATGCTCGGCCACGAATCGATCCTCACTACCGAGATCTACACCCATCTCGACCGCAGCCATTTGCGCCGCAGTATCGAAAAGCATCATCCGCTGGGGTGACTCACGCGTGCGTGTTTTCACTGCCGCAATGACAATTTTATAAAATAGAGCGAGAAATATTTTACGCTATCGTGTACAATATTTATCCATTCCTTACGTTTTCATCCTAATCTGCCTTGAAATTTTTGCGACAGGGTGAAAATATTTTCTAACGACAATATGCTGCTCACCAGCGAGATAGGCCGAGCGGAATATTTTTCCGACAAAAAATAGCGGAAATTATTTGGTAATTCAGAAAAATAGTTTCTATATTTGCACCCGCTAAACGGGAGTAGTTTTTCGGAAAGCGAAAGTTCTTGAAAAATTTTTGAAAAAACTTTCGAAAAAATTTGGTGGCTCGGAAAAGAGTGCGTACATTTGCAGTCGCTTTTCAAAAGTACGAAAATTTTGGAAGGTGATTTTTCAGGCGAGAGTTCATTTTATTTAGAACAGATACAGGTTCTTTGAGATTTTTTAGCAGCTAAAAGTTTATACACTTTTCAAAGTATATATTCAATACCTTTGAGAACGAGCTAAGATTTAAATTTGAAACTTTTTACAATGGAGAGTTTGATCCTGGCTCAGGATGAACGCTAGCGGCAGGCCTAACACATGCAAGTCGAGGGGCAGCACGTGAAGATGTCAAGGGGTAACTCTGAAGCAGCTT
>WRDF01000011.1 GCA_009783565.1 Rikenellaceae bacterium | reverse complement strand
CTACGTCGATTCGGACGGTACTATATACATGATGGAATGCTATCCGGGGTTAGTTTGGAATCAGGAATTGTGTTCTTGCTATTGGCCGGAATTCACCTGGCAGCAATATCCGAATTCGCACAGCTCTCCCCCTCCTCCCCCTCCTTTCGAGTATAGTGTCGCAGAACTTTTAGTTGCTGATGCCGCCGGAGCAGCAACAGGTGCAATGATAGGAATGCCGTTAGGAGTGTTCGGAATGGCTATGGGAGCAATGATAGTGGCGCCTCAGTCTTCTGCCTATAACGCTCTTATGCAACACCTCTCTAAACCCTAAACAATTTAAATGAGATAGCTATGGATAAGAAAAAGTTCGTAAAGCACCGTGTGATTGCGTGTCTTATATTGTTTGTTCCTTTTATTCTTGTTGGGCTCCGGTTGGAGCAGAGTGATCCGGAAACGATACTTTCTGCTTTGAGAATATCCCTGGGTGTGACTTCTGGGCTTCTTGCATTTGCATTTGCAGATACTTTCGAGAAACTCCAAGAAAAGAAGAAAGAAAAAAGGCGAAGGATAGATTAGGGAAGGTTATGGAAAAGAAAAAGCCCATAAAGCTAAGTGCGACAGCTTTTCTTGTCGTGTTTATTCCTTTTCTCGCTTTGTCGATTTGGATGAGGCTAAGCGATCCGGAAGTTAGATATACTGTTCTAAGGATGTTTATGGTTATGAATTTTGTGTATTTGTTCTTTTCACTTTCAAAGACTTTCAATAGGAGAAAGGAGGAAAGACGAAAAACAGAGAATAGCGGAAGATATTCTGAGCCTGAATAATTAAAATCGGATGGGCTATGAAATATTCTGTAAAACATATTACGATTGCTTGGGCTATATTGTTTATCCCTTTTCTCATTTTGTCATTATGGCTTAGGCGAAGCGATCCGGAAACTATATCTTCTGCTCTACGCATGTCTATGGCTATGAATTTCGCGTTTTGGATGTTTGCAATAGCAGCTATTCTCAAAAAACGCGAAGAAAAGAAGGAAGAAAAGACGAAGAATAAATCTTGATAAAAAAGACGATTTGTTTACAAATCATAAAATAATGCTTAACTTTGGCTGCCGATTTAGAAGTAAAATCACAACCAACAATAAAAATCATGAGCTTTAACACACTGATGGCCGAGCTGGAGCGCAAGCACGCCGGCGAGAAAGAGTACCTGCAAGCAGTTCGCGAGGTACTTGTAACAGTAGAAGAAGTTTACAACCGCAATCCCGAATTCGCGGCGAACGGCATCGCAGAACGTATGGTCGAACCCGACCGCGTTTATACGTTCAAAGTGCCCTGGGTAACCGACAGCGGCGAAGTGAAGGTCAATATCGGCTACCGCGTGCAGTATAACAACGCGATCGGGCCGTACAAGGGCGGTATCCGCTTTCATCCGAGCGTGAACCTCAGCATCCTGAAGTTCCTCGGTTTCGAGCAGACATTCAAGAATGCGCTGACGACGCTGCCGATGGGTGGCGGTAAAGGCGGTGCGGATTTCGACCCCAAAGGCAGATCGAAAGGTGAGATCATGCGTTTCTGCCAGGCGTTCATGCTCGAACTCTGGAAATACATTGGCCCGGACACGGACGTTCCGGCGGGCGACATCGGTGTCGGCGCGCGCGAAGTGGGCTATATGTACGGCATGTACCGCAAATTGTCGCATGAAAATACCGGTGCTTTCACGGGTAAGGGACTCACTTTCGGCGGCTCGCTGATACGTCCCGAGGCTACGGGCTACGGCGGCGTGTACTTCCTCAAACAGATGCTCGAAGCCAAAGGAGACACGATCAAGGGTAAGGTTATCGGTCTTTCGGGCTTCGGCAACGTAACTTGGGGCGCGGCTAAGAAAGCGATCGAACTGGGAGCGAAAGTGATAACCATCTCCGGCCCCGACGGATATGTGCTCGACGAAGCGGGAATGAATGACGAGAAGGTCGAATATCTGCTCGCACTACGCGCGACGAACAATGACGTGGTCGAGCCGTATGCAGCCAAATTCGGCGCGAAGTTCTTCAAAGGCGAAAAACCGTGGGGCGTGAAAATGGATGTTGCCCTGCCGTGCGCGACGCAGAACGAACTGAACGGTGAAGATGCCAAGAAACTCGTTAAGAACGGTGTACAGATCGTTGCCGAGCTATCGAACATGGGTTGCACGCCGGAGGCTATCGACGAGTTCATCCACAACAAGGTTCTCTACGGGCCGGGCAAGGCGGTGAACGCCGGCGGCGTCGCTACGTCGGGTCTCGAAATGAGCCAGAACTCGCTGAAAATGAGCTGGACGGCCGAAGAGGTGGATTCCCGCCTGAAACAGATCATGTCGGCGATCCACAACGCATGCGTCGAGTATGGCACGGAGAAAGACGGCTATATCAACTACATGAAGGGTGCGAACATCGCCGGTTTCATGAAGGTTGCCAAGAGCATGGTCGAGCAGGGGGTTCTGTAACGGACTCTCTTCCTATTGTTGAAAATCGGGCTGCACAATTTGTGCAGCCTGATTTTTTATCGCCCCAAAAGAACATCGAGCCGATTTATTCATTACCTTTGTGGTGCAATTTTGTATCAATTAAGATGAATATCGAGTCGCTCATATTCTTTTCAGCGCCCCCGCCTCCCATCTGCGCGGTGGGGAGACCGGATATTCATACCGCCTCCCCGTAAGGCTTTTCCCCAGTTACGTCGTAATCAAGGTCATTGTCGAATGCTTTTTCGACGGCCGAAAACTCACACTGCAACCACTCTTGTCGAGAAATGGTCTGTAAGTCGTACCGTATACGAAAAATTCCGAAAAACACATGAAACGCGCAGAGCCGCATAAAAAAGCCCGAATCACGGGCCATATTTCGCAGATCATCGGTCCGGTGATCGACGTGAGTTTCGACAGCGCCCACCATGGCGGCGGTCATGCTGCTCACCAGAACGGCAACGGTATCGGCGGTGACGAGCATAGTCATCACATAATCCTGCCCGCGATTTACGACGCGGTGGAAATTACGCGTCCCGACGGACGGGTCCTGATTGCCGAAGTACAGCAGCATCTGGGCGAGAGCCTGGTGCGCACGGTTGCGATGGACTCGACGGATGGGCTGCGGCGCGGTATGGAGGCCGTGTCGCGCTACTCACCGATAAGTATGCCCGTGGGCGAGCAAATTAAGGGACGGCTGATGAACGTCGTGGGCGAACCCATAGACGGAATGAAAAAGTTCGACCTTGCGGGCGCGCTGCCCATACACCGCGAGCCTCCGAAGTTCGAAGACCTTTCGACTTCGGAAGAAATTCTGCTGACCGGCATCAAGGTCATCGACCTGTTGGAGCCGTATTCGAAAGGCGGCAAGATCGGGCTTTTCGGCGGTGCGGGCGTGGGTAAGACGGTGCTCATCATGGAGCTGATAAACAACATTGCCAAGAAGCACAACGGTTACTCGGTCTTCACGGGTGTCGGCGAGCGCACGCGCGAGGGCAACGACCTGCTGCGCGAGATGATCGAAGCGGGTGTGGTACGCTACGGCAAGGAGTTTGCAGAGGAGATGCGAAAGGGCAACTGGGACCTGAGCAAGATCGACTACGCGGAGGTGGAGAAATCGCAGATCTCGCTCGTCTTCGGGCAGATGAACGAGCCTCCCGGAGCGCGCGCATCGGTCGCGCTGTCGGGCCTTACGGTGGCCGAATCGTTTCGCGACACGGACGGCTATCGCGATATACTGTTTTTTATCGACAACATTTTCCGCTTTACGCAGGCCGGCAGCGAAGTATCGGCGCTGCTGGGGCGGATGCCGTCGGCAGTGGGTTACCAGCCGACGCTGGCCACCGAGATGGGTGCGATGCAAGAGAGGATAACGTCGACGCGGCGAGGGTCAATCACGTCGGTGCAGGCGGTTTATGTCCCTGCCGACGACCTTACAGACCCCGCACCCGCCACCACGTTCTCGCACCTCGATGCCACGACGGTACTGAGCCGCAAGATAACGGAGTTGGGTATTTATCCGGCTGTCGATCCGTTGGCCAGCTCGTCGCGCATTCTCGACCCCCGCATCGTGGGGCGTGAACATTATAATACGGCGCGGCGGGTGGTGCGTATATTGCAGCGTTACAAGGAGTTGCAGGACATAATTTCGATACTCGGGATGGATGAGCTGTCGGACGAAGACCGTCTCACCGTCAGCCGCGCGCGGCGCGTTCAGCGATTCCTCTCGCAGCCGTTCACCGTCGCCGAGCAGTTCACGGGCGTAAAAGGCGAAATGGTGTCGATCGAAGACACGTTGCGCGGATTCGATATGATTCTCGACGGTGAAGTGGACCATCTGCCGGAGCAGGCGTTCCTCAACGTGGGAACGATAGAGCAGGCCATCGAGAAAGGCGAGCGGATAATGAAGCAGGCAACGGAATAAACATGAGCGGGAAGAGGCTGAAATTAAAAATTATGCTGCCGACGGGCAAGGGATTCGACGGCGAGGTGTTGCGTGCATCATTTCCGGGCACTCATGGCCGTTTCGCCATACATCCCGGCCATGCGCCGCTCATGTCCACACTCCACGCAGGCGTAATAAAATACACTACGCCCGACGAATGGAATGCCGCATTCAAAATAGACGGCGGCGTGATCCATGTCGAGCGTGATACGATAACCGTCTGTGCGGACTGAGCACGGTGGCACAGGAAGAGAGAGCGAAACACTGGATTGCTTCGAACCTGACGGTTCTCGCAATGACACAAGGAGTTTAATGTTTCGTCATTGCGAGGGTTGTTAAACCCGAAGCAATCCAGAGATTGCGGGTCAAGCCCGCAATGACAGTGTGGTGAATGAAAAAGAAAGAAAAACAGTTATGACAGGTAAAAACGCGATTTGTTTGATGACGGCGGTGGTCGTGGGGATGGGCTTTGTCGGCCGGGCGCTGCTTCGCTGGGTGTGGCCGCAGTATGATTTTGCGGCGTATCCGTTGATACCGCTGGTGTTTTTGCTAACGACGCTGATAATTATACTGTTGGAGATACGGTGGGAACGTGGTGTGGCGTGCGGGCGGACGACACAGCAGCGCGTGGTCGTAAACCTGATGGGGGCGAAGATGGCGAAACTTCTTTTGTCTTTGATATTAGTATTTCTCTATTGGCGGTTCTGGGGCGAGCAGGTCAGACCTTTCATAGTTGTTTTCTCGACGTTTTATCTGGTTTGCCTGGTGTTGGAGACGCGGGTGTTCGTGAGCCTGACCAAAAGATATGCTCCTAAAAAAAGATGAAACGCACGCTGTTCATATTGATGCTCACAATATTGGGAGCGGTTGCGAATGTGCGCGCCGAGACCGAAGAGGTCGCCGTGGCCATAGAGAGGTTCGACACGGCGGAGATGATCGTCGAGCATGTGGGCGACAGCTACTGGTGGCACATCACGAGGGTCGGGGGCCGCGATCTGACAATTTTCCTACCTGTGATCGCGCGCGAGCGCGATAGCGGTTGGCATATTTTTTCGTCGCGGCACATAGCGCACGGCGCGGAGTATCGGGGCTTTCGCATTGCCGACGAGGGGCGGCATCGCGGAAAACTCATAGCTACTGCCGATGGCGGAGAGTACCGCCCCTGGGACGTGTCGATAACCAAGACGACGTTCGCATTGCTGTTCAACTCGGCGGTGATAGTTGCGTTGTTCCTCTGGGTGGCGCGCCGGTATCGGCGGCGGTCGTGGAAAAGCGTGCCGCGAGGGTTTGTGGGAGCGATCGAGATGCTGATGGTGAGCATCGAGGACGATATTATAAAGAAAAGTATCGGTCACGGTTATGAGCGTTTCTCGCCATATCTGCTCACGGCGTTCTTTTTCATCCTGATCAACAACCTGATGGGGCTCATACCGTTCTTTCCGGGAGGGGCTAACGTCATGGGTAACATATCCATAACGATAGTTCTGGCCTTCTGCTCTTTAGTGGCGATGAACCTTTTCTCCAACCGCGAATACTGGCGCGAGATATTCTGGCCCGATGCTCCGATATGGCTCAAATTACCCGTGCCGCTGTTGCCCGCGATCGAGTTTTTCGGTGTTCTTTCCAAACCCGTTGCGCTTATGATCCGTCTGACGGCCAATGTCATGGGCGGACATATCGTCCTGATCTCGGTGACGAGCATTATCTTTGTTGCGGCGACAATGGGGGCGGCGGCCAGCGCGGGACTGACGGTATTCTCGGTAATATTCTCCATCTTCATGACCGCTATCGAACTGCTTGTAGCGTCTTTGCAGGCATACGTGTTCACGTTGCTCTCGGCGGTGTTTATCGGACTGTCGCGGCCCAAGAGCCACAAAACGGCTGTCGACTGACTACAAAACAGACTTTGAAAACAAAACATAAACCTAAAATAACGAAAATATGTCATTGCTTTTAATTACATTTTTGCAGGCGGTAGCCGCTTCGGACAGTATCGGAGACGCGATCGGCGCAGGGCAGGCGGCGGCCGGTATGGGCACTATGGGAGGCGCTATCGGCGCGGGGCTGGCGGCGATCGGTGCGGGTATCGGCATCGGGCTTATCGGCAATTCGGCTATTGCGGCTATTGCACGTCAGCCGGACGCAGTGGGCGATATACGTTCGACTATGATTCTCGCCGCCGCGCTCGTGGAGGGCGTGGCCCTGTTCGCAATGGTTATCTGTTTCATGGCATTATAACGGGCTATGTCGTCGCTATTGACACCCGATTTCGGGCTGCTATTCTGGATGTTGCTGAGCTTCGGCGCCGTCTTCTTCGCGTTGTCGCGGTGGGCATTTCCGGTGATCAAGCGGACGGTGGCAAAGCGCAGCGACTATATCGAAAGTTCGCTTGCCTCGGCCGATGAGGCCCGGCGCAAGGCGCAGGATGCCGAGTCACTGTCGAAGACCATCACCGATGAAGCTCGCGTGCAGCAGGCCGAGATATTGAAGAAGGCTATGTCCGACGGCGAGAACATCGTGCACAGTGCCCACGAAAGGGCGGCGGCCGAGCGCGATAAACTGATCGCCGCGCTGCACGACGACCTTGAACATCAGCGTGAAAAAGCGATGGTCGAGTTGAGCGGTGAGATGACCGATATGGTCTTGGATCTTACCGAGCGCGTATTGCGCGAGCGGCTCGAAGACCCGCAGCGGCAACATGAGCTGGTGCTGAGAATGCTCGAAGAGGCGGAACACACGCGTGTATTTTCCGGCTTGCCGGACACACATAGTGTGTCTCCCAGCCTGCCGGACAATAAAATTTGAATAGATAAACCTTGATAGGATTCGGCGACAATACAAGGGACAATGAACGAAGGCTTCATATCGAGGCGTTATGCCAAGGCGCTCATGGCTTATGCACATGAGCTGGGCGAGGAACAGGCGCTCTATGAGCGGATGCGCGTGTTGGCGCAGGGCTGTGTCACCGTGCCGCAGCTCATGCATACGATATGCAACCCGATGGTCACGCCGGCGCAGAAGTCGCAACTCATACGGAGCGCCGGAGGCGAGGGTGGGGCGGAGAAGAGTTACGATGCTTTCGTGCGCGTTGTGAGAGAAAACCACCGTGAGCGGCTGGTGCTCAACATTGCACTGGCGTATATGAAACTCTACCGCGCGGCGCACAATATCAGCATAATATCGATCACTTCGGCACGGCCTATGTCGCACGAACTTCACGAGCGCATCCGCCGCGACATAATCGAGCGGACGCACGGGGAGGCCGAGATAGAGTTGCATATAGACGAGTCTTTGGACGGCGGGTTCATTATCCAGATCGACGACCGACGCCTCGACGCTTCGGTCAAAGGACAACTTGCAAAAATACGGCGGCAACTGATGAGCGGCGGAAAATCGTTGGGATGGCACGCTCGTGCGGCGTCATTGCGAGGGCTGTAAAGCCCGAGGCAATCCAGAAAAGCCGGAATGGATTGCTTCGCCTTTCAGGCTCGCAATGACGATCAGAGTGAGATTGCGGATCAAGTCCGCAATGACAATAAAACATAGATTACGGGCGTGTTCCGCAATGACAACAGAAAAGAAATGAGTATACCGAATAAAATAAAGGTCAGCGAGGTGTCGGATGTGATCCGGCAGCAGTTGGAGGCCATAGACGTGCGGTTGGAGTACGAGGAGGTGGGCGTGGTATTGCAGGTGAGCGATGGCGTGGCGCGGATATACGGGCTGAATAATGCCGAGTCGAACGAGCTGTTGGAGTTCGAAGACGGGTTGCAGGCCGTCGTGATGAACCTCGAAGAGGATAACGTGGGTGCGGTGCTGCTGGGTTCGACCGACCGCGTTAAGGAGGGTTTCGTGGTGCGGCGCACGGGCCGGATCGCGTCGATAAACGTGGGCGAGGGATTGCTGGGGCGGGTCATCGACCCGTTGGGCGAGCCGTTGGACGGCAAAGGCGCGGTTGCGGGCGAGCGGTTTCATATGCCGTTAGAGCGCAAAGCGCCGGGCGTTATCTTCCGCCAGCCGGTGAACCAGCCGTTACAGACGGGGCTGAAAGCGGTGGATGCAATGATCCCGATCGGGCGCGGGCAGCGCGAGCTGATAATCGGCGACCGGCAGACGGGCAAAACGACCATAGCGATCGACACCATCATAAATCAGCGCGACAATTTCCTGCGCGGCGAACCGGTCTACTGCGTCTATGTCGCGACGGGGCAGAAAGGTTCGACCGTCGCATCGGTGGTGCAGACGCTGCGCGAGCACGGCGCGATGGATTACACGGTGGTGGTGGCGGCAACGGCGGGCGACCCTGCGGCCCTTCAATATTTCTCGCCGTTCGCGGGAGCGGCTATCGGCGAATATTTCCGCGACACGGGGCATCATGCGCTCGTGGTTTATGACGACCTGTCGAAACAGGCGGTGGCCTATCGCGAGGTATCGCTGATACTCGGCCGTCCGTCGGGACGCGAGGCCTACCCGGGCGATATTTTCTATCTGCACTCGCGGCTGCTCGAACGCGCGGCGAAGATAATCGACCAGCAGGAGGTAGCCGAGACGATGAACGACCTGCCCGAAAGCCTGCGCGGACGCGTAAAGGGCGGCGGTTCGCTCACGGCGCTCCCCATAATCGAGACGCAGGCGGGCGACGTTTCGGCGTACATACCTACCAACGTGATCTCGATCACCGACGGACAGATATTCCTCGATTCCGACTTGTTCAACGAGGGTATCAGACCCGCAATAAACGTCGGCATCTCGGTGTCGCGCGTGGGCGGCAATGCTCAGATCAAAGCGATGAAACAGGTCGCCGGAATGCTCAAAATCGACCAGGCGCAATATCGCGAACTCGAAGCGTTCAAGAAATTCGGCGGCGATATCGACCCCGTAACGGCCTACATGATAGATAAAGGACAAAAAAACACCCAGCTGCTCATACAGCCCCATTATCAGCCGATGCCCGTCGAGAAGCAGATATGCGTGCTCTACTGCGGTACGCACGGTCTGCTCCACCAAGTGCCGCTGACGAAAGTCGCCGAGTTCGAACACCTTTTCCTCAGTATAATCGAACGGGAGCACCAGGAAGACGTATTGCAGCCGTTGCGGCGCGGTGTGCTCGATAAAAGTGTCGAAGAAGTGATCGAACAGGTGGCTGCCGAAGTCGCGGCGTCACTCTGTGTCCCGCCGTCGCGATGCTAGATACGTGTGCGCGATTAGGTGAAGAATAAGAAAAAATGGCTTCTTTTAAGGAGATAAAGGAACGTATTACGTCGATACGCGCTACGCGGAAGATTACGTCGGCTATGACGATGATTTCGTCGTCGAAGCTCACGAAATCACAGGCGGCTTTGGCTGACGTTCAGCCATATATGACTGCCGTAGAGCGTATTATGCGTCGTGCGATGGCGGCTGGTGAGGTTGACACGGAGTTTACGAAACGCCGTCGGATGAAGCGCGTGGCGGTTGTGGCGTTTTCGTCGGACGGGTCGCTGGTGGGTGGTTTCAATTCGAATGTGACGCGTGAGCTGAGAGCGGCGGTGGATCGGTATATCGGGCAGAAAGTAGAGCGAATCGACATTTACAGCATCGGGCGTAAGGTACACGATGCCGTCGTAAAGTGGCGATGCCCTGAGATAGAAGATTCTGCGTATTTGCCGTCGAAGATCGACTATGGCACGGCGGCCGAGTTGGCGATGCAGCTTGCCGAGCGGTTCGTGAAAAAAGACCTGGACAGCGTGTTGTTGATTTATCACCACCTCAGAAGTCCGGGTTCACAGGTCGTTACGCACGACATTTTGCTGCCGATAACGCTCGCTCCTCAAAAAGAAGAGACGAAAATGCATGACCATATCTTCGAGCCGTCGCATCCCGAAATTCTTCTGACGGTCGTGCACAGATATCTGAAATTCAGGCTATATACTGCACTGCTCGATTCCACTGCGTCGGAACATGCGGCGCGCATGATCGCCATGCAGTCAGCGACCGACAACGCCGACAAACTTGTGGAAGAACTGACGGTCTATTACAATAAATCGCGTCAGCAGGCCATTACCAACGAACTGATGGACATCGTAGGCGGGAAAGCGCACGATCATGTGTAGGCTTTGATCGTACAATAGTTTCTAAGACCCGCCGCCCCACGCGGCGGGTCGCTATTTCGCAAAGAGACGCGAAAGCCCCTGCCGATTCGCAAAGTCGCTATGCGTTAAGAATGACAAAGCTGAAAGTTACTTACTCTCCCTGAAAAATTGCGCGTGGCAACTCGTCGATGCGGTTGATGTAGACTACTTCGATGCCTTGTGGTGGCTTGGGCATGTTTTTGCGCAAGTAGCCTGAGACTACGATTTTTCGGAATCCGAGACGTGCCGCCTCGCCGATGCGTTGTTCACTGCGCGGTGCGGGTCGCACTTCGCCCGAAAGGCCGATTTCACCCGCACAGCACACTCCGTCGGCAATGGGGCGGTCGAAATACGACGACACGATTGCCGCTACGACCGACATGTCGAGGCCCGTATCGGCTATCTTGAACCCTCCGGCGAAGTTCAGAAAAACGTCCTTCTGGAACATCTTCATGCCCACGCGCTTTTCGAGCACGGCGATAATCATGTTCAGCCGTTTAAGGTCGTAGCCTGTCGCCGAGCGTTGCGGAGTGCCGAACGCCGCACCACTGACAAGCGCCTGAACCTCAATCAGATACGCACGCAGTCCGTCTACTGCCGCGCCTACGGCAATGCCGCTCAGGGACTCATCGTAATGTGTCAGCAGGATTTCGGACGGGTTGGCGACTTCGGCCAGTCCGTCGCTGCGCATTTCGAACACCCCGATTTCAAACGTCGCTCCGAAACGGTTCTTCACCCCGCGCAGGATGCGATAAATGTTATTGTTGTCGCCCTCGAATTGCAGCACCACGTCCACAATATGCTCCAAAACCTTCGGGCCGGCGATCGTCCCTTCCTTCGTGATGTGGCCTATTAGAAAAATCGACACGCCCATCGTTTTGGCGCATTTCAGCAGCGCCGAAGCACACTCGCGAATCTGCGATACACTCCCTGGCGCAGAGTCGAGTGCGTCGGTGTAAATAGTTTGTATAGAGTCGATTACGACCAGATCGGGCTTCACCGCCTCTATCTGGCGAATGATATTCTCTAACGATGTTTCGCCGTAGATGAGGCACTCCTCGTTATGCGCGCCGAGCCTTTGAGCGCGCATTTTTATCTGCTGCGGCGACTCCTCGCCCGAAACGTAGAGCGTGCGTAACCCGTTGGGTGACAGTGCGATTTGCAGACTGAGCGTCGATTTCCCGATTCCCGGCTCGCCGCCCAGCAAAACGAGCGATCCGGGTACAAGTCCCCCGCCCAGCACGCGGTTCACCTCGCCCAACCCCACGTCTATGCGCTCGGCGGTCGATTCTTCGATCTCCGTAACACGTTGGGGTTTTTCAGCACTCGCGCGTACTATCGCTGCCGCGCCGCCGCTCTCTTTTCGGGAGATTATCTCTTCGACATAAGTGTTCCACTCGCCGCACGCCGGACACCGCCCCAGCCACTTAGCCGACTCGTTACCGCACTCCTTGCAGAAATATGCCTTTTTTACCTTAGACATTTTTCGTATGAAAAATGTCATCCCGAGCGAGCGCGAAGCGCAACGAGGGATCTATCGCGAGTTTATAAATTCAAAAGGAGACGAGCGATAGATTCCTCCGCCTGCGGCGTTCGGAATGACAGTAGTTACCCCCTTGTGAAAAGCCTGTAAATATCATTCCCGTTGGCATACAGTATCAGCGCGAAGACCAAAATAAGCCCCGTGATCTGGGCATATTCCATGAATTTATCGCTCGGCTTGCGACCTGTCACTACTTCCCAAAACAGGAACATCACATGACCGCCGTCCAGCGCCGGAATTGGTAGTATGTTGATAATAGCCAGCATTATAGATAGGAATGCCGTGATACTCCAAAACGCTCGCCAGTTCCACGTGGTCGGGAAAATACTGCCAATCGTGATAAATCCACCCAGGGATTTATAGGCCTCTGTCTGAGGCGAAACGATTAGTCCAAGCTGTTTCCAGAAATCCCGGATCTCGCTGCCCGCTTTGCTAAAACCCATCGGAACGGAGGCCAACAGGCCGTACTGATGGGTCTGAGCAGGGAAAAACCGAATGAGAGAATACGGCTCAACGCCAATCTTGCCCTCGTCCGAAATTTCGACAGGAAGAGTAAGATAGTCGCCTTTGCGCACAACTTCCAACTCCGCTGTCGTCCCGCGATGCTCGGCAAAAGCGCGGCGGAATTCATCGAAAAACATCATCGGCACTCCATTAATCGCCACCAGCGAATCGCCTGCCATAACGCCGCCTGTCGCCGCGCCGCCGCTTTCCATAACTCCTGCCACGACGAACGGCGTGCGCGGTATCATAAACCCGCGTTGCTCGTCGTTCGATTTCAGCAACCGCGCAATAATGTCGGGTGCAATATCCACCACCACCGTCTCATCGCCGCGAGCTACCGTTACAGGCGCTCTGTCCAGCACTATCTGTATGGGAACGTTGAGAAAATCTCCGACCTGCCGCTCCCCAATCAGCAGCACACGGTCGCCGTCGCGGAAGCCCGCCTCGTGTCCAAGCTCGCTGAACACATACCCGTACCGCAGATCGTCGTTGGCAATGTACCGGTCGCCCCATTTGTAGCTCATTCCCGCGTAAATAGCCACCGCAAGCACGACGTTCATAATGACCCCGCCGGTCATGATGATCAGCCTCTGCCATGCGGGTTTCGAGCGGAATTCATACGGTTTCGGCGGCTCTTTCATCTGCTCGGTGTCCATGCTTTCGTCGATCATTCCCGAAATCTTGCAGTAGCCGCCCAGTGGCAGCCATCCGATACCGAATTCCGTCTCACCGATGCGGAATTTCGCCAGAGAGAACCAGGGATTGAAGAAAAGATAGAATTTCTCGACCCGCACGCCGAACATCCTCGCCGTCAGAAAGTGCCCCAGTTCGTGCACCAGAATCAACAGCGACAGACTGGTCACGAACATCGCTATTTTGATGAATAAATCCATGCTCTATTTTTGTATTTTTAACGTTTTAGATATAAAGGCATGTGCGACTTTTGCCGCCTCGCTGTTGCTCTCGCGCAAGGTCTCGATGGTCGGCGCAGGGACAAAAGCAACCCGCTCCATCGTATGTTCGATAACGCGCGGAATAGTTGTAAACCCTATACATCCGTCGAGGAATGCGCTGACAGCCACCTCGTTGGCGGCATTAAGCACCGCCCCCGCATTGCCGCCGCGCCGCAACGCCTCGTACGCCATACCGAGCGCAGGAAAACGCGTATGGTCGGGTTCATGGAACGTCAGCGGCGAGCCTGAACCCACAAAGTTAAACTTTTCACATGGATTTTCCCAACGCCGGGGGAACGAAAGTGCATATTGTATCGGCAGGCGCATATCGGGCTGTCCCATCTGCGCCTTCACCGACCCGTCGGCAAACTCCACCATCGAGTGCACGACTGACTGCGGATGTATCAGAACCTCGATGCGCTCCGGCTCGATGCCGAACAGGTGGTGCGCCTCGATGACCTCCAACCCCTTGTTGAGCAGCGTCGCCGAATCGATCGAAATTTTCGCGCCCATCTGCCATGTGGGATGACGCAGCGCCTCATGTGGTGTAACATGCTCCAACGCCTCGGCCGGAGTGTCGCGAAACGGACCTCCGGACGCTGTCAGTATCAACCGCCTCACCTCGCCGCTCTCGCCCGTAAGACATTGAAGCACGGCCGAGTGCTCCGAATCTATCGGTATGATCGGGGCGCGGTGGCGTGCCGAAAGCTCCATCAATAGCGTTCCTGCCACCACTAAGCTCTCCTTGTTCGCCAACGCAACTTTCTTGCCCGCCTCCACTGCTGCCAGCGTCGGTTCGAGACCCGCATAGCCCACAATGGCGTTCACCACCACATCGCTGCTGCCTGCCGCCGCAAGCTGCCGCACGGCATCGTCGCCGGCATAGACCTTCACCGGAAGGTCGGCCAACGCATCGCGCAAATGTGCATAATGAGCTTTATTCGTAATCGCCACCGCATCGGGCAGGAACTCGCGCGCTTGTGTGGCAAGCATCTGCCAATTCTCGCGCGCCGTAATTACGCTCACCTCTAACCGCTGCGGCCACCTCCGCACCACATCGAGCGTTTGTGTGCCGATCGAACCCGTCGAACCTAACAGCGCTATTCTTTGACGCAATGACATTTGTTCTTCAATAAAAAAATTGTCATTGCGGGCTTGACCCGCAATCTCGAACAGACATGAGATTGTGGCTCGCAGGCCGCAATGACAGTTATCCGGCAGGCTGGAAAACACGCGCGCGTGCGGGGTCGCCGTAGCGACTTAATCGAAAAACTCATCCGAGACCGTTGTCATAGTTGTATCGGACAGCACTTCTTCGCGTCGCGAGCAGTCGTAGATTACAGCCCCTTCGGGTATGCGGAATCTGTCGGCCTGCGTGATGCCGAGACGCGGATTGGCGTACACTTTCCGCATAAATTCGGCGTAGATGGGCAGCGCAAGCACCGATCCCTCGCCGCGATAAGTGAGGCTCGTTCGCTGATCGTCTGCGCCCACCCATGCTCCTGCAACGAGTTGTGGCACAAGGCCCACGAACCATGCGTCGCGGTTATCGTTCGACGTTCCGGTCTTTCCGGCCATCTCGCCCGTAAACCCGCCGTTGCGCGTGCGCAGGCTCCCCGCCGTACCCGACCGCGTAACGGTTTGCAGCATTTGGAGCATCGTGAAAGCTACCTGCGGACTGATGGCGTCGCTCGTGGTGGGCGTGAACGACGATATGACGTTACCGTAGCGGTCTTCGATGCGTGTCACGAATATGGGGTCAGTGAAAACGCCGTTGTTGGCGAACGTTGCATAAGCGCCCACCAGCTCGAACAGCGAGAACTCGGCCGAACCCAAAGCCAGCGCCGGCACAGGGTCGATGAAACTGCTTATCCCCATCTTATGGATAAGGTCGGTCACCGCCTGCGGATTCTTGCCCTGCCGCATGATCCAGACCGAATAGTTGTTACGGCTCAGCGCCAGCCCCCATTGCAGCGGATGGAACGTGCCGTCGTGCAGCCTTTCGACGTCGCCGGCCTCGCCGGGCGCCCAGAGGTCGCCCGTCGGTGTTTCGTAGACATACTGCACGTTCTCCACCATCGTACACGGCGACAGGCCGAGATGGTCGATAGCGAACGTATAGATAAACGATTTGATTGTCGAGCCGACCTGCCGCTTGCCCTGCCGCGCCATATCGTATTTGAAATACCGGTAATCGGGGCCGCCGACATAAGCCCGGACATGTCCGTTGACCGGGTTCATCGCCACGAACGACGCACGCATCAGTTTTTTGTAATGCAGCAGCGAGTCGTAGGGCGTCATCAGCGTGTCGCGGTCACCCTTGTAGGTGAAGATGGTCATCCGGCTCGGCGTGTCGAAGATCTTCTGCAATTCGGCATCGGACAGCCCCTCGCGACGGCGCATCGAGCGGTATTCCCGGAACAATATTTCCTTTTGCTGAGCCTGGTTCTGGTCGCGGAATATACGCCTTGTATTGCGGTACTGCGCTTCCATCGCGGGTTGTATCTCATTCTCCAAACGCGTATATACCGCCTCTTCGGCGTAACGCTGCATAGTGGAATTTATGGTGGTGTAGATACGCAGCCCGTCGCTGAAAATGTTGTACGGCGTGCCGTCCGGTTTCGAGTTTTTGTGCACCCACCCGAAAAGCGGATTCGTCTCCCACTCGTGCAACTCCTGCCGGAACGTCCACTCGTCGAGCCGCCTGTCGCCCGAACGATTATACTTGGCGTCCGACCTTTGGGGTTTGGGCATCGTCATCACCCCGCGCAGCATTTCGCGAAAATAGGTCGCTATTCCGGTATTGTGCGAAATGGGGCGAAAGTCGAGCGCGATGGGGATCGCCGAAAGCGAGTCGCGCTGCGCTCTGGTGATAAAACCTATCTCGCGCATACGTGACAATACCACGTTGCGTCTGCGTAATGCATTGTCGGGATTGCGGACCGGACTGTATCTCGTCGGTGCATTCACCACGCCTACCAACAGCGCCGCCTCGTTAATGGTCAGCTCCGACGGCTCTTTGTTGAAGAATGTCCGTGCCGCCGATTGTATCCCGAACGCATTGCTGCCGTATTCCATCGTGTTGAGGTACATCGCGATGATCTCCTCCTTCGTGTAGTTATGCTCCAACTTCACCGCCGTCACCCACTCTTTGAGCTTCGCTATCGTAAGATGTCCGGCCTTCGAGAGCGCGCTGCGGTTCTGCACCGTGTCGCGCGGGAAGAGATTCTTCGCCAGCTGTTGCGTTATGGTGCTGCCGCCGCCCTGCTCGCGCTGGCGCAGCAGTCCCGTCTTCATGCCCACGCGCGCCAAGGCTATAAAATCGATGCCCGAATGCGAATAAAAACGCATATCCTCCGTCGAGACTAACGCCGCCACGAGCGAATCGTTCAGGTCGGTATAATCGACGAACGAGCGGTTCTGGTAGAAATACGAGCCGATTATCTCGCCGTCTTCCGAGTAAATGGCCGTCGCGATATTACTGCGCGGGTTTTCCAACTCCTCGAACGTCGGCAGCCGTCCGAACGCGCCGAGCGAGACGAGCACCATGAGCAGCAACAGCAGCACTATGGGCGCGCCAAGCGCTATCCATAGCCACCGTACGGCGGCGCGTGAGTTGAGCCTTGTTTTGAGTTTATTATTCCTGGTCATTTTTAAGAGCTTGCCGTGCAAAGACGTGCAAATATACGAAATAACAACGTATCGGCATAGCGAGTTATTATTTGACTATGCGCGTCCGTCATTGCGAGCCTGAAAGGCGAAGCAATCCAGTATTTATCACGCTGGATTGCTTCGCCTTTCAGGCTCGCAGTGACGGACGTCCAATCTTAGTGAAAAAAGGGTTCGTCTTTCGGACGAACCCTTTCTTTGGCGAGAACCACGGCGACCTACTCGTCGATTGCATCCACGATCTCGCGCAGACCGTCCACATCGACGTTTTCGAGCGTCGGACGCTCTTTGAGGCCTATCGAGTAGAGGTAATAGTCGCGCTGTGGATCACGGCCGCGGAAGTTGTTGAAGAGGGTCATACCGTCGGCCGAACCACCGCGCTCCAAAATTTCGCGGCGGAAACGCGTGGCGACTTCGCGGTTGAAAATGTCGCCCGTTTCGACAAATGCTTCGAATGCATCGGCATCGAGTACCGCGGCCCAGCGGTAGCTGTAATAGCCGGCAACATAGTTTCCGCTGAAAATGTGCTGGAAGAACGTCAGGCGGTGACGTGCCACGATCTGATCGATAAGCCCGCGCTGCTGGTTCAGCACCCTGCGTTCGAAGGCGTTGATGTCGATAGTTCCTCTGTATTCACGGAGATTATGGATATCCATATCGAGGAACGCCGAGGCGAGGAATTCGGTCTGAATGAACCCTTGATTAAAGAACGCCGAGTTCTGAATACGCTTGATCAGATCCTCCGGAATGCGCTCTTTTGTGCGGTAATGCAGAGCATAATTGCGCAGCATCTGTGGCTCGAACGCCCAATGCTCCATAACCTGCGACGGAAGTTCGACAAAGTCCTGCTCCGTTCGGCGCAGACCGGGGTAGGGTGCGCTGTTGAACAAAACATGTATCGCGTGCCCCATTTCGTGGAAGAACGTCCCCACCTCGTCGAGCGTAAGCAGCGAAGGAGTGTTGCCCACCGGACTCGTGAAGTTGCACACGATATAGGTGATCGGGGCGGCTGTCTGAACGCCGTTCTCGAATTCGCGGCTGCGTACCGATCCGCACCATGCGCCCGAACGCTTGCCTTCGCGCGGGTGCATATCCATCATGAACACACCCAGGTGCGAACCGTCGATGTCGATCACCTCGTAAACGAGAACGTCGGGATGGTAGACCGGAGCGTTGCGCACGGGTTTGAACGTGATGCCGTACAGGCGGTTGCACAGTTCGAAGATTCCGGCCTGCACGTTCGGGAGGCTGAAATAGGGGCGCGTCATCTCCTCGTCGAGATCATATTTCACCTTGCGTACTTTCTCGGCATAGTACCACCAGTCCCAGCCTTGGAAATCGTCCGTGCCGGTCTCGCGCAGCATGATAGCCTTCATCTCGTCCACCTCACGCTTAGCGCCGGCCAGAGACGGCGTCCACAGGTCGTAGAGGAATTCGTAAACGTTCGCCGTGTTCTTTGCCATGCGCTGTTCGAGCTGGAAGTCGGCGAACGTCGTGTAACCCAGCAAGTTGGCGCGTTCGAGGCGCAGACGGACCATCTCGTTGATAGCCGCCTTGTTATCATTCTCGTCGTCGCGGTTGCCGCGAAGGATATATCCCATGTACATCTGCTCGCGCAGGTCGCGACGGTCGGCGTATGTGAGCATCGCGATGCGGCTCGCGTTGTCAAGGTTGAAAAGATATTTGCCGTCATGTCCGGCTTTCGTGGCCATCTCGGCAGCAGCCGAGCGGATACCTGCCGGCAGGCCGCTGAGATCCTCCTCGTCCAGCAGCATCATAAAACCCCGGCCGTCGGCCAGCAGGTTGCTGCGAAACTGCACACTTGCATCCGAGAGTTCGGCGTTGATGCGGCGTAATTCCTCTTTTTTATCCTCCGAAAGCAACGCGCCCGAGCGCACGAAATCGGAATATTTCTTTTCCAGCAAACGCTCCTGCTCTGCGTTGAGACCCATCGTCGCACGATTGTCATATACGGCTTTCACCCGCTCGAACAACTGCGGGTTCATGCTGATATTATCCGAATGCTCCGTCAGTATCGGACTCATCTCACGCTCCACCGTGCGCAGGCCTTCGTTCGACTCCGCCCCGCTCACCAGGGCGAATACCATGTTCACGCGCGAAAGCATCCGACCCGACAAATCCATTGCAAGGATCGTGTTCTCGAATGTCGGCGCGTCGGTATTTGCGATGATCGCTTCGATCTCGGCGTTGTGCTGCCTGATAGCCTCTTCGTAAGCAGGTTGGTAATGCTCAGGTTTGATATGCCCGAGGGGCGGCATACCGAATGGAGTCTTCCACTCTTCGAAGAACGGGTTTCCGCCGCTCTCCACGTTTCTATTACACGCGGTCATAGCTACGGCACATGTCATCAACAGTAATGCAAATCTTTTCATAGGGATTCAAAGTGAGTTTGGAATGCAAATATAGTGAAAGGTGAGTGCAATCGTCGAAAATTTATTTTCGTAAGATTGCCGAACCGCATCCTATATTCTGCAAATATAAGCAGATTGTCAAAAAAATCAAAATTTCGCGCACATCGCTGCAAAATTTATACCTTTGTACGTATGATAAATGAGTACAAAGACGTAAGTCTGCGCGCGCTGAACACGCTGGGCATCGAGGTGCGGTGTGAGCGGCTGGTGGAGTTTTCGGATGCCGGCGACCTGCCAAAGATATTTATGCGTCCTGAGATTGCCGGCGGACGCTGGGCGGTGCTGGGTGGCGGTAGCAATATACTTTTCACCGGTGATTTTTGCGGCACGCTGTTGCGTCCGGTGGGACACGCGATAGACATTGTCGCCGACGACGGCACGGAGGCTACCGTAAGGGCTGAGGCAGGCGCGGTGTGGGACGATTTTGTGGCCTGGACTGTTGAACGCGGGCTGTGGGGCGCGGAGAATCTTTCGCACATTCCCGGAACGGTGGGCGCAGCGCCGGTGCAGAACATAGGGGCTTACGGCGTCGAGGCAAAAGATATAATCCACAGCGTGGAAATGTACGATGCCGTGACGGGGAAAATGGTGACTTTGCCGGGCGGGCATTGTGACTTCGGCTACCGCGACAGCGTTTTCAAACGCCTTTTGAAAGGGCGGGTAGTTATCACGGCGGTGTTTTTTACGCTTGGTCGCGCGGCGCGGCCGCAGCTCGATTACGGTGATCTGCGCGCTTATGTCGAGGAGTTGGGTGGCGCGACGCTCGCAAATATCCGCACGGCGGTGGTGGCGATTCGCCGCAGCAAACTGCCCGAGCCGTCGGAGACGGGCAACGCCGGTAGTTTTTTCAAAAACCCGACCGTGTCGGCGGCGACGGTGGAGGGACTGCTCGCCGCGTATCCCGATATGCCGGTCTATCCTGCTGCCGACGACGGCTTTCGTAAGCTGGCCGCAGGATGGCTTATCGACCGCTGCGGATGGAAAGGACGTTCGCTGGGGCGTGCCGGAGTGCACGCCCGGCAGGCATTGGTATTGGTCAATCTCGGCGGAGCGACGGGGGGCGAAATCCTGACGTTGGCCGGGCAGATCGCGGCGGATGTTCGCGCAAAGTTCGGCGTCGAACTAGAACCGGAAGTGAATGTCTGGTAGGTCGCACGCACGCGGTTTCCAAAATTCGTAATTTTTAATTGGAATATGCTCTCCCGTTTCCAAAAATGCATTGCTGAACACGGCCTCGTCTCAAAAGACGACAAGGTGCTGCTCGCCGTGAGTGGCGGGGTCGATTCGATGACGATGCTCGCACTCTTTGCCGAGAGCGGCTATGACGTGGCTGTGGCGCATTGTAATTTCGGACTGCGTGGCGAAGAATCGGACGGAGACGAAGAATTGGTGCGCAAGGAGGCGGCGCGCAGAGGAGTGCCGTTCCACAGCCGGCGTTTCGACACGACGGGGGAAATGGAGCGCACGGGCGAGTCGGTACAGATTGCCGCGCGCAGGCTGCGCTACGAGTGGTTCTCGGAACTGTGTGCGGAACACGGCTATACAAAAGTAGCCACCGCCCACCATGCCGACGATTCCATAGAGACGTTCTTTATCAACCTGCTGCGCGGCACGGGGCTGCGGGGTTTGACGGGGATCGGCATCACGAACGGGCGTGTCATAAGACCGCTGCTTTTCGCCACGCGGCAAGAAATTGAAGAATATGCACGGCAGGGCGGGCTGGCGTTCCGCGAAGATTCGTCGAACAGTTCGACAGCTTACGTGCGCAACAAGATCCGCCACGAACTTACCCCGCGTTTGCGGGAGATGAGCACGGCTTTTGCCGAAACGATGGAGCGCAATATGGAGCGGCTGGGCGAGGCGCAGGCTTTTATCGGCGCGGCAATGGAGCGCGTGCGCACCGAAACTATTGAGCAGCGCAATGAGTTTATCTATATATATCCCGGCCGTATCGACCCCTCACTCCCCGTGCGATTTGTGCTTTACGAGCTGCTTGCGCCTTATGGGTTTCGCGGTGAGGCGGTCGAAGCGCTCGTTGCCGCACTGCACGCCGCAGCGTCGGGCAAGCGGTTTTACGCCCGCGACTATGTTGCACATACCGATCGCGGTACGATTATCGTTGCGCCGCTTGCATCGGCCGATTCTCGCGAACTGACAATGCGCCGGCTAAAAATCGAGGAGGTCGAGACCCTGCACGTGCCGTCTAGTATAGCATTACTCGATGCAGATCTGTTGCAGTTTCCGTTGGAAATCAGACGCTGGCGTGAGGGCGATTCGTTCGTTCCGCTGGGAATGACGGGGCGCAAAAAGGTGAGCGATTATCTTATAGACACAAAAGTTCCGCTGGCCGAGAAAGAACGGCAACTCGTAGTGGTCAGCGGCGGACAGATCGCATGGCTCGTCGGCCGCCGCATCGACAACCGCTGCCGCATCACGCCGAAGACCGAGAATGTTCTCGAAATATCTCAGTAGATGGTCATCACTTTCTCCACCCCCGCCGCGACATCCTCATAATCATATCCGAGCGACAGCCCGTAACGTATCAGTTTGTTTCGCAGTTTGTAGAATTCGTTTTTTGTTTCGGGAGTCGTGCCGCGCATCTTGCGAGCGAGCATTTGCCGTAATTTTTCCGTCGCGGCGCACGACTCTATGCGTGCAAGAGCTTCATCGATAGTCGTGCGGTCGATGCCTTTGGTTCGCAGCATCCGGCGGATTTTGTGCACCCCCCAGCCGTTAAGGCGCGATTTCTCGCGCACATAAGCTTCGGCGTAACGGCGATCGTCGATGAACCGCCCTTCGACGAGCTTCGCGAGCACCGCCGCGCGCTGTGTCTGCTCGACACCCCATGTGTGCATCAGGCGCAGTGCGTCGCCGCTCGACTTCTCGCCGCGCGCGGCGAGCCGCATCAGCGCGGCGAGAGCCTCGTCGGGCGTCTTCGTTCGGCGCGCAGGCCGTGTCCCGTTTTCGCCGTTCATCGTTTCGTCGCTTTGATCATTCGCTCGCGTCCGTTTATGTCGCGGCGCACCATCACATCCGGGTAGCCCTCCGCTTCGAGTAACGCCTCCATCTGGGGCGCAAAAAGTTCATATATTTCGAAAAATAAAAGTCCGCCCGTTTTGAGCAGCGTGTGTCCCGCGCGCGCGATGGCGCGATAGAAGAGCAACGGATCGTTGTTGGGTACGAAAAGCGCGGCGGGCGGTTCGTGTCGCGCGACGTTGCAATGGAGCGTCGGCGCGGCGGCTTGCGGAATGTAGGGCGGGTTGGAGACGATAATGTCGAACGTTGCGGGCGGCCATCTCTCCCACGTTTTTCCGTCGAAAATATCGCCCTGTGTAAAACGCACTTGTGCGTCGTTGCGGCGTGCGTTGGCGGCGGCGGTTTCGAGAGCTGCCGGTGAAATGTCCATCGCATGGACGTGGCTGTCGGCGATGCGTGTCGCGAGAGCAATGGCGATCGCTCCGCTGCCTGTGCCCGCATCGAATATGGTCGCACCCGGTCCGGCTTCGCTCGCCATCCATTCGACGAGTTCTTCGGTTTCGGGGCGCGGGATGAGAACGCCCTCCCGCACGTCGATGCGCAGGCCGCAGAACTCTGTGTAGCCCACAATATATTGTGCAGGTCGTCCCGCAGCGATTTCCCGCAAGATGCCGCCCAACATGTCTGTGTCGCACGCTACAATCGCATACGGTTCGAACGCGATCTGTGCACGCGAGATGCCGTAGAGCCTTTCGGCAAGCAGCAAAGCGACAGCCCGTGCCTCGCGCGGGTCGTAAACCTGCGAGGCCGCGCCCAGCAGAGTGTCGAAAAGCGTGCGGCGGGTCATGCAGGCAAAGTTATACAAAAAACTCAGGTGCGAAACAGTTTCGCACCTGAGTTTTTTGTTGCGGGTTAGTCGTTCAGGGTTGTTAATTAGTTTGCGGGTCAAGCCCGCAATGACAGTTATCCGGTAGGCAATAAAACACGCGCGCGTGGGATTTTGCGGACAAGCTCTATCTGTTCGCCGCGCACTCCGATGGTTACGGTATCACCGTCGCCGACTTCTCCCGAAACGATCATCGTAGCCAGAGGCTCTTCTACGTTATCGAGAATCGTACGTTTCAGCGAGCGCACGCCGTAGCGCGGTTCGTAGCCCAGGGCAGCAAGGTGCTTCTTGGCTTTAGCCGAAACGCGCATCTTAAAGCCCAGCTTGCGCGCGCGGTCGAACAGGCCGCCCAGTTCGAGATCGACGATGCGTTCCACATCCTCCATCCGCAGTGTGTTGAAAACCACGATGTCGTCGATGCGGTTGATGAACTCCGGAGCGAACGCTGTTTCCAGCGCGCCGCGGTAGTTCGATGCCGTGTCGGCCACCTGGATCGATTCTTTGTTCGAGGTATTGTAGCCCACCACCGGAGCTTTGCGCGCGATGGTGCGCGACCCGACGTTGGATGTCATAATGATCACCGTGTTGCGGAAATCCACTTTGCGGCCGTTGCCGTCGGTGAGCTGCCCGTCGTCGAATATCTGCAACATTATATTGAATACGTCGGGGTGCGCTTTCTCGATCTCGTCGAAAAGCACCACTGCGTACGGCTGCCGGCGCACGGCTTCGGTCAGCTGCCCGCCCTCGTTGTAGCCCACATATCCGGGAGGCGAACCGATCATGCGGCTCACGTTGTGTTTCTCCGAATATTCGCTCATGTCGATGCGGATCAAAGCATCGGGACGGTCGAACATCCAGCGCGAAAGTTCTTTCGCAAGATGCGTTTTCCCAACGCCCGTCGGGCCAACGAACATGAAAACGCCTATGGGTTTGTTCGGGTCTTTGAGTCCTGCGCGACTGCGCTGTATCGACTTCACGACCTTCTCTACCGCCGTATCCTGTCCGATAACGCGCCCTGAAAGGTGGTCGTTCATCGCGCCCAGACGAGCTTTTTCGTCCTGCGAAGCACGCTCGACGGGGATGCCCGTCATCGAGGCAATAATCTCTTCTATATGCTCCACGCCTATTACGGGCCGGTTGGCTTCGACCTCTGCCCGCCAATCTTCGCGGGCTTCTTCGAGTTTCGCACGCAGTGACAGCACGCGCAGACGCAGGCGTGATGCCGCGTCGAAATCCGATGCGGCGACGGCGGCCTGACGTTCGGCGAGCGCCGCCTGTATATCCCGTTCGAGGTCACGCAGAGACTTAGGTTCGGGCATGGCGGCAAGCCGGGCCTTCGCGCCTGCCTCATCCAGAGCGTCTATGGCCTTGTCGGGCAGATGGCGGTCGGTGATATAACGGTCGCTCAGATCGACACACGCCCGCAGAGCCGCCTGAGTATACTGTACGCCGTGATGACGCTCGTAGCTGCCCTTTATGTTCTCCAAAATATGCAGCGTCTCGTCGCGCGTGGCGGGTTCGACCAGAATTTTCTGGAAGCGGCGTTCCAGCGCCCCGTCTTTCTCGATATTCTCGCGGTATTCGTCCAGCGTCGTCGCGCCGATACACTGCAACTCGCCGCGCGCCAGCGCAGGCTTTAATATATTCGCGGTGTCAAGACTGCCTTGCGTGCTCCCCGCGCCTACGATGGTATGAATCTCGTCGATGAAGAGTATGACGTTACGGTTGGCGGTGAGTTCGTCCAGCAACTTCTTGATGCGCTCCTCGAACTCGCCTCGATATTTAGTGCCGGCCACGAGCGATGTCACGTCGAGCGAATATATCTCTTTGCCGCGCAGGGCATAGGGTGTCTCGCGCGAGGCCATGCGCAGCGCAAGTCCCTCGACGATGGCGCTCTTGCCTACGCCCGGTTCGCCGATCAGCACCGGATTGTTCTTTTTGCGGCGGCCGAGAATCTGCACCAGGCGCTCTATCTCGCGCGTACGTCCGACGACGGGGTCTATCTCGCCGTTACGGGCGCGTTGTGTGAGATTCACGGCAAATTGTTCGATCATCGACTTGCTGCCTTTCCTGGTTTTGGTTTTCGTGGCAGCGCCGCCGCTGCTGTAATCTTCCTCGTCGCCTTCATCTCCCGCAGACTCGTCGGCAACATGCTGTTGCTGCTGCTTACGATGCTGAACCAATTTGTCGTTCACGAATTTTTCGATCGCTTCGACATCGATGTAAATATCTTCGCTGTCGGGCAAATTCGTAAGTTGCTCGACGACCTTTTCAAGTGTAACATCATATAATTCAAGTGTTTGCGCACACACGGAGTCGCGTTGGGTAAGCAGCCACAACAAAAAATGACCGGTGTTGGACACACCGCCCTCCGCTCCGCCCGCTGCGAGCCGCGCATTCTCGATACCTTCTATTATTTCGCTGACTATCTTGCGCGGGTCTGTCGCAGGCACATCTTTGTGTTCATTGGCCGCCTTGGAGCACTCGCGTTCGATGCGCACGCCCATCTGGTAGACTTCCCAGTCTTTGAGAAATGCACCCAGAATTTGCCTCGCATGAGAATTTCCGTCGCCGAGCATCGAGACAAAAGCTATCTCGTGCATCAGCGGGAATATCCCCGCGCGTTGAGCCTCGCGACTACCCGTGCGTAAATGGCGTTGAAGCGTTGCCGATTGTCTGATTTGCATTTTCATATCTCCTTTCGATATAAAAACGCGCAGATGTATATTATTATTTTATACAATGCGAAATATTAATAACTTTTGCTTATTCGAATATTTTGCGTCATAAATTTTGGCAGCAGGAAAAAAATCATTAGATTTGCACTCTGAATCGCAATATTCGTTGTGTACGCGCGGTTCAGAAACACGGTGGTAGTAGCTCAGCTGGTTAGAGCGTCGGATTGTGGTTCCGAAGGTCGTGGGTTCGAACCCCATCTTCCACCCGTATCAAATGAAAAAGCCTCCAACGGGAGGCTTTTTCATTTGATAAATATCGAACTGTCGCCGTAGCTTAGGAATCGGAAGTCGTTGGCCAGGGCATAATCATATGCTTCGCGCCAATGGTCGCCCACGAATGCCGACACGAGCAACAGCAGTGTGCTGCGCGGCTGATGGAAATTTGTGATCATGGAATCGACGATGCGGAAACGGAAACCGGGCATTATCATTATCTGCGTCGCGGTTTTGAGTCTCCCGATGCCCTGCGAGCGCATCCACGCGAGCAACTCCGCGAGCAATTCCGCACCTGTAAGCGACGGCGGAATATCATAAAGTTCCCACTGTCCCACAGCCCGCTCGGCATCGGGCGCTCCCTCTTGCAAAACTCTGTATCCCAGCCCCGTAAGGCTTTCGAGCGTGCGCACTGTGGTCGTTCCTACGGCTGTGACCCCTCCGGCATAACTTATCAAACTTTCCAAAAGCTCCGCCGAAATCTCGAACCGCTCGGTGTGCATGTGATGGTCGACGGCCGCATCGCTCTTCACGGGTAGGAACGTTCCCGCGCCGACATGCAGTGTCACCTCGCTCATCGTCGTGCCGTCCTTACGCAGATTCTCCAACAGCTCCGGTGTGAAATGCAGGCCTGCCGTCGGAGCGGCGACCGACCCCTCGAAGCGCGAATAAACGGTCTGATAACGGCTGTTGTCCACTTCCTCACTTTCGCGTCCCAGATACGGCGGGATCGGTATTCGCCCCAGATGTTCCAGCAGCTGCCCGAACGTGAGGTCGGCATCCCAGCGGAAACGGATTTCGTCTGCACCGGCCGCGCGCGTGGCTTCGAGCCTGCCGCCGTCGAATACGATTTCCAGCGCACCCTCTTTCCACTTCTTCGAGTTGCCCACCATACATCGCCATACGCACTCACTCCGCGCCGCAAAAGCGCGCTCATAGTCGGCCGGCTCGTGAGGTTCGAGGCAGAACAACTCGATGCGCGCGCCGCTCGGCTTGTGCATCACTATGCGTGCGCGGATCACCCGCGTGTTGTTGAAAACCAACAGCGATCTTTCAGGCAGCACTTCGCCGAGTTGTGCGAATTTTTTCTGTGAAATTTCGCCCTTCCGTGAGACCAACAGCCGCGCTGCATCGCGCTGCGCCACAGGAAACTTGGCGATCCGCTCCTCAGGCAGGTCGTAATCGTAATCGGAAATCCTTATGTCGGGCATTTGTTTTTCGGTCGTCACTGCCGAGCGAAATCAAAACTCCACCGTCGGCGCAACGTCTGTCCCCTCCGCAGCGGCAAAGTACGGTTTCTCGTCGAATCCGAACATCGATGCCATCAGATTTCGTGGGAAGCGGCGGACGGCGGTATTATATTGCTGCGCGGCGAGGTTGAAGTCGCGGCGCGCTACGCCGATGCGGTTCTCCGTACCTTCCAGCTGCGATTGCAGTTCAAGGAAATTCTGGTTCGCACGCAACTCCGGGTAGTTCTCCTGGATCATAAGCAGCCGCCCGATCGCCGAGCCGAGTTCACCCTGCGCGCGGTTGTACTGCGCAAGCGCTTCGGGCGTGAGGCCCTCTGCACTGACGGTCATCTGTGTCGCCCGCGAGCGCGCCTCCGTTACGGCTGCGAACGTCTCCTGCTCGTGTGAAGCGTATCCGCGCACCGTGTTCACGAGATTCGGAATCAGGTCTGCGCGCCTCTGGTACTGCGTCTCGACATTCGCCCAAGCCGTATTCACGCGCTCCTGCATGGTGACCATACCGTTATACATGCGCACCATCGAAATAACGACTACCGCGACGATGACCAAAATAATTATCCACGACTTTTTCATATTCTTGTGTGTTTTTGTGTTTGCTTTATTGTATCGTCATTGCGAGCCTGAAAGGCGAAGCAATCCAGTGATTTTTCCGGATTGCTTCGGGCTATGCAGCCCTCGCAATGACGTGGTATGTCTAAAATCTTGTCGTCGCTCCGCCGCCGCCGCCAAAGCCGCCCCCGAATCCGCCGCGTCCGCCACCGCCCAAACCGCCTCCGAATCCGCCGCGTCGACCGCCCATCATTCCGCCGATCATCCCTCCGGCGATAGTTCCGCCGATGGAATGCCCCGAACGGCGCGTCGTGGTGTTGCCGCATTTCGGGCATTTCATTGTGGTGACACCCGCCTTAGTGCCCTCCGCCCGCATCTGTGTGCCGCATCGTGCGCAACGGTTCGCGTGCCGTTGGGCAAACATCGCAAGGGCCATTATCACCCCGACGCCGCCAAGCAGAAGGAGCAGGATCACCCAGAGGGGAGGCTCTTCCGCCTGTGCCGCATCTTCGCGGTGCAATTCGCTTGCAGGGTCGGTCAGCACTTCGGCTACGGCTGCTACGGCCGCTAAAACCGCCCCGTTCCAGTCGCCCGCTTGCAGGTAAGGCATCATGCGAGCTGTCTGAATGCGCTTGCCGAGCGCGTCGGTCATCACGCCTTCCAGCCCGAAACCGACCTCGAATCTCACCAATCGGTCGTCCGTAACGAGCAATATCAGCAGTCCGTCGTTCCGGTCGCGCCGTCCTATCCCCCAGTTACGCAAAATCCCCAGACCGAACTCCTCGATCGGAAGTTCGCCGATAGAGCCGACCGCTACTACCGCCACCTCTGCTCCCGTTTGTTCACGCAAGGCGGCAAGTGTACGATTCGCCTCGCTGACCGTCGCGGCGGAGAGCGTACCGTCAGGGTTGCTCACGAAATTCCACGCGCCCGCATTCTGTGGATTCGGCACATCGGCAACGCCGTAAACCCTGCCTTGCGAAAAAGCCGATGCAATGCCCGCGAGCACAGACAAGCAGCAAAGCGCGAATATTTTGCTGAAATATTTCATCTCTTCTTGAGAACAAGCATCCGCAAATTTACCACAATTCTCTCAATATTGATGCCGCTTTGGCATAAAACCACTATTTTTGCGTACGGTATGGATGCAGGTATGGAAGACGCAGAACGGCAACAGACGGCAACGGAACACAGGAAACTCTTCAAGGGGCGCATCTTCGGCGGCGATGCGTCGTTGTGGATCATTATCGCCGCGCTGGCCATCATATCGGTGCTGGTGATATACTCTTCGACTGCGCCGCTGGCATACAGCCGTTCGCAGCAGACGTCATTCTACATGCTCAACCAGTTGAGATTCCTGCTGCTCGGATTCGGCGTGATGTTCGTCGTCCACCGGTTCGACTATCAATCGTATTCGCGCTATACGCGTCCGTTGTTCTTCGCCGCGCTGGGGCTGATGGTCCTGACGTTCTTCGTTGGCGTGACGGCGAATGAAGCCACGCGCTCGTTGCGATTTGCGGGACTGACGTTCCAGCCTGCCGATTTCCTGAAAATTACGCTCGTCATGGTGCTGGCCAAAGAGCTGGCCAAGCGTCAGGGTGACATCAACCGCCAGGAACTGCTGCCCGTCGCGCCGCTCTTTGCGCGACTGACCGAAAAACGCCGCGAACGCAACCGCTGGGTGATGCGCAATATGACCATGCCGCTGCTGCTGCCCATAGCTCTTGCGTGCGGCATGATTTTCATCTCGAACTTCTCAACGTCGGCGCTGCTTTTCGTCACGTGTCTGGTGATGTTCTACCTGGGTCGCGTGCGCGGGCGGGAAATCTGGCGGCTGCTGCGCAAAGTGATCCTGTCCGTAGCCTTCGTCGTGGCGGTGATGTATGCGTTCGGACTGGGGCGGTCGGAGGTGTGGGTAAACCGCGTAACGAGTTTCGCAGGCATCGAAAAGGCGGAGATGACCCCCGATGAACTTGCCGTGCGCGAGCGCAACGCCCATCAGGTCGAAAACGCCAAAATGGCTATCGCCTCAGGCGGTATTGTGGGGCGAGGGCCGGGGCAAAGCGTCCAGCGTACGAATCTGCCGCTGCCGTTCTCGGACTATGCCTATGCGTTCATCGTCGAAGAGTATGGTCTTGTGGGTGCAATGCTCGTGCTGGTGCTCTATCTGTGGCTGTTCTACCGTACGATAGTGATTTTCAGGCGGTGCGAGAAAAGTTTTCCGAGCCTGCTGGTCTTGGGGCTGGGAACGCTCATCACGTTGCAGGCGTTCGTGAGCATGTTGGTGGCGGTCGATTTGTTCCCCGTCACGGGACTGCCGCTGCCTTATATCAGTCTGGGCGGATCGTCGCTGCTGTTCACTTCCATTGCGATAGGCATGATACTCGGAGTGAGCCGCCAGATGCAGGAGAAAACTATCGGGGACTCCTAAAACACACGCGTGTGTTTTCCGGCCTGCCGGAAAACTGTCATTCCGAACGAACGTGAGGAATCTATCGTTAGTTTATAAGTTCAAAGACAAATAAGCGATAGATCCCTCGTCGGCACTTCGTGCCTCGCTCGGAATGACAGGTTTGTCATTGCGGCCTCCGAGCCGCAATCTTGCGCAATACTACTAAAATATCGAAATAGATCATGCCTAAGGAAATTCCGCTGACCCTCTCACCTAAGCAGGCTGCCGACCCGGCCACATATACCGCGATAGCCGCGCGCAAGGCGGGGGTGTGGCCGGAGCAGATTGCGCTGGTGCGTGTGGTGCGGCGGTCGGTGGATGCGCGCTCGCGGGCGGTGAAGGTGAACCTCACGGTGCAACTGTTCGTGGACGACGAACCGATACCGCCGCGTGTGCATTTCGATTATCCCGACGTGAGCGGTCGCGCAGAAGTGGTGGTCGTCGGTGCAGGGCCTGCAGGATTGTTCTGTGCGCTGAGGCTTATAGAGTTGGGCCTCAGGCCGGTGGTGCTGGAACGCGGTAAGGAGGTGGCGGCGCGCAAGGTCGATATTGCGCGTATCAACCGCAATGGAACGGTCGATCCCGACTCGAACTATGCGTTCGGCGAGGGTGGCGCGGGGACGTTCTCGGACGGAAAACTTTTCACGCGCTCGAAAAAGCGTGGCGATTACGACCGGGTGTTGCGGATACTTGTATTTCACGGTGCGGGCGAGGAAATACTCAGTGACGCTCATCCGCACATCGGAACGGACAAGTTGCCGCGCGTTATGACGCGCATTCGCGAGACAATCCGCGCGGCTGGCGGGAGCGTGGTGTTCGGCGCGCGGGTGACGGATTTGATATTGCACGACGGGCGCGTGCGTGGCGTGGTGTGCAGTGGCGGCGAACGTGTCGAAGGTGCGGCGGTGGCGCTCGCAACGGGACACTCGGCGCGCGACATCTACGAAATGCTGCACCGGCGCGGTATTGCCTTAGAGGCGAAACCATATGCTATGGGGGTGCGCATCGAACACCCTCAGGCTCTGATAGACAGCATCCAATATCATAGTGCGGGCGGGCGCGGCGAGTATCTCCCTGCGGCGACCTATTCGCTTGTCAGCCAGGATGGTGGGCGCGGCGTTTATTCGTTCTGCATGTGTCCGGGCGGGTTCGTCGTGCCGGCGATGACCGACGGCGCGGAGAACGTCGTGAACGGCATGTCGCCCTCGGAGCGCAACTCACCGTTCGCCAATGCGGGGATCGTCACGGAGGTGCGGCTCGACGATTTCGCTTTCCTGAGGGGCGAGTTCGGCGAGTTGGCGGGTCTCGAATTTCAGAAGCGCTATGAGGCGGCGGCAAAGGCCGCAGGCGGTCGGGCGCAGGAAGCTCCCGCGCAGCGCGTAGCCGATTTTGTCGGCAGGCGGGCGTCGCGTACGCTGCCGCGCACGTCCTACGTTCCGGGCATCGTGTCGGCGGATATGGCGGCATGGATGCCCGCTTTCGTGAGCGATGCCCTGCGGCGCGGCATAGGCTCGTTCGGCCGGCGGATGCGCGGCTTTCTGACCAACGAGGCGATCGTAGTGGGTGCGGAATCGCGCACATCGACGCCGGTACGCATCCCGCGCGATTCGGTCACTTTGGAGCACGTCGCGGTGGGCGGACTTTACCCAACCGCCGAAGGCGCGGGCTATGCGGGCGGTATAATATCCGCCGCCATCGATGGCGAACGCGTGGCGGAGAAGATAGCGCAGGCGATAAAATAGGAACTGTTTATACAATTCTGCTATCCGGAAGGCCGGAAAACACGCGCATGTGTCAATAGTGGTAGAAATTGATAAATTTAGATTAACTTTGTTTTGTTTATCGGGAGTAAGTCTATGAATTTTAGCTCTCGATACTAAGCAAACACTAACCGAATGCGGCTTGTAGAAACGACAGACCTGACAGGAGGGCGCACGGGCGTTGTGCCACGCTTTTTAGCCGATTGCGCGATGCGCGCTCTGGGTCTTCGGCGTCTGAACAGACTATACGCCGAAACATTCGCCGATGATGAGGGGTCGGCTGGCGACCTGCTGGCACGGCTCGACGTAAAATATACCGTCTGCGATAAGGACCGTTCCAATATTCCCGCGACGGGTGGTGCGGTGTTCATTGCCAATCACCCGACGGGAATGCTCGACGGCATACTGCTGCTCGACCTGATAGGCGGCGTGCGCCCCGACGTGAAGTTTATGGGCAATTTTCTGCTCGACCGTATAGCACCTTTGCGCAAATATTTCATAACCGTCGATCCGTTCGACTCGGCCGATGTGCGGCGCAACCTGCGCGGTGTGCGCGAGGCCATAAGGCACGTGCGAAGCGGTGGCGTGCTGGTAATTTTTCCGGCGGGAGAGGTCGCCGCATGGCATAGCGGCCGTGTGAAAGACCGCTTGTGGCCGGAGTCGATAATCAGATTTATTCGCAGTGTGGACGCGCCCGTTGTTCCGATATGTATAGAGGCGCGCAACAGCCGTTTTTTCAGGGCGGCGGGGGTGGTGCACCCCAAATTGCGCACGGCCCTGCTGCCGCGCCAACTGCTCAACAAGCGCGGAGTGACGGTGAACATAAACGTCGGTTCGGCGATCGTGCCGCACAAAGTGGCACATCTCGAACCGCTCTCGGTTTACGGCGATTATCTGCGGGCGAATGTAGAATATTTATACCTAAAAGAATCGGAGCACACGGCCGCGCCCGCGCCGAAATATGCGGAGGAAATATCGCCGCCCGTCGACCGGGCCGTGATAGAGGCGGAATTGGCGGCCATACGCGCCGAGAACCTGCTGTTCGAGCATACGGGTTACGATGTCTATTGCGCCCACCCCGATAACATACCGAACACGATGCGCGAAATCGGACGCCTGCGCGAGGTGACTTTCCGCGCGGTGGGCGAGGGGACGGGAAAGGCCATAGATATCGACCGGTATGATACATATTACCACCAGCTTTTCATCTGGGAACGTGACACGCGGCAGATCATCGGCGCTTACCGGCTCGGCATGGGCGACGAGATAATGCCGCGCTTCGGACTGGAAGGGTTCTACGTGAATTCGCTATTTCGCATGAAGCCGCCGATGGCGTCGATTATCGGGCGCACGATCGAACTCGGCCGCTCATTCGTCGTCGAGGAGTATCAGCGTAAGGCCGTGTCGCTGATGCTGCTGTGGAAGGGGATTCTTTACGTACTGTTGCAACGCGAGCAATATCGCTATCTGTTAGGGCCGGTGACGATTTCGGGCGAGTTCGACAATAACTCGAAAACGGTAATCCTTGCTCACCTGCGCCAGCAACATTTAGATGCTACCATTGCCGGATGGGTGCAACCGGTGACGGGCCTCAAAGGCATCGACATGTCCATCGACGAATCGCTTATAAGCGGCATTACCGACATTTCGCTGATAGACAAGCTGGTGCGCGACATCGAGCGCGACGAGCTGTCGATCCCTATTCTCATCAAAAAATATCTGCAACTGGGCAGCCATGTCGTCGCGTTCAACGTCGACCACGATTTCGCCGACGCTCTCGACGCACTGATGCTGCTCGATCTGCAACTGATGCCTGAGAGCAAGATCAACCTTCTGTCGAAAGAACTGACGGAAATCGACGTCGTCGCGCGGTTCAGAGAGGTTGCCACGGCGACACCGAAATAAACTTCTGTTATTACGGCATTTAGCGAATTTATTATTTGTTTTTACGGGTATAATACGTATCTTGCGGCGATATGTTTTTCTCTAACCTTTTAAAACTACAAAATCATGAGGAATTTAATTCGCAAATTAACTCCCAAGACGACCCTGAACAAGATTAATCTTGCTCTGACAGGCCTGTTTTTCGTCTTGCTGGCGGGAAATATTTACATGAGGTCGAAGACGGAAGGTATTTTCTTTGCCCATCCCGATGACAGAACCAAGTATTTTGAACTCGTCAATGGCGCTCTGTTTCTGCATCAATGTCCTCCCGGCCTCTATTTTTGCCCTGCGCTGCAAATTTGCTATTGGGAAGATGAAGACATGTGCAACTATGGCAGTGGTGGTAGTGGCAGCGGCGGTCAAAAAGGAGAGAAGAAAGAAAGAATAGTAGAAACATATACAAGTACTGCCCCAGGATGGGCATACGAGATCAATGGAAAGGCATGGTTCGTTAATGGGAAAGTTGCTACGTCTTGGCCTCCAAATTACCAGAAAGTGACCGATAAGTATAATTGCTGTGAGTTCCGCGATGATGCTTTCACTATATGCGAACATATTCCTTGTTAAAATATATTCTATGGAGATAACTAATAACCTTTACTCTGTTTCGATAAAACGCTTGCGGGCGTTTTATCTATTGTTGCTGTTACTTCTTGGTTTCGGCTGTAAAGGCAAATCGCAATATGTCGGCGATATTCCTGTGGTGAAAGTGGATGTATCGTCTGCAATCGACAGAGACTTTGAGGGTAAGATCGATATTGTGGAGATCGTTGCGCTGGAAACGTCCGACGTTGCGCTTATTTCAGAAATCGACAAACTTATCGTCACCGACAACTATATCGTAACGGCATCCCTTACTCATATGTCCCGAGGTGCAAGCAAAGTCGATCTTTTCGACCGCAACGGGCGTTTTCTGCGCACTATCGGACGTCAGGGCAGAGGGCCGGGAGAGCATACAGGTGTCGGTGATATTTGGTTGAATGAAGATAAAAATGAAATATATATACTCGATGCACGTAATAGTTACATTCTGACTTTTGATCTGGATGGCAATTTACTGTCGAATATAGACCCTGGCATTATGATCCTTTCGATTTGCAAGATCGATAACGGTATATGGTCATATAGTCCGGCTGTGAATCCGGAGGAGGGTGTTCTTATGCTGTTGGACGCTGATTCCGGCGAGATAAAAAAGAGATTTCTGCCTCAGAATTCTTATTTTCCTATCGGTTGGATTCCGCAGTTTTTCGATGATGGCGAGGATGGAGTTTGCTTTGCCTATCCGCACAGCGACATTGTCTATCGTCTCGAAGGCGGCGAGCCACGCCCCATGCTGCGAATCGATTTCGGCAAACACACTCAGCCGTTCGCCGAGATTAGAAAAATTAAGGATACCGATACCTATAACCAAAGAGTACAGGGACGTGGATATATGGGAAGTATCGACCAATTAATATTCTGCGGCGACGGGATGCTGTTCTTCCCTTTCACAGAGATAATGAATCGAGGCGAATGGGGATATCCTCATAGCGTATACTACAACATGACGACCGGAGATATGACGGTATATAACAGCATGAGGCGGCCTTTTTCGCTTCCCGATGACAGTAAATACCCGCTTAAAGAGATACACCATCTAAGTGACGACCCGATAACAGCCCATAACGGCTTGTGGGTTCATGTTGTGAAACCTCAGTCGTATTCTTTATCGGACGAAAATCTTGCATTATTGCGTGAAAGGGTCTGTCCCGAAATCACCCGTGATTCGAATCCGTTGCTGTATTTCGTGAAACGATTCTAAGAAAATCTTACCCCAAACGTATAAGAGGAGGCCGGTTAAATAACACCGGCCTCCTCTTATATCTTAATGAACGACAAATTTTTCGTATCTTTCGGGCTTGAATTAAAATGAAAAGACGATGAAAGAGGCTATTGCAATTCTTACGGGCGGAGGGCCCGCACCGGGAATCAATGCGGTGATCGCGAGCGTCGCCAAGACGTTCATTAACAAAGGGTATCGGGTGATCGGGATGCACGGCGGATACGAAGGGATCTTTTCCGAGCAGCCGCGAACGGTGGAGATCGATTATTTCCTTGCCGACGATATTTTCAATCGCGGAGGGTCGTTCCTCCAAATGAGCAGGTTCAAACCGACAGCGGCGAACTTCGAAAACGACTTCAACCTCGATTTTTTTACAGGCAATAATATCAAGCTGCTCGTCACTATAGGCGGCGACGACACGGCATCGACAGCCAACCGTGTAGCGCAATTCCTTGAACACAAGCAGTTTCCGATCAGTAATATTCACGTTCCGAAGACCATCGATAACGACCTTCCGCTGCCAGGCAATACGCCGACTTTCGGCTACCAGTCGGCGGTGGACAAGGGTGCGACGATCGGGCGCGCCGTGTACTCCGATGCGCGCACGAGCGGCAATTGGTTCGTCCTTTCGGCCATGGGGCGCAGTACGGGACACTTGGCGTGGGGCATCGGCGAGGCGTGTCATTATCCGATGATCATCATTCCGGAGATGTTCAACCGTACGCCTATAACATGTGACAAGATCGTGAAGCTGGTGATCTCGTCGATAATCAAGCGGCGTATTATGGGGATGGACTACGGCGCAGCGATCATTTCCGAAGGCGTTTTCCATAGTCTGAGCGATGAGGAGATCATCAAGTCGGGGGTGGTGTTTTCTTACGATGCGCATGGTCATCCGGAATTGGGCAAAGTCTCGAAGGCGCATATTTTCAATGATATGTTGGAACGCCGGACTGCCGAACTCGGCCTGAAGCTGAAATCGCGGCCGGTGGAGATCGGATACGAAGTGCGTTGCCAGACGCCGGTGTCTTATGACCTGATGTACTGTTCGGAACTTGGGATGGGTGTGTGGCATCTGTTTGCGAACGGATACACGGCATGTATGGTTTTCGTCGATCTTGCAGGGAATGTGAAGCCGCTGTCGCTCAGAGAGTTGCAGGATTCGGACACGGGCAAGATACCGCCGCGTATGGTCGATACGACGACCGACGGCTTCGTCGCCGTGGTGAATAATATACTGAACTATATCAAGCCCGATGACTACGAGGCTGCGCGTCAGTTCGTCGCCAACCCCGAAGATTACGATTTTTTCCGCATTCTCGAATGGGAACGCGCCGAGTGTGCAAGAGGGTAAATCGGTCGGTTGCTGCGGCCGCGTAGCTACCTGACTACGATACCGCATGCATACGCGAATTTCAAACTTTGCCATTTCTCCGCTTTCGGCGTTCGGAGGGGTGGCAAAGTTTGTGCATACAGATAATTAATTATAAATATTTTGATAAGAACGTGTTGTAATCAAATAATATTTATATCTTGTGCCGTCAATAGTGCATATAATAATTGAATATGAAAAAGCTAATAGTTATAGTCGGGCTTGCCATTCTTTCGTCCACTTTTTTTTCCTGTTCAAAAGATAAAACTCTGGATCGGGCATTACGGCTTGCCGGAGAGAATCGCATTGAGTTGGAGCAGGTCCTGCGACATTACGCTGCCGATCCCGCAGACCGGCAGAAGCTGGCAGCGGCAAAATTTCTGATCCGCAACATGCCCGGACACGGGACATACTCGGATGCGATAACGGCGCACTATTATGAGGCGGTGCTCGCTACGTATCCTAACCTGCACCCGCACACGTTGCATACGCTGCTTTGTCTGCCGGATTTCTACAACACATATTTAGCCGAACGCACAGAGGACATACAGAATATCAGCGCCGAATTCCTGATCTGGCATATAGACCGCGTATTTGCCCTATGGCACGCGACCCCGTGGCACGAAGATATCCCGTTCGAGATATTTTGCGAACATTTGCTTCCGTATCGGGCAGGAAGTGAGCCACTCGATTATCTTATGCATCGCCCCGACGTTAATATCGATTCGATGCTTACGATATGGCGTAATTACAATACGGAGATACCCTCTTTTCGGGCTTATGCCGCAGCCCTTGCATTTCCGGTGAGGGAGCGGAGTTACAACCTGCCCGCACCGGTCGGTAATCACGTCTACAATTTTGATTGTATTTCCAATGCCGTTCAGTACATGTTGCTGAACAGATTGATCGGCGTTCCGGCCGCCATAGATTACACTCCCGATTGGCCTCACCGAAACGGGCGGCACTATTGGGACTATGCGTTCGATCCTGTACGGCCTGAGACGGTGTCTTTGCACGGCGATTTTCGCAAATTTGCTAAGATCTATCGCACGACATATTCCCATAACCCGATGCCGCGCTACAATGGACGAGACTATATTCCCGGACTGTTCCAACGGCCGTTCAACCGTGACGTGACTGACCTGTATGTCTCGACGGAGGATGTTGTGGTTCGAATGGACGGCCGTCTGCGACATCATAAACCCGACCATATTTACCTGTGTATTTTCAACGAACTTGTGTGGCGGCCGGTAGCGTGGGCGGAGGTGCGCGGACGCATGGCGCGGTTCGAGAAAGTCGGTACGGGCATTGCTTATCTGCCTGTGTTTTTCAACGGCAAGGAAATGATGCCCGCAGGCTATCCGTTCATTCTGCACTATGACGGTACGGTGCAGGAATTGAAGCCTGATGCAGACGATAGCACGACGTTGAGACTGAGACGTAAACATACGATGCATGCCCAGCAGTTGGCGTGGGATTCGTCGATTGCGGGAATGATGGTCAAAGGGGTGGATACCGCCGAAGATGAGACGCTCCTGCATACATTTACGCTTGATAGCTCAGCGCCTTACTATTCGGTGGCATTCGAACAGCCGCAGGAGTTCAGGTTATGGAAATTCGAAATGCCGCCGCGCACTCATCCGGCCGATGTTGCAGAGCTGTGTTTATATGACGCTTCGGGTGCGATCATTTCTTTCGACGGCGCTCAATTTGTCCACAATGGCCGTGACGAGCGTCCGCATAATCTTATCGATGGCGATGTGTTGACATACGGAATGATACGTAACAATCTTATTATCGATTTCGGTGCGCCTGTCGAGGTTTCACGCATCGATGTCATGGCGCGTAATGACGATAATTATATTGTGCCGGGTCAGATATATGAGCTGTTTTACATGGATCGTGATAAATGGGTTTCTTTGGGAATTCAAGTGGCCGACGAGCGGTTTTTGGAATTCGACGATGTGCCTCAGGGCGCGCTCTACTGGTTGCGTAATCGCTCGAAAGGCCGCGAAGAACGAATCTTCACCGCATCGCGCGATGGGGAAATTAAGTTTTGGTAGCTGTTTCGCTTCATGATTCAAATAATTGCGGAAGAGTTACCTAAATTATTTGCATCTTTGGCGGCGTTTTTGTATTGCATTTGAGATAATTATTCTCATCGTTTAACGAGACCTAAATTTATATACCCTATACTTAATTCAAAATGTCGTTTACTATATCATCAGCACAAGATAAGCCAACGGGCCGAGCAATTGTTTAAGTTTTTTTATTCCATCTGCTTTCAGGGCCTTTACCGTTGCCACCGTAATACCCATTTCCTCCGCTATTTTCTCCTGCCGCATGCCTGCAAGCGAGTTTTTGATCACCTCGCGGCTGCGTAGGGGAAGCGATTCGACAGCTTCGATCAGCAAGCGGTAGGTATCTTGTTCGAGCACGTGTTCCCAATAATCGTCGAATGCGATTTTATGGTTGTCGGAAAAACTTTCCGACCGGTTCTTCTCGCGCAACCGCTTGACGGCCAGATTGCGCATAGTAATGAACAGGTAATCTTTGGGAGAATGTACGGCGGTGTATTTCCTGCGGTGTTTCCAGAGGTTCGCGAAAATATCCTGCACGGTATCTTCGGCTTCGGCCGGGTCATGGATTATGTTAAGGGCGACTGCGTATAGCGTGGAATAATAGCGCCGCACCAACACATCGAACGACCGTTGGTCGCCCCCGGCGATGCGCGCCATTAAAATCCTGTCGTCCTCCATAGTCCTGAAATTTTCTGCAATAATACATTTTTTTTCGCCGCCGACCTATACTTTTTTTCTGTGGCCAACTCTTTATGAAAAAGTACGACCATGAAAACCCATAGAGCAAATAATATATCCGCCCTTATTTCCCGGCAGATGCTCGGTACTGCGACCGAAGATGAAAAATCCCGCTTGGGAAAATGGATCGCCGCGTCGCAGCGCAACCGCGAAATATTTAATAGAATCACTGGCAAAGAGGGCTTTTCGGCGAGGCTCGGTCTGGAAGATAGTGTAGATATTGGGCATGGCCTGAAAGCTATCAGGCATAAGGTACGGTACGCCGGCAGCAGGCGCATGTATATACGCATAGCGTCTGTTGCGGCTTCGCTATTGGTTCTTATAGGGATCGGAGTGGCAATATATGACACTCCGGAGCCGGAAACTTATTCTATGTTCAGCGGCGAAAATGTCGTTCCGGGAAAAGTGCAGGCAATACTTTTTGCCGACGGATATGAAATAGTGCTTGACAACTCGATGGAACTTTCGATAGGCGACAGGACGATTGTCTCGGATAATACAGGCAACCGGGTTTATTCCTCAACGGAAACCGCTGTCGCGGAAAAAATGATTTACATCCCGCGAGGCGGGGAATATTTCCTGACCCTGGCTGATGGTACCAAAGTCTGGCTTAATTCCGGAACCAGGATAATATATCCGGATAGATTCGACCCGCAGTATCGCGAGATTACGATAGACGGTGAGGCATATCTCGAGGTTGCGCACAACCCGGATGTGCCTTTTTACGTCAATGTCAACCACCTGAAAGTGCATGTCACCGGAACCTCGTTCGTGGTGCGCAATTACAGCAATGAAGAGAACATTTCGGTGGCGTTGTTGGAAGGCGGTGTCAGGATGGAATCCCCGGGCGGATCTACGCTTGCGAGCCTGACTCCGATGATGCAGTTCTCGATGGATAAACTTACGAAGGCCACGAAGACCACAGTTTTCGACATCGACAGGGTGCTGGACTGGAAGAACAACCTGTTCATTTTCGACAACGAGGATCTGGGATCGATAGCCCGCAGGCTTGAGCGATGGTACGATATCGATATTGAGGTCGATCCGTCGCTGCGCATGAAGCGTTACTATGGGAAGCTCAACCGCCACGAAACCATGGAGCCGATAATTTCGATACTTACCGGTACAGGGGATATGGAAGTACTCGAAACGGAGCAAGGTAAAATAGTGATAAAACCAATCAATCAATAAAGTGCTGAAAAACAAACCAAAGTCTAACTTAAAAATGGAGAAATCATTATGAGGAATTTTTATTCCGCGAACCTACGGGTTCTTCTTCGGTCGGTGATGTCGTGTGTTTTTCTGACACTCACCCTCTCTCTGTCTGCCCAGGAGGTGGCAAATCGTAGAATGTCCATAAACAAGGATCGCGTCCCTTTGAGGGAGATCCTTAACGAGATCCAGTCCGGTACGGATTATAGGGTATTTTACAGTGCCGAACTCGTGCAGAATGTCACTTCGTCGGTAAACATGACGAATGCGACTGTCGATGAAATACTACGCAAAGCGATGGAGGGCCACAACCTCACTTACAGGCTCGAGAACGGCACCATAGTGATATCGGCTTCGCAGCTCCCCCCCACGCGTGCAGGATTAAGGCAACTTTCGGGTAGCGTCGTTAACGCCAAGGGCGAACCGATTGTCGGGGCCACGCTGACGGTAGAGGGGTCATCAAACTATGGCACGGCAACGGACGGTAGTGGGCGTTTCAGCCTAAACGTACCTGCAAATGCGCTCATGCTTGAAGTCTCGTTCCTTGGGCATGAACGCCGTACGGTCGCCATCGACGGACAGACCCAGTTCCGGATCACGCTTTCCGAATCTGTCCAGCAGATCGACGGCGTAGTGGTGACGGGTTATTCTAACATCCGCAGAAGTGATTATGCAGGTTCGGCCTACACGGTATATATGGATGATATACAGCTCGGGGGCGTCGCATCGGTCGATGCTATGTTGCAAGGTGTTATTCCGGGTCTGCTCGTGTCGTTTACCAGCGGCCAGGTGGGCAGCACGCCGTCCGTAAGGGTGCGCGGAACTTCGACCCTGCTCGGTAACAAAGAACCGCTGTGGGTCGTGGACGGCGTGATACAGCGCGACCTGCTACCTTCATTTACGATGGAACAAAGCAGTACCTTCTCGAATAATAACGAGGAATTGCGCCATTTGGCGTCCAATGCCATTTCATGGCTCAACCCCGGCGACATAGAGACGCTAACCGTCCTTAAAGACGCTGCGGCAACGGCGATCTACGGGTCGTCCGCAGCCAATGGGGTTATAGTCATAACCACCCGGAGAGCGGAAGCGGGGCAGATATCCGTAAACTACAACAATGAATTCTCGCTCGGTCTGCGCCCTTCCTACGGCATGTATGACCGCATGAACTCGCAGGAGATCATGGAATTTTCATGGCAGAACTACAAAAGCGGCATGAGTTATCCTACACAACCGTTGCGGATCGGATTTTACGGTATCCTCGAACAGCTGCTCAACAAGGAAATCGACATGGCGGAATACAACCGCCTGTACAACGAAATGGAGGGAATGAATACTGACTGGTTCAAGATACTATTCCGTAATTCGTTCAGCCATAAGCACAATTTAAGCATATCGGGCGGTACCGACCGTATACAAACCCGCGCGTCCATAGCTGCCGACTTGACCAACGGCGAAGCGAAGAAGAACAGCAGCGAAAAGTATTCGGCCAATATAAGCTCGACTATACGGTTCAACCATGGAATTCTGGTTACGGCAAGCGTGTTAGGAAGTATCCGTGACGTGGACGGTTATGCTTATAGCGTAAACCCGTTCAATTACGCTTACGAGACCTCGCGCGTGATCCCCAGCCGCAACGAAGACGGGACGTATTATTACCACACCAGATTCGGCAACCAGAGCAGGGCCATCAACGGCAGGAATATCTACAACTATAATGTAGAGAACGAGTTGGAAACCACAGGCTCGCGCAACCTCGACAAGACAATGGGCGCAAGGCTGGATATACAAGTTCCGATATTCAGTAACTTACGCTATAAGGGGCTTTTCTCCTACAATGCCGGTTCGAGCAGCATCAAGACGTGGGCTACGGAAAAGTCGTATTATATTGCGCAATTCCGGGGTTACGATTATAACGAGTTCGGTGCCAACAGTCCCGAACAGCAATCGTCGCCGCTTCCTTTCGGAGGCCTCCTGCGTGCCGAGGATTATCAGGCAAATGACTATATGTGGCGCAATGACCTGATTTACGATAATTTGTTCAAAGGCTTGCATCGCACGACGTTCCAGGGCGGTTTCGAAATGCGTTCCTCGTCGCGTACCGGCAATGCCAACACCCGTTACGGATATATGCGCGATCGCGGGGAAACGTTCGCCGCAGTCCCGTTGCAGCATTTCCAGAACGGCGCTATTGGCGGGTCCAGAATGGATAACGTCCTGATAGACAGGATGCGAACGGAGCATAAAGTGGTAAATCGTGTTGCGAATTACGTGAGCGGATATTTCCTCGGGGTGTATTCCTATGACCGCAGGTATGTGGTCAATGCGAGCGCGCGTGTGGATGCCTCCAACCGCTTCGGGCAGGATCAGAACAAGAAATGGGCACCCACGTGGTCGGTAGCCGGCAAATGGCGCGCCGCGGAAGAGTCGTTCACAGACGGATGGGACTGGCTTAACTTCTGGGACATGACCGCATCGTATGGTTACCAGGGCAATGCGGTAGAGGAAGTTTCCCCGCACCTGATCGTAGGGCAGGGGTCGTTTGACAACTATTATAAGCAATATACGTTAGGCAATATAAGAAGCATGCCTTACCCGTATCTCGGCTGGGAGAAGACGCATACGGTAAATTTTTCCGTCGAAGGCTCATTCCTGAATAACCGCATAGGGTTTATCGCGGAATATTACAATAAACAGTCAGACGTGCTTTCCAGCCGCGACGTACCATTAGAGAACGGTAACGATCGGTGGTATGTTCCCGGGGCCAGAATGAGGAACAAGGGTTATGAATTCGTGTTTAACGTTGTTCCGGTACGCAGCGGAGACTGGACGTGGCAGCTGTCGGTCAATGCGTCGCGTACCGAAAGCAGACTTACGCATAACGACCGTATAAACACGCTCGATGACTTCCTTGATGCTAACTCCATAGTCAATGGCGATCCCTATTCTGCAATATATTCGTTCAAGTATATCGGACCGGATGCGGCGGATGGAACCCCGACTTTTGACCTCGGCAAAGCGCCGAACGGGGAAGACGCTTACGACTGGACAAGGCCGCTCAGACTTACCGAAGATCCGCTCGATTTCCTTGTCAGGACTGGTAAACTGACCCCCGACTTCTTCGGAGGGTTCAACACGCGCCTGACTTACCGTAATTGGACCCTGAATGCCCAATTCTCGATGCGGTTCGGCGGCAGCGGCAGGCTTCCGATGCTCTACGACTACACCAGAAACAGCGGCGTGCCGTATCCCGAAGTGAACGTCTCCCGCCAGTTGAAAGACCGCTGGAAGCAACCGGGTGACGCGTCTGACATACCTTCGGTTCCGGGAGTGGGGCGGACGTCGGCATATATTCCCTCGACCACCAATATCTTTAATCCCTACCGCCTCTATCATTTCAGCGATGCGCGTATAGCCAAGACCGATATGGTCAGATGTGAACAGATAGCCGTATCGTACGATTTCGACCGCAATTTCCTCGAACGCACCGGCGTAAAGCGCCTGAACATGCGCCTGAGCGTTACCAATCCGTTCTTCGTTGCTTTCGACAAGGCGTGGAAAGGTGTCGATCCGGGTACCGGTTCGTGGCCGCTGCGCAGGATGTTCGTGTTATCGCTTAATTCGTCGTTCTAAACTTTAACCGCTTAAAACAATGAAAAATATCATATACAGAATAACCGTCGCGGCTTGTTGTGCGATCATGCTGGCCGGATGTAACTTTCTCGAAGAACGTTCCAACGATGAAATGATCCCGAGAACGGCCGAAGACCTGAGCGAGCTGCTCGCAGGCAGGGGCTATCCCTGGGGGAACGAGAGTAGCATGTTGTCCTATGTTTATGCGCTTTGCGACAATGTGCAGTCTTTTCATACAGTGGCTCCTGCAGTAACAGGGATAGCCGGCTATCAGAACTTTTATTCAGCCTTTACATGGCAGCCGGATATGTATGAGGTCGATGTAAAGGCGACTGGCATGTCGAACGGTTCGTCATACAATACGTATTATCTCAGGATCGGCGGATGCAACGCCGTAATCGACCTTATCGATGACTCGATAGGTGACCGGGCGATGAAAGATATCGTCAAGGCCAGAGCGCTTACGCTCCGTGCCATGCACTATTTCTTTCTGGTAAACCTTTACGGAAAACCCTACAATGTGGACAAAGCAAGTCCGGGCGTTCCGTTGAAACTTGCGATGGGCGTCGATCCCGATCCTATACCCCGCAATACGGTAGAAGAAGTGTACGACCAGATCGTGGCCGATCTGTTACAGGCAATCGAATTGTTTGAAAAACATGGGATTACCCGGAACGATTTCCACGTAAACCTTCCTGCGGCATATATACTCCTCTCCCGCACCTACCTGTTCATGGAACGATGGGAAGAATGCGTGGCAGCTGCCACGAAAGCCATACAACTGGGACGCGGTCTCGGCGACATGACGGGGCTTACGGCCTGGATGCCGATAGCGACTTATAATTTCCCCGAAACCGAATGGCTGTACGGCAGGGCGGAATACACGCTGGTCATGAATCAGCTCTATTTCGTTCCGTCGGAAGAATTGCTGGCAATGTACGGCACCGGCGACACGCGCAGAAATGCTTTCTTCAAAAGACAAACCGCCACAATTGGCGGTCAAAGTTATGGCGCGGATATATGTTTTAAGTTTGACAATCTGACTTCGGCTTCGCTTGGCAACTCAATCAGAATGGGCGAAGCCTACCTCAACCGCGCAGAGGCATATGCGCGATTGAACGATGCCAAAGCCACTGCGGATATAAATGAACTGCGCAGTAAGCGCATCGCGGGGTATGTGCCGGTGGCCTCTGTCACGCTCGAAGACGTGCTGGCCGAGCGCCGCAAGGAGCTGTGTTTCGAGCTTCCGCGCTGGTTCGACCTTCGTCGTACGGGGATGCCTTCGATCACCCGTGCGTGGGGTAGCGGCACGACGACCGAGATGTACACCCTGAGACAGAACGATCCCATGTATACGTTGCCGATCCCGCCGGAGGCGATAACCGCCAACAAGGCGCTCGAGCAGAATGAATCCCGCCTTTCGGGTACGCGCAATCCGGGTGTATGACAAATCGGACAATAACCGCTAAAATGAAAAACATGAAAACAAGATATTTCATAATATTGATGGCCGTTGCCTTGTTCGCATTATCATGTAATAAAGACGTGGCAATAGGCGAACCGACCGTTCTTCCGCTCGACGTGGAGATACCGCAGGGCCTCGCCCCGGCCGCAACCGACCAGAAAATAGTCGACTTTTTCCATAAATACAACACCTACCTGATCTACGAATATGAACAATTAGATGTGATATGGAGACTTGTAGGCAATTCTTCTCCTACTTTGTTGAACACATACCAGATGCCCAAGTCCAACCCTGAAAAAGTGAGTGGGCAGATCGACCTGTTACAGAGATTGTTGATAGATTTTTATCCCGACGAATTCCTTAAAAGACAGCTTCCGTATAAAATTTTCCTTGCAGATCGGATGTTGTTCCAGATGGGTGGATGGAACGAATGGGGATCATGGGTATCCGGCACCAATATGATCTTTGGGCTTGGCAGGGTTGATTATCAGATGCAGGCAGACTCGATGTATTGGGCATTCAATTTCGCCAATAGGGATTTCCAGACATTCCTTTTCAACAATCAGAGAGTGGGAGCGCCTGAAGAATTTTTTGCTCATACCGACTATGTGACCGGACTGACTGCCACGACTACGCAATATCTGTTCCCGAGTGAAAGCCGGTTCAGAAGCATTGCAGCTCCGCATAATGATCATCTCGCGCGGGGAGTATTCGCCAATCTGAATGCGGCACAGGCTATTTCAGCCAAACAGACCGCCGATTTGCAGAACTATCTGAGCTATATGCGTTGGTTCCCGAAGAATTCGCCGCAATGGGATCGTTTCCTTTCGTTCCCTTTGGTAAAGGCGAAATACGATATACTTGTCGATCACTGGATCAGAACCTACGGTTATAATCCACATTCCTTAGGGGAGGCGGACTTCGGCCCGATAGTGTTGTAATAATCCTCAGAACATACCATTGAACACGGCAAGGGTCGTCCGAAAGGCGATCCCCAGGGTGGCCCTTGCCCTTTTAAAAAACTAAAAAATGAAGAACAGCATTCTTGTCGTGGACCACCTTTCCCACCGTTACACCACGCAATGGGCCATACGCGACATTAATTTCGAAATAACGCGCAGCGGCGTACTGGGTCTGCTCGGGTCGAACGGCGCGGGAAAGTCCACCACCATGAACATTATATGTGGCGTGCTTAGCCAGACCGAGGGCGAGGTCTACATAAACGGTATCGATCTTAAAAAACACCCCGAACAAGCCAAGATGCACATCGGATTCCTGCCGCAGAAACCGCCATTGCATCCCGACCTGACGATCGACGAATATCTGCATCATTGCGCCGGATTGCGCCGGATGCCGGGTTCGGAGATCAGGCGGTCGGTCGAGGAAGCGAAAGAACGCTGTGGCATCGCGCATTTTAGCAAACGCCTGCTGCGCAACCTTTCAGGCGGATACCAGCAGCGGGTAGGTATCGCGCAGGCGATAATACACAGCCCGGCGCTCGTGGTGCTTGACGAACCGACCAACGGACTCGACCCGAACCAGATCGTAGAGATCCGTAAGCTTATCAAGCATATTGCCGAGGACCGGGCGGTACTGCTATCGACCCATATTCTGAGCGAAGTGCAGGCCACGTGTGACCGGATCAATATGATCGAGCACGGACATCTGGTTTTCAGCGGCTCACTGGGAGAATTTGACAACCAGATCATCCCCGACACTCTGATAGCGGTTTTCGCCGGTACGCCACCTATGGAGGCCGTCGGAAAAGTCGACGGCGTGAGGCGCATAGTCGAACTGTCTGGGAATAGACTGCGCGTGTATTATAACAATGAACAGCCCGTTTCCCACCGCATAATAGAGGAGAGTGTCAGGCACAAATGGGATATGACCGAGATAAACGTCGAACGCAGTTCGCTCGATGCCATATTCGCCAAGCTTTCAGGTAAGGAGATCGTGGAATGAAACAGATTTGGAGAATAGCCAAGACGGAGATGCAGAACCTGTTTTTCTCTCCGGTGGCATGGGTGGTGCTGGCCATCTATGCCATACAGACGGGCATGGCATTCCTGGAGCCTTTCGGGCAAGCCCTGCGTCATCAGGTACTTGAATGGCAGTTGTGGAACGTTACGTCACAACTTTTCGGAGGCGGTGTATTCGCCTCCGTGAAGCAGCATATTTTCATTTACCTGCCGCTTATCACGATGGGCCTTATGAGCAGGGAGACGAGCAGCGGATCGGTGAAACTGCTCTACTCATCGCCTGTCACCAGCGGGCAGATCATAATGGGGAAATTCCTTTCGATGATGATCTTTGCGCTGGTAATGATAGGCATACTGTTCATCTATATCGGTTTTGCCGCTGTCACAGTCGGCAACCTGCAATTACCGCTGATATTGAGTGGTTTGCTGGGTCTATTCCTGCTTATCTGCACATACTCTGCCATCGGATTGCTCATATCGTGCCTCATATCTTACCAGATCGCAGTTGCGCTGAGTACGTTTGCTGTCTTCACGGCGCTCAACTATGTGGGCAGCATCGGGCAGGACATCCCGTTCATCAGGGATATAACTTACTGGCTGTCGCTGTCGGGCCGCGCCGACGGTTTCCTTCGCGGGCTTATCGGCAGCGCAGACACGGTGTACTTCCTGCTGGTAATTACGATGACCCTCATGCTTGCCGTTATCAAACTCCGCATGGTCAAGCATTCTTTGACGCGGATGACCGGTTGGCTGTCGGTGGCGGGCGTTATGGTGATTGCCGTAATGTTCGGTTATGTCACTTCGCGTCCCGTCATGAAAGTATATGCCGACACCACGATCAACAAATCGCAGACGATAACCCCCGTGAGCCGGGAAATAATGTCTAAACTCGACGGAGGTCTTACGATAACCACTTATGTGAACCTGCTCGATCCCGCGTTCAGTATGAGTTTCGCCGCGCCGAACCAGGTAATGAACGACATGAGAAGGTTTGAGCAATACGTGCGGTTCAAGCCGGAGATAAAGATGGAGTATGTCTATTATTACGACCAGGCAGTGAATATGCCGGTGAGTTCGGTCCCACTCCGTGAACAGGCTGAGAAGGCCGCCGAGGCCAAGCGCCTGAGATTCTCGCGTTTCAAAACCCCGGAACAGATACGCGATATTATCGATCTTTCGCATGAGGGGAATGTTCTGGTGCGCCGGATCACCCGAGGGAATGGAGCTTCGACTTCCCTGCGCTTTTTTAACGACATTCAAAAAGTTGCTACGGAACGTGAGATATCGGCGGCTTTGCAAATATTGACAGGCGACGCTCCTGTGGTGGCATTCTTCGGCGGATCGATGCGGGATATCTATGGACTTGAAAACAAGGATATAAATCACCTGGTCGCCGAACACTGGAACCGCACTTCGATGGTAAACCTCGGCTATGTGGTCGAAAGTTGGGACGGCCTGTCGCCATTGCCGGAGAAGACAGAGATCCTGTTTATCGTCGATCTTGAAGAACCGCTGTCCGACCGGGCATTGAAAAATGTCTCCGATTTTGTCGAGAGCGGTGGCAATCTTTTCATCTCCTCCGACCTTGCTTCGCGTGAGGCCATGCGTCCGGTCGCGGCGCTCGTGGATGTTCAGCTTACTGACGGGATATTGTTACAGTCATCGCCTGAAGACCCGTCGCTGATCAAGGCATATATAACGCTTCCCGCCATGACGATGTTCCCGCAGTTGGAACGTATCTCCGGCGGTACGGTCACGATGCCGGGAACTCACGCGCTGGCGTACGACACCACGCGCTTCCGTGTCACGGATGTTCTGATGACAATGATGATGCAAACGGGCACATGGAATCGCCTGAGACCTTATAACCGCATGGAACGCGAAGTGAAATACGAAGAAACGGCAGGCGACCAGAGAGGCAGATTTCCCGTTGCGATCGCGCTGGAACGCGAGATAAACGGCAGACAGCAGCGCATTTTCGTGGGCGGCGACACTGACTGGCTGAGCAACGGCGAACTGCGCACCTCGCGCAACGAGATTGCTCAACAGGTCAACATCGGGGTCTGGTCGGAGATAATTTCATGGCTCGGTTACGGCAAGCTCCCGCTCGATGTAAATCGTCCCATTGCGCCTGACCGCAATGTGAATTACGAATACGTCAACCTGGGGACATTGAAAGTCGTTTTCTACGGCATAATCCCCGCGTTGCTGCTGGTGGGTGGATTGGTGATATGGATTGTACGCAAAAGAAGATAGTGAAACTATGAAAGCAATATTTCAAATAGCAGGGACGGAGTTAAGGTCGTTCTTTTGCTCTCCGATCGCATGGTTCGTGCTTGTGGTTTTCGCTGTGCAGGCGGGACTGACGTTTACAGATGCATATGAAAGCCTGTTCGCAAGACAGGTGGTGGGATCGACCAATTCTGACATTAGCCTCGGGATATTCAACGCCTGGCGGATAGGCGTATTTCCCCTCGTACAACAATATCTGTTCCTATACGTCCCGATCCTGACAATGGGCCTGATAAGCCGCGAAACCAGCAGCGGGTCGATAAAACTGCTCCTTTCATCGCCGGTTTCGAGCGGCGACATAGTGATTGGCAAATATTTTTCAATGATGGTCCTCGGTCTGGTCATGTCGGGCATCATATTCTTGCAGATATTATTTTCTTCACTTACGGTAGTCAGTTTCGATATGTCGGCCATATTGAGCGGATTGCTCGGGTTTTATCTGCTTATATGCGCATACAGCGCCATAGGGCTGTTCATGTCGTGCCTGTTCAACTATCAGATACTGGCGGCGATCTGCACGATAGCCCTGTTAGCCGTGCTCAACTTCGTGGGCACGTTGTGGCAGGACATACCCTTATTGCGCGATGTGACGTACTGGCTTTCTCTCAGCGGAAGGACAGGCAATCTCTACAAGGGTCTCATACCGAGCGAGGATATTGTCTATTTTATCGTGATTTCGGCGATGTTTCTCGGATTAAGCACCATGAAACTGTACTTTGACCGCAAGCGTGTTCCCGCGATAAGAAAAGCGGTCAGCTATGCATTCGTGTGCGTAATTGCCTTCGGGGTAGGAGTGATTTCCGCACAGCCGCATCTGAGGTTTTATCACGATGCCACCCGCATGAAAAAAAATTCTCTCAAACCGGAATTTCAGGAAATAGTGAAAAACATGGACGGAGAGGTGACTATAACCGCGTTCGTAAACCTGTTCGACAACGACAGCCGCAGGGCTTTCCCGGGACAAAGGCTTTACGATGAGAGGTGGTTTGAACAATACACTCGCTTTAAGCCCGACCTTAAACTTAAATACGTTTACTACTACGACAATGCTTTTGACCTGCCGGAAGACGAGTTGAAGAAAAATGCCTTTAAGGTCGCGATATTGAACCGGACTAACTTTAAACGTTTCAAGCCGCCCGGGGAAATCAGTAATATAGAAGAACTGCGCGCAGAAGATTACCGTTTTGTGCGGCTCATAGAGCGGGATAACGGCCAAAAGACCTGGTTACGCGTGTTCGACGACATATCCAAACTACCAAGCGAGGTAGAGGTTGTCGCAGCATTCAAAAAACTGTCCATGCCACTGCCTATCGTATATTTCCTCGAAGGGCATGGCGAGAGGCGCATCGACCGCGGCCAGAACAGGGATTACTCTCATATAACCAGTGGTAAGCATTTCCGTAAAGCACTGATTAACCAGGGATTCGATGTCGCGACATCAACGGCCTCCAACCTCGGGTCGCACGATCTTTCTCGTTCGGTAGTGGTCATCGCCGATCCAGTTGATGAATTCACCGAGGAGGATCTGGCGCATATTCGTATGTATATCGAAAATGGCGGCAACCTGATACTGGCCGCCGATGAGAACAGCACGGCAAACGCAAATGAGGTCGCTGCGATGCTCGGAGTGAGGTTCGCGGACGGGCTGCTGCTGCAAACGCATAAGGAACTCCGCCCTGACCTGATTCTTGCAAAAGTTACGCCCGAAGCTAAAAATACCGAATATTGGTTTCATTGGATGAACATTCACCGCCATGTGATCTCGATGCCCGGTGCTACGTATCTCGACCTGTCCGAGGTAGGGGAACGGTTTACGGTGATCCCTATGCTCGTAAGCGATTCTACGGCCGGATGGTTCACCGCTGACAGGATGAATATAGAGGAATTTCCGTCGCCCAAAGTAGATAAAGGAGAAAATTACAGCCCTCATATTGTCGCGGCAGGGCTTTCCCGACAGGTCGGCGAACGCGAACAGAGGATATTCCTTATCGGTGATGCCGACTGGATAAGCGACGGCGAGTTGAGAAGTTCCAGGCCCGACCTGCGTCTTTCCAACGTGGAGTTCGCCATGCAGGTATTCAAATGGTTTGCTTACGGCGAAGTCCCGCTCGATTCAGGTCGAAGAGCCGGTCCGGATAATAAGATGCATTTCACTTCCAGCGCAGTTTCCTGGATGCGGATGCTTTTCTGGGGATTAATTCCCGGAGCATTGTTAGGCACAGGCGCTATTTGGCTCGTAAAGCGCAGGAGAAAATAATACAAAGACGATGGAGTCAGCCATGATACTACGATTTCATCGCCAAGATACACTGTCGGTATCCTGGATTACAGGGACGCATGGGCAGGACAGAATCACTGTAACCCTTACGGTGATACAAGCACTTTATTACATTGGTTGCCTCAGTCCGGATATCCGGACTGAGGTTTTTGTTTGTAAATAATTAGAAGTGGAAGTGGTTTTCTTGATAGTGAAAAAGTAGATAGCGAATAAAAAGAGTTGTGTGCAAAAAATGAGAGAGTTGCGATTTCAGTCGCAACTCTCTCATTTTGAAGCTCCTCTTCAAGGACTTGAACCTTGGACCCCCTGATTAACAGTCAGGTGCTCTAACCGACTGAGCTAAAGAGGAATAATTTTACGGGTACAAATATATGACAAATAAATTTCATGCGCAAATATTTCACGCCGAAAGTTCGTTGTCCGGCGTAAAAACGGGCGCGTCGAACTCCGTGCGGCCGCCGAGCCGCAGACGCAGGTATGTGATCGGTTTGCCCTCGCCGAGGAAACGCGTTTCATAAGTGGTTTTTATCGAAAGGATATCGTCCGCCGCGCCCGTGCCGTAGATGTCGGCGCACGCCGCTTCGAGCGGCAATTCGTTACAAGCCGCGACGGCGAGCGTGTAGTCATGCAGATGGCGGCTGTCGGTTTTCAGATGGATCAGTGCGTCGGGCTTCACGAACCGCGCATATCGCGCAAGGAAACCGGGCGCGGTGAGGCGCTTGCGCACGCGGTTTTTTTTCAACTGCGGGTCGGGAAATGTGATCCACACTTCGTCTACCTCGCCGGGCGCGAAAAATGACTCGATGAACTCTATGCGTGTGCGCAGGAAACCCACGTTGCACATCCCGTTTTGCGTGGCTGTCTTCGCTCCGCGCCACATACGCGCACCCTTGATGTCGATACCGATGAAATTTTTCTCCGCAAACCGCTCGGCTAACGCCACCGTATATTCCCCGCGTCCGCAGCCCAGTTCGAGCACGATGGGGTGGTCGTTGCGGAAAAACTCTTCGCGCCATCGACCTTTGAGCTTGTGATCGCACCCGAAAATCTCGTCGAACTCCGGCTGTACCAAACAGTCGAACGTAAGATTCTCTGCAAATCGCCGGTGCTTGTTTTTCCCCATTGTTTAAAATATTGTCATTTCAGATATGCGCGCACGGTTTATATGATCAGCCGCAAAACTCATAATAGGATGGGTCTGTTAACACAAATTTGTGTTAACAGACCCCATTCTAACGCCTACTGTTCCGTTTTCTTTGTCTCGGACTTGTTATGGCGACCCCTCGCTGTTGCCGCCGCCACTGCTTCGCAGCCCTCTGCCGCCGCGATGGTGACGTCCGCCGCGTCCGCCGTGATGCGGCTTTGTTTCGCCGCCGTTACTGTCACTATCATTATTGCCGCCGGACTTGACACTGTCCTTGCCGCCACCCGCCTGCCGATTTTCATGTCCGCGATGCCGGTCGTTACGTCTCTGTCCGCCGCCGTCGCGCGAACCACTGTTGCGCGAATTGCCGTGTGAACTACCGCCGGAATGATGCCGTCCGCCGCCGCGTCCTTCGCGTGGTGCGGCGTCGAACCGCGTGATGCTGTCCTCTTTGAGAATATCTGCGAACCCGCTCGGCTCTTCCGCTTTCGCCGTAACCGCAACAGTCGCAGCGTCCGCGAGCCTTGTCGCCTTTTTACCGCGACGGTTCAGCTCTACAATCTCCTTCACTCTTGCCAGCGGCAGCGTCACCACTCCCACCATTGCACCGGGCGACGTGCTGAAACTCATAGTGCGACCGAGTATGTCGGTTTTCACCAGGAAATAATCGCCTTCGATTGTCTGCAACGGGCCGTTGATGCGCGGGAATTCTCGCCGTGCGTCGAGGTAGTCGTCCAGCTCGTAGACCATGCAGCATTTGAGTTTGCTGCACTGTCCGGCGAGTTTTTGCGGGTTCAGCGATATTTCCTGCGCGCGTACCGAGTTTGTCGTTACCGACGCAAAGCTCGCGATCCACGATGCGCAGCACAATTCACGCCCGCATGACCCCAATCCGCCTATCCGCCCTGCTTCCTGCCGCGCCCCGATTTGTTTCATCTCCACGCGGATGCGGAACTGCTCGGCGAAGACCTTGATCAACTCGCGGAAATCGACCCGTTCGTCGGCGATATAATAAAAGATCGCCTTTATTTTGTCGCCCTGATACTCGACGTCGCCGATCTTCATGTTCAGTCCCATCTCGGCGGCGATTTGCCGCGAACGGATCATCGTTTCGTGCTCCATCGCGATCGCCTCCTGCCATTTCTCGATGTCGTAGGGCTTTGCCTTGCGGTAGATTTTGCGGAATTCGCCGTTCTGAGGGTTGAACCCCACGCGCCGCATCTGCCGCGCTACCATGTCGCCCGTGAGCGATATGATCCCGATGTCGTGGCCGGGTGACGACTCGACCGCCACCACATCGCCGAGCCGCAGTTCCAGCCCATTGACATTCTGGAAAAAACTCCGCCGCGTGTTCTTGAACCGCACTTCGACGATATCCGTCGGCATCTGTGCCGGCATTGCTGCCAACCAGTCGGTTTCGTGCAATTTGAAACACCCGTCGTACACTTTCACCGACGGTTCGGCCCCTTCTTCGCCACAGTTGCAGAACACGCACCCGCGACCTATATCGACGAAACAATCTTTATCTTTTTTGCAACACATTTTTCGCAAAATATTTATTAGAATATTGTCACTCTCAGGCGAGCGTACCGAACCGTAAAATCTTACAGGTCGATACGCTCGCTTAGAATGACAATACGTATAAACTCCTTGTGATTACGGCTTGTACTCGTAATCGAGGATCAGGATATCAATCATCAGCGGCGTATAGGGGAATATCACGGGTTTGGTCGCCGTGCCTTCGTCGCCGAACGGACCGTAGGCCCACCGGGAAGTGAATACGAGTTGTATGCGCGAGTTGTAGCGCACTTCGAGATCCTCGTCCTCGAAAAGTTCGTTCAGCGCGCTGATGTGACGCGCTGTTCTGCTGTTTCTGAGTAAATTCGACGAATTCACGACGAACGGCGCGGGCACGCGTGTTGTCGAAAAATCCCCCCATGCTGCGAATGCCAACGCAGGGTCATTTGTCGAAATAAGGAAATCATCGAGGAATCGCAATGCATAAACCATATAGAACGTCGAGTCTTTGGCGATCACCGCTGCCGTCGCGTCCTCCTCTATATACCTGAAAAACAGCCCTTCGCGTATCGAATCCTGTACCATGAAGTTCAGTCTATCGGCCGCCGCGATGGCATCCGCAAGTTCGCGCGCTTCGGGGTCGGCAACCACGTCGCGCAATGCCAGGTCGATCACGACCGGACGGTTCGTGAGCGACGGCATCCCGCCCTGCGTGTTTCGCGGATTTCTGACGCTGTTCCACCATCCTTCATAGCCATTGACGAACTGCGAAGTGATAGCGGCATTGTTGTATGCCAGCATCGACGGCAGCCAGATGCGCACGCTGTCGCCCATGCTCATCTGTGCCAGAATTTCATACTCGCCTGCCGTGAAGTACCGCCCTGCTACATTATACGGCGCATAGTGCGGCGTATAACGTGTATATGGCGTAAACGTTTCTTCGTGTCGGGCGATTGCCGAATCGCGGTTCGAGAAGACGTTGCCGTCGATCGTTCGTCCGCGATAATCTACCATAATAAAATCATCTTCGCTGATCTTGGTCGTCGAGCTGCCCTTGCGAAACCACTCTACATACATGCCGTTATCCATTCTTTCGGCCTGCGGGGCATTTTGCGCTATCCACAGTTCGAAAACCGCCTGCTCCCGTGCGGCGCGATCCTCGCTTTCGGTCTTTGCGCACTGCGCCAGCACCAGTCCGGCCGCGCAGAGGATCGCTATGTTTTTTAATATTTTCATTATATCTCGTATTTTACGACGCGATTATATTCACCGTTTGTCGTGTAGATTGTTTTTCCGTCGGGGGATATTGCAAATCGCCCACAAGGTTCTTCCAGAAGAATCTTGCGCACAGGAGCGCCG
>WRDF01000010.1 GCA_009783565.1 Rikenellaceae bacterium | reverse complement strand
GACACTCGGGGTGCAGATAGGTGGCGATAATACGGAACAGTCGTTCTTCTATAATGCTTATCGCAACCGCCGGATGAACTACTACGCGGTAATGGCGTTGAAAATGAGAGCCTGCATGTATGCGGGTACCGAAGAAAAAATTGCGGTTGCGGGCCAAATCGCCAAAGAATTGATCGAATCACAATCCTTCCAGGAAACTTTCCCATGGGGAAGCAGAGATCCGATATATTCCGATGAAGTTATTTTCGGCATACATGTACATAATATGTACGACGAATTTATCAATTGGTTCTCGCCGTCGAATACTCGACAATTCTCTGCTCTTCCGACCACGAATGGTTTATACAGGTATATGTTCCGCCAGATTGGTTCGGCAGACGGGATTACTCCTTATGATGAACGGTTTGCACAATGGCTGCGATATGGTGAGACGAATTGGATCACGGCTAAATTCAGGCGGCCGGCGGACGATGCAAGTTACATATATTACCAGCCTTTGATAAGAAAATCCGAGGTTTATCTCACGGCTGCGGAGGTTTTTCAAGATCCGGCTTACTTGGATGAACTCAGAGTAAATCGTGGCAAACTGCCATTGCTTGAAGAGGGTGACAACTATAATCTTCAAGATGAGATTCTCAGAGAATGGATGAGAGATTTCGTGAGTGAAGGCCAGCTCTTCTACTACTACAAGAGACGCGCTCAGACGAGCATAATAAACTACAATGGAGCACCGCGCAGTATGTCAATCGCCAGCTATATGCCGTATCTTCCAGATGTAGAAACGGAGCGTTAAACATTAAAGATTTTACGAACCATGAAAAATACGCTTAAAATATTTTGTCTGGCGGCAATAATGTTGCCGCTCATGATGTCGTGCAAAGAGGATGAACTCCTGACGTACGACAGTGAGACGAACGTCTATTTCCCGAATCGATTGTTTTCGAGATATGACACGAGAATCACAGTCAATGCAAATGGTGTGTCCTTAGGAAGTCCTGAAATACTACCGGGGGATCGCAGAGGTTTAGATAGTCTGAGGCAGGTGGTATCACGACAAGATATCGCCATTATTCCGATTATGATTATGGGTAATACTTCCGATGTACGAAGAGATATCGCATATCGTGTCGCCACTGTCGATAATTATACCGATTTCGAGACCGCCACCAATCTTGTTTCCAGGGCTGCTCGTGCTGCGTTAGAGACAGAGGCCGATGCAGCAGCGCAAGCTGCATTAGAGGCCGCAATAGAGGTCGGCGAAATTCTGCCTGATGACGATATTGCTAAAAACAGATTTCTGACAGATTATGTCGCGGCATACATAGCAGAGTTTGGCGAAGACTTTATACGAGAATTTCGGGAAAGCTACGATCCGGCGGATTTGAACCTTGGTATCGAAGATGTCGATTTCGAGATATTGGACGCTTATATCTGGCCGAACAGCGATACGGGAGTTATCGTAATGCGACTCTCTCCGGAAAATGTCGGAGACGGGAAATTTCGACGAGCAATATTTCAGCTTTTGCCCAATGAGCATTTCTCGACAAATTTCGATAGAAACCCATATGTATCGGGCAGTAATAATATGATCTCGACCATTGAAATGATGCTCTCTTTTTCCGACGATCTTATGATGCCGCAGTATTGGAACACAGCCTGGCGTGCTATTATGGGGGATTGGTCGATCGGAAAAATAAGGATATTGGCTAATGTGTTCAACATGTCCACAGGCAGTGATTTCCTGTATGCATTTCCGCCACCCGATCAGATGCTCATATTCGCTTATGGCGCCGCTCTCCAAAGATGGTTGCTTGACTACCGGGAAGAACACGGAACTCGGTTCTTGGACGACAACGGACAACCTATGAGATTAGGCAACATCATTAACAACATATTCGGAAATATTCCGGCATAAAGAACTGTGAACTATGAAAAAGAAAACGTTTGTTAAATGCTTGTCTTTCTTGCTGGCGGCAATGCTTTTCATAGCATCTTGCTACGAGGACAAAGGGAATTACGACTATATCGAGCTCAACCGGATAACTTTCTCCGGAATAGAGCCTTACTACAATATCCAAGTGGGTGCACCCCTTACGATAAAGCCGATGTTGGAACAAACTCTTCTCGGAAATGAGATTAATTTCCAATACATCTGGCTAAGGCTTCGCGGCGGTAGTTGGGATACCATTCACAGGGAGAAATATATCGACGATATCTCTCTGCCTCAACTTACAGGAGGCAGAGTTCATCCGCTGGTATATCAGGTGCTCGACTATACGCACACGGTTAACGGCAGGCCCGTCACCTATACGTCTGATGTTTTTCGGATTCAGGTCAACAATGACATCAGGCAGGGCTTTATGCTTCTGCTCGATGACGACGGAGAGACCGATCTGAGATTCCTCAACTATTTAAGCGGTGGCAATGCCACTCCCGACAGAGAGTTGCAAATGCGCACCGTGCCGAGATCCGAGAATCTCCCCGAACATCTCGGCAGGCCTCTTAATATTGTTTGCTATGCAGACAACAATGCACCTGCTCCGGGCGGGCGCGGTGTAAATGGGGTCGATTTGCTTTATGCGGTTTCTTTGGTCACTGAAAACGGGATTTTCAGATATAGCCACGACCTGCTTGATTACGAACCAACGTATAATGCAAGATACGTTATAGTCGGCGGTAGTAGCGATGTGGATGCCATACGTTTTTCCGACCTGGTTGTTCCTTCCAATAAGACACAGCAAAACAGCAGGGTGAACGCAATGATCAGGACCGCCGAAGGCAATTTCATGTTCCATGTTTTCGGTCAGCTGGTAATGGTTGAAATGGGACTTGGAACATATATACCTTGGGAAGTAGGGATTTACTGCAATAGATACAGAGCTATTCCCGCGACCGGTGATACGCCCGCAATTCCTCCGCAACGATTCACTCCTTTCGAAATGCCGGCTTATGCTGGGGCGGTTGCGGTGTTCTACGATATGGACAACAGGCGCTTTGCTTTCAGAGGAGGCACTGCGGTCGTCTGCGACCCGATAACGGCAGCACCGACTCTGTTTCCATACAACAATACGCCATTCGAGCCGGTATGGATGTTCATGGCGCCTTCCTATGCGATAGGAGCTACGAATTATAGCAATGTCGTGCATGCGATCGTCAGGGACAGAGCGACGGGAGAGATGGATCAGATTTCGTTCTCCATATCGTCGGCAACAAACGCCACACAACTCTATAAAAACAGATTGTGGCCGGTGGCCGATGAAGGAGAAGTGCTACCCGGAATCAACCAGGCCACTCTGTTCGCCCTAAACCACGACGGAGTAAATTTCCGTAATCTTCTTTTCTGGGCATACGGTGGTTCGATTTACTCTTTCGACATATCGACCGGCATGCACAGAGAGGTGTTTACAGCTCCTGTGGGAGAAACGGTTGTAGGGATGAAAGTCATAGTCAATCAGATTACCAGCGCCACGGGCACTTGGAACAATGATTTCAGAGATCACATGGTGGTTGCAACAAAAGGCAGCGGCCCCAACTCGACGTCCGTGGGAATCTACGAAGTCACGCCCATGTATGGCAACCTGACTCTCAAAGAGCTTACCAATGCCGACGGAACAATACAGGAGTGTATCTGGACGGGGCTTCCGGACTACGTGGGAATCGACTGGAAAGCGAAGTAGCAAATTTATGTTGTGCTAATAAAGATACAAGCGAAGGGTCTTCCTTCGCTTGTATCTTTTGTCATTATACCTACTTGCCCATATTCCGCTATACAGTTCGGAGGATAACATCTGTTACGCTACTTATTCTCGCCGAAAAACTTGCGGATATTTTCGGCAATCGTGTCCACGAGCGTCTGCATCGCTTCGACCGTGCTCCACGCAGAATGAGGCGTGAGCAGCAGCCGATATTTGTCGCGTACGCGGTTCAACGGGTTATCGGCAGTCATCGGTTCATGGCTGTAAACATCTAAGGCCGCGCCGGCGAGCAGGCCGTCGTTCAAGGCGCGCATCAACCCCTCTTCGTTCACGATACCACCGCGTGCGACATTTGCAATAACGGCTGTCGGCTTCATCAGCGACAACTCGTGATAGTCGATCAGGTTATGTGTGCGCTCGCTCAGCGGAGCATGGACCGACACTATATCCGATTCCATGAGCAATTCGGCAAGAGGCTTTTGTGCATATTCGGGGTTACTGTTTGCGCCGGATGTGGAGAAATACGACACTTCGCATCCGAACGCCCGCGCTATATCGGCAACACGTCGCCCGATCGCTCCCAGACCGATTACGCCCCACCGCTTGCCGGCAAGTTCGTAAGTGGGACGTGTAAAGTCGAACAGCCGTCCGTAGTGCGTGTACGCACCGCTTTTCACAAATTCGTCGAAGTATATGATCTGTTTGAGCAGCCCCAACACGCCGGCGAAAGTAAGTTCCGCGACCGAAGCGGTCGAATACCCTGCGGTGTTGCGCACTGCGATTCCGAGCCGTTCGGCTGCGGGCAGGTCGATATTGTTCATCCCCGTGGCGGCAATGCAGATCAGTTTTACGTGCATCGCGGCGAGTTGTTCGAGCGTCGTGGCGCGCAATGGCACTTTATTGGTGATAACCACATCCGCGCCCGCACATCGTTCCACTATTTCATTCTCCGCCGTCCGGTCATAAGACGCGTAGTCGCCGAGCGCTTTTATCTGTGCCATGTCCGACCGATCGACCGTGTAAGCATCCAGAAACACGATTTTCATAGGGTTATAGTTTTTGTCGTTGTCGCACACGCGTGTGTTTTCCAGCCTACCGGTTGTCATTGCGGGCTTGACCCGCAATCTCGAAAAATCGGAAACCTCGCAAATGCAAAAGTAACGATTCTATTCAAGATATTCGATTACCCGCCCGGCGATTTGGAGAAGCGAAATTTCGCACAGTTTGGTGTCGTGCAACGCCTGCGCCATACGTTCCTCGGCATCGAGCAGGCTATTCTGAGCCTCGCGAAGTTCTATGCCGGAGAGCTGTTGGAGCTTGTAGCGATAAATTGCGATGTCGTAATATTCGCGCGCGGCAGCAAGATTCGCGCGTTCCAGCTCTATAAGGCTCATATTATTACGGTAGGCCATCCATGCGTTTTCAAGATCGGTGCGCAGGGCCAGTTCCGTTTGTTCGTATTGGAGCTGACGGTTGTCGATCTCGATGCGTGCGTTACGCTCCTGCCGACGTTGGTTGTGCCCGTTGAACAGCGTCATGCCGAGCGTAAGGCCATAGTTAAAGTCCGGAGCGTTTACCCGTGCGAACGTCGTGAGGCCCGTGTATCCGTACCCTGCGCCAAGTCGCAGATAGGGATACGTGCGGCTTTGCACGAGCCGCAGGTCGAGGCGGCTTATATCGCCTTCTTTGCGCGATATTTTAAGGAACACGTTGTCGGCAACGGCCCGCTGCCACAACTCCGCACGGTCGAGCGCAGGGTCGAAAACGATCGCAGTATCGGCGACGGCCAAAGGCGCGTCGATCTGCTCGCGGACCATCATTTCGTTCAGCTGCGTGCGCAGTGTATGCACCACCTCGTACTGTCTGATGAGTTTCGAGCGGTCGGAGTTCAGGTCTACCACCGCTTGTTGGAGGTCGAGACGCGACATCGTCCCTATCTCGTATCCCGTCTCGACGATACGCATTCGCTCCTCCGAGAGGCCGACCGCCTGCTCGATATTGCGCAGCCGTATCCGCTGACGGATATAGCTGTAATACCCGGCTACGAAGCGCGAGATGAAGCTCTCCACTTGCAGCCGCGTATTCAGCTCGCCCATCTGCTCCACCTCCCGCAGCCGCTCATACGTGGTCTGCACGCTGAAACCGTTGAACACCGTCCAACCGACATTGATGCCCGCACTCGTCCGGCTACTGTTGTCGAGCACCCCTGAATGTGATGCCGAGAGGTCGACAGTCGGCAGAAATCCGGCGTTTCCGAGCGTCACGTTGTTCTCGGCAATGCGTTGGATATTTCGCACGATGCGCACTCCGTAGTTGCGTTCCAGCCCCGCGGCGAGGTATTCTTGCAGTGTTTGGGCACTTCCCGCCAGCGGTAAAAGCATCGCGAGCAGGAGAATCGTTTTCTTCATTTTTGTAGACATCTACTGCAAAGGTAGATAACATTTGTCATTCCTCACGTTCGTTCGCAATGACAATATGTCGCAAAATTCGTAATTACTTTATTACCAGCCTTATCCCCGTGCTGTGCGACGTAAATGCAGGCTCGTACATACACTGTATGGTCGCAATTCCGTTCAAGAAGTGTCCGGCATGAGTGGCGCGCAGGTCGTATTCCAAGACGTGCGTACCGCGAGTCATGCCTCCGAAAAAGAAGTTCACCGAAGCATCTTTCACGTTCTCGTAATACCACAGTTCGCCCTGCGAGCGATAGCCGGATAGTGTCTGCACAGGCTCAAACCCCGCCGCACGCATATCGCGCAAGTGTACATAATTGAGATAGCGATCGGTGTTGATCACCAGCCGCACCGTGATCAAATCGCCCACACCGACCGTATTACCGGCGACAAGCGGCACAAGTTCCGGTCCTCGCGGGGTATTACGCCGCAGGAAAAGCTGTTTCTCCACATTAAGCCCCATCTGTGTGTCGGAAGTTATCTTGTCCGCATCTTCGAAATATTGCCAGTAGAGACCGCCCCATGCCACACCGCGCGTGTTCGGGTTCTCTGCCTTCACCTGTGCCAGCGCGGGCGTTATCTCGCTGCCGCCCCACACCCTTTTTACATAACCGCTCCCCGCCTCCGCGCGCTCGACAGTCACAGGCTGGCCGCCGACCGCAACATCTAACGGCAAGTTCTCGGTAAGCAGGCTGCCACCCGTCATCAGCAACGCATAGCACGCCTCGGCCGTCGCCCGCGTGGTGCGCCAGTCACTGGTTTGCTTTTGGCGCAGCTGCCAGATTTTCATATCATCGACAGCCTTCGCATCACCCGCCACCTCGTCGAACACGGAGATCATCAGTGCCTGCGTCTCCACCGGAGGACCCCAGGGGCCACTGTCGGTCATATTCCAGTACATACCCGTCTCTTCACTGCCCGTACTCAGCGCACGTAGCGTTTCGACCACTTCCTGCGCTTTCTCCGTATCACCGTAACGGTGAAGGACAAGTGCGGTCAGACCCAACCAGTAGATGTTGGAGTGCCGGTTATTGGAATGCTGACGCCAAGTCTCTCTCATCATTTCGTACGCGTAATCGAACGCCTCACGCGCCTCACGTCCGGCAGGCTTATGGTCGTAGAAACTCGCCGCGTATAGATAGTGTAGGTGTATGATGTGAAACAGCAACTGACCGTCACTCCGCCGCCGATTCTGCGGCGGATTCTCATAGTCATTCCTTATCCACCAGTCAAGCGACACTAATGCCCGTTGAACGATCTGCTGAGCCTGCTCCGCATGTTCGTCCGCCAGCGCACCGGCGCGCATGAGCTGCCCGAATCCGGCGACGATATGCTGGGTCATAAATCTGTCGGGAGGCATCCCGTCGAACCACGAGAATGTACCGTTGCCGTTCTGCATATTTGCCAGCCTTTCGAGCGCGGCGCGTTGCCCGGCGGCCATACGCTCGCGGTCGAACAACTCTCCGATGCGTCTCTTACGTTCCGCCTGGTTCTGCGCCTGCGCCACCCAGGGGGTTTCCTCCAACAACGCAGAACGCAGTTCAGGGTTGCGTTCGAGGTTCGACATAAGTGCATCCGCCTCGGTCTCTCGCCACTGCTCGAACGTGCGCTCGATCTCAGGCGACGACTGTGCCACAGCCACCGAGAGCGAGTTGGCAAAAAAGCGCGAGAAGACCTGCTCCGAACAGTCGTAAGGGAACTCCATCAGATAGGGCATCGCCAGCAAAGCGTACCATGCCGGGTTCGACGTAAACTCCAAAGTAAGACTATGGTTGCGCTGTACGCCGACCGCATTTTCGCGAAGGCGCACAAAGTCGAACGTCCGCTCCTGCCCCGCCTTGACGGCAAACGGCATCGTTTCGGTAACGAGTATGGCGCGCGGCAGTACGGGTATGGTGCGCTCCTCGCCGTCGGTGTGCGCTCCTGCGCGCGCCGTAACGCGAACGGTGATTCCCGCGATGCCCTCCGGCACAGTAAGCGTCCATTGCACGCCGCTGCTCTGTCCGGCGGCCACATCGAACGGCACAGCCTCCGCCGAAATGAGCAGAGCGTCGAGCGGCTGCATCGTCTCCGCATCGAAGATTTGCAGGCGCGCTTCTCCGCCTGACAGGGCATTTTCGGTGACATTGTTTACCCGCGCGGCCAACCTCACCGTATCGCCCTCACGCAGGAATCGCGGAACATTCACGCTCACCGCAACTTCTTTGCGCGTCACAATTTCGCGAATGATATTGCCCGTCCGCATCTGCTGCGTGTGGGCAAATCCCAACACCCGCCAGCGCGTCAGCGACTCGGGCGCAGTAAATTCTACGGCAATTTCACCGTTTTCATCGGTACGCAGCTGCGGGTGGAATAACGCCAGCTCATTGAAATTACGCCGCACGGCGATGGTCTCCGACCAATTTTCATTGTAAATATCGTCCTCCACCGCAGCGGGAATAAAGCCGTCTGCCGCTCCGGTAAAAGAGGCTGCATCTCTGGTAAACATACCGGTAACTATCACGTTAGCATCCGATTCTGCGAACATCTCGCCGCCGCTACGCATTTGAGGGCTGCTAACCATAATTGTCTGTGTAGACCCCTCATAACTCTCTCCAAGCGCGATCCTTCCTATAACCCCAACGTTCGGAACTATCCACGGACTGAAAGAAGGGACGCGATAGTTACTCCTGTCGACCGACGGATTACGCACGACGCTCTCGCGCGACATCCAGCGGGGCGCGAAAGCCGCAGTGCGGCCATAGAGGTGTCCCTGCGGCCACGAGTGGCGGCGGAAGAATTCCAGAGCGGCATCGTACATCGTGAGCGCCATTTCAGCGTCGGCCACGCTGCCGTCAGGATTTTTTACCGTCAACCGCCAGCGTTCATGCTCACCCGGTAGCAGGCGGTCGCGGAACGTCGAGAGCTCGATCCGTAGGCTCTCCTCCGGCGGGATCTGCACGCGGCTCATCGTACTGTATGTTCGCCCGCCGCTTGTCATCAGGAACTGCACCGTGAGGTCTTTCGCAATGGGAACGCGGAACTCCTGCGGCGTCGGGCAAGCTTCGACAAAACGGGTTTCGACGAGGCGGTCACCGATAAATATGTCGCATCGCACGGGCGTCCCCTCCGTCGGCGCGGCCAGAAGGTACACCGCATCACTGCCTGCCTTGCCCGTTGTGGTGACTGCCGTGAGCCAGTCGTCGCACCACACTATCGGCGTGCGGCGACCATCGGGCGTGCCGTTCAGTCGCAAAATATGTGTATGCTCCGCCGTATTGCCGCTCCCATCCTCGGCACGCAACGACACGCGATACCACCCCGCCACCGCTCGCCGCAACAGTCTGCTCAGGTCGAGCACCTCCTGCGGCGAATCGCCCGTCGTCCGCAATCTCAACTCACCGACCCGCGCGCGCGCAGGATATGTTTGCGGGTCATTCTCACGGCCGTAAATGTCATGCGGGAAAAGGCGCACGAACTCTGCGCGGGTCATAAGCGTCGTATCGAGGTCCGTGTGCCATTCATTGCGGCGCAGCATCCGCCCCGGACCGTCCAGAGCCTCTACCGTAATATGCACCTGCGAGCTGACCGGCTTTCCGTTAAGGTTGCTCACGGTGACGGGGAAGCTCAGCGAATCGCGACCATCAATAGCCGACGGAATAGACGCTTGCACCACCAGCGGCCGGTCGCTCACGGCTACGCTCACCGTCGCGCTGCGCGTTTCGCCGTTAATGTCGGTAACGTCGGCCGTGACCTCGAAGCTACTCGCCCACTCCCTGTTCGCCACTCCGTCGGCTGACGCTATAAACGAAATGGCAAACCGCCCTTCGGCATCGGTAATCACCTCGCCCTGAGTGATCTCCATCTGCGGAACGTTGGGGCGCGGACGCCGCCAATCCCAAAAACGGAAGTTGTCGCGCCGTACCACGCGATAGCGCACCGTCGCGCCATCCATAACGTAGTCGGCCAAAGCCGTCGCCACGCCATGCACCGTGACGGTCTGCCCGTAACGCGGTACGGAATCGTCCGCTGCCGTCACGCTCACCTCGAACATCGGCCGCTTGTATTCTTCTACCGAAAATCCGACGCTCCCGTAGTCACATTCCAGTGTCATCCAGCCGTTCAGCAGCCCTGTCGGCAACGTGAAGCTGCCGTCGGCCGAACCGAAGTCGTTGGTCGTAAGTGTCATCTCGCCTACCACACGACTATTCACATCCCTCAGCCGCACCTCGAATCTGTACCCCTCAACCACTGTTTTGTTGCCTTCGTTGTCGCCGCGCGCGAGCAGTACCTTATAATATACAGTCTGTCCGGGACGATATATAGCGCGGTCGGTAAAAAAGAGCGCTTGCGGTGGAATCTCCGCATTCTCGTCCCCGCCTTGCACCCAAGAGCGTAAAAAATTGTGCGCCCATATTCTATCTTCGAGTCGCCGCCCATCGCGCGTTTCGATAACGAGCGTCGCCTGACGGAGATTATTAATGATAACCTGACTTATATCATTCTGCTGCACGGTATGCTCTATATACGCCACACCCGAACGATCAGTAGTATAACGCCCTATCGACACCGGCGTGGACTGCCGCATATCCTGCGGCACATCGTATTCGTTCCTGAATATCTCGACCGCCGCACCCGCCACCACGCTGCCGCTGCGCGCATCGGTGACATAAATCTGCGTGATCGGCTCATTGGCCGTTCCCGCAAGTCCGAATGTTCGGCGTGTACCCTGCCGCAAGCTGTATGTCAGCGGCGAAACATTCACCCACGCCATCGCCGAGCGGAATTCGCCGCCGAAAGTCCACGCGGCAGGCGGCTCATGCGAAGCGACGACCAGATAGCTGCCCTGCGGCAGTCCATCGATGGCGAATTGCGCCGCAAACGGCTGATGATCGCCGCGCGACGGAATCGCGGGCGACTGCATCGTCATAGCCGGTCGCCGGCCTTGCAGCCACTCCCGGATGCGATCACGCGAGGAGAGCGCCAACTCCGCTCTCTCGTCCAGCGCATAGGCTTGCAGATAGATGCGCTCGACGTTGCGCACAGTGGCCAGTGCAAGGAACGGCTCATCGGGATATTGCCCCCGTCCGAGCTTCAATTCGAGTGATGGCGTGGTTATCACCGCCCGCAATGCACGGGTCCGCACGGCAAGTTCAGGCCACCTCTTAGCCACTTCGTCGGCCAGCGCAAGAGCCTTTATATATTTGGTTCTCAGCGTTTCGTCGGCTCTGTCACGCTGCCACCGCTCGCCCTGTTCGCGATAGAGCGCGGCAACCGCCAGCAGCGGATATGCGCTTTCGGGGTGTTCGCGGTACTCTTCGGCAAGCTGCCGCAGCGCGTCCTCGTAGCGCTGCTCGGCATCGCTCTCTGTGTCCCACGAGCGCAGAAATCGCAGCCGTTCCACCTCCATCGCTATCAGCGGCAACGCACTTTTGCCCTGCTCTAACCGCTGCCTGTTGTGGCGTAACAGTCTTTCGTAGAACATTGTTATCGTTTCCTCGACGGTCGATTGTTCACGTTCGCCCAAGCGCGGCCATGTTCTCGCTAAGCGGTCCAAACCGTGCCTCAACGAGCCTATCACATTGAAAGTCATCGACTCATAGAGCGACGGGAAGAACCGTTCGATGTGTGAAATCTGTTTTGCATGATTATTCCCAATCATGAGTTCAAAGGCTTCGGGCGGCATGCGATTTCTCCATTCATCCAGATCACTACCGAAATAATCTATTGGCGTGGCTTGCAGTGTCTCGCTCGCCTCTTCGACAGCAAGCCGGTAGAGCCTCACGACTTCGGCAAATATTCGCTGTGCATCCCACGTCTCGATATCGCCGCCAGCCTCCGGCGCGCTCGTGCGCTCGCCAATGCGCCTCCAATTGTCCTGCAAATAGTTGAGATACAGCCTGCCCGTGACGAAATTCATAAGGTTGCGCGCCGGCGGCGGCATCTGTGCACCCGCTCCCAGTAACGAGTCGGCCACTTCGCCGACCGCCCGACCCTCGCGATTCGACGCATCTTTCATCCAGTCGATCGCCGCCTTCACGGCTGCGGCATGTTCCGTTTGTGTTTGTGCCTGTGCCTCAAATAAAGCGAAAATAATGGACAGTAGTAGGACAATAAGTTTTTTCATAAGCTATATTTTCTACGGCAATATCATTTTGACCATCTCGAACTGCTTTCCCGTCACGCCAAGACCCCGCGCGGCAAGAAATCCGTTCATCGAAGCACACGACACATCGGTGTTCACGACCCTCACGACACCGCTGCGGTTTTCCGCCAGCACATGGCCGAGCAGGCTCGTGGCGATGCCGCGACGGCGAAAAGCGGGTGCGACCGCAAGTTGGGTCACGTCGCCGGCGGCAGGCTCGAAAACGCAATAGCCGACAAGGCTGCCATCGACGAAAACTCCGCGAAAGATGAAATCGTCCGCCGCCCGCACGATAGCCTCGACGCTGTTCTGCCACGACGGCCGGAAGTCCCGGAACGCAGGTTCTATCTGTTCGATACCGATCGGCTCGACCGTCCATGTGCCATCACCTACGACGACTTCCGCACCCGGCCTTATCGAATAGTTGAACTCGCGCGTCACCTCGAACCCCAGCCGCCGGTAAACCGACACCGCGCGTTCGTTATGTTGCAGCACTTCCAATAAATATTGACGCACGCCGGCCTGCCGCAAAAACGGGATCGAGTGTTCGAATATTTCGGTGGCAAGTCCGCGTCCACGCGCATTCGGGAGCGTTCCCGTTCCCGTGTCATAGGCAGTAAGCACATCGCCGTAGCGACCGATGCCGTTCAGCGTAAACGACACGATTTCATCCCCGTCGAACGCGGCGAACGATAGCTCAGGGGCGAACCCGCGCCGCCTGAGCATCCGCCGCAGCTGCTCTTCGCTGAGCTGCATCTCGTAATCGGCAAAGGCGCGCGTGAAAGCACGGAAAATGGCATCGAAATCCGTCAGGGCTAACGATCCTATCCTCATACGGTCTATTTCTTAGCGGCGGATTTTGCGGCGGGCTTACTCGGAGCGCGTTTTTTCGGTGTTGCCTCGACTTCTGCTATGCATACCTCTTTTTTAGCGGCACGCGGAGCGCGTTTCCTGACCGACGGCTTTTTCCGCGCCGGATTCACGTCTGAATTGTTGGCCGCGCGGTGGAACTCGTCGATATCGAACTTTGCGCCGAGCACCTCGCGCGCCTTCGGCAGGTCTTCGACAGCCACCAGCAGATTGATCGAGAACATAGGGCCGCCGATAGGATATATCTGCGCGGCGATGTCGTTCTGCAACTGCGCCTGTATGCCCGCCGATTCGAGCAACGCCTGATATAACTGTGCCTCCATGACGGTGTTGTAGCTCATGATCGACACCACTTTGTTTTCGCTGTTTTTCATAATCGTCATCATTTTGTTATTTGCCAAAATTAATTAAAAATTCTTACCTTTGTTAGCCATACAGCAAAAATCATGTCACGATTCGTTCATCTGCACGTGCATACGCAATATTCTATCCTTGACGGCGCTTCGTCGGTCACGGGATTGGTGGCACGCGCGAAGGAATTGGGCATGGAGGCGGTGGCTATCACCGATCACGGTAACATGTTCGGGGTCAAGGAGTTCCACGAAAAAGCGACGAAGGCGGGCGTGAAACCGATAATCGGGTGCGAGGTTTATGTGGTGAAAAACCGATTCGAGAAGGACAAGGACGAAAAGGCGGGCGACCACCTGATATTGCTGGCCAAAGACCTGAGGGGTTATCACAACCTAACCAAACTCATATCATACTCGTGGATCGAGGGGTTCTACTACAAGCCGCGCATCGATAAAGCGCTGTTGCGCGAGCTGAGCGAGGGGCTTATCTGCTGCTCGGCGTGCCTGGGGGGCGAGCTGGCGCAGGCGGTGATGAACGGCCACGCAGGCGATGCCGACAAGGTGGTGGCGGAATATCGCGGGATATTCGGCGACGACTATTATCTCGAAATGCAGCTGCACCGCAGCGGTGACCCGCGCCGCGATAAGGAAGTTTGCGAGAACCAGCTGGCGGTGAACGCCGAGATAGTGCGGTTGGCCGAGAGGCACGGCGTGAAGTACATATGCACGAATGACGTACATTTCGTGATGGCGGAGGATGCAGAGGCGCACGACCGGTTGATATGCCTCAACACGGGACGCGAGCTGAACGACCCGGCGCGTATGCGTTACACGTTTCAGGAATATCTGAAAAGCGCGGACGAGATGGCGGCATTATTTCACGACGTGCCGACGGCTTTGGAGACGACGCTCGAAATCGCCGCGAAAGTGGAGGAATATTCGCTCGACCACAATCCATTGATGCCGGCGTTCCCGTTGCCCGAATGGTTCGAGATAGATCAGGGGGAACTGCGAAAAGCGTTCGCCAACCGATTCGACGACGAGGCGTTGAGGCGCGAAATCGAGGAAACGCCGTCGCTGGCCGAATTCGTTGCGCGCCACCCTGAATACGAGGAGCGGTGGCACATCGCCGAGCAGTATCTGTACCTGCGATACCTTGCTTATAAGGGCGCGCATAAGCGGTACGGCGCGGTAATCGACGAGAAGATACGCGAAAGGCTCGAATACGAGCTGGGCACGATCGAGTGGATGGGATATCCGGGTTACTTCCTTATCGTGTGGGACTTTATACGCGCGGCGCGTGAGATGGGCGTGGCAGTAGGGCCGGGGCGCGGTTCGGCAGCGGGATCGGCGGTGGCCTACTGTCTGGAAATCACCAATATAGACCCCATAGCATACGACCTGCTTTTCGAGCGTTTCCTGAACCCCGACCGCATCTCGCTGCCCGACGTGGATATCGATTTCGACGAGGACGGGCGCGCGGCGGTGTTGGACTACGTGACGCAAAAATACGGTAATAAGCGTGTAGCTCAGATAATTACATTCGGAACGATGGCCCCGAAACTTGCCATCCGCGACGTGGCGAGGGTACAGGGCCTGGCTCTGCCGGAGAGCGACCGGCTGGCTAAGCTCGTCCCCGACCGGCTGATCGGTGAGAAGGGCGAGAGCGGATTCGACGTCGCTTACAAGGAGTCGCCCGACCTGCGTGCAGCGCGCAATTCGGACAACACGCTGGTGCGCGACACATTGAAATATGCCGAGAAGCTCGAAGGGTCGGTGCGCCAGACGGGCGTCCACGCGTGCGGGGTGGTCATCGCGCCCGACGACATCGAGAACTTCGCGCCGATGGCGATAACGCGCGACAAAGAGACGGGCAAGGACATAAACGTGGTACAGTTCGAGGGAACACTCATCGAGAGCGTAGGGTTGATAAAGATGGATTTTCTGGGCCTGCGTACTCTGTCGGTGATAAAAGATGCGCTCGACAACGTCGAACATGTGCGCGGCAAGCGAATAGACATCGACGCCATCCCGCTGGACGATCCGCTGACCTATGAATTGTACAGCCGCGGCGATACGACGGGGTTGTTCCAGTTCGAGTCGGCGGGGATGAAGAAATACCTGCGCGCGTTGAAGCCCAACCGTTTCGAAGACCTCATTGCAATGAACGCCTTGTACCGACCCGGCCCGATGGAGTATATTCCGAGCTTCGTCGCGCGCAAACACGGCGCAGAGGCGGTGGCTTACGACATCGCCGAAATGGAGGAGTATCTGGCCGACACGTATGGCATCACGGTCTATCAGGAGCAGGTGATGCTTCTGTCGCAAAAACTTGCGGGGTTCACGGGCGGCGAGGCCGACGCGTTGCGCAAGGCGATGGGCAAGAAACAGAAAGCGGTGCTCGACAAACTGAAACCGAAGTTCATCGAGGGCATGGCGGCAAGGGGACACGACCTCAAAGTCAGCGACAAGATATGGAGCGATTGGGAGGCTTTTGCGGCCTACGCATTCAATAAATCTCACTCGACGTGCTACGCATACGTGTCGTACCAGACGGCATGGCTCAAAGCGAATTACCCGTCGGAGTTCATGGCCGCGCTGCTGAGCCGCAACAGTTCCGACATGAAAAAACTTAGTTTTTTCATGGACGAGTGCCGCCGGATGAGTATCCGCGTGATGGGGCCGGACGTGAACGAGAGCATCCACCGTTTCGCGGCCGACGCGGAGGGCAACGTGCGGTTCGGATTGGCGGCAGTGAAAGGCGTGGGCGAGGCGGCGGTAAAGCATTTGGTCGAGGAGCGCCGAAGCGGCGGACGTTTCACATCGATGTACGACTTCGTGGAGAGGGTGAATTTACAGATTCTGAATAAAAAGAATCTCGAATGCCTTGCGATGGCCGGAGCGTTCGACGCGATAAGCGGTTGGAGTCGCTGCCGGTTCTTTATGACCGGCGAAGGCGGGCGCGACGAAGCGACGTTCCTCGAACAACTGATGCGGTACGGCCAGAGGGTGCAAGCCGAAAAGAACAACTCACAGCAGAGCCTTTTCGGCGGCGGAGGCGAGACGGTCGATATCCGCAGACCCGAACCGCCGCAGGGACCTGAGTGGACGACGCTTGAAATGCTCGGCCGCGAGCGCGAAGTCGTGGGACTTTATCTCTCGTCGCACCCGCTGGACGACTACAAACCGCTTATCCAAAACTTCCGCAACATGTCGGTCGCCGACCTTGAAGAGCCAGCGCAGTTGCGCGGCAAGGATTTTGTGGTGTGCGGAATGGTCACCAGCGTGCAGAACCTCACGACCAAAACGGGCAAGCCGTTCGGGCGGCTCACCCTCGAAGATTACGAAGGATCGTACACGTTCACGCTTTTCGGCAAGGATTACGAGAACTTCCGCAAATATCTCTATCCGGATTATTATTTGATGATTCGCGGCAAGGTCACGCCGCGCTCCTACAACGAGGCGGAGGTCGAGCCGCGCATCTCGTCGATCATGCAGTTGCAGGAGGCACAGGAGACGCTGGTGCGCGAAATCATTTTGACATTGCCTGTCGATGAGATCACGGACGAGCTGGTCGCGGGCCTCACCGAGCAGCTGCGCGCCACCGAGGGCGGCAATATTCAACTGCGCGTGAGAGTGACGGATGCGGAAAATAACGTATCTTTGGGAATGTTTTCGCGCACGATGCGCGTGGGGCTTTCGGGCCGGCTCGTGCAATTCTGCGAGGACGCCGGTATCAGATACTCACTAAATTAAACTTAAATTAAATACTTTACGACTATGATGAAAATCACATCGGCCAACCTTCAAGAGCTCTTGGACAGCGGCAAACCGGTAGTTATCGATTTCGGCGCAGCGTGGTGCGGACCGTGCAAAGTGGTAGAGCCGCTCATCGCAGAACTCGCGACCGAATATGAGGGCAAAGCTATGATCGGCAAATGCGACATTGAAGAGAACAATGACATCGCCATTAAATACGGGGTACGCAATATCCCGACCGTCATATTTCTCAAAGACGGCGCAGTGGCCGAGAAAATCGTCGGTGCGACGAACAAAGCAAAATACGAGGCCGCGCTCGGCAAGTTGCTGTAATAAATTACGAATTATCAATTACGAATTACGAACTCATGCGTCAGCCAATTCGTAATTCGTAATTGATAATTCGTAATTGAATTTTGTGGTTTCAAAAAAACTGTTTACCTTTGCCCCTCGCGTGCCGGGAATCTCTTGCGAAAAAAGTGGGCGGGGGGCATGAAAACAGACCCTGAATAAACCCGCAAACGGACATGGGCGCCCGCAATATTCCGCACGGTAACTAACGAGTTAACAAAGCAATGGACAATTTAATCAGGGTCGCCGAAGAGGCGATGTGGGAGAAGAAAGAGCTGCCCGAATTCAACAGCGGTGACACGATCACGGTCTCCTATAAAATCGTCGAAGGCAGCAAGGAACGTATACAGAGCTTCCGCGGCGTGGTTATCCAGATCAAAGGGACGGGTATGACGAAAATGTTCACCATCCGCAAGATCAGCAACGGCGTGGGTGTGGAGCGCATTTTCCCGCTTTACTCGCCGCATATCGAAAAGATAGAGGTCAATAAGCGCGGCGTGGTGCGCCGTGCACGGATCTTCTATCTGCGCCAACTCACGGGCAAAAAGGCCGCCATCAAGGAACGCAGAGCGCCGGTTAAGAAACAGCAAAGTTAGCCGCGACTTTTTCGGGCGTGTGTGCGCTGACGTTTTCGCTATCTTGGTGTCGCCATAGCGACCGCCGGTTAAGAAGCAGCAGTCGTAAGAAGAACGCGCTAACCGACTGACGTATTATGTAATAAAACGCATTTCCATTCTATGTGGGTGTGCGTTTTTTGTTTTGCTCACGCGTGTGTTTTCCGGCCTGTCCGGATGACCGAATTTATAGAAAACACCCTTAACACAAGTAAGATAAGAAGAACATGGACACTATTTATGTCTTGATTCTCGGAGTGTTGCTGGCGTTGGCCGTGATGAGCCTTATTGTGGGAGTCGCCAACGATGCGGTGAATTTTTTGAACTCGGCGTTCGGGTCGAAGGTTTCGTCGCGCTGGGTTATAATGGCGTTCGCATCGGCCGGTATCATGATCGGCACGCTCACGTCGAGCGGCATGATGGAGATCGCGCGAAGCGGGGTTTTCTACCCGTCGGAGTTCATGTTCTCGGAGCTGGTCATGCTCTTTTTGGGGGTGATGTTTGCGAACGTGATACTGTTGGATTTTTTCAACACATTCGGACTGCCGACCTCGACGACGGTGTCTTTGATATTTGGTCTTCTTGGTGCGGGCCTGGCGGCAGCGACGTATAAGATAGTACAGAGCGACTCGCTCACGGTGAACAACCTGTCGGACTTCATCAACTCCGGCAGCACGCTGGTCATAGTTTCGGGGATTCTGCTCTCGGTGGTACTCGCATTTATCGGCGGTGCGGTGCTGATGTACATAACGCGCATCATATTTACTTTTCGATATAAGAAAGTATTCCGGAATTTCGGCTATCTATGGTGCGGAATGGCGTTCGCATCGATAGTTTATTTTGCGCTGTTCAAAGGGCTGAAATCGTCGGGACTTATCAGTGTCGAATTTATGAACATGGTACATGACCACCTATGGCTATCGCTGTTGGTGTTATGGCTGATGTGCAGCGCGGTGATGGCCCTGTTCCAGCACGTGCTGCGAATCAATATCCTGCGCGTCACGATCCTCGTGGGTACATTCTCGCTGGCAATGGCTTTTGCGGGGAACGACCTTGTGAATTTCATCGGTGTGCCGATGGCAGGCTATGACGGTTATCTGCTCGCCTCTGCCTCTCCCGAAGGAGCGAGCACGATGATGGGCCGACTGATGGAACCGGTGCAGATGAACTACGTTTTTATGCTCATCGCGGGGGCGATCATGGTCATCACGCTGTGGAAATCGAAGAAAGCGCAGTCGGTGACGGACACCGAGATCAACCTCGCAAAGCAGGACGACGGACCCGAACGTTTCGGTTCGACGATGATGTCGCGTTCGATGGTGCGCGCAGCTATTCAGACCAATAAAGCGGTGGAAAAGGCAATACCCAGATCGGTGCTGCGCTTTCTCGACCGCCGATTCCTGCCCCTGAGACCGACCGAGGAAGAGGCACGGCATAAAGCGCCGTTCGATATGATCCGCGCCACGGTGAACCTTACGGTGGCATCGATCCTGATATCCATAGCGACGCAGATGAGGATTCCGCTTTCGACGACTTACGTTACGTTCATGGTGGCGATGAGCACTTCGCTGGCCGACAGGGCATGGGGACGCGAGAGCGCGGTCTATCGCATCACGGGTGTTCTGACGGTGATCTCCGGATGTTTCGTAACGGCTATTGTGGCCACAGCGCTGGGTTTCGGCGTGACGCTGCTGCTGATGTGGGGCGGGGTGATAGCCGTAGCGGCGATGGTCGTGCTGTGCATCTACATCTTTATTCACAGCAACCGCGTGCATAAGAAGCACCGCGAGACCAAACACATCGAGAGCGTACATGACAACAAAAAGCACACGCGGGAAGCCGCCGAGATCGTGAACGCGTGCATAGCCGATGTGAGTGGCACGATGTACAAAGCGACGGAGATATACAAAGAGACTATCGTCGGCATTTTCAACGAAGACCGCCGGGTGCTCCGTAAGACGGTGCGCGACTCGAACGAGTTGTTCTATGCCGCGCGTGAACGCAAGTACGAAGTTATGCCCACGTTGCAGAAATTGCAGTATCACTACATCGAGCACGGCTACTATTACGTGCAGGTCGTCGATTACATGAGCGAGATGACCAAAGCGCTCGTCCACATAACGCGCCCGAGTTTCGAGCATATAAACAACCACCACGAGGGGCTGTCGAAAGAGCAGGTGAACGACCTTATGGGCATCAACAACGAGGTTTCGGCGATCTATGACCACATCAATACGATGCTTTCGACGAACGATTTCGAGGAGATCGACCGCGTGATGCGTATGCGCGACCAGTTGTTCGAGGCCATAGACGACGCGATAAAGAACCAGCTGCGGCGCATCAAATCGAAGCAGTCGAGCACGAAGACGAGTATGCTTTATCTCAACATTCTGAACGAGACGAAGAACATGGTGCTCCAATCGCGCAACCTGCTAAAATCACAGAAATACTTTATCGAGAAGAATTAACAGACGCGTTTGTCTTCCACAGCCTGCCGGTTGTTTTCGTTATTCCAAACGCTGAACAGAGGGATGACAGAGTCGGAAATCACACATGTGTGCGCATGTGCGCCAGAACATTTTTCGCCATGGAATGGGGAAGCGCGCGCGACGAGCGCCCATCGCGAACGAGCTGACAGATGCTTGTTATACCCTGAGGCGTCAGAGCAAAAAGTTCGTCGTAATCAGCTGTATCGCTGAACGTTAGCGCGTGTTCACATACGATAAGTCCGGCCTCCGTGCACGCGGCAATACCGAGCCGGCGTTCGACGCTGTCGGGTACGCCGTCGGCGAGTGAAGGCGTGAAAGCCTTATCGCCCACGATAGCGAACACCGGCCATTCGCCAAGTCCGGTCAGCACACCCGCCGCACTCTCAGCCAACGCGGCATCGAAACTCTTGCGACGCGCATAGCCGGCCGTGTACGAGTGCATTGCAAGTGACGCTGCCGTTTTGTGATGCGCGAGCGGCGGTTCATACGACACCACGAGACACCGCACTCCCGTCGTCAGCGCATATCCCTTAAAAACCATCTGCCGCTCACAACTAAGCAGCCTTATGAACTTCTCGCCGTCCGGCACGAGATACAGCGACGCAAACGCACTTCCATGCGGCGGATAACGATTGGCTTCGAGCAGGGCATATATCTCATTTTCAAGCGATTGCGACGTAAGACCTGCGCGCCGTCCGTAAAGCGACTCGGCAGAACGTTCGGCGATCTCTGCGGCCCATTCCACGTGTAACGGCCGCCGCGCGAGCGCGTGCAGTTTTTGGTATACGAAATTGGTCGCGAGCAGCGCATCGGGCGAAAACCCTGCCTCGCCGAATGCCACCACCATCCCATCGATGCTTACCAAATCGCCTTTCATCACCTGAAAACTCACGCGGGTGCTATAAAAATTTTCAGTAATAATTCGCGCAGCAGTTCGCCTTTCGTGACATCGCCGCCACCCATCCCTTTGCCGCGCATGTCGTAATCGCGAATCAGTCCGAGTATCGCGAAGACTTTTCGATTCGGATAACCCGCCGCCGCCGTCTTATATTCATCCAAGAAATACGTGGACGTGAGCCTCAGCATCCGTGCCAGATCGGCATCCGACGGCATCGGCGTACCTTTTTTTTGCACCAGCCATCGCTGGTAGTTCAACAAAAAAATGCGCTGAAAATGAGTGAACATAACGCCGAGCGTTGTGGCATACCATTCCTTGGGATTATGCGCGAAGTGCTCAGCGATAAGTAGCGCGCGTCCCATGTTACGTTCGCTCAGGGCGCGCGTAAGCTCGAAATTGTTGAATTCCTTGCTGATGCCGACGTTGCGCTCCACGTGGTCAGCCGTGATGGTAGCCGTTCCCGCAGGCAAGAACGTTACCAACTTGTCCAATTCGTTCGAGATGCGCGTTATCTCTACGCCGAGATGCTCCGTGAGCATTCCGAGCGCGCGGGGTTCGATCGCCAGCCCTTTCGAGCGGACCAGTTCGCCCAGCCACGCGCCGATCTCGTAATCGCGCGGCCGCACCGATTCGAAAACCACCCCATGCTCTTTTATATGCTTGAAGAGCGCGGTGCGCTTATCGACAGATTTTTCCTTGTGGCACAATACCAGCACCGTCGACGGCGAGGGCGACTTCACGTACACCGACAGATCGTCCAGCTTTTTAAGTTGCTGGGCCCCACGCACTATGACCACCTGACGCTCGCCCATCATAGGCCGCTGCCGCGCAAAATTAACTATATCGCCCGACAAGCTGTCCTTCCCGTACGCTACGATTCGGCTGAAAGCGCGCTCCGCCTCACCAGGTAATACTTCTTCCGCCAACCTCTCGGCAAGCGCATCGATAAAGTATGCCTCATCGCCCATTAGCAAATACACGGGTGCAAACCGCCGCGCATCGATGTCGCGACCGATCTGCCCGAACGCCGTCACCGTGCTCCGGAAGTCCGCACCACCCGTCTTTGCCATGAAAACAACTTACGCAAAATTACCTATCACGCCCAGCAGCAGGAATACCCCCGCGATCGTGAGGATTGCGTAAAGTTCCGAAAAGGCGGCGAGGATCATCGTATTGCCCATCACGTTGTGGCCGTTGCTTATGAGGACGATCCCGTTGGCGGCAACCTGTCCCTGACGAATTGCGCTGAATAAGCAGACAAATCCTACGAACAGTCCGGCACTGAAAATAGTGGCGGCCGTGAACAGCGTGATGTCGGGCGAGAGCTGACCCAGCAGAATAAAGAACGCCACGAAGCCGTAAAGCCCCTGTGTACCTGGGAAAGCGCTCAGGACAAGATATTGACCGAAAGCGCTGCTGTTCTTTTTCAGCGCTCCGACCGCAGCCTTGCCAGCGATCGACACTCCATAGGTGCTCCCTACTCCCGACAGCGCTACCATAAGCGCAATCCCGATATAGGCCAAAATAATTGGTTGCATAATTTGTGTGTTTTTATTCGTTTTTTGTTGTTTGTTTTTGCAATGGTGTAAACTCTCGTTGCGAGGCTTCGAACCCCGCATTCTTATAAAATTCCACGAACGTCAGACGCATCGGATGGACGAATGCTCCCAACGCCGACATAAATAGGTTTATGCCGTGTCCGAAAAGCAATATGATGACCATCAGCAGTTGGCTCGCCACGATCGGCAAGCCCTCGCTCATCCCGACGGCCAACTGATTGAAAACCAACGCCAATGTACCTCCGGCCATTGCAAGAGCAAACAACCGGATATAGCTCAAAATGTCGCCCAGAAAACCCGTCGCCTCGTTATATGTATTCCACAGCCCGCTGCCGAAATTGACCAGCGGGTTACGGTCGGGGTTGTGGAAAAAGAGCATCAGTGCGCCGCCCGCGATAAGCAAAGCATAGCACACCGTCATGTTCACTGCATAGTCTATCTCGATGCCCGGCAGCATCTCGCTCACGCTTGGCAAAGCCATATATATCAGTCCCCCCAGGGCCATCATCCAGCCCAGCGTGCCGAGCGAATACCTGAATCCGAACAACCTCGTCATGTTCGCAACGCGCAACCCCAACCCAAAGAATATCTGCACCACGCCCAAACCCAATGCCAGGGCAAAAAGCATCTCAGGCGTCAGGAATCGCTCATGGAAGTCCTCGAAGATCACCAGCTCCGAGAGTTGAATCCCGAAAAACCCGCCCATAAGGAATCCGACCACCACTGCTGTCGCACCGCACAGCAGCGTGAGAACCGACACCTGCGAGAGCGTCCGGCTATGCTTCCGTCGAGCCATGCGCCGCATCACGAAAGCCCCGAGCAGTAACACCAGTCCGTAACCCGCATCGCCCAGACAAAATCCGAAAAACACCATGTAGAACGGGCCGAAGAACGCCGTGAGGTCGATACTGCCGTACTTCGGCAACGAATAGAAACTCCCGATCAACTCGAACGGCGACGACCATTTTTTGTTTTTCAGTTTCACCGGCACTTCGTCGCGCGGCGATGGATTCGATTTTTCGAAATAAACGCCCGGATGCCGCTCCAACATCGCATCCACTTTTGCGACAGTTTCGCGCGTTGCCCAGCCCTCCATTATGACCAGCGTACCTTCCGCCTCATCGCGCGCCGAACGCGTCACGCGACTGAGTTGCAGCTGCTCTTCCTCGCGCCGCAACTGCGTTTCGATAAGTCCCACCGATACAGCCGCGCGGGCCAGTTGCGCTTCCCATTGTTTTTTTTCGCGCAGCAGATGCGCCGCCTCGGCTTCGCGCTGAGCCGCCGTCGCCGTAGGAGCTTTCAACTCATGCGCATGTATGGCAATCTCTTGCCCGGGCGTGGCGATAACGACAAAGTATACCATGTCACCGCGCTCGGCGATCGGCTCGATGTCATATTGCTCGCTCCACTCCGCGCGTATAGCGGCGAACTCTTTGCTAAACGTATTGAAATAACGCAGCACCACGCCGTCGGCCGCAAGTTCGCGAATCGCCGCAGGGTCGAATTCGCCCCATACCCGCAGTTCCTCCACCTCTTTAAACACGGCCTCTATCCGCGAATCGAGCGCGGTGAGATTGGCCGATGCTTCCTCATAATTCGCCCACGCCTCTTCGCCGGTTTTATACGGTTTTCCGGCCACGAAATCTTTGCCGGAGGCCATCGCGCGTAGTTGCGCAACCGCCGCGCGATGCCGGTTTATCAGCATCATCAAGGCGTGTTCCGCCTCGTCCGGCTCCCAGCCCGACGTGGTGACGTCCACCAGCCCAAGTTCTTGCAGCCGTTCGAGAAACGCATCCTTGTCGCGATGGAACACCACAAGGTCATATTTGCTCATCGGAACGATCATAAATAATCCTTATTTATTGCTGCATCTACTGCCGCCGCCTGCCGCGTTTTCACGATTTTTTGCGAACTTTTCGAAAGATTCTCTTCGTCTTCGAGGAATCGCTTGATTTTCAATATAGCCTCCTGAAAACCGGGTATTTGTACTTTTTCGTAGAGGTTCACTTTCTGCGTCGTTTTCTTGCGTGCACGGTCGAGCAAGTGCGTCTTGCGCGCGAAAAAATCGTACTCGATGCGCAGCGTGGCCAACTGGCGCAGCAATTCGATTCCGTCGGCGTACCATATCGGACTGCTGAACAAATCGTAGGCCTTCTCGTCGAACACGATGCGGTCGAGCACCGGTATGCGCACGCCCGCGATCTTCACCACGCTCAGTTCCACGTCCTTCACGCGCACCAGATCCGCATCCCACTCGCCCCACAGCGCCGTCATATATTCATAGCGGTGCGTAAGTTCGCCCAGCTGCCGCTCGAATTCCGTAGCCGTCTGCCGCGCTTTTTTCACTTCCAATCGCAATGCCGACTCCTTGCTTTTGATGGTCGGCAACGCCTTGCGCCGCATTTTCAACTGCTTGTCCAGCTCGCCCAGCGAGGTTTTGTTATATTGGAACTTTATTGACATTTCTGCTATTCCCCTGCCCAGTATTTATCCACCAGCTCCTGCTTTATAGCCACTTCGCTGACGGTGAAGTATTTGGCAAACAGCCGCCATGCCGTGTCCAGCATCGTGTCGATGTCGATATTCACATCGATGGAGAGCAGTTTTTCGGAATATTCGCGCGCAAATTCGAGCGTGCGCTCGTCGTAGTCGGTAAGGTCGAAACCGTTCTCCAACTTCGTTTTGGCATTCGCCGCATCGGCATACAGACGTATCGCCGCGTTCATCACCTGCGGATGGTCTTCACGCGTTTTCTTGCCGATAACCAACTGTTTGAGGCGCGAAAGGCTGCGGAACGGGTCTACGATAACTTTGCCCGTATCCGTATCGTGACGCAGGAACAGCTGTCCTTCGGTGATATAACCCGTGTTGTCGGGCACGGCGTGCGTAATGTCGCCGCCCGAAAGCGTCGTCACGGCGATAATCGTTATCGACCCTCCCGACGGCAGTTGCACCGCCTTTTCGTAGATACGCGCGAGGTCGGAGTACAACGAACCGGGCATCGAGTCCTTCGACGGAATCTGATCCATACGGTTCGACACGATTGCCAGCGCATCGGCATACGTGGTCATATCCGTGAGCAGCACTAGCACCTTTTCGCCCTTGTCCACCGCAAAGTATTCGGCCGCCGTGAGCGCCATATCCGGTATCAGCAGCCGTTCGACCGGCGGGTCTTCCGTCGTGTTGATGAAACTCACGATGTGGTCGAGAGCGCCGGCATTCTCGAACAGATGCTTATAGAACAGGAAATCGTCGTTGGTCATCCCCATGCCGCCCAGAATGATCTTGTCGGCCTTCGCGCGCAGCGCCACCATTCCCATCACCTCGTTATACGGCTGGTCGGAATCGGCGAAGAACGGGATTTTCTGCCCCGTAACGATCGTGTTGTTCAGGTCGATGCCTGCTATTCCCGTCGCGATGAGTTCCGACGGTTGTTTACGTCGGTAGGGGTTCACCGCCGGGCCTCCGATCTCGCGCAATTCGCCGTCCACCGGCTCGCCGCCTTCAAGCGGCTGGCCGTAGGCGTTGAAGAACCGCCCCGCCAGATCGTCGCTCACCCGCAGCGCAGGCGGCGCGCCGTGAAACGCTACCTCCGCATCTGTCGCAATGCCCTCCGTCCCCGCAAAAACTTGCAGCGTCACCGCCCCTCCGTCGATTTTCACCACCTGCGCCAGCTTGCCGCCCACCGTAGCGAGTTCGTCGTTGCCCACGCCCCGCGCCGTGAGCGTCACCGTCGCCTTGGTGATGTTGTCGATCCGCGTGTATATCTTCTGAAAAGCTTTCATAACTCATTGATAAAATCGTCCACCTCTTTGCGGTATTCCGCGAAACGCTCGCTCTCCCACTCCGAGTAGTTCATCTGCCGCAGTGTATTGATAAGCGTCTTGAAGAACGTCGCACATTGCTCGAACCCCGAAAATTCGTACGGCCGGTCACAGATGCCGAGCACGAGGTTCAGCATATACCGCTGGCGCACGAACGGCGTATTGGCATCAGTCTTGTCGAACGCATCCTGTTGCAGGATAACGAAGTCGATCAGCTCGCTCTTCCAGAACCGCTCGTGGTATTCGAGCGGCACGCCGTCGTCACCGAGTATATTAATTTGGTCGTTGGCCTCTTTACCACGCCGCACGATGGTCTTGCTGCGGTTCACCATCGACGCCCAATCCTGTTCCACGCGGCGGTCCAGGTATTCGACGACCTCCGGATATTCGAGATATTTCGAGTAACTGTCCAAAGGGTCGATAGCCGGATATCGCTTGCTGTCGGCGCGCGCCTGCGAAAGGGCATAGAAGCATCGCGCAGCCTTTTTCGTCGATTCCGTAACGGGTTCTTTCAAGTTCCCCCCCGCCGGAGACACCGTCCCGAGAAATGTCACCGACCCCGTCTCGCCATTTTCGAGCCGCACCAATCCTGCACGGGCATAGAAATTCGATATGGTCGCCGACAGATCCATCGGGAACGCATCCTGACCGGGCAGCTCCTCCAAGCGGTTCGACATCTCGCGCAGCGCCTGTGCCCAACGCGACGTGGAGTCGGCCAGGACGAGCACTTTCAGCCCCATCGAGCGGTAGTATTCGCCTATGGTCATCCCCGTATAGACCGACGCCTCACGCGCCGCCACAGGCATATTCGACGTGTTGCAGATGATCGTCGTGCGGTCCATAAGTTTATGCCCCGTTCGCGGGTCGTCCAACTTCGGGAAGTCGGTGAAAATCTCCACGACTTCGTTCGCCCGTTCGCCGCACGCCACGAAAACGATAATATCGGCATCGGCCTGCTTCGAGATAGCGTGCTGCAACACCGTCTTCCCCGCGCCGAACGGACCCGGAATAAACCCCGTGCCGCCCTCCGCCAGCGGGTTGAACGTGTCGATCGGCCGTACACCCGTCTCCATGATACGCGACGGGCGCGGCTTATCGACGTAGGCCCTGATCGGCATTTTCACCGGCCACCGCTGCACCATAGTGATATTGTGCTCGCGCCCTTCGGCATCGGCAACCACAGCGATAGTGTCCGTTATTTTATAAGAACCTTCGGGCGCGACACTCCGCACTTCATAACGCCCCGCCATCATGAAAGGCATCATTATCTTGTGGTCGATCCATTGTTCGCGCACGCGCCCCAGCCACGAACCCGCGCTAACCGTGTCACCCGCCGCCGCCAGCGGTTCGAACTCCCACAGCATCTCGTAATCGAGCGGCGCGGTGCGCATTCCGCGTTCGATGAACAACCCTTCCATCGCCACCAGGTCGTTCTGCAACCCGTCATAGATACGCGACAGCAACCCCGGCGCAAGCTCCACTTCGAGCATGTGCCCCGCGAACTCCACGCGGTCGCCGGTACGCAGGCCGCGCGTCGAATCGTAGACCTGAATATAGGCGCGCTCGCCCACTACCTTTATCACCTCGGCCATCAGGTCGACACCCTCCGCCCGCACATAGCATATCTCGTTCTGTGCCACCGGCCCATCGACCCGCACCGTCACCATGTTCGATATAATCCCCTGTACCTCGCCTTTTGTCATCTTTCAGTTACTAATTACGAAAAACTCTGTCATTCCGAACGTCTCGCAGGGACGGAGGAATCTATCGCTCGTTTCCTTTTGAACTTATAAACTTGCGATAGATCCCTCGTCGGCAATTGCGTGCCGCGCTCGGGATGACATACCTCTTTATATCTGCGCCGTCGTATCGACCGACATTGCGGCCAGCAGCCGTTGGAACATCTCCTCGCCCGTGCGCGGATCGAGCGCCGCCCAGCGGTATATAATATTCACCTTCGCCAGATAGGCCAGCACGGCATTGATATTGAAATAATCGAACACCGTCAGTTCGTCCGACATCTCCCAGCGCAGCATATCGATCACTCGCTCCTTCTCTATAAGGTTACCGTCCTCCCTCACCGCCGCCATCACGCGGTCGATGTAGTCCAACTCGCCGCCGAGTCCGAAGTCGGCCGCAGAGCTGCGCCGCAGAGTATCTGCCACGAAACCCTCGCCCACAATCTCCGGCGCGACCGGACGCCCCAACCTCCGAGCCGTATATGCCGCGCTGACGTTACGCAGGTTGCGGTCGAACTCATACCACTCACGGATGAACCGGCATCGCGACCGCGCGCACTCGTCGTAATACGCCGCATAGAGCGCTTTTTCGATGCTCCCCACCCGCTCCTCGTCGTCATACTCAGGGTCATCGGGATTACTGTGCGCCGCGACTATCCTGTATATATAATCGGGCAGGCGCGACGGCGTTTTCAGCTCCTCTTCCAGCTCCTCGCGCGTGAGGTTGCCGAGCGCCGAAAAATGCACGCGCCCCGCCAGCAGGCCCACGATATTCTGTATATCGTAGTACCGATAAAAAAGCGTCAGATAGCGGCGGTCATGCTCCGTCAGCGTGTCGCGCACCTCGCCCACGATCGCCGGAGCGTCGAAACCCCTCGGCGCCGCCTCTGCCGGCGCATATTCGCGCAGACCCGCTATAAGAGTATAATACTGACCCACTATTATCAATTACGAATTAAAAATTAACTAATCTCCTCTTGTCATTGCGGACTTGATCCGCAATCTCTGTCGTCATTGCGAGCCTGAAAGGCGAAGCAATCCAGGGTTTTTTCTTTACGACTAGATTGCTTCGGATCTACGACCCTCGCAATGACGCCCGCGCCCGGGTTTCCCTATTTCTCATCGCCGAACAGCATATCGCTTGCTCGCGGACGCAGGTACTCTCCCAGCAGCGCATCGAACGCCTTATCGGTAAAGTCGATACGATAGCCGCCTTTTGCGGGCGCGATGCGGAATCCGCTCTTTATGTCGTTGCTGAAAACTATCTCGATGTCACTGCCGAGCGACGCACGCACGCTTTTTTCGAAGTCTGAGTCTAACCGCCCACGCATCGCTTCGGGCAGCATCGCCCGCAGCGTGACATGCTCCTGCGACGTTCCCTGCCAGTTCTTCGTCACCGCTATAAGCACATCACGCACGAACGAAGGGTCGAGCGTCACCTGAGCCACCGTCCCGTCCACCGCGTACGCCACGACCATATCGCGAATGGCGTGGCGCAGCTTCGTAATCGCCTGTTTACCCGCTAGATCCAGCTCCGTGAGAGTATTTTTATGCAGGTCTTTGGCTTTTCTTTCGGCCTGCTGTTCGATGCGTTTCGCCTCGGCCCAGGCATCCTCCACGATCTTTCGCGCCTGAGCCTGCGCTTCTTCAAGCATAAGCTCGGCCTGCTGCCGCCCACGCGACAAACCCTCGTCATAGAGCTTCCGGGTTAATTCCTGCAACTTGTTATCCATCGTCCATATTTTTTTATCGCCTGCAAAGGTAAATAAAGAAAACTTGAAAAACAAAAAAAGTTTTTTAGTTTTTCTCGAAGCGGCTCGCTTACTGTTCTTTTTGAAACAACTCCAAAGTTAACATTTTTTTTGAATAATTTGTCCGGGATAACGTGAAAAACAGCAAAAAATAAGTATAAATGCGAATCTTTTTACAGTTTTTTGAGCGACAGTCGCACCGCCTCTTCGACCGACGCATCGGGATGTTCCTTTACGACGTTACGCACCACTTTTTCCGAAGCCGCGCGCCCGAACCCGAGCATCGTGAGCGCAGCGAGCGTCTCGTGGAAGACGGGGCTATCGGTCGTTGCCGTGCCCGGCGTGCCGCAGGCAGCTTCGAAACCCACCGTTATGACTTTGTCACGTAGTTCGACAATGATTTTCTGCGCGGTTTTGAGTCCCAGCCCCTTTACATTTTTCAGTAGCACGGCGTTCTCCGTCGCGATAATATTCGCCAACTCGCCGGGCGAATAGGTCGATAATGCCATGCGCGCCGTATTACCGCCAACGCCCGATACCCCGATCAGCAGCCTGAAAAGTTCGCGCTCGCGCCGCGTGGAAAAACCGAACAGATTCTGCGAACTGTCCATAAGCGTCTGGGTGTGAGCATACAGCGTCGCTTCGGCGCGCCCCTCGATCTGGGAAAAAGTGTGCAGCGAAATGCTCATGTAGTAGCCCACGCCTCCGGCTTCCACTACCGCATACGCGGGCGTGAGGTCGGCGATCGTACCTTTGATATACTCTATCATCTCTTTCAGAATTTCAAAATTTCTCCTACCGCCAATGCTTTCACGCGATTCTCGATACCGAGCGCGGCGGCACAAAGCCACAGCCGCTGCAACGGCTCGCCCAAAGGCTCGTCCGACAGGTCGTAAGTGCCGTAGTGCATCGGAACGAGCATGCCCCCGCCCATGTCAAGGAACGCCTGCACGGCCTCTTCGGGGGTCATATGGCTGCGCTTCATCACGAATTGCGGCGAGTAAGCCCCGATCGGCAGCAGGCAAATATCGATGTTGCCGAACAGCTCGCGAACTTCACGAAATATCCGCCTGTCATAACCCGTGTCGCCCGCGAAAAATATCTTCACATCGTCGGCAATGATGAGAAAACTACCCCAGAGCGTGCGGTTGGTGTCGAATAACCCGCGCCGTCCCCAATGCCGCGCGGGAAGAAAAATGACACGCAGGCCATCCGCAAAGTGGTATTCCTGATACCATCCGGCCTCTTGCCGCCGGATGCCCGACAAAGCCCGCCCGCTGAAAAGCCGGTCGCCGCCAAGTGGTACGAGCGCCTCCATAGCAGGGTTCGTGCGTAGCAACGCCTCCGCCGACCGCCGGTCGAAATGGTCGCGGTGGCTGTGCGAGACGAGCAGATAATCCACCGGCGGCAGGCTATCCGCACTGCACGGCATCGCCACCAGACGGCGGTTCAGCGGCAGGTCGAAGTAGCAGGGGTCGGTCGCGAGCCTCACTCCGCCGACGGTAATCAGAAACGATGCCTGCCCCAGCCAAACGACACTGTTCTCTGCTAACGGTATCTCACCTAATGATTCGACGCGCACGCGGAACGTGTCGCGGCGTTTCTCGTCGCGCTGCGGATTACGGCCGAGTTTCCATCTCATCACATCGCGAAACGATGATGCGCCTTCGGCGAGCGAGTCGTTGCGGAAGCGCCCGCCAATGACAATATTCCCGCGCCAGCCCTCTTTGAGCGTCGGCAGCCCGGAATTCGTCCGCCATTCGATTTCGCCTTTCGCTCCGCCCATATTCCTTATTAATAACAGTATGCCGGCGAAGGCGACGCACAATAACAGCATTTTTTTCATTCGCCTCATGACTATTTTATGCAAAAATAACCGCTTTCGGGGAAAATGTGTATATTTGCGTTCGTATAAAATCAAAAAACGTCATGAAAAAACTATTCGTCGCAGCCACCCTCGCTTTCGCAGCGTTTGCCATGGCGTGTGGAAACAACCCGAAAAACGCGGTTACGGTCACAGAAGTCGGAAGCACCGATGAGAACGTAGAGCGTCATGCGAGCGGTCAGATCGCTTATATACGCATCGATTCGCTGATGTTCAATTACGATATGTACAATGACCTTAGCGCAGCATTCGAAACAAAAGTGAGGCAGGTGGAGGCCGACCTGACAAGTCGCGCACGTACATTCGAGCGCAACGTCAGCGATTTTCAGACACGGGCCGAGCGCGGACTGATGACGCGTGCCGAAGCAGCTCAGCAAGAGGAGAACCTGCAACGTCAGCAGCAGACTCTCATGACCCTGCACGAACAGCGCAGACAGGAGCTCGCAGAAGAAGAAGCGGTGATGACGAACCGCATAATGTACAGCATCGAGGAATATGTGAAGGAGTTCAATCACGACTACCGCTATGGTATGATAATAACCACGTCGGGCGGTGCGCCTGTGATTAACGCCGATCCTGCGCTCGACATTACTTCATTGATACTCCGAGGGTTGAACGAAAGATACGCGCAGCAGAAGTAGACTTGCGCCTGAATCCGGAGATTTTGAGCAGCCCTCGCCGCCATCGGTCGAGGGCTTTGTTTTAAGGCCTGTTCCCACAAATTCTGTTATTTCCACGAACCGGCCATGATTTTGCACATAATGTAAAAAATAATTATTTTTGTAGGATTTGTTCACACAACACTAAACCCACCCACCGTACGGCGACGATGAAACCGCGATTCGATACATACGCTCAGCTCTACCGGAGATATGTGGACGAACTGTACAGTTACGCCCTCAGTCTCGGATATGCTGAAAATATGTGTATGGATGCTATTCACGACGTATTTTGCAAACTCGTGGTCGAGGACAGGGATCTCGGGCGCATCGGCAATGTGAAGTTTTATTTGTTGCGCAGCATCAAAAACCGTCTGGTGGACATCAGCCGGCACGGGCGCAAACTTTCGTATGACGACATGGCCGGGCACACGTTTCTGGCCGATGTGTCGGTAGGCGACGATGCGTTGATGAACGCCGAGGAACGCGAGATCGTGACGTCGCACGTAAAGGCGCTCATGGATAAGCTCACTGCGACGCAACGCGAGGCGATCTATCTGCGCTATATGCAGGAGATGGAATACGACCAGATAGCCATATTGCTGGGGATAAATCCCGAATCGGTGCGCAAACTCGTCCACCGGGGATTGGAGAAACTCAGGCAGCAAAAAGTAGGTTTCGTTACCTTCATTATGCTGATGTACGCTATCGGAGAAATGCGGGGATAAATTACGAATACAATTATATAGTAGACTGTCATCCCTGCGTTTCGCATTCGGGATGACAGTTCGTTTATGGCCTGTTCACATAAATCTATCGTCCGGCAGACCGAAAAAACACGCGCGCGTGTCCGAAAAATGCACGACCGATCGTTTATATAGTAAGCATATAAAATATTATGACCATGAAAAAACTGTTGTTTTCGGCAGCGCTGTCACTCGCAGCGATGTTCGTCGTTACAAGTTGCAAGAGTGTCGATAATGTGACACCGTTGTATATAAACGTTTCAACGCCATCCGTCGATTTCGACAGATACCCCGGTTCGCGTGAGGTAGGGTTCGACTCAAATGCAGGCGAGCTTGAAGCCGTAGTCACTCCCATCGCAGCACGCAGCTGGTGCAATGTGAAGATCGAAGGTACGCGGCTGGTCGTCAGCGCCACGAACAATACACAGTCCGGCGTACGCTCGGCGACCATAACACTTACGGGCCGACAGGGCAAGGGCGTGGAAGCTACTGTAAACGTGTCGCAGAGAGCAAATACCGTCAATGCCAATCAGTTGCCCAATGATGTTAAAATATCGGTCGCATCGGCCACAGCATCCGAATTCTCGCCGGGCCAACCTATCGAGAATTCTTTCGACGGCAATATGGGTACGCTATATCATTCGCGTTGGAGCGGCCGCACACAGTTCCCCGTCACGCTGACTTACAATTTCAACAATGTGCCGGCGATGGATTATCTGGTCTATCATGCCCGCTCCGACGGCGGGACGAACGGCAACTTCCGGCGATTCGACCTCTATGTGGCGCATGGCGGAAATGCGCTCGCAAAATACGGAGAATATGATTTCAATGGTTCGTCGGGCTATCTTTCGTTCTCAGAGACGCTCCGCAACGTTACTGCCGTGCAATTCGTCGTGCATTCGGGGATGGGCGACAGCCAGGGACAATATGTCAGCTGCGCCGAGATGGAGTTCTTCGCAAGGAACACCTCCGGTTTCGACTATCTCTCGATATTTACCGACCACTCGTGTTCGGAGTTGCGGCCCGGCATCGGGCAGAGCCAGATCGATGCGATTCCCAATGTGTTTTTCAGAGACATGGCCGCCGATATTTTCCTGAATCTCATCAGCGAATCCGACCGGTCGTTCCGCGTGCAGGAATACCGCGCATGGGTGCATCCGACCGTACAGGCGGCAGAGAATAAAACCGCCCCGTACAGCCTGCGCGACAACCCCACGGGAATTTTCGTTCGGGCTAACGAAGACCTGATCGTATTCGTGGGCGATACATACGGGCAGAATATATCGATCGTCTCACAAGACCTCACGACGAACGGCTGGGGCACGCAGCATACCTATCCGTTGTCGCGCGGCATTAATAAGATTAAGGCCAAAGCGAAAGGGTTGATATACGTGCAGTATTATTCTATGCTGGGCGAGGCGGCACCGCGGGTGAAGATCAATTTTGTAACGGGAGCGGTCAACGGTTATTTCGACGTGGCGAAACACGAAACAAGAGATTGGACGCGGCTGTTGAATGCCGCCGTCGCATCGGACTTCGATCTGGTCGGGAAATATACCCATCTGACATTTGCCGTCGACGACTTCAAAGCGCATACCCCCGACGGCAAAGCGCTGGTGGAAAAGTACGACGAAATGGCGCGCCTGCAACACGAGTTCATGGGGTTGTACAAACATAACCGCCCGCCCAGAAACCGCGCCTACTTTCATGTTGATTACAACCCGAATACTTACATGTACATGACATCGTACCGTACGGGGTATACCAAATCGACTGCAAGCACTATTCTCAATCTGAGCCGTTTTGTTCAGGGTGGGAACATGTGGGGGCCGGCCCATGAGCTGGGACATTTGAATCAGTTGCGTCCCGTAATGACCTGGACGGGGATGGGGGAGGTAAGCAATAACATCTATTCGATGCTTGTTCAGACGGCGTTCGGGGCGCGCTCGCGTCTGATCACGAGCGGCAACTACACTTCCGGGTTCAATAATATTGTCGGTAAAGGTATTGCGCACAACGATATAGAAGATGTGTTCGTAAAACTTGTGCCGTTCTGGCAGCTTAAACTATACCTGCACGATGTGCTGGGGAAGACCGACTTCTACCCCGACCTCTTCTATCACATGATGACCGCGCCCGAACCTACTACGCCTGCAACACAGTCGAGATTCCAGCTCAACTTCGTACGCGTGGCGTGCGATGTCGCGCAGTTGAATCTTTTGGATTTCTTCGAGGCCTGGGGCTTCCTCACCCCGATCGACCGAAGGGTGGAGGATTACGGCTCGGCGCAGTTCACCATTACCGAGGCCCATGCAGATGCTTTGCGAGCGGAAATTCTATCGAAGGGCTATCCTAACCCGCCGCATGACTTCACGCGCATTACGGACGAGAATCTGGAACTATATCAGTGAGGAATCTATCGTTCGTCTGTCTTTGAATTTATATAAACTAGCGATAGATTCCTCGTCGCGCTTCGCGCTCGCTCGGAATGACAAAACAGAAATGGGGTTCGTCTTTCAGACGAACCCCATTTCTGTTTTAAGGTCTATTCAAATTACTTCTTGAAGTCCATCGCGGCGTAACGTTTGTAGCTCTCGTAGCGCCACTTGGCATTTTCCTCTGCGGCTGTAAACAGCTCCTCGGCCTCTGCCGGGAACGATTGCAGCAACGACGTATAGCGCACTTCGCTCATAATGAACTTGCGGAACTTCGCCCAGTCCGGCTCTTTCGAATCGAGCATGAACGGGTTCTTGCCCTCCGTCTCCAAAGACGGATTGTAGCGCCACAGCGACCAGTAGCCCGACTCGACGGCCTCTTTGCCGACCGTCGGCGTATGCGCCATGCCGCCCTTGATGCCGTGATTGATACACGGAGCATAGGCGATCACTATCGACGGACCGGGGTATGCTTCGGCCTCTTTGATCGCCGTCAGCAACTGGTTCTGGCTCGCACCGAACGACACCTGCGCCACGTATACATAGCCGTATGTCATTGCTATCGCGCCCAGATCTTTCTTGCGGATACGCTTACCCGCCGATGCGAATTTCGCCACCGCGCCTACGGGCGTAGATTTTGATGACTGCCCGCCGGTGTTCGAGTAAACTTCCGTGTCGACGACAAGTATGTTCACATCCTGACCCGACGCGATGACGTGGTCGAGGCCGCCGAACCCGATGTCATAAGCCCAGCCGTCACCGCCGATGATCCAATGCGAACGCTTGATGAGGAACTGCCTGCGCGCATAAATATCACGGCAGACGTCGCACTCGCCCTTCTCGATCAGAGGCATAAGTTTTTCCGCAACAGCTTTATTTTCCTCCGCATTGTTTCGAGAGGCGATCCACTCTGCGAACGCCGCTTTGGTCTCCGCGCTGCATTTCGAGCAGTTCGCGATACCCTCCTTCATGCGGTTTTCGATATAATCGCGCTGCGATTCTGCACCGAGGTGCATACCGAAACCGAACTCCGCGTTGTCCTCGAACAGCGAGTTCGCCCATGCCGGCCCGCGACCTTTCGAGTCTTTGCAGTAGGGCGTAGAGGGCGCAGAGCCGCTATATATAGAGGTACAGCCCGTTGCGTTGGCTATCATCATGCGGTCGCCGTAAAGCTGCGTGATGAGCTTGATATAGGGCGTTTCGCCGCAGCCGATACATGCGCCCGAGAATTCGAACAGCGGCTGTGCGAACTGCGTACCCTTAACCGTTTTATCCTTCTCGATAACGTTGTCGCGGTAGCCGACCTCGCTAATCATAAACTCCCAGTTCTTCTGCTCGTGCATCTGCGATGCCAGCGTCTTCATTTCCAGAGCTTTGGTCTTCGCCGGACACACATCCACGCAGTTGCCGCAACCCGAACAGTCGAGCGGCGTGAGCTGCATACGGAAGCGGTACTCTTTCGTCGCCGCCAAGCCTTGCAGGGTCTCCGCTCCCGAACGTTTCGCCTCTTCATCCGTCAGCAGGAACGGGCGGATCGATGCGTGCGGGCACACATACGAACACTGGTTACACTGTATGCAATTCCCTGCGATCCAACATGGTACACTCACCGCGATACCTCGTTTCTCGTATGTCGATGTGCCGTTGTCCCACGTGCCGTCCTCGCGCCCGACGAATGTGCTCACGGGCAGAAGGTCTCCTTTCAGGTTGTTGATCGGCAGCACCACGTCGCGGATGAACTGGGGAATATCCGTACGCGCGTCTTTGGGTTTGCTCGCCGAAAGGTTCGTCCATTCCGCCGGAATCTCCACTTTCACCACCTCGCCGCCATGGTCTATGGCCGCGTTGTTCATTTTCACAATCTCCTCGCCCTTCATGCCATAAGTGTCATGCACGGCTTGCTTCATGTGCTCTACGGCGATATCGTACGGAATCACATTGGCGATCTTGAAGAACGCCGCCTGCATGATCGTGTTGGTGCGGTTGCCCAACCCCAGCTCTTCGGCAATCTTCGTGGCATTGATGACATAGAAATTTATCTTCTTGTCCGCCAGATATTTTTTCATGTGGTCGGGCAACGAGTTTTTCGTCGTCTCCACGTCGTCCACGCTGTTCAGCAGGAACGCGCCGCCCGGTTTCAGGCCTTTCAGTACGTCGTACTTATGGACATACGACGGCACGTGGCACGCCACGAAATCGGGCGTAGTCACCAGGTACGGCGAGTGAATCGGGCTGTCGCCGAACCTCAGGTGCGACGAGGTATACCCGCCCGACTTTTTCGAGTCGTAGGCGAAATAAGCCTGGCAATATTTATCCGTCGTGTCGCCGATGATTTTGATAGAGTTTTTATTCGCACCTACCGTTCCGTCCGCGCCCAGACCGAAGAACAGACCCTCGAACGTGCCGGGTTTCGCCAGCGAAATCTCCTCTCCAACGGGTAATGACAGGTGCGTCACATCGTCGTTTATACCGACCGTGAAGCCGTTCTTCGGCGTGCCCGATGCCAAATTTTCGAACACGGCGATGATCTGCGCAGGCGTAGTGTCCTTCGACGAAAGACCATAACGGCCGCCGACGATCATCGGCGCGCCGGACATACCGTAATACATGCTCCTCACGTCCAGGTACAGCGGTTCACCGCCTGCGCCCGGCTCTTTCGTGCGGTCGAGAACACACACACGCTTCACCGACTTCGGCATAGCGTCCAAAAAATATTTCGACGAGAACGGACGGTAGAGATGCACCGTCAGCAACCCCGCCTTGCCGCCTTTGGCATTCAGGTGATCGACCGTCTCCTTGATGGTCTCCGTCACCGAACCCATCGCAACTACGACGTTCTCGGCATCCGGCGCACCATAATAAACGAACGGCGCGTACTTACGACCGGTGATTTTGCCCACCTCCTGCATCATCTCGTTCACCATATCGGGCACAGCGTCATAGAACTTGTTCCCCGCCTCGCGCGACTGGAAATAGATATCGGGGTTCTGCGCCGTACCGCGCGTCACCGGCTTGTCGGGACGCAGCGCCCGCTCACGGAACGCCTGCAATGCCTCGCGGTCAAGCAGCCTGGCCATGTCGGCCTGGTCCATCGCCTCGACCTTCTGAATCTCGTGCGACGTGCGGAAACCATCGAAGAAATGGAGGAACGGCACGCGCGATTTGAGCGACACTAAGTGTGCGATACCCGCAATATCCATGATTTCCTGCACCGAACCTGTGGCCAGCATCGCAAAGCCTGTCTGGCGCGTCGCCATCACGTCCTGATGGTCGCCGAAGATCGACAATGCCTGAGCCGCAACCGCGCGCGCCGAAACGTGGAACACGCCAGGCAGCAGTTCGCCCGCCATCTTGTACATATTCGGGATCATCAGCAGCAGACCCTGCGACGCAGTGAACGTCGTGCTCAACGCACCCGCCTGCAACGATCCGTGCAGCGTTCCGGCCGCACCGGCCTCCGACTGCATTTCAACGACCTTCACGGTCTCTCCGAAGATGTTCTTGCGTCCGTGGGCAGCCCAATCGTCGACATACTCCGCCATGTTGGACGACGGCGTAATGGGGTAGATAGCCGCCACCTCGCTGAACATATACGCGATGTGAGCTGCGGCATAGTTACCGTCACACGTAATGAATTTCTTTTCCATTTCCTTGATTATCAGTGTTTTACTTGTTTGCTGTTTTTCGTTTCACACTCCTTTCACAAAAGGCACACAAATGTACTATAAAAAACCGTGACCGCCAAAACACGCGTGTGTTTTGCAATTTCTTTGTCACTGCGGACTCGATCCGCAGTCTCGTGTCGCTCGTCATTGCGAGCCTGAAAGGCGAAGCAATCCAGTATCTTTTTCATTTCCGGATTGCTTCGGGCGTAAAGCCCTCGTAATGACGAATCCGAGCATATACGGCAAGTGGAGGTCACGGCCTCCGGAACTCGTAGCAGATGATAGACGTTGCCGCCGCAACGTTGAGAGACTCCGAAGTGCAGCCGGCGTTGGCATAAGGCGGGATGAAGAGTTTACGGGTGACGGCTGCGGCGACCGCCGGCGAAATGCCGCTCCCCTCGTTGCCGACGACAATGATTCCGTGCGGCGTTAGGTCGGTATCGTAGATATTTTCGCCGTCGAGCAATGCGCCGTAAACCGGCAGCCCCGCGTAGCGCACAAGCAGGTCGGGCAGCGCGGTGTAATGTACCCGCACACGTAACACTGCGCCCATCGACGCCTGCACGGCCTTGGAATTGAAGCAATCGGCCGTCGCGGGCGAGCAGAACACATCGCCGATGCCGAACCAGTCGGCAGTGCGAAGTATCGTCCCCAGATTACCTGGGTCCTGAATGTCGTCGAGCGCGAGCGAGAGGCGCATGCGCAGGTTTTCGGGCGCAGGCATGGCATGACGCGGGATCTCTACAAGCGCCAGAACGCCCTGCGGAGTGCGCAGACCGCTCATCCGTTCGAGGTCTTTACGGCTCACCTCCTCTACAATGCCCTGCACCGAATCTGTTGAATGGCTACCCGCCCGGCAAGCCATCGCGAATTCTTCCGCGTATTCACGCGCCACAAAAACACGGCGTACACGGAGGGTCGATATGAGCGCTTCGCTTACGAGTTTCGGCCCTTCGACCATGAATAATCCGTGTTCGGCGCGCCCTTTTTTGTCGCCGAGCGACCTTACGAGCAATATGTCGGCTTTTGTCGGCATACGAATAATTATTATAATACCACAAGTCCGGCGTGCGAACACGCCGGACTTGCTCATTCATTAAAGTTCAAGTCCTCCTAAACGACGTTCGGATCGGCATTCCTGATCCATGCCCAGCCCATGAGAGTGAGGATGAGTATAAACATACCGCCGATTAGGCCAATCACATAGGACACAACTTCGAAAGCCGGACTCAAATCCAAATGCAAGCCCGCATGTAAGCCTGAAATCAATCCCAAAATAAATGCCAAACCTACCATTGCGACACCGAGAATCGTCGATACGAAGAGATACGACGCTCCGCCGCGTGCCTTTACAGGGAACGTCGATGAATTCTTCAACGCATAAAATCCCTCAATCGTCTTGACAATCGCGATGATGACTAATATCAGAAAACCGATGACTGAAACCGCCAGTAATATAACGGAGACAACGGCAAGAAAATTCTTCAAAATGAGGCCAAGCACAACACCAAAGATCACACATCCTAAGCCGATGGCCGGAAGCAACGCCCCGGTACGCACTTTGCCGATTGCTTTGCCGTCTTTCGCATTGAGTATCGTCCGGAATCTACCCAGACCGACAATATAGAGCACAAGCCCTGTGATGATAGCCAACCCAAGCAGCGCCAAAACCGGCCAGATACTGAAAATAGAAGAAGGCTCAACCCGTGCGATCTGTAAAATTCCGCCGATCACCTGAAAAAGTAGTCCGCCGATTACTTGAATCAGAACCGCAATCCAAATCAGACTTGTCCTACGCCGCCAAAGTTGCAATTTTATGAAAGCATCGTCCATCGTCTTTTCGGAATTAGGGGTCTGCTGACACGAATTTGCGTCAACAGACCCCATATAACAAGTTCGAAGTCCCCTAGCTTACGCGAGAACTTTCGGATCTGCGTTCTTGATCGCCGCCCAACCCACGAAAACGAAGATGTAGGCGATCAGGGCGATGATACCGGCGATCAGGACTATAACAGCTCCCAAAATCGGAATCCAGCCCAAAAGCAGTATCAAACCTATCGCTACGACAGAAAGGATCATCGACAGGAATAGATGCGATGCACCTTTACGCGCTTTTGCAGGGAACGTCGATGAATTCTTCAATGCACTGTATCCCATAAGCATCATAATGAACGCGATAATGCTTACTATGCTGGAACAAATAGTGAAAAACTTTGTCCAGAACAGCATACCCAAGAACAGGCATAAATAAGCGACAACGTGGAGCAACGCTCCGGTGCGCACTTTACCGACCGCCTCGCCGTCTTTTGCGTCGAGTATCGTACGGAAATTACCCAGACTGATGATAAAGAGCGCATACCCTGCGAGAGCGGCCAACAGGAACACCCACTTCAAAAGTCCCCAGATGCTGAATGTGCTGACAGCTTTTCCGCCTGTGAATGCCGCAGCAGTGTTTGCCAGTCCGGTTACCGAACTGCTTACCGAATGAAAAGAGCTCGCAAACGGATAGAGCGCTCCGCCGATTGCGAAAAGCAGAACTGCAATCCAGATCGGATTTGTTTTCTGCTGCCAATGTTGAAGATTTTTGTCCATAGTCTTTTCAGAATTAAATTGGTTAAGGTTGCTTACTGCCGACAAATATAATAAGTTTTTATTCAAACCGCACATTTACGGCAGAATTTTATAGTCATTTTGTTATTTTGTCGTTTCGCAGATAAGCCGTATATTCGCACTCTGAATCGTAAGAATGTTAAACAATATAGAGCAAGGACGATGTCAAACGTAAAGAGAGTTTACTTTTTCGGCAACAAAACGGCCGAAGGTAATGGAAAGATGAAGGAGCTGCTGGGCGGCAAAGGCGCTAACCTCGCCGAGATGAATCTGATCGGAGTGCCCGTGCCTCCCGGATTCACGATCACCACCGAAATGTGCACCGAATACTACAAGCACAAGGACGGCGGCCGCGAGGCGGTCATAAAGCTCATCAAGCCCGAAGCGGAGCGCGCCATAGCACAGATCGAAGCGCTTACGGGCACGAAATTCAACGATAACGGCAATCCGCTGCTGATGTCGGTGCGTTCGGGTTCGCGCGCATCGATGCCGGGCATGATGGACACGATCCTCAACCTCGGTCTGAATGACGAAGCGGTGGAGACCATAGCGAAGAAATCGGGCAACGAGCGTTTCGCATGGGATTCCTACCGCCGCTTCGTGCAGATGTACGGCGACGTGGTTCTGGGCATGAAGCCCGAAAGCGCCGAGCACGAAGACCCGTTCGAGGTCATTATCGACCATATAAAAGAAGAGCGCGGCATTACGAATGACGCCGACCTTACGGCCGAAGACTTCAAGGAGATGGTGCGGCGGTTCAAGGCAGCCGTGAAGCAGCAGACGGGCAACGATTTTCCGACCGACTCATGGGAGCAGTTGTGGGGTTCGGTGATGTCGGTGTTCCGCAGCTGGATGAACGACCGCGCGATACTCTACCGCAAACTCAATAACATACCCGAAGAGTGGGGTACGGCGGTGACCGTGCAGGCTATGGTGTTCGGGAATATGGGCGACACGTCGGCGACGGGCGTATGTTTCTCACGCGATGCGGCGACGGGCGAGAACCTTTTCAACGGCGAGTATCTGGTGAATGCCCAAGGTGAAGACGTGGTTGCGGGCATCCGCACTCCGTTGCAAATTACGCTCGAAGGTGCGCGTCGTTGGGCGGAGGCTCAGAACGTCAGCGAGGAGGTGCGTGGGCGCGATTTCCCGTCGTTGGAAGAGGTTATGCCGGAGGCTTACGGCGAACTTTATGCCACGCAGAAGCATTTGGAGACATATTTCACCGACATGCAGGATATGGAATTCACTATCCAGAACGGCAAGTTGTGGATGCTGCAAACGCGCGCCGCCAAGCGTACCGGCGCAGCGATGGTGAAAATCGCGGTGGATATGCTGGACGAGAAGCTCATAGACGAGAAGACGGCGATTATGCGCTGCGAGCCTGCGAAACTGGACGAGCTACTGCACCCTGTGTTCGACAAGTCGGCGGTCGCGAGTGCTAAGGTACTGACCAAGGGGTTGCCGGCATCGCCCGGAGCGGCTACGGGACAGATCGTATTCTTTGCCGAAGATGCCGAGAAATGGGCTGTCGACAAGGGCGAGAAAGCGATATTAGTGCGTATCGAGACGTCGCCGGAAGACCTGAAAGGAATGCACGTCTCGGCGGGTATCCTAACGGCGAGAGGCGGCATGACCTCGCACGCGGCGGTAGTGGCACGCGGTATGGGCAAGTGCTGCGTCTCGGGCGCAGGCGACGTGCGTATCGACTATCGCACGCGGACAATGACTATCGGCGGCGTGACGTTCAAGGAGGGTGACTGGATTTCGCTGAACGGCTCGACAGGCGAAGTGTATGAAGGCAAGGTTGCGACACAGGCGGCGGAACTGAGCGGCGATTTTGCCGCCCTGATGTCGCTGACGGATAAATATGCGCGTATGAAAGTGCGCACGAATGCCGACACACCGGCAGACGCACGCGTAGCTATCGGTTTCGGTGCGCAGGGCATCGGCCTTACGCGCACCGAGCACATGTTCTTCGAGGGCGACCGCATCGTGTCGGTGCGCGAGATGATTCTTGCCGACGATGAGGCCGGACGCCGCCTGGCGCTGGCGAAATTGCTGCCCATGCAGCGCGGCGACTTCGAGGGTATCTTCGAGGCGATGAACGGCCTGCCCGTGACGGTGCGCCTTCTGGACCCGCCCCTGCACGAATTCGTCCCCCACACCGAGAAAGAGCAAAAAGAGCTGGCGGCCCATTTGGGTCTGACCTACGAAACGGTGCGCGCAAAGGTCGAAGACCTGCATGAGGTGAACCCGATGCTGGGTCACCGCGGCTGCCGTCTGGGCAACACCTACCCCGAAATCACGGAGATGCAGACGCGCGCCATCATCGAGGCGGCGTTGAACGTGAAGAAGAAAGGCATCGTGACACATGTCGAGATCATGGTTCCGCTCGTGGGAGAGGTGAAAGAGCTTGTGTATCAGAAGCGGATTATCGACCTCACGGCGGCTACTGTGTTTGCCGAGCGCGGTGAAAAGGTCGACTACATGGTCGGCACGATGATCGAAGTGCCGCGCGCGACGGTAACGGCCGACGAGATTGCCGAGGTCGCCGAGTTCTTCTCGTTCGGCACGAACGACCTGACGCAAATGACCCTGGGCTTTTCGCGCGACGATATCGGCAAATTCCTGCCCGTGTATCTCGAAAAAGGCATCCTGGAGCACGACCCGTTCCAGATCCTCGACCGCGTGGGCGTAGGTTCGCTGATGCGCGAAGGGGTTCGTAAAGGACGCTCGGCACGTCACGGGTTGAAGTGCGGCATCTGCGGCGAGCACGGCGGCGAACCCAGCTCGGTAGAGTTCTGCGACACCATAGACCTCGACTATGTTTCCTGCTCACCGTTCCGCGTGCCCATCGCACGTCTCGCGGCAGCTCAGGCGGTTATAAAGAGGCAATAGAATTTTTCATTGAAGGGAGGAGGCGTCGGAATTGATGCCTCCTCTTTTTATTGTGTCTCGGTAGAGCGGATTTTCGCGTTGCGAAAACCGCGCGGCACGCCGCCCCACGCGGCTGGACGCTACATTTCATTTCGCGTCTTTCGCCGCCGACGGCGTGCCACACGCGCATGTATTTTACCGACCTGCCGAATGTCATTGCGGGCTTGACCCGCAATCTCGCTTTTGCTCATTGAGATTGCGGCGCGGAGGCCGCAATGACAAATAACGGTCGAAAGTTTTGGCGGGAATAAAATAATTACTACTTTTGTCCCTGCAAAAACGGCGAGATAGCTCAGCTGGTTAGAGCGTCGGATTCATAATCCGAAGGTCCGGGGTTCAAGTCCCCGTCTCGCTACGAGCCGCGACAGAAATGTTGCGGCTGTTTTTTATCGACCTATTTCATTTCAAATACCCGTCCACGCCTGCGCCGAAGAGCGCAAAATCGTAGCGCACGGGGTCGTTCGGGTCATACGAACGCAGCGCGGCGGTTATCTCCTCCACCGCTTTCCAATCGTTTTGACGACGTGCGAGCAACCCCAGCGCACGTCCCATATTACCCGCATGCACGTCTAACGGTAACATGAGCGCACTCGGCGGAATCGTCTCCCACAGCCCGAAATCCACGCCGCGCCCGTCGCACCGCACCATCCACCGCAGATACATATTGAGCCGTTTGCATGCCGCACCGCTCGCCACCGACGAGACATGTTTACGGCATCGCGGCAGGTGGTCAAGGGCAAAAAATTCGTCGTGGAACGCCGCCAGCGTCTGCCGCATATCGCCCGTGCGCTCCCACACACTCTCGAAAAACCGACCGATGCCGCCGTGCTTTTCTTCGAGGCGGCGCAACGAGCGCACGAACGTCAGCAGATCGCCGCCGTTGAACGTGCGGTGGACAAATTCTGCAAGCCGCGCAAGTTCGGCCTGCGACGCGTTCACGACAAAATCGTGCGGCGCATCGTCCATAAGCGTCATCATACGGCGCGCACTTTTCAGAATGGCCTTACGGTTGCCCCACGCGATGGTCGCAGCCAAAAAACCGGCGATCTCGCGGTCGCCGCGCGCCGCATAGCGATGCGGGATGCTTACAGGGTCATCCTCGATAAACTCCGGCCTATTATATTTATTGTGCAACCGTTCGAGCAGTTCGCGCAGATCGTCGTGGGTCATCATTATCCACTTATTAGTCCGTCTTGCATCGTGATCCTGCGGTCGGCCATCGCGGCAAGGCTTTCGTCGTGGGTCACGATGACGATGGTCTGCCCCAGCCGCTCGCGCAGGTCGAAGAACAGGCGGTGTATTTCGTCGCGGTTGCGCGTGTCGAGGTTACCCGACGGCTCGTCGGCTAACAGCACGGCCGGCGAATTTATCAGAGCGCGAGCGATGGCGATGCGTTGCTGTTCGCCGCCGCTAAGCTCGGCAGGCTTATGCGTCGCACGATGCTCCATGCCGAGCATGTGTATCAGTTCGCAGGCACGTTTTTCAACTTCGCCGCGGTCGCGACCGCCGATGTAGCCCGGAATGCAGACATTCTCGAATGCGGTGAACTCGGGCAGCAGATGATGGAACTGGAACACGAACCCTATTTTCTCGTTGCGAAAACGCGACAGGTCACGGTCACCGAGCCGTTCCACAGCCACCCCATCCACCACGACGCTACCCCCGTCGGCCGCGCTCAGCGTGCCTATGATCTGCAACAGAGTGGTCTTTCCCGCGCCGCTCGGCCCCACTATCGAGATCACTTCGCCTTCGGCGACCGCAAGCGACAGTCCGCGCAGCACGTGCACCTCGCCATAACTTTTCGTAAGGTCAGAGACCTCTATCATTTTCTTTTTCATACAAAAATCTTTTGCACGCGCGCGTGTTTTGATTTGTCATTGCCGCTTCCGAACCACAATCTCTTACCTGCGTTGGATTACAGCAAGCCCGCAATGACAACCGGCAGGTCGGGCTTTCGTGTCTTTTTGCGAAAGTCCTGCGGCACGTCGCCGCCCCACGCGGCGGGTCGCTATTTCTTCGCTCCGCTCAGACGACCCGCCGCCGACGGCGTGCCTGAAATCTCATCCGCCACTTCCTTATAATATGAGAACAACCGCACTACCTGCACCGCCTCGCGTACATCGTGGGCGCGCAGGATCGACGCTCCCTTGTGCAGCGCCTCCCAATGCAGAGCGGCAGTTCCGGCGAGCGCATCTTCGGGCGAGGTCTCCAATACCTTGTAGATCATCGATTTGCGTGAAACTCCGGCCAGCAGCGGACATCTGAGCGCCGACAGCGTGTCCATCGCGCCCAGCAACTCGTAGTTCTGCCGCGTAGTTTTGGCGAAGCCGAATCCGGGGTCGATGATAATTTCGCGAATCCCTGCTGCGCGCAACTCCGCGATCTTCGCCGTAAAATAATCGCGCACTTCACCTGCAATATCCTCATACGCCGTATGTTGTTGCATCGTAGCGGGCCTCGCGCGCATGTGCATCGCGATGTACGGCAGGCCCAGCCCGGCGACCGTCGTAATCATCCGAGCATCGAGCGCGCCCGCCGAAATATCATTCACGATCACCGCGCCGAACTCCTCGACTATGCGCTGCGCCACTTCCGAGCGAAACGTATCTATGGAGACTGCCATCTGCGGAAACCGCTCACGCGCAATGCGCACACCGCGCGCCACGCGCCGCTGCTCTTCGTCGGCAGAAACATCCGCCGCTCCGGGTCGCGACGAATAACCGCCTATGTCGAGTATTGCTGCGCCTTCCTCCGCTGCCGTCTCAATGGCGCGCAGAATATCGTCGTCTGTAATGCGACGGCTGCCCTCCCAGAAAGAATCGGGCGTGACGTTGATAATCGCCATTACCGCCGGCATGGAAAAGTCGAACGCGGCATTAGTTATTTTCAGCGTCATTCTCGATATATATTACCATAAACCTCTCGTGCAACTCCAACACGCCCGGCAACACCATGTCATGGTCGGAATTATGCAGAATGAAATCGGTACGCGATTCGCGCTCGGCGTCGGTCATCTGGTTGGCCATGCGGCGGCGTATGTCGTCAGGGTCTGCCGCATCGCGCTGTACCGCACGCCCCACGCGCTCGTCGAGGGGGGCGCTCACCGTTATGGAGTAATCCACCAATTCATCGAAGCCGCTCTCGAACAGGATCGCACACTCCATTATAATATAAGGTATATCACCGCGCTTCTCGAAACTGTCGGCCCACCGCTCGAAATCGCGCGCCACACGGGGATGCACCGCCGCATTTACTTGCGCAAGCAACTCACGGTCGGCGAAAATACGTGAGGCCACATACGCCTTATCCAACTCGCCATCAGGCAAATAAGCCCCGCCGCCGAGTATCGCCACCAACTCGCGCACCAGCTCGGGGTCGGACACCATCAACTCGCGCGCACGCGGATCGGTATGATAAACGGGTGCGCCGAGCGTCTCGAAAATGCGCCCTACAGTACTCTTGCCGCTGCCGATCCCGCCGGTAAGGCCCACGCGGATCATTCCGGCGAAGGGTTAGGGTTAAACTCCGTAGCGGTGCTGAGCGAAACAATCTGTAAGTTGCTGATATTGCGGGAGATGATCTGTTGTAACACCGATGGCGAAATCACATAATAGCCCGGATTCACGGTCGAAGGCGTTGCCGCCATGTCGCCCAACCGCACGGCGATCACTCTGTTCCGTTCGAAAATATTGTAATAAAGCAGGCTGTAACCCGTGCCGCGCGCCACGCATTCGACATGAAACGGATGCTCGTCAATCGTCACCGTCACCGCAATATCGGTCGTGTAGCTGTGGCTGAGCTTGGTGAGCAGCCACATGAACAGCGAAATGGCCAGCACAACGATGAACACCGGCGATATAAGATGCCTGATACTGAATCGTTTGGCACATTTCGAACGGCCCGGTCCGGATTTGTCTGCCATTTTTTTCACGACGGTTAATTTTAACAAAGTTACTGTTTTTTCGGAAAAAAACGCTAAATTCGCCTGTTGATATAGCTGCACGCGTCAGATGAAAAAATTGCTTGTACTCATACTCGTGGCCGCGTCGTGCGCATCGTGCGTGTCGATGAAGCGGTATAACCTGCTGCGCGCGGGACTGTTGGCGGCAGAGACCGAAGTCGATTTTTCGCGCAACCGCATCGGCGAACTCATATCGCGCAACGACCGTCTGGCGCAGGAGAACGAACGTCTGCAAGCCGAACTCGCGCTGTTGCAGGACAAACACGCCGAACTGCAACAACGCTACGAGAGGTTGTTGGCCGACGGTTCGGCCGAAGCTGCGCGAATGCTGCGCCAGTTGGAGACCAACCAGCGCGAACTCGACGAACGTTCGACGCGCGTGGAGGAATTGGAGCGGTTGCTGCGTGCTCGTGAAGAAGCTCTCGCATCGATACGCCGTAAAGTGGCCGACGCTCTTTTGGGATTCGAGGGTAAAGGGCTGTCGATCACCACGCGCGACGGCAAGGTCTATGTCTCGATGGACGACAGGCTGCTATTCCGTTCGGGGAGTTTCGAGGTAGAGCGCGACGGCAGGACGGCGATCCGCGACTTGGCGGCAGTGCTGGCGGCGAATCCCGAAATCGACATTATGGTCGAAGGACACACCGACGACGTGCCGTATCGCGGGAGCGGTCATCTGCGCGATAATCTCGACCTGAGCGTAATGCGCGCGACGACAGTGACGCGGCTGCTGTTGGAGAATCGCGGCATCGAGCCGTCGCGTATTATTTCGGCCGGAAGGGGCGAGTGGCTGCCCGTTGCGGCCGGAACGAGCGCCGACGCCCGCGCCCGCAACCGACGCACGGAGATAATCCTGTCGCCCAAACTCGACGAGTTGCTTCAATTAATTGACCGTGTTTGATTAATACGGATTTTCGAACATGAAATATAAACGAATTTTACTTAAACTCAGCGGCGAATCGCTCGGCGGGTCGGACGGCGAGGGACTTTCGCCGGGGGTGCTAGCGTCCTACGCGCGACAGATAAAGGCCGTCGCGGCAAGCGGCGTGCAGATCGGTATCGTGATCGGCGGCGGGAATATCTTTCGCGGACTTAGCGGCGCGCAAGGCGGGTTCGACAGAGTTAAGGGCGACCAGATGGGAATGCTCGCGACGGTGATCAATTCGCTTGCATTGCAATCGGCGCTCGAAGCGGCGGGCGTCGGGTGTAAAGTGCTGACGGCCATACGCATGGAACCCGTCGGCGAATTCTATTCGAAAGCAAAAGCACTCGAATATCTCGCGGCGGGGCAGGTAGTGATAATCGGCGGCGGGACGTCGAACCCCTATTTCACCACCGACACGGCGGCAGCGCTGCGCGGTATCGAGATCGAGGCCGAAGTTCTGCTCAAAGGGACGCGCGTGGATGGGGTGTACACCTCCGACCCAAAACGCGACCCGATGGCGACGCGGTTCGACACCATAACATTCGACGAGGTGTTGCGGCGCGGACTGCGGGTGATGGACCTCACGGCGTTCACCCTGTGCAGCGAAAATGGTTTACCGATCGTCGTATTCGATATGGATACGGAGGGCAATCTCGCACGGGCAGTGGCGGGCGAGAAGATAGGGACGGTCGTGGAATAGCTGTAACATCATGGCAAAAAATAAGTTAATATCTCCATTTGTGAAGTGGGTTGGCGGAAAGAGGCAGCTCATGGATGCCATAATGAATGCTATGCCTAAAAGTATAATTAATTAGCGTCATAAAAAATGAAGCAATACGAGGCAGTAATCAGAACGATTGAGAATTTAGGCGGCATTGCGACGCTTGGACAGATAAACCAAGAGATTTTCAAAATCGAAGACTGTGAATGGAAAACTAAAACGCCTTATGCAAGTATTAGACGAACAGTTCAGCTTGATAAAAATATTTACAAAATCAAACCGGGATTATATGCTTTGGTGAAATACAAAGATAAATTTGAAAAACAAGGCATTATCGCAGAAGATGGGGAAGAACAAAATTCCGATAAACTCATAGAGTTTAATCATTCTTATTATCAAGGTTTACTCGTAGAAATAGGCAATATGAAAGGAATGTTTACGTATATACCTTCTCAGGATAAAAATAAATTATTTTTACACAAGCCATTGAAAAACGTTGCCTCCATGGAGGACATTTATGATTTCACCTATTCAAACATAGTTCGCAGAGCGAAAACCATAGATGTTATCTGGTTTAATGAAAGAAAATTGCCGTCTTCTATTTTTGAGGTGGAACATTCAACAGATATACAAAATTCACTGCTGAAATTTAATGATTTGCAGGATTTTCATTCAAAACTTTATATCGTTAGCTCAAAAAACAGGGTGAAATTTATAGATTATCAATATGTATCCGATTTACACACGAAAATGTCTGAATTAAGCGCAGTCGAACAACAAATGAAAATATGAGCAACACTAAGAAAACATTTACTTTGAGAGAAGTTGAGCAAGTTGTCAAATTTGCTTACGAAACTGGGTTTTGTGATGGGACAGAAGACAAAGAATATTATTATGCTGACGATTTTTAGGATAAAAATGTAACACGTCGGACACTCGACGGTTCTTTCATGGATAAATTGGATACTCGATCTTGTTGAAGAATAACTAAGTTAATAACTCATAATACAAAATATTATGTCCGAAGAATCGAAATTGATACTCGGCGCGGCGACAGAGAAGATGGAGAAGTCGATCGCGTTCTTGCAGGAAGAGTTGCAGAGCATTCGCGCGGGCAAAGCCAGCCAGAATGTGCTTAACGGCGTTACGGTGAATTATTACGGCGGCCAGGTGCCGATCTCGCAGGTGGCGAGCGTGAATATCCCCGATGCGCGCACGATCCTGATTCAGCCGTGGGAAAAGGGACTGATACCGGCGATCGAGAAGGCGATTCTCGTCTCGAATATCGGTCTCACGCCGTCGAATAACGGCGAGCAGATACGGCTCACGATTCCTCCGCTCACCGAAGAGCGTCGCGTGATGTTGGTCAAGCAGGTGAAAGCGGAAGCAGAAACGGCGCGCGTGAGCTTGCGCAATGCGCGGCGCGATGCGGTCGAGGCGTTCAAAAAGGCCCAGAAGGACGGCATGCCTGAGGATATGGCAAAGGACGGCGAGGCGGATGCGCAAAAGCTGATCGACCGGTTCGGCAAAAAGCTCGACGAAGTGGTCGCCGAAAAAGAACACGAAATTATGACCGTGTAAGTCATTTGTGGCGACTCCAAGCAACGACTCGGCACGCCGTAGGCGGCGAAAGACGCGAAATGAAATGTAGCGTCCCGCCGCGTGGGGCGGCGGCGTGACGCGGCACTTTTACTAACACAAAAGTGCCCCTGCCGGATAGTTGTCATTCCTCCGCCCTTTCAGGGCGGAGGAATTTATCGTTAGTTCATAAGTTCTAAGACAACCGAGCGATAGATTTCTCCGCGTGCTTTGCAAACGTTCGGAGTGACAATTCTCCGGCATTTTTCGTATCTTTGCGCTCCTAAAATTATCTGAATGCAAAAAATCCGCAACATCGCCATCATTGCTCACGTCGATCACGGCAAGACGACTCTCGTAGATAAGATGATCCATCACGGCCTCCTAATTCGCGGGGGCGCGGCAGCCTCCGGAGAACTGATAATGGACAACAACGACCTCGAACGCGAGCGCGGCATCACTATTCTTTCAAAAAACGTTTCTGTAAACCACAACGGCTACAAGATCAATGTGATAGACACTCCCGGCCACTCCGATTTCGGAGGCGAGGTGGAGCGTGTGCTTAACATGGCCGACGGCGTGCTGCTGTTGGTCGATGCGTTCGAGGGCACGATGCCGCAGACGCGGTTCGTACTGCAAAAAGCGCTGGCGCTGGGCAAAAAACCGGTGGTGGTGATAAATAAGGTGGACAAGCCGAATTGCCGTCCGGAGTACGTTCAGGAGCAGGTATTCGACCTGATGTTCACACTCGGCGCTACGGAAGAGCAACTCGATTTCAAAACTATTTACGGCAGCGCCAAGCAGGGCTGGATGTCGCACAAGTGGAAAGAGGCGACCGACAGCATAGTTCCGCTTCTGGACACCATAATCGACGAAATACCTGCGCCGCCGACGGTCGAGGGCACACCTCAGATGCTCATAACCTCGCTCGAACATTCGCCATATCTCGGGCGTATCGCCGTGGGACGTATCACGCGCGGGGTACTGCGAACGGGTCAGCATGTCACTCTGGCCAAGCGCGACGGCGAGACGATGGTGCGCACACGGATAAAGGAGCTGATGGTGTTCGACGGGCTGGGCAAGAGCAAGGTGGAGCAGGCCGCGAGCGGCGAAATTTGCGCGCTGGTGGGTATCGACGGTTTTGAAATAGGCGACACGGTGTGCGATGCCGACGCACCCGAACCGCTCGCCCCCATCGCCATCGACGAGCCGACGATGAGTATGCTCTTCACGATAAACGACTCGCCGTTCTTCGGGCGCGACGGAAAATTCGTTACCTCGCGTCACCTCAAAGAACGGCTCGACCGCGAACTCGAAAAGAACCTTGCGCTGAGGGTCACACCAGGCGCATCGGCCGACAGCTTCGTGGTCTACGGGCGCGGCGTGCTGCACCTCTCGGTGCTTATCGAAACGATGCGCCGCGAGGGGTATGAGTTGCAGGTTGGACAGCCGCAGGTGATCATCCGCGAGATCGACGGCAAAAAATGCGAGCCGGTCGAAGAGCTGACCATCGACCTGCCGGAAGAATATTCGGGGCGCGCCATCGAGATGGCGACCAAGCGTCGCGGAGTGCTTCTGAACATGGAGACCGTCGGCGATCGCACACGTCTCGACTTCGAAATCCCATCGCGCGGCATAATAGGTCTGCGCGCGAATCTGCTGACCGCAACTGCCGGCGAGGCAGTGATGTCGCACCGCTTCCGCGCGTTCGAGGCGTGGAAAGGCGACATCGAGATGCGCATAAACGGATCGCTTATCTCTTTGGAGACGGGCACGGCTTATGCCTACGCTATCAACAAGTTACAGGATCGCGGGCGATTCTTTGTCCCGCCTGGCGACGAGATTTACAACGGTCAGGTCGTGGGCGAAAACACGCGCAGCGAAGACATGGGTATCAACCTCACCAAGAGCAAGAAACTCACCAACATGCGGGCGAGCGGAGCGGACGAAAAAATGAGCATCGCGCCGGCCGTTATCTTCTCGCTGGAAGAAGCGCTCGAATATATCAACGAGGACGAATATGTCGAAGTAACGCCGAAAGTCATTCGCTTGCGCAAGATTCTGCTCGATGAGAACGCACGGAAACGTGCTACGAAGTAAGGGGTTTGCTATCCGGAGGGTGACTTTCGCTGACGCGAAAGTCACGCGGCACGCCGCACACGAAACCCAATAGCTATGCTTTTTCGCCACTACATATCTCTCACATTCTTTTTGCTGGCAGTCATGCCTGCGGCGGGACAGCAACGCACGGCGACGGTGGGGTTCTGGAACGTCGAGAATCTTTTCGACACCATCCCAAACATGCATTACGACGACCGTGCTTTTACGCCGCAAGGGCGAAACAAGTGGAACACGGCACGCTACGAAAGCAAGCTCGCAAACCTCGCGCGCGTGATCGACCAAATGGCACTCGACGTGATAGGTCTGTGCGAAGTGGAGAACGAGGGCGTTGTGCGCGATCTGGCGCTGAGGCTGAGAACGGACTACAACTTTATCATTCTCGAAGAAACCGCACGCGCAGGCGGACGCAATCTCGCGCTGCTCTACAAAGGCGACAAATTCATCCCTGCCGACGTGCGCACCATAGATTCGCGCACGTCGCGCATGTTTCTTTATGTGCGCGGCGAACTGCACGGCCGGCGCATAGACATCGTGGTCGTCCACCTGCCGTCGAAACTCAACAGCCGTGCGGTACGCGAGCGCGCCTTAGACAGATTGCGCTCGTTTGCCGATTCGCTACACACGGCCGATACGGCGAGCCGCCTGCTGATTCTCGGCGACTTCAATGCTGCACCCCGCGAGCGCATTATGCGCCGCACGTTGCTACGCGACAGTATGTTCTTCTCACCGCTCGCCACGCTCGCCGCCGACGGTGCGGGGAGCTATGTTTACAACGGTCGCTGGCTGCTCTATGACAACATTTTTCTGTGCCACCGGCTTTTCGACAATCATTTCGGCAATCGACAAAGCGGCATCTTCATCAAACCATATATGCTACACAACGACCGCACGCGCCGAGGCGGGTGGCCGCTGCGCACCTTTACCGGCCGCCGCTATACCGGCGGTTTCAGCGACCACCTGCCGGTATGGGTGGCGCTGGAAGTCGGGGATTAAAATGGGGCGTCTATGAAGACGCCCCATTTTAATTTTGTCACTGCGGACTTGATCCGCAGTCTCATTTGGATTAGATTGCGGCTCGGATGCCGCAATGACAGTTTTCCGGCAGGCCGGAAAACACTAGCGTTATGGGAACTTCTAAAATCCCCAAAAGACAAGGCTTGCGACCGAGACAAAAGCGGAACTTACTTAAACGTAAGTGAGCATTTTGGCGAGGGCGTGTAACGCAGTATTTTGGGGATTTTAGGAGTTCCCATTACATCATGCCACCCATTCCGCCCATACCTTGCGGCGGCATCATGGGGGTTTCTTCCTTAATGTCGGCCACGACGCACTCGGTGGTGAGCAGCATCGAGGCGATCGAGGCGGCGTTCTCCAACGCTACGCGGGCCACTTTCGTCGGGTCGATAATGCCCGCCGCCAAGAGGTCTTCGTATCGGTCGGTACGCGCGTTGTAGCCGAATGCACCTGCGCCCTCGCGAACCTTGTTCACCACGACCGAACCCTCGCCGCCAGCGTTGGCAACTATCTGGCGCAGAGGCTCTTCGATGGCACGCTTTACAATAGCGATACCCGTCGTCTCGTCATCGTTGTCTCCTTTCAGCACCTCCAACGCCACTGTGGCGCGCAGGTAGGCCACGCCGCCGCCGGGGATAATCCCTTCCTCGACAGCCGCACGGGTTGCCGCCAAAGCATCCTCCACGCGGTCTTTCTTCTCTTTCATCTCGACTTCCGTAGCCGCGCCTACATAAAGAACCGCCACGCCGCCCGACAGTTTCGCCAGACGCTCGGCAAGCTTTTCCTTATCGTAATCCGATGTGCTGAGCTCCATTTGCTTGCGGATCTGTCCGACGCGCCCCTCGATGGCCGGCTTCGCACCTTTGCCGTTCACAATGGTGGTATTCTCCTTGCTGATAACGATCTTCTCGGCCGAACCCAGCATTTCCAATTTCGCTTCGTCGAGTTTCAGACCTTTCTCCTCCGAAATCACCGTGCCGCCTGTCAGAACGGCAATATCTTCCAGCATTTCCTTACGGCGATCGCCGAAGCCCGGAGCTTTCACGGCAGCGATTTTCAGAGTGCCGCGCAGGCGGTTCACCACCAGCGCCGCAAGCGCCTCGCCATCGACGTCTTCGGCGATGACGACCAGCGCGCGTCCGTTCTGTGCAACGGGTTCGAGCACGGGCATCAGTTCCTTCATCGTCGAAATCTTCTTGTCGGTGATGAGGATGTAGGGGTTCTCCATCACAGCCTCCATTTTCTCCGAATCGGTCATAAAATACGCCGACAGATAGCCGCGATCGAACTGCATACCCTCGACGACCTCCACGCGCGTCTCCGTACCTTTGGCCTCCTCGACCGTAATCACACCCTCGTTGCTCACCTTGCCCATCGCCTCGGCTATGAGTTCACCGATATAGGGATCGTTGTTCGCCGAGCTTGTCGCCACCTGCTCGATCTTTTTCAGATCGCTGCCCACTTTCTGGCTCTGTTTGCGTAAGTTTTCGATTACCGCTGCCACAGCCTTATCGATACCGCGTTTGAGGTCCATCGGGTTCGCTCCGGCGGTCACGTTTTTCAGCCCCACATTTATAATAGACTGCGCCAGGACGGTCGCCGTCGTCGTTCCGTCGCCCGCATCGTCGTTGGTCTTCGACGCGACTTCCTTCACCATCTGCGCGCCCATATTGGCGAAACGGTCTTCCAGTTCGATTTCCTTCGCCACCGTCACGCCGTCCTTGGTGATTTGCGGTGCGCCGAATTTTTTTTCAATAATAACATTTCGTCCTTTCGGGCCGAGCGTTATTTTCACGGCATTTGCCAGTGCATCGACACCTTGTTTGAGCTGCTCACGCGCCTCAACGTTGTATTTTATCTCCTTTGCCATTTTTTTGTCTCTTTTAGATTATTGCCAGAATATCGCTCTGTTTCATTATGAGGTACTGTTTTCCCTCGACGGTGATCTCCGTTCCGGCATATTTGCCGTAGAGCACCTTATCGCCTTTTTTCACTTCCATCGTCACCTCCGAAGTGCCGGGTCCGACTGCCATGACTGTGCCCGCGAGCGGTTTTTCCTTAGCCGTGTCGGGGATGATGAGACCTCCTGCCGTCTTCTCTTCGGCGGCGTTAGGTTCTATCAAGACTCTGTCTGATAATGGTTTAACGTTCATTTTGAAAAGTATTTTTATAGGTTTGTTTTTCTGAGTGCAAAGATAATCATATACTATGCCAAACGCAAATCCGGCATATCGCACTGACAAAATGTCACACGCGCGCGTAGCTTCCAGTCTGCTGACTGTCATTCCGAGCAAGGCGCGTAGCGCCGACGAGGAATCTATCGCTCGTCTGTCTTTGAATTTATAAACTAGCGATAGATTCCTCCGTCCCTACGGGACGTTCGGAATGACATTTGCTTTGTGTTTTTCTGTCGTGACGACTATTTTTTCGGGGGTATTCTTTATTTTTATCGGTGTTTTTTCGAAATACCCCCTGTAAAATTAGGCGCTCATCAAAAAAAGATATACTTTTGTCGGCGAATCGATAAAACACATAACACACATGACATCATTCCGCCTGCTTGCTTTCGACGAAATTTCACGGCGCGAGATTATCGAGCCGCAACTTACCGACAAAAAAGTTTCCGAATATTTCGGCATCGACGTTTTCGACGAGCGACAGATGCGTCAATACCTGCCGCGCGAGGTGCGGCGTGCCGTCGTCGATGCCATCGACGACGGCCGCCGCATCGACCGCAAAGTGGCCGACCAGGTGGCTCTGGGCATGAAGACATGGGCTATGGAGCGCGGCGCAACGCATTACACCCACTGGTTTCAGCCCCTGAACGACTCTACGGCGGAGAAGCACGATGCTTTTTTCGAGCCTGTCAGTGGCGGCGGATCGTTCGAAACATTCCGCGGCGAACTGCTCGTTCAGCAAGAGCCCGACGCATCGGCGTTCCCCAACGGCGGACTGCGCAACACGTTCGAAGCGCGCGGATACAGCGCTTGGGACCCTTCGTCACCCGCTTTTATTGTCGATAAAACACTTTGCATACCGAGTATTTTCGTGGCCTACACGGGCGAGGCGCTCGACTTCAAAACGCCGCTGCTCAAATCGCTCGCGGCGTTGGACAAAGCGGCCGTAGAGGTCGGCCAGCTGTTCGACCGCGAGATAACGAAAGTAGTGGCTACGCTGGGTTGGGAGCAGGAGTATTTCCTTGTTGACGAGGCGCTTTTCCGTGCGCGTCCTGACCTTGCGCAGTGCGGCCGTACTCTGATGGGGCACACCGCCGCCAAAGACCAGCAGCTGGACGACCATTATTGGGGCGCAATCCCCCACCGTGTGATGAATTTCATGAAAGAGTTCGAAGAGCAGGCCTACCGCCTCGGCATTCCGCTCAAAACGCGCCATAACGAGGTCGCCCCGAGCCAGTTCGAGTGTGCGCCGATGTTCGAGGAGGCCAACATTGCGGTCGACCACAATACGCTGCTGATGACCGTAATGCGCAAGACCGCCTCACGCCACAAACTGCGCGTGCTGTTCCACGAGAAACCATATATGGGTGTGAACGGGTCGGGCAAGCACTGCAACTGGTCGCTGGCCACGAATACGGGTGTGAACCTGCTCGCGCCGGGCAAAACACCCAAAACGAACATTCAGTTCCTCACGTTCTTCGTCTGTACGCTCAAAGCCGCCGCCGAGCACGGGTCGCTCATGATGGCGTCGATAGCCACCGAGACCAACTCCCATCGCCTGGGCGGCCACGAAGCTCCGCCGTCCATATTGTCGGTTTTCACGGGCACGACGATGGACGCCGCGCTCGATTTCATAGAACGGCGCGTGTCGCACAAGAAAATGTCGCCCGACGAGAAGACCGAGATAAAGCTCGACATAGGCAAAATACCCGAAATCCTGCTCGACAACACCGACCGCAACCGCACGTCGCCGTTCGCTTTCACGGGCAACCGGTTCGAGTTTCGCGCCACGGGGTCGTCGTCGAACTGCGCCCTGCCGCTGATCGTTATCAACACGGCGGTAGCGGAGGCTCTCTACGATTTTAAGGCCGAAGTGGATGCGCTGATCGAAAAAGATGTCAAAAAAGACGAGGCTATACTGCAAGTTATACGCCGTTACATCGCCGCATCAAAAAATATCCGTTTCGAGGGCAACGGTTACAGCTGCGAGTGGGCCGAAGAGGCCGCACGGCGTGGTCTGCGCTCGGTGAACAACGTTCCGCAGGCGTTCAGGGAATATCTGCGTCCAGAAAGCGTAGCTCTGTTCGAGCGTTTCGGCGTACTGACACGGACGGAACTCACAGCGCGGTACGAGATCAAAAACGAGACATTTATTAAAAAGGCACAGATCGAATCGCGTATAATCGGCGACTTGGCGACCAATCATATCATCCCCACGGCGATCGCCTATCAGAACATCCTGATCGAAAACATTCGGGGCATCAAGGAGGTTTTCCCCGACGAATTCGAGTCGCTGGCCGGCGAGGAGATGAAGACCATTCACGAGATGGTGGAGCATGTGCAGTTCATTCGCGAGAACACTCATAACATGATAGAGGCGCGTAAAAAATGGAATGCCGTAGAGAGCCTTTCGGAGCGCGCGATGGGTTACGAAACCGAGGTTCGACCCTACATAACCGCCATTCGCGAGCATATCGACAAGCTGGAACTTATTGTAGACGACCGCCTCTGGCCGCTGCCCAAGTATCGCGAACTGATGTCTATTGCATAATCGGCTGCGACAAAGAATCTACCTTATAATAATGACAAAATGAAAGCTATCATAGAGTTGGAAAACATGTCGTTCCGGGCATTTCACGGATGCTATGACCTGGAAAAGGTGGTGGGCAACCGGTTTCTGGTGAGCGTGGCACTTGAAGCGGATGCGGACGAAGCGGCGCGCGGCGACGACCTGTCTCAAAGCATAAATTACCTCACGGTCTATGAAACGGTGCGCGAGCAGATGGAGATCACGTCGAACATTATCGAGAACGTTGCGTGGCGCATTGGCGAGGCGCTGCGCGCGCAGTTCCCGCAAATCGGGCGCGCGACGGTGAAAGTGTCGAAGCTCGCTCCGCCGCTGGGCGGTAAAGTCGAGTGTGCGAGCGTAACCGTCACGGTGTGAGGCGGTCGGTGCGGAATGACGATAAGTTGTTGATAAAAACGCTGCTGCTTGGGGCTGAACTATCGGGGATATGTCGTAAACTTGTGAGGAATTAAACTGCAAAAAACAGCAGTGACCGCAACAACATCATTATTTACGTAGATATGCCGACCGCAAAATCGACCAAGGGCGCGCCACTCGCCGCGACGGAAACGTTGAGAGAATACAGTTACGCCGACGCCGTGGCAGGCGCAAGGGAATATTTCAAAGGCGACGAGCTGGCCGCGACGGTGTGGGTCAGCAAGTATGCATTGAAGGACTCTTTCGGCAAGATCTACGAGGGTTCGCCCGAACAGATGCACCGCCGCATAGCGCGCGAAATAGCACGCATCGAGGCGAATTATCCCAATCCGATGTCGGAGGATGAGGTTTACGGACTGCTGCGCGATTTTCGGTACGTCATCCCGCAGGGCGGGCCGATGACAGGGATAGGCAACGATTTGCAGATCGCGTCGCTGTCGAACTGTTTCGTCATCGGGCATAAAAAACCGGCGGACTCGTACGGTGGCATCATCCGTATCGACGAGGAGCAGGTGCAGTTGATGAAGCGGCGGGGCGGCGTGGGACACGACCTGTCGCACATACGTCCTACGGGAAGTCCGGTGCTGAACAGCGCTCTCACCTCGACGGGCATAGTGCCGTTCATGGAGCGGTATTCGAACTCCACGCGCGAGGTGGCCCAGGACGGACGGCGCGGTGCGCTCATGCTCTCGCTGTCGATACGCCACCCCGATGCCGAGAACTTCATAGACGCGAAGGTGGAGACGGGCAAGGTGACGGGGGCGAACGTCTCGGTGAAGATCGACGACGAGTTCATGGCGGCGGCGCGCGACGGCAAAAAATACCACCAGCAGTTCCCTATCGGGAGCACCGAGCCGATGTTCGAAAAACATATCGACGCACGGGCGTTGTGGGACAAGATTATCCATAATGCATGGAAATCGGCCGAACCGGGTGTGCTTTTCTGGGATACGATAATTCGCGAATCGGTGCCGGATTGCTATGCCGAGGAAGGGTTCGTGACGGTGTCGACGAACCCGTGCGGTGAAATTCCGCTGTGCCCTTATGACAGTTGCCGGTTGCTGGCGCTGAACCTGTACAGTTATGTGAATCAGCCTTTTACGAAAGATGCGCGGTTCGATTTCGAGCTGTTCCGCTCGCACGTGGGCAAGGCTATGAGGATGATGGATGACATCATCGACCTCGAACTCGAAAAAGTAGAGGCGATAATCGCAAAGATTTCGGCCGACCCCGAAGACGACGAAATTCGCCGCGTGGAACGTCAGTTGTGGGAGAAGATACGCGAAAAGGCTTTACAGGGCCGACGCACCGGTCTGGGCATCACGGCGGAGGGCGATATGCTGGCCGCGCTGGGATTATGCTATGGCACGGACGAGGCGATAGAATTTGCGGTCGAGGTACAGAAGACACTCGCTATCGAGGCCTACCGCGCGAGCGTGCGCATGGCCGCCGAGAGAGGCGCGTTCCCGATATACAGCACCGCAAAAGAGGCCGGAAATCCGATGATCATGCGTCTGGCCGAAACATCGCCGGAACTCTACAAAGAGATGGCGCGCGCGGGAAGGCGCAATATCGCGATGCTCACCATAGCTCCGACGGGGACTACGAGCCTTATGTCGCAAACCACGTCGGGCATCGAGCCGGTGTTCCGCCCCGTTTACAAGCGGCGGCGCAAGGTGAATCCCAATGACAAGGACGTTTCGGCGACGCTCATCGTGGACGAGGTGGGCGATTCGTGGGAGGAGTACAACGTCTTCCACCACAAGTTCATTACGTGGATGGAGGTAAACGGGCACGATACGTCGAACCTCAACGCCCTTACGGACGAACAGCTGGACGCTCTGGTTGCCGCGTCACCCTACTATCGTGCGACGGCCAACGACATCGACTGGGTGAACAAGGTGAAGATGCAGGGCGCGATCCAGAAATGGGTCGATCACTCGATCTCGGTAACCGTCAACCTGCCCAACGACATTTCGGAAGAGATGGTCGGAAAGGTTTACTACACCGCGTGGGAGTCGGGCTGCAAGGGCGTGACGGTCTATCGCGACGGTTCGCGGACGGGCGTGTTGATAGATAAAAAGCAAAGCAAAGAAGCCGATGGCGGAGGCGGATATAAGCCGCCTCTGAAACGCCCGACGGAGTTGGATGCCGACATAGTGCGCTTCAAGAACGGCGAGGAGGACTGGATTGCATTTGTGGGGATATACAACAACCGCCCGTACGAGATTTTCACCGGAAAACTCGAAGAGGACGCCATGTTCATCCCCCGCACCATTACGCGCGGTGCGATCATCAAGGTGCGCGAAGAGGGCGGCGGCAAACGTTATGACTTCCAATACGAGGACAAGTACGGCTACAAGAATACGATCGGCGGAATCTCGCGCCTGTTCGACGACACGTTCTGGAACTACGCCAAACTCATTTCGGGCGTAATACGCAACGGAATGCCCATCGTCGATGTGGTGAACATCGTCGAGTCGCTGCACTTCGACAGCGAGACCATAAACACGTGGAAGAGCGGCGTGGCGCGCGCGCTGAAACAATATATCGCCAACGGCGAAAAAGTGAACAAACGCTGCCCCGAGTGCGGCCAAGAGCCTCTCGTATATCAGGACGGCTGCCTGATATGCATGTCGTGCGGCCACTCGAAGTGCGGATGACAGGCGCGATGGTGAACCATCGCGCCTGTCATCCCGAACGTTCCGCAGGAACGGAAGGATCTATCGCTTGTTTGTCTTTGAGTTTATAAACGAACGGTAGCATCCGGCAGGTTTGGAAAACACGCGCGCGTGCGGCTCGCAGCCAGCAGCGTAAGGCGCGTCTGAGCGAAGCGAAGAATAAGCGGCCCTACGCCGCCGGTGGCTGCGGGCCGCATTTGTGAAAGACATTGAAAATTCAACCATGCAACAATACCACGATCTGCTTCGGCGAATAGTTACGGATGGGTTGGTGAAAGGCGACCGCACGGGGACGGGAACGCGCAGCGTATTCGGGCATCAGATGCGTTTCGACCTGAGCGAGGGATTCCCGATGGTGACGACGAAGAAACTGCATCTGAGGTCGATCATCTATGAGCTGCTGTGGTTTCTGCGCGGCGACACGAACGTGAAATATTTGCAGGAGCACGGCGTGACGATATGGGACGAATGGGCGGATGCGCAAGGGGAATTGGGACCGGTGTACGGATCGCAATGGCGCAGCTGGCCTGCGCCCGACGGGCGGCATATCGACCAGATCGCGCAGGTCGTGGCATCGATAAAAGAGAATCCCGACTCGCGACGCCATATCGTGAGCGCGTGGAACGTGGGCGAACTCGACAGCATGGCGCTGCCGCCGTGCCACATAATGTTTCAATTTTATGTAGGCGAGGGGCGGCTCTCATGCCAGCTCTATCAGCGCAGCGCGGATGTTTTCCTCGGCGTGCCGTTCAACATTGCGTCGTATGCGCTGCTGACGATGATGATGGCGCAGGTTTGCGATTTGCAGGCAGGTGATTTCATCCACACACTGGGAGATGCGCACCTCTATCTTAACCATCTGGAACAGACAGAATTACAGCTGTTCCGCGAGCCGCACGAACTGCCGAAAATGCACATAAACCCGGAGGTGAAGTCGATTTTCGACTTCCGATACGAAGACTTCGAATTGACGGGTTATGACCCGCATCCGACGATAAAAGCTCCCATTGCAGTATGATTTCGATTATCGCCGCCGTAGCCGAAAACGGCGTTATTGGCAGCGGCAACGCCATGCCGTGGCATATTTCCGAAGATTTCCGACGGTTCAAAGCCATCACTATGGGCCATCCGATCGTTATGGGGCGCAAAACGTTCGAATCGCTCGGGCGGCCGCTGCCGGGACGCACCAACGTGGTAATCACCCACGATCCTGCATATGGCGTGCCCGAAGGCGTGCTCGTAATCGGTTCTTTGGATGAAGCGGTGGCGCTTTTCTCGGCCGATGAGGAAGTATTTATTATCGGAGGCGGCGAGATTTACCGCCAGGCCATGAGCATGGCCGATAAATTATATATCACGCGCGTGTGTGCCCCGTTCGATGGCGACACCACTTTCCCCGAAATTTCGGCGGACGAGTGGCGCGTGGTTTCGTGCGAGGCCCATGAGCGCGGAGAGAAATTCGCCCATCCGTTCGAGTTCGTCGATTACACACGCGTGTGATTTCCAGCCTGCCGCACACGCGTGTGTTTTCATAACCTACCGGATAGCACGCACACGCGTCATTGCGAGCCTGAAAGGCGAAGCAATCCAGAATAAAGTCACTGGATTGCTTCGCCTTTCAGGCTCGCAATGACGCATATACATGTACTATTCGTCGTCCGAATCTCCGTCGGCCAAATCGTCTGCGCCCTTAATGTCGTCCTCGTCGTAAAATTCCTTGTCTTCCTCCTCCTCTTGCTGGTTGCCGCCATCCACTTTCACGTCGATCTTTACGAGGTAATTCACCTCGTCGGTTTCGAATACCACGGCATAGAAAAAGTCGCCCGGTCCCTTCTCTATTCGTATCATCGACTCGGTGAACCCCAGCGGATACTTCTTGCGCAACTCGATCTGTAACTCGGGCGAGAGATTGTGGTAGCTGATCACCACGCGTTTCTTATTGTTCGCGTTACTTGTCATGTCTGAAAAAATGATGCTTGAAATTCACTGCAAGTATAAGCAAAAAATAGAAACCGCAATAGCTTGTCGATAAATTTTATTTTGTTCGCATATAACCTGAATAAATTGTTATTTTTGTTGACGATATGAGTGAAATCATAATAAAAGCGCACGCGGCGCAGAAACTTTCCGAATATCTGCCCGACGGGCGCGTGATCGCGATCACCGATTCCAATGTGGTGCATCTATGCGACGCACATGAAAAGATCGTCGTCGAAGCGGGCGAAGAGCATAAAACGCTTACGACGGCCGAAAACATCTGGCGCGCGCTCGTAGAACGCGGCGCGGGGCGTGACTGCTTTATCGTCGGCATCGGAGGCGGTACGGTGACCGACATCACGGGATTTGTCGCCGCGACCTATATGCGCGGCGTGCGGTTCGGGTTCGTCCCCACGACGCTCCTGGGGCAAGTCGATGCGGCCATCGGCGGTAAGAACGGCGTAAACCTCGACGGTTATAAGAACATGGTCGGAACGTTTGCCCAGCCGCAGTTCGTGCTGTGCGACCCCGCGTTACTGTGCACACTGCCCGACCGTGAGTTCCGCACCGGGCTGGCCGAAGTGGTCAAAGCGGCGGTGGTCGGCAATGCGGAATTGTTCGAACTCCTTGAATCATCGGATTTCGAAAGGCTGCGCAGCGACGACACGTTGCTTGCGGAGGTAATTTCGCGTGCGGTGCGGGTGAAAATGAATATCGTAGAGCGCGACGAGCGCGAGGCGGGTGAACGCCGCAAACTCAATCTGGGGCATACGTTCGGACATGCTATCGAGAGCCTGTCACGCGATTATCTGCACGGCGAGGCGGTCGCGGCGGGCATGGCTACGGCCGCCACGATGGCCATGCGTGCAAAACTGCTCTCGGCAGACGACCACTCGCGCATCGGGCATTTGTTGGAGCGGTTCGGACTTCCGTTGCGCACCGAACTCCCATTCGAAAGCCTGCTGGCGGCTATTCGCAAGGACAAAAAATGCGAAGGCGGCGACGCGATCCGGTTCGTTTTCCCGACCGGAATCGGTTCATGCGAGGTGCGCCGCATCGGTTTCGGCGAAATGGCGACTCTTGCGGCAGAGTAATAAATGACAACATTTTACAATTAATTTTCGTTAAATTCTTAAAATATCCTATTATGAAGAAACTCTTCATCCTTTTCTTTTTCGTCGCAGCGCTGCTCTCCATGCCCGCCTGCACGAGCGTAGAAAAAATCACGCCGCAAGACATCGACTGGCCGGCGTTCCTTAGCCGACACGATATGGTGTGGAATACGATCACGCCGGATTATTACGCCGGAGCGATAATGGGCAACGGGCTGCTGGGGAATAATATCTACAAGCTGGGCGACGGATATAAATTCCATATCGGGCGGGTGGACGTGACCGAAGGGCGGATGCCGGAAAACAAATACGAGTACCGTAACCTGTATCACGGTGCGCGGCTGCCGATCGGGTATTTTCTGTTGACCCCCGTGGGCGCGGTCTCCGACGAGAGTATGAGGCTCGGTTTGTGGGATGCCGTGACGACGGGCGAAATCGTTACCGACGAAGGACGTATCGCGCTGAAAAGCTATGTCCACGCTACGCAGGACGTGATCGTGCTCGAAACTCAGGCGGAAGGCGCGGAAAGAGATTTCCGATGGGAATGGACGGCGCTGCGGGCCATAAGCCCGCGCTACGTGCATGGCCGTGCCGACTACCCGCAGGAGTATATCGACACTCCTAACCCCGAAGTGAGGATTTTCACCGACGGCGATTACGGTCTGTCGGTGCAGAATCTGGTAGGCGGAATGACATACGTCGTGGCATGGCGTGAAGCGAAGGATGGAGATTCGCGCCGTATTCTTATGACCATTTCGCACGAGCCGACCGAGCGGGCGGCGATCGACAAAGCCAAAACGACGCTCGATCGCGCGTTCAAACAGTCTGCGGCATCGATGGAGCGCAGCCATAAAGAATGGTGGCACGGGTACTATCCCGCCAGCTTTGCCTCGTTCGGGGATGCCAAGATGGAGAGTTTCTATTGGATTCAGCAGTACAAATTCGCCTGCCTCACGCGTCCCGACAAACATGTTATTGACCTGCAAGGTCCATGGGCAATGGAAAACACGCCGTGGACCGCCATCTGGATGAACCTCAACATTCAACTTACGTACTCTCCGCTCTTCACGGCAAACCGCGCCGAGATGTCGCGCCCTGTCTGGCGTGCGCTGAACGACAATATGCACAACCTTGCGGCTAACACGACCATCGAAGAGTGGCAACGCGACGCTATCGTCATGGGACGCAGCACGAGCTACCACATGTTCTCGCCCCTGCGCCCCGATATGGAGAACCCGATGCTTTACGAGGCGGGCAACCTGCTGTGGCTGCTGTATCATTACTATGAATACTGCACCTATACGGGCGACGAGGCGGAGTTGCTCGACCGGTTCTATCCGATGCTCGCCAAGAGCGTCCGTTATTATGAATATATTCGCGAACGGGGCGAAGACGGACTATGGCATCTGCCTCAAACCGCATCGCCGGAGTATGCCGTGGCACGGAATTGCAATTACGACCTGGCTGTACTGCGGTGGGGGCTGAACACTTTGCTGGAACTGAACGCGGCGTATGAACTGGACGATCCGAGAGTGGCCAGATGGCAGGATTTTCGGGATAATCTCGTCGATTACCCCGTAGACCCCGAACGAGGGTTTATGATCGGTGAAGGCGTAAATCTCGAAAGCTCCCACCGCCATTACTCTCATTTGCTGATGATATATCCGTTCTACGAAATAAATTGGGAGCAGCCGGAAAATCGGGAATTGATCGCCAAAAGCATCGCCCACTGGCAAAGTATGCCGCGACTTCTGCAAGGCTACTCCTTCACCGGTTCATCGTCGATGTATTCGATGATGGGCGACAGCGAAATGGCTGTGGGCCAGCTGCATACGCTACTCGACCGGTATGTCCAGCCGAATACCCTGTACCGTGAGGGCGCTCCCGTTATCGAGACCCCGCTGGCCGGTGCGACCTCGCTGCAAGAACTTTACCTGCAATCGTGGGGCGGAAAGATACGGATTTTCCCCGCCGTTCCCGACAGTTGGCCTCAGGCTTCGTTCATCGACTTCCGCGCACCGGGAGCGTTCCTGGTAAGCGCCTCGCGCGATGGCGGACGGACGGTATTCATACAGATCGTGAGCGAAAAAGGCGGCGAATGCCTCCTGCAAACCGGCATGAATACGGATAATTTGCTGGCGCAAAAAATCGGAGGCGGGACGGTCGATTTCTCCGTAGTCGATAATCAGACGGGGCTGATAAGGCTTCGCACGTCAGCGGGCGATGTTATCCGGCTGACCGCTGCCAACGCTGTCGCGACGCCTCCGCAGCCCATACAGCACCCGACGGCGGAGCATAATCAGTATGGGGTGCGAAAGTAGGGCCTGATAATAATAAGAGGTTGCAGCCCGAAAGCTGCAACCTCTCTTTTTCGCGTCGGGATGACTGGACTCGAACCAGCGACCTTTGGTCCCCCAGACCAACATTCTAACCGGACTGAACTACATCCCGAACACTTTCGAGGTGCAAATATAGTGCGTTTTTTCTGTTAATTCAAATTTTAATTGACATTATTCTGTTATCCGGCAGGCTGGAAGACACACGCGTGTGTGTCACCTCCGCTTCGTCTTCATCAGTTTGCCCGCAACCGCACCGCGCATTCCGCCGCCGGTGGCTACCGACTTCATCATTTTGCGCGTCTGCTCGAATTGCTTCAACAGCTGGTTCACATCGGCCATCGTTGTGCCCGATCCTTTGGCGATGCGCTGGCGGCGAGTGCCGTTGATGATCGCGGGGTTTTCACGCTCGTCGGGCGTCATCGAATGAATCATGGCCTCGGTCGATTTGAACGAATCGTCGCTGATATCCACATCGCGCAACGCCTTACCCACGCCCGGTATCATCGACGCGAGGTCTTTAAGGTTGCCCATCTTTTTAACCTGGCCTATCTGGGTGAGGAAATCGTTGAAATTGAATTCGTTGCGCGCGAGTTTCTTTTTAAGCCGCCGCGCCTCCTCTTCGTCGAACTGCTCCTGAGCGCGCTCTACCAGCGACACCACGTCGCCCATGCCGAGTATACGGTCGGCCATGCGTTCGGGATGGAACACTTGCAGCGCATCCATTTTTTCGCCCGCGCTGATGAATTTCAGCGGTTTCCGAACTACAGCACGAATCGAGATCGCCGCACCGCCGCGTGTGTCGCCATCGAGCTTGGTGAGCACCACGCCGTCGAAATCCAAACGGTTGTTGAATTCCCGTGCCGTGTTCACCGCATCCTGACCCGTCATCGCATCGACGACGAACAGAATCTCGGATGGTTTCAATGCCGCTTTCAGCGCCGCTATCTCATCCATCATATGCTCGTCGACCGCAAGCCGCCCGGCCGTATCGACGATCACCGTGTTCAGCCCTTTGCTCTTGGCGTATTTTATCCCGTTCTCGGCGATCTGCACCGGATTTTTATTCCCTTCCTCCGTGTAAACTTCCACCCCGATCTGCTCGCCGAGAATTTTGAGCTGCTCGATGGCCGCCGGACGGTAGACGTCGCCCGCCACCAGGAGCACTCCGCGCCCGCGTTTGCTCTTAATCATCGACGCCAGCTTGCCTGAGAACGTCGTTTTACCCGACCCCTGCAAACCCGCGATCAGTATCACCGCCGGCGACCCCGCAAGGTTTATGTCCACCGCTGTGCCGCCCATGAGCGCGGCCAGTTCATCGCGTACAATTTTGGTCATCATCTGACCCGGATTCACCGCTTTCAGAACCTCCGTTCCCAGAGCTTTTTCCTTCACATCGTCGGTGAACGTTTTGGCTACCTTATAGTTCACGTCGGCATCGACCAGCGCGCGGCGTATCTCTTTCAGCGTCTCGGCAACGTTGATCTCCGTGATGCGTCCCTGACCTTTGAGTATCCTGAACGACCTTTCCAGCTTATCTGTCAGATTCTCGAACATAATCGTTTCTTTTAGAGCGCAAATATACCTGTTTTTTACTAATTTCGCGAAAAAATTATGCCACAGGTAACTGCATATACCGACGGTTCGGCGCTGGGCAATCCCGGTCCGGGAGGCTACGGGGTGGTGCTGTTAGCCCCCCCCCGCCACCGCAAAGAGCTTAGCGCAGGCTTTCGCCGTACCACCAACAACCGCATGGAGTTGATGGCCGTATGCGTGGCGTTGGAAGCACTGCGCACACCGTGCGAGGTGACGGTCTATTCCGACTCGCGCTATGTGGTCGATGCCGTCGAGAAAGGCTGGGTGTTCGGATGGGAGAAAAAGGGGTTCTCCGGCAAGAAGAACCCCGATCTGTGGATGCGTTTCCTGGCCGTTTATCGCCGCCACCGCGTGCGCCTGGTGTGGGTCAAAGGCCACGCCGGCAATCCTGAAAACGAACGTTGTGACGCATTGGCCGTCGCAGCTGCCGGCGGACGTGAGCTTGCAGAGGATGAGGGGTATGATGTGGATTAATCACAACATGTCATCCCGAACGTACTGAAAGGAGGGGATTTATCGCTCGCCTGTCTTTGAGTTTATAAACTAACGATAGATTCCTCCGTGCGTACCGCATGTTCGGAATGACAAGACGAAAGCAACCGGCAAGCTTGGAAAATACGCGTGCGTACAAACTGACCCTAATGAACCACTACCAGGCGGAAACTCAAACTGCCCGGTCCATTGTCGAAAGGTATGAAATCGGATATTTTATAGTAGATCATGACATTGCCCTGCCAAAAATCAAAATCTATCGTCTCGGAGTAGATTATGTCACCGTATGCTATCCATGACACAAACGGCAGCGGTTGCTGAACCTGCAATCCTCCGTCCGTGAAGCTGAAATACATCTGCACCATACCATTGCGAAACACATTATTCGTGATGATAGGCGCACTTTTTTCAACCCTGTAAAAAGCCTGCTCTCCGTTGTCGAACCACTCCCATTCGTTTGCGTTTACCGTAATCGTAGCGGTCTGAGTCTGAGCACCTTCCGTGATATAGAATGTATCGCCCTTATCCGCACACGCCGCCGCACCCATAAGCGCGACGAACGCCAGTAAAATCAGTTTTTTCATATTAGTTATTTTTAAAATGTTTTGTCAACTCTTGTTTCGCACAATATTCTCAAAATATATGCCAAGCAATTCGCGCGCGGCGGTGAACGACCCGAGAAGCCCTTCTTCGACACGCCGCTCGAAATCGGGAAGCGCGCCCGCGACCACTTCGCACCCGAAAAAACTGCCGCGCAGAGCCGCGTCGATCGTCTCCCACATCCAATATTTATTCTGACGGCGGCGGTTGGCATCGAAATATCCGTTCGCCCGCGTAAACGCTACGAATTCCTCCACATCGTCCCATATCTCGCGCAGTCCGGCGCGCGTAACCGCCGAGCAGGTGAACACACGCGGCCGTCGACCCGAATCGGGCATCGGGAACAGAGCCAGCGCATTGCTCAGATAACTCTTTGCCAGCTGCGCCTTCTCGACGTTCGCGCCGTCGGCTTTCGTCACCACCGCAATGTCGGCCATCTCCATTATACCGCGTTTAATGCCCTGTAATTCGTCGCCCGCACCCGAAATTTGCAGCATCATGAACATATCGACCATCGAATGCACCGCCACCTCGCTCTGCCCCACTCCAACGGTCTCGATAAACACCACATCATATCCCGCCGCTTCGCACAACACCACCGTTTCGCGCGTTTTGCGCGCCACGCCTCCGAGCGATCCGGCCGACGGCGACGGGCGGATAAATATATCCTCACGCGCCGAGATCGTCTCCATGCGCGTACGATCGCCCAGTATGGAACCACCGCTGCGCTCCGAACTCGGGTCGATGGCCAGCACCGACAATCTGTGCCTGCTGTCGGCCACCATGCCACCCACAGCCTCGATAAACGTCGATTTCCCCGCTCCCGGTACGCCCGTTATGCCAATGCGCACCGACCGTCCGGCATAAGGCAGGCAACGTTCGACGACTGCCTGCGCCTGCGCGAAATGCTGCGGGTTGTTGCTCTCGACGAGCGTGATGGCCTGCGAGAGCACGGTGGTGTCGCCACGCAGAATCCCCTCCACAAAGTCGTCGGCGGTCAGTGCACGTTTGCGCGTGCGGCGGAAATTCGGATTCACCGTAGGCGCACTCTCCACACCCGGCGAAACATCCAAAGCACTGCCTTCGTGTTCATTGCGGTGATGGTGTTCGTAATGGTCTATCTTGGTGCGAGTCATGTTGTGCATTGTGATTCAAGGATTAAGCAAATATAACCAAATTATTCGCATCTGGAACCAACAGTTTAAATTGTAAGGTTACCCCGCCACCGAGCACCCGATGCCGAGCGCTTCGACGCGGGTGGCTATGGCGTGAAGCTCCGCAAGCGGTACTTTTTCGAGTGTCGGGCATGGCGTATCGCGGTCGATCGTGTAGATCATCACGCGCTGTGTCCGCAAATCGGTAAGCAGCGCAAGCCACGCCCCGACTTCACGCTCGGTGGTGTTATCCACCGGCCGACCGTTACATTCGCCGCGAACGAACATTGTCTGCACTATAAACCGTCCACCGAACAGCTTCATATCGGCGACCGTTTTCGCAACCGAATAGTCGCCCTGCGGGTTATCGATTTGCCGCACCGTTTCGTCGAACGCCGAATCGAGCTTTAATATATTCATGTCTACGCGTTCCAAAGCGCGCCTGACATTTTCACGTCCGATCATCGTAGCATTGCTCAGCACCGAGACCTGCGCCGCCGGACAGATCTTATCACGCAGCGCGAGCGTATCGTCTATTATCTCCTCGAACTGAGGATGCATTGTCGGTTCGCCGTTTCCGGCAAACGTTATCACATCCGGCGGAGCGCCCGCCGCAACCATTTCACGCAATTTTTCGCTGAGCAGCCGTCTCACATCCTCGCGCGAGTTAAACCTTGGCCGCCCGCCACCGTCACCGCCGCACGACCATCCGCATTCGCAGTATATACAATTGAAATTACAGAGCTTCGCATCTGTCGGCAGCAAATTCACGCCCAATGAAACCCCCAGCCGCCGGCTTCGCACCGGCCCGAAAATTATGTCATTGAAAAGAGCTGTCATAACTACACGAAAGGTGCCTCGCGGCACTCGCATGGATTACTTTGTTTATGCAAATGTAACAAAAGTGCCTCGCGGCACTCGCATGAATGGCTTTGCTTAGACAAAGATACGTAAATATTCAAAAAGCCGCATCTTTACAGGGATGCGGCTTTTTGAATGAAACTAAGATGGCGCTTACAGAAGTTTTTCGAACTCCGCCTGCATCTGCTCGTTGCCCGGATAGCCCGAACGCTGGAACGCATGGTTGCCCTCGCGGTCGAAAATCATATAGGTCGGAATACCGCGGAACGGATATTTTTCACGCACTGCGGCCCACTCCTCTTCGTTGAACCAGTAGTGATTGCCGCCGATGTCGCCGATCATGCTTTCCCAACGTGCGCGATCCGACGTAGGAGCCGAAATATAGACCTTCACGATGTCCTGCTCGGCCATCCACCCTTTGAGCGGTTCCATCGTCCTCATCGCCATGATGCACGGACCGCACCACGTCGCCCAGAGGTCTACGAAGACCACCTTGCCCGGATGCTGTGCAACGATGACATTCAGTACGTCCTCCACATTTTCATACTTAGGTGTTGCGCGCATTACGTCTGCCGCTGTCGGCTCGTTTGCGAATGCTGAAACGGTCATCACCACGACGCATACCAGCGACAAAATAATTTTTTTCATTTCGTTTGATTTTAGGATTTTTTGACGGTTCAAAGTTATGTTATTACGTTGTAAAAAGCATAACGCCTCTACCGCCGATTTATTGCGCGCAAGTTATGGTTTGTTTTTGGATTTTCGATATTTTCATCCATAAAAAATGGCGGCATCCGATTAAAGATGCCGCCACACACGTCTGTCTTTCAATTCTTTGTCATTGCAGGTCAAGCCCGCAATGACAGGTTATCCGGCAGACTGGAAAACACGCGCGCGTGCTATTTCACTTCCTCGAACTCTACATCGGTGACATTGCCGTCGCTACCCGCCGTCGGGCCGCTGTGGTGTTCATGGTGACCCGCGCCGCCGGTATCTGCACCGCTGCCTGCCGAAGAAGCCTGCTGCTGGGCGTAGATATCCTGTGATGCGGACTGCCATGCGTCGTTCAGTTCCTTCGACGCACTATCGATAGCGGCGACATCGGCCGCTTTATGCGCCTCGCGCAGCTTCTCCAAAGCGCTCTCGATAGCCGATTTTTTCTCGGCCGGAATCTTGTCACCGTACTCGCCGAGTTGCTTTTCGGTACTGAATATCATCGAGTCGGCAGCGTTGATCTTATCAATACGTTCGCGCTCGTCTTTGTCCTTCGCCTCGTTCACTTTGGCTTCGTCGCGCATACGCTGGATTTCGGCTTCGGTAAGGCCCGACGACGCCTCGATGCGGATCGTCTGCTCCTTGCCCGTGCCCTTATCCTTCGCCGAGACGTTAAGAATACCGTTCGCGTCGATGTCGAACGTCACCTCGATTTGCGGAACTCCGCGCGGTGCGCTCGGAATGCCGTCCAGGTGGAAACGTCCGATCGTCTTGTTGTCGCGCGCCATAGGACGCTCGCCTTGCAGTATGTGTATCTCTACCGACGGTTGGTTGTCGGCCGCCGTCGAGAACGTCTCGCTCTTGCGCGTCGGTATGGTGGTGTTGGCGTCGATGAGTTTTGTGAACACGCCACCCAAAGTCTCGATACCAAGCGATAGCGGAGTTACGTCCAACAGCAACACATCTTTCACGTCGCCCGAAAGTACGCCGCCCTGTATGGCCGCACCGATGGCCACCACCTCGTCGGGGTTCACGCCCTTCGACGGAGCTTTGCCGAAAATATCCTGTACTACTTTCTGTATGGCCGGTATGCGTGTCGAGCCGCCCACAAGAATCACCTCGTCGATTTGATTCGGCGCAAAACCCGCATCCTTCAACGCCTTCTTGCACGGCTCTATCGTAGCCTGTATCAGCTTATCGGCCAGCTGCTCGAACTTAGCGCGCGTGAGCGTCATAACCAAGTGCTGCGGAATGCCGTCTACGGGCATGATATACGGCAGGTTGATTTCCGTCTGCGTTGCACTCGAAAGTTCGATTTTCGCCTTCTCTGCCGCTTCTTTCAGCCTCTGCAACGCCATCGGGTCTTTGCGCAGGTCTATCTGGAATTTGCCCTTAAATTCGTCGGCCATCCAATCGATGATCACGTGGTCGAAGTCGTCGCCGCCCAGATGGGTGTCGCCGTTGGTAGATTTCACCTCGAAAACGCCGTCGCCCAGCTCCAATATCGAAATGTCGAACGTACCGCCGCCAAGGTCGAAGACCGCGATCTTCATATCTTTCTTGCTGTCCTTGTCCAAGCCGTATGCCAGAGCCGCCGCCGTCGGTTCGTTGATGATACGCGCAACTTTCAGGCCTGCAATTTCGCCCGCCTCCTTCGTAGCTTGTCTTTGCGAATCGGAGAAGTAGGCCGGAACGGTAATGACCGCTTCGGTTATCGTTGTGCCCAGATAATCTTCGGCCGTTTTTTTCATCTTCTGCAAGATTATTGCCGAGATTTCCTGCGGCGTGTAGAGCCGTCCGTCAATGTCCACACGCGGGGTGTTGTTCTCACCCTTCACCACCTTGTAAGACACGCGCCCTATCTCGTTTTTCACCTGATCATACGTTTCGCCCATGAAACGCTTGATCGAATAAACGGTGTTTTTCGGATTCGTAATCGCCTGACGTTTAGCCGGTTCGCCCACCTTGCGCTCGCCGCTTTCGGTGAACGCAACGATCGAAGGCGTGGTGCGGTGTCCTTCGCTGTTGGGGATCACCACCGGCTCGCTGCCTTCCATTACTGCAACGCACGAGTTCGTCGTGCCCAAGTCGATTCCAATGATTTTTGCCATGATTCGTAATTTTTATATTTATTTTTGGTTGTCGAAAGAATAGTCACTTCATTCGTAATTAAGTTCAATATTTGTGCCAAGCTGATTTTGACAGTCACGGCTGACATTTTGTCACTTTTGATAGATTTTGTGCAATAATTTTGGACGTAATGTTTTTTTGCCGTATCTTGGTCACACAAAGTATTACTAAAATCCTAAGGTCATGATCATAACTTTCAATGAACTGCGTCGCATCAAAGACCAGCTGCCCAGCGGCAGCACCAAACGCATTGCCTCGGAGCTGGGAATCGAGGAGGACTCCGTGAGAAACTATTTCGGGGGCCGTCACTTCGACAAGGGCGTGCCCCAGGGAGTACACTATGAAAAAGGCCCCGACGGCGGGATCGTCACCCTCCACGATACGGCGATACTCGATGCCGCAAAGCGAATTCTGGGCGAGTAGTTTTTAGCAGTGACAATAGAATAGGGAAGCCCCTACGGGCCTCCCTATTCTTGTTTTCCCGAACTCGCGCACTACTTAAAAAACCACTTCTTCTGTTTCCGTTTTTCGTCCATGCTGCGTGCGACGTATAGTTTCTCACCGGTGTAGGGGTCAAAGCCGCAGTAGAACATCACCGAACTGAGGGTCATGGGCGTGGGCGTAAGGTCTTGCACCTGCTCAATGCGGCAACCCAAGCGGCGCGTTTTTTCCGACAGCCGCCGCATGTCGCGCTCGGTGCACCCCGGATGGCTCGAAATAAAATAAGGCACGACCTGGCAGGAGATGCCTTCCGCGCGGCAGACGCACGCAACGTCGTCGGCAAGGGCGACGAAACTGCCGAACGGCGGCTTGCGCATCAGGCGCAACACAGTGTCTTCGGTATGTTCGGGCGCAACTTTCAATCGCCCCGACGTGTGGTTTACGACCACCTCCCGCAGGTATCGCCCGCCGTCGTTCTCGAACAGATCGTAGCGGATTCCGCTGCCGATAAACGCTTTTTTGATACCCTTTCGCGCGCGAACCTGCGCGTACAGCGAAAGCATCCTCGCGTGACTGCGGTCGAGATTACGGCACACGGAAGGCCACGCGCACGATGGGCGCAAGCACTTAGCACACAGCGTTTTATCACGTCCGGCCATACCGTACATATTCGCCGACGGGCCGCCCAGATCGGACAGATAGCCTTTGAAATCGGGCATCTTCGTGATTCTGTCCACCTCCGCCAGCACCGACCGCTCGGAGCGGCTCACCACGAATTTGCCCTGATGCGCCGAGATCGCGCAGAAGCTGCATCCGCCGAAGCAGCCGCGATGCAGGTTCACCGAAAATTTTATCATCTCGAACGCCGGTATCGCGCCCTTGCCGTCGTATCGCGGATGCGGCAGGCGCGCGTACGGCAAATCGAACGAACGGTCGATCTCGCTTTCGGTGAGCGTCGGATGTGGCGGATTCACTATAATATAACTGTCACCAACGCGTTCCACGAGTGTCGTGTCGGATTCGAGACGGTTCGATTCGGTCTCCGTGCGCACGAAATTCTCGGCAAACGCCGCCGGGTCGGCGACGCATCGCTCGAAAGAGTTCAGCATCAACGCACCGTCGAGCCGCGCGACATAATTCCCGTCCGCCACGAAAGCCACCTGCCTCAACCTTCGCAACAGCTTGGCGTTGAACCCGTTGCGCATCGCGCGCACCACCTCGACAATAGTACGGTCGGCCATGCCGTAGACCAACAGATCCGCGCCGCTCTCCGTCAAGATCGACGGCCGCAGCCGATCGTCCCAATAATCATAATGCGCGAGCCGCCGCAGCGATGCCTCGATACCGCCTACAACCACCGGCGTATGCGGGTACAGCCGTTTAAGTATCTGCGAATATACCGTCACCGCGCGATCGGGCCGCCTGCCCGCCTCGCCGCCCGCCGTATAAGCATCGTCGCTCCGCAGCCGCTTATGCGCCGTGTAGTGGCACACCATCGAGTCCATCGCCCCGCTCGTCACGCCGAAAAACAGGCGCGGCGCACCGAACTTACGGAAATCACGCAGGTCGTCGCTCCAGTTCGGCTGCGCAACCACCGCCACGCGCAATCCTTCCGCCTCCAACAGCCTCCCTACGACCGCCGCTCCGAACGACGGGTGATCGACATAAGCGTCGCCCGTGACGAGCACCGCATCCACAGCGTCCCATCCCAGTGCCCGCATCTCTTTAACCGTCGTCGGCAGCGTGCTCATTTTTCTGTGTTGCAACGTTTTTAAGCTACACTTCATAAACGCTATAAAAGTAAGTATAATATTCGAAAAATACTATTCATAGTGAGACCCGCCAACGGCAGCCATAGCTTTGCGTATTACAGGGGGGCAGAATATGGTTTCGTATACCTCTCTGTTACGGCCAACTAAAAATTAAAAATTACGTAACATCATTATAACATTCTCTTAACATCCTCCTTCTACTTTTGTCTCGAATCTAAGCAGACAAAAATGAGGTTCATTTTCTTAATTCTTTTCTTTTTACTACCCGCAGGGCTGCAAGCCCAAGCCATCCGTGGCAAGGTATCGGATGCTAAAACCGGCGATGATATTATCGGCGCTGTCATCGTTCTCGGAGAACAAAGGACAAAAGGTGTCGTCAGCGGTCTCGACGGTTCATTTTCCATGACCGGCGTTACTGCATTTCCGGTGACGCTTGTCGTATCTTTTATCGGTTATACGTCGCAGGAAATAGTTGTTGAAAACGCTTCGCCGATCATTGTCAGACTTGAACAAGGCCGTGTATCATTAGATGCGGTGGTGGTTATCAGCGACAATAGCGGACGCACCGACAACAGCGCACGCGCCATCGAAAGGGCTTCCATGAATGTGATAAACGTTGTCAGCGCACACGCCATCGAGATTTCACCCGATATGACGGTTGCCAACGTCATCCAGCGCATGTCGGGAGTTACATTGGAGCGCAATAGCAGCGGCGACGAGCAGTATGCGCTGCTGCGGGGCATGGACAAGCGATTCAACTATACATTGGTAAACGGCGTTAAAATTCCTTCGCCAGACAATAAAAACCGCTTTGTGCCGCTCGACATTTTCCCGGCCGAATTGTTGGACAGGTTAGAAATCACAAAAGCAATCACCGCCGACATGGAGGGCGACGGAATCGGCGGCGCAGTGAACATGGTAATGAAAGACGCTCCTTCGCAGTTACAGGTGAACGCAAATATATCGACCGGTTTCAATACGCAATTTTTCTCGCGAAACTACCAGCAATTCGATTATTCGGCGATCGATCGTCAATCGCTCTTTGCAAAATACGGGCTTGGATTTCCTGTCAGCACCTCCAATTTTACCACCCGAAACCTTCGGGTAACCGAGCGGAACATGCCGCCGATGAACCTTGCAGGAGGATTTTCAGCAGGAGGACGAGTATTCAACGATTACTTGGGAATTTTAGTCGCCGCAAGCTATTCGAACATTTATCGCGGAACTGCAAGCGACAGATATGCAAAAACTTATGATGCCGACAGAGAGCAGAATATTACCCACCGCGACTATTCGACCGAACAAAGACGTGCCGGAGCACATGCCAAATTCGACCTTCGCCTGAATCGAAACCACAAGCTGATGTGGTACAACGCTTATATGGATTTCCGAAACATACAAGTACGCGACGCCATCGCAAAAGACAAACATGACTATCGCCTGAGGTGGAATCGGCAATCCATTCTAAGCTCGACGCTGAAAGGAATACATAATATTTGGAACGACAAATTGCGCTTCGATTGGTCGTTCGCTTACGGAGATGCATTTAACGAAACGCCCGACAACGTAACTGTCAGGCTGCGGATAGGGCGCGACGGGAGAACTTATGCCGACCCGACCGGCAGCGTAATAGAGCGCCGCTGGGAAGAGAATTCGGATAACGATAAAGCCGCCTATGCCAATCTCACTTATTTCACACAGGCAGGAGCGGTAAGAATGGAGTGGTCGGCAGGTGGAATGTATCGCGACAAGCAACGCGAAAGCCGTTTTCACGATTACAGGTTCAGGACAAATCCACCCGTTCCCTTACAATACAGAGGCGTGGATTGGGAATACTTCGACGAAATAGGAGCGGCATTCGATGCGGGAAGCTACAACGATGCACTGAATTACGACGCATCGGAGAAAATCGGTGCAGGGTATGCGCAAGTGAAAGCATCGTTCGAAAAAATTCAATTACTCGGCGGATTTCGTATGGAGCATACGCGGCAGGGATACGACCTGTTGTTCCCGCAGAATAACGTAAAAAATACCGGATTTCAGGATTACTACGACTGGCTGCCTAACTTCCATGCCAAGTATGAGCTGAACCGTAATACGAACCTGCGGTTCTCATATGTGAAAGCCATCAACCGCCCAAGTTTTTTTGAAATAGTGCCTTATTCAAAAGAGTTCGACGATTACTACGAACGCGGAAACCCCGATATTCGCCGCACCATCGCTGACAATATCGACTTGCGCTATGAGTATTTTCCACGACAGTCCGAGCAACTCATGGTGGGCGTATTCTACAAGCATATCAAAGACCCGATCGAGTACACCTTCGTCGACATAGGGCAACAGGCATACTACATGCCGCGTAATTACGGAAACGCCTACAACGCGGGCATCGAAATAGACATCACCAAGTATTTCAGATGGTTTGGCGTAAAAACCAACTATACCTTTACCAACTCACGGATTACCACAGACAAGTGGCTGTTGGCGGACGACATTGACCCGAATTCCCCTGCCGAATCCAAAACGGTAATTGTGAGTCAAACCCGACCGCTGTTCGGACAGGCGGCTCATGTGGCCAACCTGTCGCTGCTGTACAAAGGTATGCAGAACGGATGGGACGCACAGCTTGCATTTTCGTATACCGGCAAACGCCTTGTTTACATCAGCGAATATGTTGATGAGGACTGGTGGCAGGCAGGATACATCAGGTTAGACGCTTCGGTTGAAAAACACTTTGCAAAAACCGGACTTACTCTGTTTGCCAAAGCAAACAATCTGCTCGATACGCCAATGTATCAGTACATCCATCCCAACCCTGCCCAAGACCGCTTCATAGATTTTGCACGTAAAAACGGCGGACTGCTCGAAAGAAAAGAACTCTACGGACGAAATATCATGGTGGGACTGAAATTCAAGCTGTAAATAAAAACACACCATAAATTTAAAACCAATTCATCATGAAGAAATTCTTAACAATGGCAGCCCTGTGCGCAGTCGTACTTACGGGTTGCACCAAGAACGACGACACCGCGCCATTGGCAGGTATTACGTTGTCCGGAAAAAGCAGAATGATCAAGCCGGCGGAAACACTCGACCTCACGGTTACGTTTTTTCCGAAAAACGCTGCCGATAAGGGTCTGACGTGGTCATCGTCAAACCCAAATGTGGCGACAGTCAGCAACGGTATAGTTACCGCTGTCGACGAAGGCAGCGTCGTAATCAAGGCCGTATCGGAAAGCGACCCTTCCATCTTCGCCGAATACTCCATAGCGGTAAGCCTGACCGATGTGCTGAAAGCAAGTGGAGCGGTAGAAGGTGTATGGGCGCAAGGCATTAAAGTATATGTCGACGACCAAATCTGGGTAGAGCAAGGAAAAACGCTCGTTGTCGAGGAAGGCGTAACGATCCTTATTCAGGACGGACAGGTAGGCGCATCGAATGCTCCCATTGAATTTTTCGCAGATGGCAGCCTTCTGCTGAAAGGGACAAAAGAAAACCCCATTTTGGTTACAGTGTTCGACGAGACTAAACGCGTTGCAACAAACAGGTATGCAGGCTTGTGGGGCGGTTTTGTCGGCGGCAACAACTTTTCCGAGCTGCTATTCACCTATGTAACTGTCGAATATACCGGCGCTTTGTGCATGGCTAATTCACAGTCGGTTCTGGCAGGTTTGAATGTTGCCGACAAAGACCAGACGGCACAAATACTTACCAATAACCCTGATGGTAAAATTGTAGTGATGAACAGCACGTTCCGCTACGCGAATTCGGATGCGATGTATTTCATGGGCGGTAAGGCTATCGTTGCCAACAACATCATCCACACCATCGGTGAGAACGATAACGACGGTATCAACATGAAAGCCGGTGTTCAGGTGGATATCGCCTACAACCTTACGTTTTCGGTAAACTCCAACGGGATGAAACTCTCGTCGTCGGGGCAGTCGCCGGAAAGACATCAGGCGTTGATCCGCGCATACAACAACACGATTGTCAACTCCGGCTGGCGTCGCATCAAGAATCTCAAAGGCGGTTCGATCTTTTTGGAGCAAGGCGCTTTGGCAAGTGTTTACAACAATCTGATCGTAAACAGCAAACTGATGTCCAAAACACCGAATTTAGAGAATCCTACCCCGAACAAGGGTGGCTGTGATTGGAATTCTGTTCTTGACTATAACTTCTATGCTTCGGGTTCGCAAACTTTGACCAACCCCGCCCTTCAAACCATAGAGGGCGTAACTCTTCTGACGGCTTATGCAGGTTATACCCGTCTCGACCCCGATTATTTCCACGATGGTCGCCTCGGTACGCCGGTAATGGACGGAAACAGCCTCATCGCAACCGCTGCCGGCACACCGGATCCGGGTTTCGCAAACTTCGGATTTAACACTGTGGCTTTGGACAGGGATTTATATGATCCTTCATGGGATTTTCACGTAACATCGGCAAATTCGCCTGTAATTGTCGGTGCGAACGGCAAAGCTCCGCGCGGCAATTTTGCAGGTAATTATGCACCTTATTTCGGAACAGTCGGTTTAACTATCGGTGGTGTGGAATACAAATCTCCCGCCCCAAGCGCACGTTACGGTGCTTTCGGAGTAAAGTAATAATTCAAAAAATCAGAAAACCCTGTTCCGTACAAATAAATATACGGAACAGGGTTTAATCACAAATAGTTAGGAGAGAACATGAAAAGAATAGTTTTAGCGATTTTTATTCTTGCGGTTTTATTCGGAGGATGCACACAAAAGCAGCCCAAAGGACAAAACGAAAGTTTCACTTTCATTGTGGTATCCGATATGGGGCGGCGCGGAGAGTCGGAACAAAAAAACATTGCCGACCTCATGGGGCGTTTTGCCAGACAAAACAAAATTAACTTTCTGGCAGTTGCCGGCGACCCGATCCACGACGACGGCGTACAAAGCATTGACGACGAGGAATGGAAACTGAAAATCGAAGATATTTACACCGCTCCGTCGCTTCATGCTGTTCCGTGGCATGTGGTTTCGGGCAATCACGAATACAACGGCAGCGTGCAGGCAATTCTGGACTATTCGGCCGTCAGCGAACGCTGGAACGCACCGGCTCGCTACTACGCAATGGAATATCCTGTCGGGAAGAGGCAAAAAGCCTTATTCGTATTCATTGATACCGCTCCATTGATAGACAAATACCGGAACGACAAAAAATATTCTGACGCAGGAGAGCAAAACATGGAGCAGCAACTCAGCTGGTTAGACTCGGTTCTCGCAATATCGGACGTCCGCTGGAAAATCGTTATCGGACACCATCCCGTTTATGCAAAGACGACCAAACAGGTGTCGGAAAGAACCGATATGCAGGAGCGGGTAGGAAAGATTTTAGAAAGGCGCGGCGCGGATTTTTATATCTGCGGACACATCCACAACTTTCAGCATATCAATCCGCCGGGAAGCAGGGTGCATTACATTGTAAATTCATCGGCTTCGCAGTCGCGTGAAGTGCATGAGATCGACGAAGTTGAAGGTGTGTTATTTACTAATTCCGATCCGGGCTATTCGGTATTTTCCGTTTCTGCCGATAGTGTACGGTTCTATTTCGTGAACCATACAGGTGAAGAAGTCTATCGTAACGCTATCGGTAAAAGGTAAAAATGCATCTATATGTATATCGACCACCCTTTTGGACGCAATTTAGCGATAGCGTAATCAGTGTCTGATATTAAGTAAGGAGATTGACCCGCAAAAAACGCTCGCTTTTCCCTTGCCTGCCGGCGGCGATTCTGCAACGACGAATTGCTCAAAACCATCTTCGACGTTATATCAAAAAGGGGCTGACACTACCGCTTCCAAGCAAACTTGGGTGGAGTGTCAACCCCTTTTTGATGATCCCTTCGGAGTTTTCCTACAATTAGCCGTTGCGGAGAGACAGGATTTTGCACGCCCGACCTAACCGCCTATAAATCAACATGTAAAAACTCTTAGTCCAGAAGTGTTACCGAGTTTGCAGTTTCCGGCTTGCGGTGTTCTGCGCGGTAATTCACACATGCAAAGGTAAGTATTATTTTTCAGGCTTCCAACAACCATACTGCCCCATCGCTCGTTGGTGGCGATCTCCCATTTTTTACAACGCTTTCGCTTCTCCGTTTTTAATTTTGATTTGTGCGTAGAAGATGTATTCGGGGTCTGCGCGGTCATCTATCGAAGCAGCGATGTGGCGGGCACGGCGGGGGACTCTGCCCCTGAATATCGTTCTACCTT
>WRDF01000009.1 GCA_009783565.1 Rikenellaceae bacterium | reverse complement strand
CGTAGGTCTTTTCTATTTCCGTCAGTTTGGCCGCCCAGAGTTCGGCCGATAGTTGAGAAGCCTGCCGCTCTGTCAGCGGCTTATCGGAATTGGCGGTAAAAACCGACGCACAGCCCGCAGTAAGGCCGAGGATACTTAAAAATATGAAAAATTTGGTCATATCTATTTGTCTGTTTCGAGTACGATGGTATATGTTTTTCCGGGTTCGAATCCGGGGTCATATATGAGCAGAAAATCCTTGCTCACGGCGGCCTTCCAGCTCTGGCCTGCCGCAAGGCGCGGATTTTCCAAACGTTCGGGGAAGAAGTAGCTGAAAGGCAGATCGAGCACGTGTTCTTCCTTGAACCCGTCGCCTGCCATGCGTTCGAGACTGAAGTTCGGCTTGGTTTGGATGGTTATCGTCACCCTGTTGCGTTGCGTTCTGGAACTCACCGTAAAATCGTTCTCTTCGGGAATCTGCTGCAGGCGCACGTCCCATTTCGGGTCGCCGTAGTAGGCCAGAACGTCGCGGTCATGCCAGAAACCCAACTGGTCCTTGGTCGGGTTTCCGCCTACGGCTGCAGCGAGTTTGCGTATCGTTTCGGATTGCGCATAGAAATAGTTACTGTCGTAATCGAATTTTTCGCGAATTATGTCGGGCGCCCATTCATTCAGTTGATAAAGCAAGTCCTGTTGGTTCAGATAGACAGCTTGGGGAAGCGTGTAGCGTCCGGGTGTGGTGAGCCAGTATTTCAGCCCGCCCCAACCGTTGCGTCCGTGCCACGTGGTGACGACATAGCCGCTCATCACCGCCGCGTTCTCCCCGTTGATCCATGCCGCAGCCATACAGTCGCGCATGTTTAAAAAGTTGCCGATCAGGCAGTTGCCGATAGCGAAATATACTTTGCGCTTGCCACTGCCCACGAGGTCCCATTTCTCACCGGTAAAGTGGTCATCGGCATATAATCTGCCGTCGCGCGGCCTCAGATCACCCAGCGAGAAGGGCATCTCAAGATTTTTTTCCGTGGCATGTGCAGCCGTAAGCACCAAGTCGGGATCGTATGCCGCATACAGGTCGGTGAATTTACGCAACACCTGTTCGCGCGGGATGTTGCCGTTCACCACCGGCTCTCCGGGTCCTTTTTTCTCGCCCCACAGCCCCGCCGTATGGTCGTCCACATAGCCGTAGCGGTCGAACCATTTTGCGCTGTTGGTCTCCATGATGGTCGCCACGGCGTTCTTTACGACGAGCGGTTCTACGCTGTTAGTGACCATCCGCATTGCGCTCTCAGCGTCGTAGCCCGAGATTACGCCCCACAGGTAATCGGCGTAAATATCATCATCCAGCTCGCGGCTCATGCGGTGAGCGTCGATGATGTAGTCGCGGTTCAGGTTTTCGGGCATCTCGACGATCGCCACATAGCGCGGACGTTCGGCTCGCAGGTATTCCAGAGCCGCGCGGGGTGCTTCTTCGAAGACGAATAGGGCGGCGTTGTGTTTCGTTCTCAGCGCCTGAGCCACGGCGTTCCATGCAGTGTCCGAGGCGACCGTGCGTGACACGAGCACCACATATTCGTTCCCTTTTTTCGACTTAGGCTTATCGCAATTAGCGGTGAAAACCGACGCACAGCCCGCAGTAAATGCGAGTATGCTTAAAAATATGAAAAATCTGGTCATTACTGTTATTATGGTTTTTAGTTTTGGTTCAAGATCAGTTGAATTTATTTTCATAGTTGAAGCATTTTATATATAGGCACAAGTACGGCTACGCCTAAACTTGCGCCAAATGGGGTAACAACATAGCCTTCTTTATCGGAAGGCTATGTTGTTATTAACTGATTTCATTAAATAGATGAAACAAACGAAATTTCAGTGATAATTCCATTCGTATGTTTAAAAACGAGCGGATCGTCACTGTTATTCCTGTTCAGATGGTATGTTCCGTCGCTTTTCAGCACCGGAGTCCCCAACCCGATGGCCTGTATCCGGGAAATATTATCTCCGACTTTTATCCCTCCGCTAAACGCAGTGTAAACGGGGAAATTGGATGTCCTGACATAAAATGATTCAAAAATACCATTATCACTAAAACGAAACAAGTTGCCAGGTTGATAATTATATGCTTCATCTAACCCAAATTCAGACATATTGCTCCAATATTTTGTCGGAACGCCCCATTTAGCCTCGACTTGAGCTTTGGTATAGGTGCCTCCGATAAATACACCTTTAACATCCATATCGGTTGCGCTTGTATAACCCGATTGCGAAAATCCATAATACGGCAACATCAAGAATGCTGCACAGACGATTATTTTAACGATTGTTTTCATGTCGATTATTTTTAAAGGTTTTTAATCACAAGGTGTGGTAATGTTTGTTGTAGTTGTACTTATGGTAGCATTCAGATAGGTTGCAGGATCAGAATTAGCTCCATTTACTGACGTAGTTAAATGCAGATGAGGAACATCTGCATTGGCATTTCCTGTAATTCCGATGTAACCTATGACTTCACCTGCATTAATAGCGTCCCCTGTCGCCCAGGGTTGTCCGGTTCGGGGATTGTTGGCTATCGGGGTGTCTGCCTGCAAGTGCCAGTACCCGTTGTTTACAGTATTGCCTCCGACAGTGGAATTAACATAAATCCTGTTTCCTGCATTATTCATATCACCAGAATAACCAGTTGGATAATTCTTATTATCGGGATTATCTATTCTATTCGGCTGTTCGGACACCACTTTTCCAACCGTGCCGCCAAACTGTGCGTATATGGGAGTGCCCACCGCTCCGGCAAGGTCTATGCCGTTATGGAATACTGCCGTGCCGTCCGCTTTTTTCCGAGTGTTGCCGTATGTCGCTCCTGCAATATTTGTGCCCGGCGGGGCAAGCGCCATAAATGGCAACGGATTGGCTTTATTGGTGGCAAAGCACGGCCTGAAATTGGCGGTAAAGTTCATGTTTTGGGTAATTGCAAAAGAATAGGGCGTCAAGGTGTCGGTTACGCTGCCCGTCCAACCGAAAAACTTATAACCGGAGTTTGCGGTAGCCCCGACAGTAACCGATCTGCCGTCCGGAAAGGAGCCTCTTCCCGAAACTGTCCCGCCTGCCGCAGGCCTGGCAGCCACAGTGACTGTGTAGGTTATAGGCGGTTCTATAAATTCTGGCCAAAGTTGCTCGAAACGTATATTGGAAACTCATGAGAAGAATTCACTATAGGCTTCAATCGTCGCGAGACGCGCAAATTCACGATAATACATCACGGCCGTATCCATACTCTCAGGGCCGGCAAAAGCATATATACCGACATATGGAGGAAAAACAGTGCCAAACCACTGATTTTCACAACAGAGATACCTAAAGTCCATAAAAGGTTCCCACATACTGTCTACCGCAAGTATTACGATATAATTCATATGCAATCGGGCGTAATATTCATCAGTATACCAGGGATCATAGCGGTAATAGCAGTTGAAGTAAACGCGTACTCTGCCTCCGGCAGACCCCGACCTTGTTGTCGCAGAACTCTCTTCGGCAGAATAGACAGCCTCGACCTCCGGCATCGGCGTAAGCTCCACCGACAGATCATAGCCCTTCTCAGTCCAGTGTTCGTAGAATCCGGTATTCATGAACCTTTTCGCAAAAAGATTGTCGTCAATCCGGTCGCGCATGATGATCTCCGGCGACTGCATCTCGCCGACCCTATCATCCGCGTCGGCATAGACAGTCCGGTAGAAAACCACGCTCACGATCTCGTTCCCCACGACAACCGGAATGGCGTAGTACGATTCATTGATCCCGAGGATACCGAAAGCGATCGCCTCGTTGGGCAGAGGAGTTCCGGCTTTAGACAACTGCCGCCAATCCGCCGCCCAATCGGAGCGCGTTTGGACAGCATCCATAAATGCCCGTCCGGTGGCGGTCAGGGAACTTTCGTCGAACACGTGATCCTGCTCAGGCGGGCTGTGAGTACAGGAAACAACGAATAGCCCGACCAAAAACGCCAGACACGAATCAAACAATAGTTTTTTCATTTTATTTTTTGTTGATTATGTCGATGATTTTTTCGTTCTGGATTATTATCATACCGTGCCGATCGTCGGTAATTCCCGGGGTGAGGCGGTATGGGTAAGTCGGGACGGCGGCCTGCATGACCGTGGGCATGTAAACGAACTGCATATTATCCTTGATGCCCGTCAGGGTGTGGCCGGCTTCGATAATATGGGTCGAGATAATATACGAGCAGTTCGGGTGGTCGCCGAAAGCATCTGTAACAGCGACCGTAGCATCGAAAGCGTCCTTAACGTTCGTGCCCTTGAACAGCTCGTCGAACACGACAACAAGGTTTTTCCCGCTGGCCACCTCCTGCGCTACGTGCTTAACCCGCACTACCTCGGCATAGAAGTGACTATATCCCATCACCAAGTTATCGCTCACGTTAATCGACGTGTAGAGGCCGTCCTGCACCGTGAACTCCATGCCTGCGGCCGCAACAGGGAATCCCATGTGCGCAAGGTAAACAGCTATTGAGAACGACTTCATCAGGGTCGATTTTCCGGCCATATTCGCACCGGTCAGAAATATCACGTTGCGCTTACGATCAATCTTAATGGTGTTTGCGACAGCCTTCGGGATGGCGGGATGGTAGAACCCTTCGACCGTGATGTGGTTGCCGGCCGGGTCATAGTTTATAGCCTTCGGATATGCAAAGCCCCTCTCTTTCGAGGTGTTGGCTACCGAAAGATAGAGGTCGAACGCATAGACCGTCTTCATCATCCGCTGCACCTGTTTGAATAATTGCGTGCGCAGCGCATAATCGCGGTTTGCCACTACAAACCACGGCGTCTTATTACTATTCGGTACGAATATCCATGCCAGCCGTCTATCGGCAAAGAGCGCATCCAACTGAGCAAGCATCGGGACAAGGTAGGCGGGCATGTCGGTACGGTCGAGCCGTCGGGTAAACTCTTTCAACTTAACGATGAATGCAACTGCCGCATCATGTCCCTCTTTCAGCAATTCGTACTCCTCGCTGCGACTGAGGTAACGCATCGACTTGCGGCGGGCCATCGCAGCATAGGCAGTGAATATGCTTGCTCCTCCTCCGGCATTGAAATACTGCTCCACCCGGTCGATCTGCTCCTTTGTAGCGGGAAGTTCGATGTCCTGTTTCTGGAACCAACTGAAAACTGCGGCGCGTTCGTTGATCTCTGCCGCATCGTTAAGCGGTTGGCGGAACATATTCTCCAGCATCTGCTTGCCGCCGCGTGTGCGTGTGCGGTTGAACAGCGAAAAGATAGAACCCGGCTTGAATTCGCCTAACATATTCAGGTCTTCGAGAGTCTGTTTATCCACGACAAACTTCCCTGCAGACTTATGATCCTTCTTGCGTCCGCCCTGCTTTATTATATCGACAACATTCTCGTTGTTGATTATCATCATCCCGTGCCGATCGGAGGTGATACCCTCGGCAAGGGTATAGGGATATCTTGCCGCGCTCCCCTCCATGATCGTGGGCAGATAAATGAACCGCACGTTGTCGCAAAGTTTGCGAAGTTCATCTCCCGCCTCGATAATATGCGTCGAGATCACGAACAGGCAATCGCGCTTGCCGGCGAAAGCCTGAGTGATCGCAATCGTAGCATCGTAGGCATCCTTAACATTAGTCCCGCGAAACAACTCATCGAAGATGACAAGCAGGTGCTTAGACTTGCCGAGCGCTTCGGCAACCTTCTTAACGCGCATCACTTCGGCGTAGAAGTGGCTGTAACCGATCGACAGGTTGTCCGGCAGATTGATCGTCGTGTACATCCCGTCGAGCGTGGCGAACTCCATCGCCTGCGCAGGAACAGGGAAACCGACATGGGCGAGGTACACCGTAAGCCCCAGCGTTTTCATGAACGTAGACTTACCGGCCATGTTCGCGCCCGTGAGGAAGAGTACGTTCCCCTGCGGGTCTACACGCAGCGAGTTGGCAATGGCATTCTTAACCTGCGGGTGGTACATGCCCTCGATCGATATACTGTTGTCGCCGCAGGGAAGCGCGTGCGCAAAGGCAAAGTTGAGCCGCTTGGCAACCGAAGCAACCGCGATATAGACGTCTAAATGATAGATGCGTTGGAGTATGCGTTGCAGTTTATCCCGCAGGCGGAACCGGATCAGCTCATCGAGCCGGGCGGTTTTGGCATAAGCCGGTTTTTTAGCCCCTTTTTCTGCAAACAAAGGACCGAAGTCGGCATCGCCGACCATATGCGCCATTTGCTCCAACTCTTCACGGTAGGGATTACCGCCCGTGCCGCCCTCCATCTTTCCTACGAAATCCCGTAGCGTACAGACTATTTCGATACTCGCCAACACACCTTTATGCAGCTGCTCGTATTCGGTATCCGCTCCCATCGCTCCTTTCAGTTTGCGCTGCAGCGTGTTGTCTTCGGCGGCGAGCTTAGTACGATGGTCGGTGTTGCTCAAATAGTATTCAACAGTGTCGAACAACTCACCCCGGAACGGAAACTCCATGCCGCTTTCAAGCATATACTTAATGATCGCAGAACGCCGGTTGATCTGTTCGGGGTCGCTAAGCGGATGCCGGAACATACCGTCCAATACCTGCCCCCCGCCACGCGTACGAGCAACGTTAAACATCCCGTATATCGAATCCCGACCGCGCTTACCAAATACATTCAAATCATCCAGACTCTGCTGGTCTATGTAAAATGACATTGTGAACTTGTTTTTAATTTCAACTCAAAAAACTTACCGACCCCACAACCTACAAAAGCAGCGGGGCCGGTAAGAACATCTGAAAAACTAATTAACTTGAAAAAAATGAAAAACCCCTATTGTAAAAAATCATGATTTGCTGCAATACATTTCCGCTTAACGGCATTAATATAAATGTCTTGTATCTTCATCGACAACTTAGTTGTCACGACTCAGGATTTCATCTATATACTCTTCCAGTCCTCTGTTGGGATGGGGTGCTTTAGAGGAGATTATGGTTCCGTCTTTATCGATTATAAACATTGGGAAACCCCTGCCGGTGAGATAATCTATCCGGTAGCCGTCCTTTTCAGGCGCAAACAGATTCGTCAGACCGGCTACGCCAACTCTTTCCAGAAGATCTTTCCAACTTTCGTAGTCGTAATCCTCTGCCAATACCGTAATAAATATAATGTCGTCACGGTTTTTGTGTTTTTCGGCTAACGCCACATAATCCGGAAATTTGGCAATACATGCTCTACACCAACTCGCCCATGAATCTATAACCACTATTTTCCCACGAAAATCTTCCAGTGCGGTCTCACTTCCATGGGCATTGCGCAGCCTGAACGACGGTGCTTGCCTGCCCGGTTCCAACCGTTCGTATATCTGATATTCCGATAGAAGACGGCTCTTTATGTCGCTTTCGGGCATATTCGCCTCCAATAAAGGACGCATCCTTCTCAGCGGCTCCGAATATCCGTGATACATGAATATATTTCCAAAGAAATTGAAATAGCCGAGGATCAATTCCGGATTTCCCGACTCCAGTACGAACTTATATTTCTGGAATTCATACTCTTCGGCATTTTCGCCGGTCAGCTCGCTTACGGGTATACCCTCGGAAAGCATCTTCAAAACGAAATATGCCTCCACAAGCCGGCGGGTATTCGCCGCTGTCCCGAATTCCGGAGAAGTGGGATCAACATCGGCAATCAGTCCTCTCACAACGCTGAGATCGACCGCCGCATCGGGATGATCTTTATAGAAATAGCCTGCGCGCGACATCGCTTCATAAGCATTCTGAAGAAGCGCTTCCCGGTTCTGCGGGTCTATTTTAGCCTTCACTTCGGCTTTCCGCTGCACGATCGCATCTATCGACCCCAGCTCCCCGGCGTTCCACTTATCGACGATTTCCTGATTCTGCCATCTATTTGGATCGCCTGTATCGCCTCGTTGCACTAATTGTCCTGCCGCACACAGCGGAAGCAGCATTAGCATCAGTAGATGTATTTTTTTCCAATGATTCATGATGTTATGTTTTTAAGTGATTTTCTATTTCCGGCACAGCCGGAAAGCAGGCATACAGTACGCCTGCTTCCGGCCTTTTGTCGGTTTATCTTCCACGTCTCCTGAACCAGATGAAGGTCGCGAGAACAAGCAGGATTCCCGGCATAACATATTTGAAGACGATCTTCAGGTTCGCGACTCCTTTTTTGCCGATATATAATTTATTATCGGTAAGCGGCGGGCGACGGACATCGACGGGCGCTTCGTAATCCGAAAACCAAAAGAAACCACCGGTTATCATGGTGTAGTTCACCGAGTTACGAATGCGGCTGTCGCCCATCGTGTTGCTGATGCAATCGGCATCGCCCGAGAGGATGATCTTCTGCTCCTTGTCTCCGACTTTGCGGCTTAACGCGACGACGGTGTTGTAGCTTTTCATAACTTCACCGGCGTCGGGGTTATATTTGACCTGATTTTCTTCATCGTCCGTAAAGAAGCGGACTTCCAGTTCATTCCATACTTCGGGGGCTGTACGGAACATCGTCGTCACATCGTAGCCCAGATCGGCAATTTGTTCCAATCCGCCGACCGAAGGTGTTCCGAGTACCCCTCTTTGGTTGACGCGCATATAAGTGAATTGGTGAGCGATCTTTTCACCGGCCTCTACGGTCGGATAGGAAGGAATCAAATCGGCTTGGCGGTCGGGGTCACCGTGCACCAGAATGCCGGGGACCATTTCGAATCCGAACTTATTGAACAGCGGCTGCATCACCTCGCGGCGGCGCGGCTCGCCGAGGATGAACAGGTTGTCGCCACGGTCGATATACTGTTGGAGATAAGCCTCTTCCTCCGGAGTGAAGTACTCAAAGAGGTCGGCGATCACCATAATGTTGATATTCTCCGGTACGGGACCATTCAAACGCACCTCGGCGATGTCGAAGCCCTGGTTCATCAATGCGGAACGGAAGCTCCTGGTGTTGGCGAACAGACCGTAAGCACGGTCGCCAACACCGGTGTAACTGCGGGAGTTGTGGCCCTGGAAAAACCCGACTACCGGCAACTCCATTACCATACGCTTGAATACGGCTGAGATTTCCCTTTCGCCGGGAAATCTAGCATTATCATTAAATATGCGTAACCAACCCTTTTGCCCGTTCTCGCGAACTATCTGACTTACGAAGTGGTTGCCCTCCTTGCGCAAGTCATCCAGTATCGGCCCGACCTCTTCCGGCCGTTTTATTAACATCGTATCTATTTTCAGCATCTGCATCATCCTCACCATTCGCTGACGAGGATTCAGATCGGGATACCTCTGATCCAATTGAGGATTATCCACTTCGCCGTCATAATAGCGGACATATTTCAGTTTCAAATCCGGCTTGAACCGTATATATTGTTTATAACGGTCCCTGTCAGGATTCAAGAACCTCGGATCCACACGTGATAATTCATTTCCGATAGCGTTGATGTAGGTGGTGATGGTCACTTTACCGTCCAACTTGGCGATAATATCCTGACTGGCCTGAGTTAGTGTGTTACGCTTGGTACGCGTTGCGTCGTAATAAGACATCAGCGCGGGGCGGGCAGAAAAATAACCCAGTAGGCAGGCAACTACGATTACGCCTATGTTCTTGCCCAGCGTGATCGTGAAACGTGCTTTCTGACGTACAGCGTTCAGACGAACGATCGTCAATGTCAGGAACAGCGCGATGATAATGATGAAGTAAAGCACATCCTCGCTGGTTATAAGGCCGTTGATAAATTCGTTCACGCGTCCGTTCATAGACAGCCACCATGTAACGTCACGGATGAAATCGATGCTCTGCCCGTAGCGGCCGGCAACGCTTAACCCCATAAATATGAGCAGTGTGCCGATGGCTGCTATTATCTGATAATGGGTGAGGCTCGACATAAAGATACCGATGGCGGCATAGGCGCACAGCAGCAGGTAGAGACCCAGCATACCGGTCAGAACAGCCCCCAGCTCGAAATCATGGATCGTAAATAATCCGGTTAATACGAAGACCAAAAGGATACCCATCATGATGGCTCCATACGCCATCATCGAAGCGTATTTACCTACGATTATATGGAAGCTGGTTATGGGCGAAGAATAGAGCAGTTTTATTGATCCGCTGCTTAGTTCCCGGCTCACCAGACCCATTGTCAGTAGTGGAATATAAAAATAGAGGTAGCTCAACAACTTGGTAAATAATCCCGCCGGAGCGCCGAATTGCCCCATAGAGAGATTGCTGAGCCTTCCTCCCAGATCCACAAACCTCATCCATCCATCGAAAGTGCCGCTCACGCTCAGGGCGCATTGCAACGTAAATATTACCAGCAACAACCACGCGACAGGCGAATAGAACAACTGTTGCAATTCCGCCCTCGCTATATTAAAGATCATTTTCATAATTTACTGCGATTTCTTCTTAGACAATTCTGCAAAAATGGCGTTCAATTCATTCTTCTCCACACGGATCTCCGAGAGGCGCCATTTGTGTTTGAAACTCTGTTCTACCACACGGTCCATAACATCCTGAGCATCGTTAAAGTAGATGCGGAAGTTTTTGCCGCCTAATTCATCCACTTTCAGCACTCCTTCGATAGACGCCAATGTATCTGCCGAGAGAGATTCGATGAACGATGCATATATAGTGCTTGGCGCTATATAGTTGTCAAAATCGCTTACGGTTCCCTTAAATACCATTTGCCCCTCCTCGATCATCATTATCTCGTCGCAAATCGCCTGAACTTCTGATAATATGTGGGTAGACAGTATTACCGTACGTTCCTCGGCAATTTGCCTGATAAGACTGCGTATCTCGATTATCTGGTTAGGATCCAGACCGTTCGTGGGTTCATCCAGTACGACCAATTGTGGTTTGTGGATTATCGCTTGGGCGATTCCTACCCTCTGCTGGTAACCTCCGGAGAGGTTTTTGATAACGCGCTTGCGAAAATGTGTCAGGGCGCATTTCTCCATCACCTCTTCGACCGCAGTTTTCACCTCATTCTTTGGCATCCAGCGCAGCCGTGCCGTAAACGACAGATATTCCTCGACCGAAAGGTCATTATACAACGGCGGTTTTTGTGGCAGGAAACCGATAAGACGCTTGGATGCCACAGGATCGACGCTCGTGTCGATACCCTTGATGTATGCCTTGCCCTCCGTCTGTTTCATCACGCCGCACATGATGTTCATCAGCGTTGATTTTCCTGCCCCGTTCGATCCAAGCAACCCGTAAATGCCATGGGTCGGAATCTCAAAACTGACATCCCGCACGGCCCACTGGACACTGTAACGGTGCGACAGGTGTTCTACTTTTACTATAGGTTCGTTCATGAAAAATTATGATTTTTTTGTTGTTAGACCTTTGAAGCCTTAATGCTTCGGCCGCCGGCGCGGATTTGTAATCCATGCCTTGACTGCCATTTTGTCCGTCATTGCGAGAACCTTTCAGGTTCGAAGCAATCTATATTCCTTGTTTTCTGGATTGCTTCGCCTTTCAGGCTCGCAATGACGGCAAAACAGCAGTATTTTCTGTCACGGCGCGGGTTTACAACCCGCGCCGTGACAGAAAAGCCTTTAATTCATGAATGGTGTTAAGCTATAACCACTCGCGCGTACTGCATCGAGGTCGAGGCCGTATTCCTGTTTAAGGTAGTCTCTCACAAACCGTTGCTTGCTACGCAGGAACGGGTAGTCTGCTTCGGGCCACCATTCTTCCAGTCCTTCGTCGTTGAAGAACATTGTCATGTGCATATACTGGAAGAAATTCGCTTCCGGGGTAGGTCTTGTTGTCCCCTGCCAGAAGTAGCCCCAGAGGTCGGATACGGTGACCATACCGCGTGTCCAGGCGTTGTTCGGATCGGGGAAGTTCCTGTTGATCGGAGTAATATAGTCGAATCCTTCGAGGAACTCGGCGGGGACTACTATATTCCCTGCTGACACTGCCAACCTCAATATAGGGTATAATATTGGGCCGCGCCTGTTCCAGAATTCTACGGGGGTTTCCGGAGTTTTGCCGTCGGCGACGTTGAGCCCGCGTTCTATCATTTTTTCTTCCGTATAGATTTGGCATGTGAGCATGAAGTCCATGCCGCCGGCCGGCATCATTTTATTAAAAAAGATATTGCGCTGGAAGCGATAAGAAGTCGAGGGAGGGAGATTATAGTAACAATCCTGCACTAAATAATAGTACGGGGGAAATACGCCTTTGATCACTTCCGGGGTCAGGTGCGCGAAAATATGATCTCTCAAAAAATTGACCGACCACTCGATGTTTGCGTCGCTGTCGAACGGGTCTGCCCAGTAAGTATAATTCGCAGTTATCCAGCTCCGATTCATATCGGCGATAGTGATATCCTTGTAGATGATATAGATGCCGAAGTCATCTGCGATCTTTACGATGTCGTCGTCCCACGTATTGTTGCCCTGCGGGAAATTGAACCTGATCGCACCGTACTCGTCATCATCGGCATGCAGAGCGTCCTCGCTGTAGCATGAGACAAGAAGAAGGCTTACGGCTAAGCCGTATAAAAAATATTTCAGTTTCATAATTATTCTTTTTTTAGTTGGCCGGCCTTACTTCCGGCAGCGGGTTTTGGAGCAATGCGGTATTCAATTCCATTACATTCGGAGCGAACGGCAGAGTGTAGAACGGATCGTTCTCATTGAGTGTATACGAGAGAGTCGTTCCGCCGTCCATATCCCTCCATTCGCGGGTGAACGAGGGCATCCCCTGACGTCGCAGGTCGAACCAGCGGTGGCCTTCGAAACAGAGTTCCCGCCGCCTTTCCAGCCTGACCAGATCGATAAGATCCTGTCCGGATACTCCCGAAATCTCGACGTAATCGGCAACAGTGAACCGGTTCAGACGCAGCGTATTCAACGCCCAGAGCGCAGTTCCCGGATCCGTGCCCAGACAGGCTGCGGCTTCGGCAAGGTTGAGGTATGCTTCCGACAGACGGAAACTGTATGCGAAACTACCTCCGGTCATCGGCGAGAAAATGCCTTGTGCATTTCTCTGAATTGCGACTTTTCCGAATGCGAGGTTGCCGCCGTCGCGAGTGGCGTTATCCATCCGGTATCTCTCTACCACGATATAATTTTCCCTGCGCAGGTCGCCCGGCTCGTAAGTATTGAGCAGGTCGTCAGAGGCATTGAAGAACCTCGGGAATCCGTTTGAAATGCTCTGGCCGGAGGCGGATCTCCGGAGGATGGTGAAATGGTTCGTCCAATAGGTAAGGGAATTAACGTTGCCGAACCTCCATATCGCTTCGGGGCTGTTGGGATTAGCGAAATTGTAATACCCGTTCGCAGCGACGTTCAGCGTATTCAGGTCGAGCAGCGAGAAGTTATCGTTGTTTATCACTTCGAGCGCGTAAATCGCCGCATTGGTCCATTGTTCCATATAGAGGTAGACGCGCGACAGCAGCAACTGCACCATCGGAAGGTTCGTGCGGTAGTCTCTCCTGTATTGCCAAGCAACAGGCAGGGATTTGTAGAGGCGTTCCGCTTCTATGAGGTCCTCGACGATCTGGGTGTAAACCTCCTCCACCGTATTGCGCGGGAGGGATCTTGCTTCAAGAGCGCTGGTCGTTTTGAGCGGTACGCCGAGGGCGGTCTTATCGTAATTGTACGGCGCACCCCAGATATTCACAAGATTGAAATAGTAGAATGCGCGGAGAGCCAACGCCTGCGCTTTCACGTTGTTCTTTTCATTTTCCGTACCGGTAACGGTGTCGATATAGTCCAGAACCGCGTTCGCTCCGCGAATAAGGGCATAATGTACCTGATACGAACTGCCCTGGTTTATACCTCCGAACTCCCGCACAACGAACCAAGCATCGGGCTGCCATGTGAAGAGGGCCTGCAAGCTGATGAACGAACTGGCCTGCGCTTCATTCAACTCGCCCTCAATTGTGGTGCACATTATGTCGTCGTCAAATATGGCCAGGAACCCGAGCATGTCGTCTGCCTGCACCTCGACCCTGGTATAGGCGCTCCCCAATAAGGTTTCATTCAGCGCATCGGCGCTTCTGGGAATATATTCGCTCTGCGATTTGGGCTCCAAAAAATCGCCGCACGCAGTACCCATCGCTATGATGGAAAGCAGTATAAAAAACTTTTTCATTTTCTTTCGATTTAGAATCCAATATTAATGCCCAGCGTGAATCTTTTCGGATGCACGCTTGTCCCCAGTTCAGGGTCGAAGCCGTTAAAGCGGCTGCTTGCTATCACGAAAATATTGTTGGTATTAGCGCTGAACGAGAATGATCTCACTCCGAGTTTTTCGCACCATCCACGTCCCATTCTCCATGTCAGGGACAACATGTTGCAGCGCAGGAACGAGCCGTCGGCGACCATCGCATCGGAGTTTTCCCACAGGCCGATGTAGCTTCCCCTGTCCCCATCGGGCAGGTCAATGTTATTTTCGATCATGGGCCCGGATGCCAGAGACGGTATGATTGTATGCCTCTCATCCCCCGGTTGTTTCCAGCGTTTGAGCAGGTCTTTGCTGACGTTTTGCGATGCGAGCGGCATATTGATACCGCCGCTTATGCCGGCATAGGGCGACGGCAGGCGAACTCTTTTACCCATCAGCAGTGCGAAACTCGAGGAGAGCGTCAGGTTTTTATAGCGCAGGCTAAGGTTCATTCCGCCTGTAAAGTCCGGTTCGCTCGTTCCGGAGTAGACGAGGAAAGTGGTCGGGTCGATGTCCGAACGCCTGTCTTCTTCGGGGATGTCGAGGTAGTAGAATTCGGCACGTCCCGTAAGGGGGTTCAGACCCGCAAAAGCGTATGACCAGAATGCCCCGAGCGGATAACCATCCTTTACCACCCTCGTCGCATTGCCTGAGAGGAAAGAAGCTCTGCCATATTCCACATCGTCGATCTTTCTTGCCTTATTCCAGTTTTTCGAGGAGTTCAACGAGATGTTCAGCGCCCAGTCCTGGGTTCTGATCGGGGTGAATCCCACGGTAAATTCCGCACCATTGTTGTTGATTCTTCCGCCGTTCATCTGCATGTTGGCTTGACCATATTCCAAAGCCAGCCTCTGCGAAATTATGACGTTTGATCTTTTCCAGTAGTAATCGAACGAGAGATCGAACATGCTGAACAGCCTCCAGTTCAGCCCCGTATTAAACGAATGGGTTTTTTCCCACGAGAGGTTGGGGTTGGGAAGATTCGAAATGGTGGAAAAATACTGGTTATACGTATCCCTTACGCCTCCCTGTGAGAGAGTGAGGTCGGGGCCTATACGGGTCATTGCATTTCCCTGAATACCGTAAGTGGCGCGCAAAGCCAGCATATCCAGCCAGTTCACACTGTCCATCCACGGTTCCCTCGCCACATTCCAGGACATACCGAATGAATATGTCGGGTCGATGCGGCGGTTGACGTCCTGTCCGAAACGGTTGGAAGCATCATTCCTTATGGATGCATTGAACACGTACCTGTCTTTAAGCGAATAGGCAGCCGTTGCAAAAAATGACAGGAAATTGCTTGTGAATTTCGTACGTGTTCTGCCGCCTCCGTAGAGATTATTCAGTATACCCCAACCGGAAAACGAATTGCCGGTCATGGAAACGAAATCTTCAGGTGTTGTGGGCCTGACCGCACCTTCGCCTCGATCGGGAACGTAGCCGTAAACCGTGTTGAGGTTCGAAAGGTTCGAAGACGACCTGAGTTCCATAGCGACCATGGCATTAAAGCGGTGATTGTGGTCGAACTGTCTGGAAATCAGCATCTTATTCTGAACATTGTAGGAGCGCTGAGTGGCATCGGTGGTCATCAACACCCCGCCGAACGGCAACATCGCAGCTCTGAACAGATCGCTGCCCGGTTCGACCGATCCAAAATCATAGCCTCTAAATTGATTGGCCGCATAAAATGTTCTCTCGGTCGCGTGGGATTCCGAATTTGTGGAACCGTAAGTATAGCCGCCTGTAACTTCATAGCTCAACCAGTCGAGAATATTCCACCTGAGATTCAACGTGGCAACCGTGCGCAGGTTTCTATTGACCGAACCGGTGTTATCCCTTTCGTTTATGAAATTGTAGCCCAGATGTTCGATATTGTTATATGGATAGGTTGATCGCACCAGATAAAATAACGGATCGCCGCTCTCATCGAATGCAGGTATCGAGCGGCTTGTCGTAGTGGCGTAACCCATCGGGTTCACCCCTACGCCGAACCCATTTGTGGATTGGGAATAGGCGCTCAGTCCTATATTAAGCATCAGGTTTTTACGCGGGCGTATATCCAGCCTGAGGTTACCGGTCGCTATCTCGGTATCGTTGCCGATCTCCTGCCCAACAACATTGTTATAGCCCAACGAGGTGTTGTAGGTGATCTTGTCCGTACCTCCGCGCAGGCTCACGTTGTGGTTGTGGCTGACGCCGGTGCGGGTCAATAAGTCGAACCAGTCGGTGTTGACGGTTTCGAGGAACGCTCTCCGGCGGGCGAACTCCTGTGCGCTGAATGCTCCGTTGATAAACTGAATCATTGCACCTTCGTAAGTATAAGGATCGGCAATGGGAGGTTGCGAGTAACTCATGCCGACATTAAAAGCATCTTCGGAGAATCGCACCCGTTCCTGTGAGTTCATATAGTTGAACATCCCGTAGTTGGGACGTGTGTTGATCGTCACACTACCGGAGTAACCCACGGAAATTTGCCCGGGCGTTCCTCTTTTAGTCGTGATAACGATCACGCCGTTCGCTGCTCGCGAACCATATACCGCCGTGGCCGAAGCATCCCTCAACACGGTTATGTTATCTATGTCCATCGGATTGAGCCACGAAACCTGGCTGCCGATGATCGTCCTGAGATCGGAAACCATCAGCGATGAGGTCTCGATATCGAGCGGGTCTTCCTGAATGATCCCGTCCACCACCCACAGCGGACTCTGGTTGCCGAGAATCGTAGAGGCTCCGCGGAGTTTGAGGGTCGGGGAAGTTCCTACGCGCGAACTTGTTTGCACCACTACCAGACCGGCCACCTGCCCTTGCAGCATCTGGTCGATCGTCTGAAAGGCGGGATTAAGAATATCCTCAGCTTTTATGGTAGTGAATGAGCCCACCATATCCCTGCGGTTAAGGGTCTGATAACCGGCGTTCACCACAACTTCATCGATTTTGCTGGTCGTATCCTCCATTTTAACATCGATGCTCGTTTGTCCAACATACCGAACCAGTATATTATTTTTACCGAGATAAGCAAATCTAAGCACTGTTTCCTCTTGGTGGATAGCATTAATGGTAAAACTACCGTTAGCATCCGTAACGGTACCGGTATTGGTGCCTTGAACAGTTACGACGACACCCGCTAACGGTCTGTTGTCGGAGTCTGTCACACGCCCGCGGATCGGCACTCTCTGCGACTGCTGCACGTTCGCCTGTGACTGCGCAGTCGCTCTGGGGATTATCATCACGCTCTGGTCCTCGATAGTATAGGTGTAAGGAAATCTCTCCAATACGGCATCCAGAGCCTCGGCCAAAGAGGCGTCTCTCATATTCACAGATACACGCGCCTGTTCCGAGTTGATTCTGTCGGCATTGTAGATAATCATATACCCGGTCTGCATCCTGAGATCGGAGAGCACCTCGCGTAACTCTTTGTCTCTGACATTGAGAGTCACTTTCTGCGACATCACATTGACATTTGCCGATGCTGATAAGATCGCGAAAAAAGTCAGGATAAATGATAGTTTCATGACCAGTAAAAGTTTACTGCGTGCAGTTTTCCGTAGCGCACAGTCAATGGGTTGTTTTTTTTTCATACATTTGCAATTAAGGTTAGTGAAATGTCCCGATAGTTCCTGCGAAAGTTCTGTTCGGGAGTTAGCTGATTCGGCACGGGAATGTTAGCGCATTCCCGTGTTTTTCTTATCTTGTAGAGACTACTATTTTGCCGTTCTTCACGCGGAAAACCACATCTATTACCTGTTCGATCTTTGTGAGGAAATCGCCGAGAGGCACATCTTTCCATGTGCCTCCGGTAAATAATTCTTCACCGCTGCCGCCTTCAAATTCGAAATCGACATTATACCAGCGCGTAAGTCGTGTACAAACGTCTGCCAAACGCATATCCTTGAATTCCATTACGTTTGTAGTCCATGAAGTATATATTTCCGTATTTACTTGCCGCACATTGATATTGCCGGTCGTTCTATTCACGATGACCTGATCGCGAGGCGTCAGACGGGTATTTGTATGAGGGGTTATCACTTCGACCGACCCACTTACAAGTGTTGCGGTAATCGTTTCATCGCTGTCGTAGGCGGTTACATTGAAAGAGGTGCCGAGGACTACTATTTTTGCATTTCCGTTTTCGACCACAAATTGTTTTTGCTCGTCACGCACCACCTCGAAATAAGCCTCTCCGGATAGCCTGACGCTCCTCCTGTTTTCGGTAAACTCCTTGGGATATTCGATGGAACTTTCGGAATTCAACCACACGATCGTGCCGTCAGGTAGATCTACTTTATATTCTGCACCCCGCGGTGTCTCAATCCTTATCGTTTCGATTCCCGGCGACTCTTTCTCGGCCGTAATATGCTTATGCCAGGCCGACCCATCATGCGCATCGGTCAGAAGTACCGGTTCTCTGTCGTCGATATGCATTATCGCTATATGCCCGACAGTATTGACGGTGTTCAATATCTCATTTCTATCCTTTCTATCCTTGTCAATCAATGAGAGGGAAAACACTCCGACTGCGGCTATTACTGCCGCTGCTGAGGCGCTCCATTTCGTGATTCGCCTGATCTTTGCCCTGCGTATGCCGCGGTCGATCTTCCTGAGTCCGCGTACCTTATTTATACCCGAAGCTATATTGTGATACTCCGACACAGTTTTACCCGCCATGAATTCATCATGCAGGGTTTTATTGTCAGGCGATGATTCCAGCCATTCATCCAACAATGCCTGTTGTTCCGATGACAATTCACCCGAAAACTTCTCCGCGAGGATCACCGCGATCTTGTCGTCTTTCTTAAAATCCATATTTATGTAATTTCCTTATTAATAGATTCGTTTGAGGAGCGATAAAGTATATATCGAAGATGTGAAAAATGTCTCTGAAAACAAGGTCGGGATTCAGCATTCCGCCAAATCCCGATCCGATTGACCCGTATTAAAATTCATCTCGCTTATGGATGACCCCTCCTTTCATCACGCTGTCAAATTTTCTCAGACTGGTAATATCTTCCAGCGGATTGAAATTCAGGATGACCATATCGGCATGCTTCCCGATAGCGATCGAGCCTTTTTGGTCTTGTCCGCCAAAGGTTTCGGCCGCGATAATCGTCGCCGCACGGATAGCGTCGATCGGCTCAAATCCGCATTTCTCCACCAATATCTCGATTTCGTCGTAAAGTATCGGAAGACCGTCTGCCGAGTCTTGATACCAGTCTGTCCCTGCCGAAATCTTCACACCCTTTTTGTAAAGTTGATTCACGATATTAAAGAGATATTGCCCTTGGGTATTATCCCTATTATACACGCTGCCCGAGCCTATCATTACGGTCGCATCCAGAATCACATCATTTTCCAATGCGATTTTCACAAAATTATCAAGATTTATATTAAATAAATCTATCTCTGCCTTTTGTATCGCACCGTCTCTCGGCGTATTGATCTCTCCCGTAAAAACGTCGTTCTCCAACATAGAGACATGAGACATGACATCTACGCCCGCAGCTGCTACCTCTGATGGTTTCGCGGGGTAAAGGTGAGCGTGCGACCATGTCATCAGTCCGTATTTCTGCGCTGCGGCAACAAGTTTATCCAACATATCCCGGTCGTAACCATAGTAAATTTTTATACCGGTCGCTCCGATGGCTTTCGCTGCGATCATGACTTCGTCCAGATCATCTCCCGGATTCACTTCCTGCTTCCACGGAGTAAGAAAACGATCTGCTCCGGCCCCGCCGCCAAGGCTGCGTTCGAAATAATATTTATTGGCTAAAAATGCCGAGTAAAAAATATCAGGCCCTTTAATTTGTGCACTATTAATTGCTCGCTTCATATCGGCCAGCTGTCTTGAGTCGCTTCCGACATCCCGCACGGACGTGATACCGCACCTCAACCAGTGATCGAGTTTATTTATAAGATTTGCACTTGTGGTCGCATTAGCCAGATGTGTGTGGCTGTCGATAAGGCCGGGAATAACATATTTCCCGTCCATTTCAATAATCCGGGCATCCTCAGCCGTAAGATCAGATCCGATCGCACCTATAATACCGCCTCTTGATATAAGAATATCCATCGGCTCAAGGAGCTTTCTCTGTTCTACATCCACGATGCGAACATTTTTTAATATCAACGTCTGGTGGTTTGTTCCTGCTCGAGCTCGAATAGACTGTGCTTTAAGGGTGTCCTGCAAGCCCGCAAACAGAATAATCAGCAATAAGAAGTTCAATGCTTTTTTCATTGTCGTATTTTTCTTTATCAATCAGTTTTGTTTGAGAAGCGGAAAAGAACCGGCGGGCAATGAATATGCCCGCCGGTGATAATCGGACTCCCGGATTAGAGCGAAGTCCGCTCCCTGAGTCACTTTATTGCGTCTTCCCTGCGCGGTTATTAGTCTTTGACACAGCGGACGGGGTTACCCATGCTACGGGTGTGACCCATTATGGCAGGGGCCCTGGTGCCCTCGAAGTACAAACTATATCCGGTAGTTGCAGTCAGCATCGTACTCGACCAATAATAAGAGCGTTGCTGGGCTACGCCGCCTATCGCCGTGCCGGCGGAGCTGCGGAAGCCCGTGATCGGCAAGAAAATGGACCTGCCGGAGCTCCTGTCCGTAAACCTTGTTCCTTCCGTGCCGCTTATGGCTTCCCGCGCGTAAGTCACGTTCGCCGCGACGAGCAGCGTGTTCAGTTCATCTAAGGTCGGCACGTGCCAGCCTGCGGGACACGGGTCGTTTTCCGCCGCCCACGAGTCGCCCGGCTCGTTAGTGCCGTTCCAATCCGGTACCTCAAAGCCCGCACCCGGTAAAGCCCTGAACCTGTTCCACTGATAGAGCATTCCGGTATCTTGGGGATTATAGGTGAACGAGCGGGGAGTAGAAAGGTTGAATGGAGCCCACTTCACGCCGTTGATCTCTATCGGTTCGACGACCCTTGCGACGAACTCGGCCCTGATCCTGACTTCCGTATCGGGCATTATGAACGTAGTCATTGCCTCAGTTGTGCTGCCGAGCGTCACATTGCCTTCCAGTACGACCCATCTCGAAAACGCATAGCCGCTATTGGGGATGGCCAACAGTCTAACCGTTTCGTCAACAAGGGCTTCGGTCATATTCGCCTGACCGATTCCGTTGCCGTCGTTGGTCACGGTGATCGCGCACGGAGGTTGCTCGGCGAATATCGCCTTAATGATGACTTCTCCGGCGGTCATGACAAACGAGGTACGCGCCGCACTTGCGTTTGCGAATGTCGCTTGGCCTTCCTCTACCGTCCATTCCGAGAAAAAGTATCCGCGGTCGGCGGTTGCGGTCAGGTTGACGGTCGTGCCTTCAGTCGCAACCGGCTTGTCTGCCGCTGCCGTACCGTTTCCGTTGTTGGTTACCGTGATCTTATATGTAGTGGGGGCTTTTGCTATGAATGCGGCCTTGACCGAAACATTCCTCGCAGGCATTGTAAAAGTAGTGGTCGCTGCCCCTGCGCTTTCGAAACTTACGCCACCGCTCTCGACCGCCCAGCCCAGAAAAAGGTAGCCTTCATCGGGCGTTGCGGTCAGGGTGACCGTTGCGCCGACCGCGACTTTGGCGGCATTTGCGCTCGCCGTACCGTTGTTGCCGCTGGTGACGGTAACGGAATACATTGCAGAGTCATTATTGCCGGAGCAGCCTGCTGCAAACAGAGCCACTCCGCATAAAAAGAGCAGGGTCGTTTTTCTCATTGCTGCTAAGAATAAGTTACGGGTAGTTTCCGGTAACATAAACCCGATGGGTTGTTGTTTTTTCATACATTTGCAATTAAGGTTAGTAAATTCCCCGGAAGTTCCTGCGAAGTTCCGTCCGGGAATTGGCTACTTTGATAGTATAATTTCGTTTGAGGATCGAAAAAGTATATATCGCAGATGGAAAGAATTTCGTTTTAGAATCAAAAATATATATACGGACAAGAAAAATATCGTATAATTGCAGAATAAATCGTTTACGATGGACGATAACGTTCTGTTACAAAAAATACAAACCGGTGACCGGAATGCTTTTGACATTTTGGCCGGACGTTATTATGTTCCATTGTCGGTATTTGCGGTTAAGCTCACCGGTAGCAGGGATGTGGCTGAGGATATTGTTCAGGATGCTTTCATACATATATGGGAAAAACGGAAGATACTGATTACCGTCAGCCATATGCGTAATTACTTATACCTTATTACCCGCAACTATTCAGTCGATTATCTTCGCTCGTCATCAAGGACTCGGCCTCTGAATGACTCTTATAAAGAGCTGAAATCGGAGGATATTTCAGCAGAGTACATACGCACAGAAGCATCCAGACTTCTTTATGAAGCTATCGATCAATTACCTCCACGTACGGCAGAAGTTATCAGGCTGACTCTCGAAGGTATTAAACAGGAACAGATAGCAGAAGAAATGGGCATTACGGTAGCGACGGTCAAACTGCTCAAATCACGTGGAATCGCCAAACTTAAAGAAATTTTGGGTTCTTCTTACGTATGGATAATGTTGCTGCTATATAACAATTATTTATCGTAATCGTAGTCTGCAATACTTGCCCCAAATCAATCCATACCTGCCTAATAAGCAGAAGCAGGTTTACTTGAGGAATTGAGGCTTATATCAGTTACTTCTTTGAGACGGATGAATTTGATAGCGTCTCTGCAATTCGCCGTTGATGATGTAGAGATGGTCGGCGCTCAGGCGTATCTTGCTTTCAAGCAGCGGCGGGTAGCCGGGATTTTCGATAAAGAACTGTTCCATTATATTTAGCGCTTCACGCGAAGTGTGGCTGCCGAACAGGGCAACGCACCAGTTGGCCGGGAAAAATATGTCGCCCGTGCGCTGTATTTCGCGCAACAGGTCGAGGCCGGGGCGGATATATCCGAGTGATTCGGGCATGCGCGCGTGGTGGTTCAGCAAGCGCAGTGCTGTTGCCGCCCAGGGTTCCACCTGCCGGTTCTGTTCGAGCAGCAGGTTTTGGAAAAATTCGTCGCGTTTTTCACGCGAAGGGTTTACCGCCTGCGAAACAAACTGATACTCCTTCCGGCGATCGGGATTCGTGATGCGGGAGAGTTGCCGCTCTGCGATATCTTCCGCCCTGTCCGGAAAGCGTATCGCGAGTTCATAAGATATAGCTATCATGTCGCCCTCGCCCAGATTGTAATGTTTGCGCAACTGCTCCTGATCCCAGATACGGTAAAGTTGTTCGAGCGATGCGCTATCCGATGCCGTGCGGTAGAACGAACGCATGGCCTGCATGCGGTTCTGGAGCGGATGCTTTTCCGAAGACGCATAACCGAACAGGAATTGCTCATACTCATGTCTCCATGCACTGTTGTCGTTCCCGAACAGACGCATACAACTCTCCGCATAAGAGAGGGTCTGATTGAATATATGAAAATTCTTCTCAACGGGGGCAAAGCGCATTGCCGAAGCCACAAAAGCAGCCGGATCGACTTTAAGATTAAGCAGCCCCTCATAGAGGTTCATAAGTGCCGAGAGCCTCGCCACTTCGTCCGTCAGCAGACCCCAGTTACTGAGCATGCGGCGAGTCGTTTCCTCGTCCATGGCAAAATATCCGTACCCGCGTCCGTCGGCATTGGGAAGCAGATACTCTGTATCCACCGATTGCACTTTCTCATAATGTATCTCCTGCTGCCATTCGCGCCCTCTGCCCCAGGGGTCGTAGGCCGACACCGTATAACTATCGCCGCCCCTCTGCTCGAAAACAACGGTCGGCATGCCCTTTTCCTTAACCCAGGTGTTGCTCCATGCGCGCAGATCTTCGTCGTCGGTCTGCCTGTCGAGAATAGCCACCAGTCCGTCCCAATCGGTATTGCCGTACGCGTATGTATTCAGGTATTCGCGTATGGCGGTGCGGAACTTGTCTTCGCCCACTTTCCGTACCAGCATATCCATCACTATCGGGCTTTTGTTGTAAATAATGTTGCTGTATATCAGTCCGGCGTCGGAGAGGTTGCTCAAGTGCTGCTGAATAGGCATCGCGCCGCCCGTCCGGTCTTCGGCGTATGCCGAAGGGAAATAGCTGATCATGAAGTTGAGATTGTGGTTGATAGCGGGGTACATCGGCTCGACGATCCTGGCTGCAAACCAGTTGGCAAACACCTCTTTGTTCCACACGTCGTTGAACCACTTCATCGTTACGAAGTTGCCGAACCACATGTGGGCGGTTTCGTGTGCGATCAGGCTGCTGCGTCTGAGCAGTTCGGCGTCGGTGGGGTTGGGGTCGAGCAACATCCGGCGGTCGTTATACAGCGTTGCGCCCATGTGCTCCATGCCGCCGTACTGGAAGCCGGGCAGGATAATAAGGTCATACTTTTCGAACGGATACCTGATTCCGGTATACTCCTCGAGCCACTCCAGCGACTGGTACACTTCGTCGAATATCACGCCGCACTGGGCTGTCTTTGCAGGGTCGGTCTCACGGTGATAGAGTGAAATTTCACGGCCATCTCTGCACTCCACGATCTTTTCGAACTTCCCCGCCACAAATGAAAAAAGATAGGTGCTTATGGGATGAGTTTCGTTGAACGTTATCATTTTGCAGCCGTCAGGGGCCGGTTCTTCGCCCGTTGCCCTGCCGTTGCCCACAGCCGCCCACTGTTCCGGCGTCAGGAGACTCAATGTGAACCGTGCTTTCAGGTCGGGCTGGTCGAAACAGGGGAAGAGTGTCCGGGCACGGTCCGGCACCAGCAAAGTATACAAAAATTCGTCGCGGCGATTGAGCGACATGTCGCCCGCCGTGAAAATAACATCAACCCTGTTCTCCCCTTTTTTGACAGATCTTTTGGGAATTACGATATGCTCATTCTCAAGCGTCCACGCGGCGGGAGCCCCGTTGACCAGAAGCGTTTTTATATCTTCCGCGCTTCCCGTGAAGTCGAGTATAAGCGGCTGCCGCCTGGCAAGTGTGAGCGAGATCGCGGCTTCGGCCTCCACCCGTCTGTCCGTGGATTCCGGTATCGAAAAGTGCAACGCATATCTGACATCGGAGTAGTTTGCCGCGCGAAACTGCGCCAATTCGAGGCTGACACCCTTGTCATAGATTTTCTCCGGCAATTTTCCGCAAGAAGCGGCCGTCAATATCGCAAGGCAAAGCAGAATATGCTTACTATTCATGTTATTTGTATTATTTATGTCAATGTATTCATTTTAATTTATAGTTCATCATTTTCCGTTCGCTGCATTTTTCGATCAGCAGGTCTATGATTTGTCGTGCCCGCTGCTTCGACAGACCGACCTCGTTGGCAATGAACATTATATCGACCAACGAGGGTTCGCCTTTGCCCCTGATCGTTGTCGTATGATAGCCGTTAAATCCCGGACTCGGTAACAGGTCGTATGCGGGAGAGAGCCCCCATTCTCCGTCAATATATTGAAAGGAGAAGTTTTTTGCGTGATCGTCACGGTTCGAGATAAGCACGTTGAACACCATCAGTCGGAACATATCACAAACCTGTTCCATATCCTTGGTAAGATGAAGGGTGAGTTTGAAGAGCATCGAGTAATCGAGGCTCGGAATGCGGTAGTCTGCATGCAGGAGTCCGGCGGCGCTTACCGTATGCACTTTGCCGGTAGGAGTACGATCGAAACGCACAACGCCGTAATATTTATCCTCGAACAGCCTTGTTTCAGGCATCGCAATACCGCAATCTTTGGCAAGCAGGGAGTATTCATATTCTATGCGACCCACATCGGCGGGGTCGTTTGTCGATTTGAACTTCACGAGCCATTCACGCCCGTCGACATTTGCAAAGACTTTCGGGCGAGCGCCGCCGGAAGAACCTCCATAGCGGTACAGAATGTCGAGCAAGTCGCCCGTATCTTTCCTTAGCAACACCTTTTCGGCCTCGGCAGCCAATTTGTCAAAATCAAGAAGTTCATTACCATCGGTCATGCTGCTGTCGGGGCGATACTCCAATGCTCCTCGTCCCGTTGAACCGATCAACGAGAGCCGCTGCAATACCGTCAATTTGTACGGATCGATGCCCTTCTCCCGTAGAAAGCGGTCGAGCAGCAAATTACCCCAACCATCGGGCAAACTGTCATCGAATACTCCGAAATTACCCTGAAAAGGATCTCTTTTGGCAATGATCAATCCCGTCTTCAGCGGCAGATGGAGCGGCGATATGGAAAACCCTGCTTGCAGCCACCGGACATCGTATTCAAAACCGCACAAACCGTCAGGGGTGAGAGCCATACGTCCCACACGTTCTGCGGCCAAATAAACCTCCAATAATTGGGCGTTATTCATTTCGACCTCCTCTCTTACGCTCTTTTGTCTTTTCTGCTGCCATCAGTTCATCGATGTTTTCATAGGATCGCTTCGTAAACAGATCGGCAAAATTATTTTCCATGCCCAAAGCAAATGCTATCATCAACAGTCCTCGCAGCGAAACCTCGCCCTTCGATTCGAATCTGCGGTAGGTGGCAGGAGGCATACCCGCCTTCGAAGCAAGCAATTTTTGCGTCCAGTTACGTTCGAGCCTCCTGCTGCGAACCCGCTCAGCAACAGCTAAAAGTATCGAATCGGGGGCATTCCCTATAAGAGATAATATGTTGTCGCTTAGACTGCGTTCCATAGTATTATTACTAATATAATAGCACTACAAAGATAGTGAAAAGTTGGAGTTTGATACCTTTATCGCAAAAATCCTGCCTTAAACTTCTCACATAACTGCAACACTTCGCGCCCTATCCGCGACAATTCTATCGTCTGCTGTTCTAATTTATAGAGCAAAGTCAGAGCTTTTTTCTCGCCGAAAGAGGTGTGAAGCCATTTTACAGTCTGGTTGTAATTGATCCCAACGGAACGGATTTGACCGTGCAATGCGGTCAGCTTTGAAGTAAACTCAATAACCGAAGCATCGGTTTTTACCACCTTAAACGGCTCGCCGAAGATACGGGCAAGGATAAAACGCGCTTTTGATCGGACACCCGACTGCTCGAACATCGAAAGGAAGCGGGCATATTCCGCATCGGTAAAACGCACCATCAGGCAGTTTATTGCCGGATCGCTCTTGGGCGGGCGTCCGCCTTTGCCTCGCTTGTAAGGCTTTTTATTATCACTCATAACACAAATTTTAAGTGTAAAACCACCGACTTCGGAGGTGGTTCGCTTCCTGTAAGGGCAAAAGTTTTCCGGTAACGGAAAAGGTTTCGTGTAACACGAAACACATCTTGCCCGCCCAAAAAACAGCAAGGGGGTTTCTGTTACAGAAAACGTTTCGCGTAACGCGAAACATACCTTGCCATTTGCTCGAATGCAAATGAAAAATCTGTCCGGTTACGGACGGATCGGTTAGTTATCACCGTCAACTGTGGAAGGTGAGATGTCTTCATCCGGTTCTTCATCTCCGGAATCAGCCTCACTGCCGAGTTTACTGCTGAAATTGAGACCCTTCTCCATCTTCTTGTCAATGACAGCTCGGATTTCGTGGTCTTCAAGGAAGTCCCTATCGACCTCTTCAAGTTTGAACCGAATATTGGCAAACGGATTTTTAGTGATATATCAATTGGCAAGGGCTATGCGGATAATCTTCCCGAAGTTTTTAAGATACTTCACTGCCGAATTGTGGCTACATCTGCGTTCAGTTTTGAGATAATACTCGTAGTCCGTAATAAATTTGTGATCTACATCGGCTACGGTGACGTCCTCTTTGCCGTATGTCAGTTCAATAAATGCGGCGGTGTGTTTGTAAGAAGTTTCGTAACGCTCGACCGTGCCGGGCGACATACCATTCGACAGCTTGCGGCATTTCTCATTGTGTTCACGAAAAATGTCGAGCAACATGATGGCAGGCTTCTTATTCCTGCCAAGATACTTGTCGATCGCCTTTTGGGCGGAAGTAGACTCGCCGTCCAATTCCATCTGACGATGAATTTGCATTACTCGTAGGCGAATAGTGTCGAGCCGTGCATTGAGTTCATAATCATTGCGAGTGTTACCGATTGACTTTCCAGCGACGACGTTCCATTTTGAGGGGTGGACTTTGAGGCTGAGAGAACAAACAGCACGCTTGCCATTTACCGTAACACGCAATAAAACAGGTACTTCACCATTCTTAGCGACCCGTGTCTTCTGAACGAAAAACAGGATTTTGAAAGTTACTCGTTTCATACCTTTTGAGCTTTAAGTTAATGATTCAAAAGTATGAACTACCCGCCGAAACTCCGCTATGAAAAATGACGCAAAACGTTGAATAAGAAACAGTTATCACTAATTCAGTAACAGTTTTACACTCGGCGGAAGTGTTACCGATTTTGCAGGTTTTAACCGCTCTAAAACGCCATTTTTTGTGCCCCGCCGGAAAACAAAAAGCCCTGAAATCCGTCTGGATTTCAGGGCTTTACTCCATATTGACTTTTCACTCGGCGGAGAGACAGGGATTCGAACCCTGGGTACCCGCGAGGGTACAACGGTTTTCGAGACCGCCCCGATCGACCACTCCGGCATCTCTCCTTTTACTACTATAAGTGGGCGGCATCAAAAACCGCCCACGATCCTGTCGGGATGAAAGGATTCGAACCTTCGGCCTCCACGTCCCGAACGTGGCGCGCTAACCGGACTGCGCTACATCCCGCAACAAAATCGACGGCAAAGGTGCCTTGCGGCACTCGCATAAATTACTTTGCGAGTGCAAAGATAGTTAAAATACCCATCAGCCACCTAAAATCACCGAAAAAAACACAACCAACAAGTATTAATCTTTGCTTTGACTATCTTTGCAGAAACCTTTCGTAATGCGCGAGGAATGAGCAGAAGGACGAAACAACGCGAATATGCGGCGAGGGCATGCAAGCGTGAGCGACGACAACGCGGACAGAACCACGACGGCGTGCATCAGCATGAGCATCATCATGGCGATGCGGGGCATCACGGCGATTGCCGCCAAAACTTCACCGGCGAGAAAAACTGTAATAATCAGGGCTGGAATCGTTTTCGTGAGGAGCAATTGGAAAAATTGCCGCACCGGATGCCTCATGATCCGCATAAAAAACTGGTAGAGGTTTTTGTCGAAGGATATGAGGACGTGGCGTTCTGGCGCGGGATTTTCGACGACTTCGAGTCAGACCACCACACGTTCGAGATCAATGTGCCGCCGCGTGAAGACCTCGCAAAGGGCAAGCGCGTTATCCTGCAAATGATCCCCGAAGAGAATCATTCGCCCTACCGGCTGCTGTGCGTCGACAGCGATTTCGATTATCTGTTCGGCAACAGCACCGCCCAGGCGCATACGGTGAACAGCACGCCGGGGTTATTCCATACGTATGCATACGCGACGGAGAATTTCGTGTGCTATGCGCCGTCGTTGCACAACGTTTGTGTGAAAGCGACGAAGAACGACACGCGTATCTTCGATTTCGAATATTTCCTCACCGAATACTCGCGCACGATCTATCCGCTTTTTCTGTGGTATGCCTACTCGGCGTTCCTGAAAACCGAGAATGTCTTCACGCTGTTGGAGTTCAAGAATGCAGTTAAGCTCAACTATTTGGAGACCGACAATAACGGTCATAGCACTTTGGAATGGCTTGCGCGGCAGGTCGAAAAGTGGCTTGCAATACTACATGACCGTTATGCCGACCTGGAATTGACCAAAAAGATCGAGATGTTCGAGCAGATGCTCGTGAACCGCGGTCTGCGCCCCGAAGATACCTATATGTACATTCAGGGTCACACGCTGCTCGACAATGTGGTGATGGTGATTCTGAACGCCGTGTGTGAGCAGCTGCGGACGATGAGCCTCATCCGTATCAACACTTCGACCAAGACGGGAATCGCGTTGAAGAACGAGATGAGCAACTACAACAATGCGCTGCGCAACGTGCGCGACGTACTGCTCGATAACGAGGCTTATAAGGACTGTCCGTTGTATCTGCGCCTGCGCAATGATATAGAGAATTATCTGCTGATGCTCGACTCGGAGATATAAGCCTTTGACGCGGCCTAATTACATGCGCACGAGCACCTTGCGGGCGCGGGTGGCGATGCCTTTCGAAGGGGCATTCTGCATGATCAGACGGAGTGTTTCATGTAATTGCTCCTTGATCCAGCTCAGTCCGAGCGATTCGGCCGACGGCATCCGACCGAGCCAGAATAACATATCCATACACCATACTTTGACGGCGGGCTTTACGGCCGGGTCTATAAGCAGGTCGAACGACCTCTCGGCAATCATCACGGCTTGCGCGGGCGATGGGGTGAGCACATCACGAAGCAGCATGTCGTAGATAATTTTGGCATAATGGCGGTGGACGCTCGGACTTGCGGAATGCACGAAACTGCCGAGAAATTGCCCTGCATGCGGCAGGAATGCCTTGCGGTCGTTCTCATAAGCCCATTCGAGCGCCCATGCCGAGCGGAAAGCCACACGCGGATCGTCATAAAGCGCAAGGTCTATCGCAAGCGTCCATAGCCCGCCATCTACGATCATGCGCCCGAGATGCGCTTTCATCTCGCTGCCTGACGCGCCCGACAAGGCCGCGACGAACAAATCCGTCTCGTCCGGATTCGCTCCGCTGAGATAATCCGCCTCGTGCACTTTCTCTTTTTTCACATGTGCGCGTGTTTTCCGGCCTACCGGATTACAATTCATCAGACAATAAAAAGGGCGAAAGATGCTGACACATCCCCCGCCCAATCCATTTTCACACTTCGGATAAACCCCTACTCCTCAGCAGCAGCTTCGACGGCCGACTCGTTCTCGGCAACGACTTCCTGAGAAACTTCACCTGCGGCAGTCTTTTTCTTCGACTTTCCGGCGGCAGCTTCTTCCATCTGCGCTTTCAGAGCTGCAAGGCCCGAAATATCGCCCAGCGTCGTCTTCTCGCTCGATGCATTAAGTTTCTTGATCGACGATTTCGTGGCATCGGACGCCGCTTTGCGCTCACCGCGCTCGCGGGTTTCCTCCGCACGACGCTCCTCGCTATGGATGCGCGTGTGCGAAAGGATGATGCGTTTCGTGGTCTTCGAGAACTCTACGACCTTAAAGTCGAGCTTGTCGCCCACTTTGACCGTCGTGCCGTCTTCTTTCACGATATGCTTCGATGGTGCAAAACCTTCGATATCCTCGCCCAGCGACACCACAGCGCCCTTATCATTGACCTCCGTAACAGTGCCCTCATGGACAGTGTCCACCGCATAGTCATGCTCAAACTGATTCCACGGATTCTCCTCCAACTGCTTGCGTCCAAGACTTAAACGGCGGTTCTCCTTGTCGATTTCAAGTACCAGAACTTCGATCGGCGCACCGATTTGCGTGAACTCCGACGGATGCTTTATTTTCTTAGTCCAGCTAAGGTCGGAGATATGGATCAGCCCGTCCACGCCCTCTTCGAGCTCAACGAATACTCCGAAGTGGGTGAAGTTGCGCACTTTCGCATTGTGGCGCGAACCGCTCGGATACTTCTCCGCGATGGCTGCCCACGGGTCGGGCGTAAGCTGCTTGACCCCAAGACTCATCTTGCGGTCGTTGCGGTCGAGCGTGAGAACCACAGCCTCGATGTCGTCGCCGACTTTCAGGAAGTCCTGCGCCGAACGCAGATGCTGACTCCATGACATTTCGCTCACGTGAACGAGTCCCTCCACGCCCGGAGCGACCTCAACGAATGCGCCATAATCGGCCATCACCACGACGCGGCCCTTGATCGTGTCGCCCACGCTGATATTCTCGGCCAGAGCATCCCACGGATGTGCCGACAACTGTTTCAGGCCCAGCGCGATACGCTTCTTCTGATCGTCGAAATCGAGGATAACGACGTTGAGCTTCTGGTCTAACTGCACCACCTCTTCCGGATGGTTCACGCGGCCCCAGCTCAGGTCGGTGATATGGACCAGACCGTCTACGCCGCCAAGGTCGATGAATACGCCGTAAGACGTGATATTCTTGACCGTCCCTTCGAGTATCTGACCCTTTTCGAGCTTCGACATGATCTCTTTCTTCTGCTGTTCGAGTTCAGCTTCGATGAGAGCTTTGTGCGAAACTACAACGTTGCGGAATTCCTGGTTGATTTTCACGACCTTGAATTCCATAGTCTTATCGACATATATATCGTAATCGCGGATAGGCTTCACGTCGATCTGCGAGCCGGGCAGGAACGCCTCGATGCCGAATACATCGACGATCATACCGCCCTTCGTGCGGCATTTGATGTAACCCTTTATAATCTCGTCGTTCTCCAACGCGAGGTTCACGCGATCCCACGATTTGAGCTGGCGCGCTTTCTTGTGCGACAGCAGCAGCTGTCCCCTCTTATCCTCGGCGCTCTCCACATACACCTCGACCTTCTCGCCTACGGCGAGTTCGGGGTTGTAGCGGAACTCGGCGACCGGTATGATACCTTCCGACTTGTAACCTATATTGACAACCACTTCGCGCTTGTTCACGCCGATGACCGTGCCCTCTACGACTTCGCCCACCTGAACGTTCGACAGCGTCTTGTCATACGCCTCCGTAACGGCTTGCTTGTCACCGCCGTATACTCCCAGATCTTCTTCAAAAGCCGCCCAATCGAAATCTTCGTTGTTCACTTTCGGCGTTTCGGCTTTCGCGGTCTCTTTTTTCGCGGGCTTTTTCTCCGCTTTTTTCACTTCTTCGTCTTTTGCGGCATCTACGGCTGCGTCGAGAAGTTCGGCGTTTTCGGCTACTACGGCCCCCTTAATTTCCTCTGTGGCAACGGCTTCCGTTGCGGGAGCTTCTTCTTTCAGTTCCTGCTCGGCAGCTTCTTCGGCCACTACGGGCTGTTGGTTAACGGTTTCGGCTTCGGCAATGGCCTCAGGCGCGATGTTTTTGTTTTCTTCCATGTTTCGTGTTGCGTAAATCGCTGTAAACTAAATGGTTAGACATTATGTATAGACATTCCGCCTCACATGCGTGCGCGAAACGAGCGGGGCAAAGATAGTATATTATATCGATTTTGCCATCTTTTTCGAAAAAATGCGCTAAATTTGGCGGATTCACACTCCCATGATATGCAGACAAATTAAAACCCAAATAGTATGGAACAGAACTTACAGAACAACTCGTTGCCGGAGAACGCCTATCGCGAGCTTGCGGCGGGCGAGGAGTACAAGCCCGTGATGCCAGCGGCGACCAGGCCGAAAGAAGTAACGGTATATTCGGTGTCGATGGGACTGCTGATGGCGGTTATATTCTCGGCGGCGGCGGCCTATCTGGGGCTGAAAGTGGGACAGGTCTTCGAGGCTGCAATTCCCATCGCTATCCTTGCCGTGGGCGTGGGGAGCGTGCTCGGCAAAAAGGATATGCTGGGACAGAACGTGATGATACAGTCCATCGGCGCGTCTTCGGGCGTAGTTGTCGCGGGGGCGATCTTCACGCTTCCGGCGCTCTACATTCTTGGATTGGAGGCGCAGTTCTATCAGGTTTTCCTTGCGTCGCTGTTCGGCGGCGTACTGGGTATAGTGCTGCTGATCCCGTTCCGCAAGTATTTCGTCAAGGAGATGCACGGCAAATACCCGTTCCCTGAGGCAACGGCGACTACGGAAGTGCTGGTGTCGGGCGAGAAAAAAGGCGGCTCGGCCAAAGTGCTTGCTATCAGCGGATTGGTGGGCGGTCTTTACGACTTCTGCGTGAGTACGTTCGGGCTGTGGACCGAGACCGTTTCGACGGCTGTGACACAATGGGGTGCAAACGTGGCGGAAAAATTCAAGCTCATAGTGTCGGTGAACACGAGCGCAGCGGTACTGGGTCTGGGCTATATTATCGGGCTGAAATACGCGGCAATCATCTGCGCGGGGTCGTTCACCGTGTGGTTCGTTCTGATTCCGGTGATCAATTATTTTGCGCCGGGCATGGCAGCGCCTGTGGGCGAGGGAATTGCCAAGCTCATAGGCGACATGTCGGCGGCGGAGATATTTACGCATTATGCCCGCCCGTTGGGTATCGGCGGTATCGCGATGGCGGGACTGATCGGCATCGTACGCTCGTCGCGCATTATCAAGCAGGCGTTGGGGCTGGCCGTGAGCGAGCTGGGCGGCCGCAAAGGTGCGGCAGGCTCGGCAGCCGACCGGCAACACGGGCCGCGCACGCAGCGTGATCTGTCGATGAAAGCGATCCTGTCGGTGATGATAGGAGTGCTGGTCGCCATATTTTTCTTCTTCCAATTCGGCGTGCTGCATAATTGGACATACACCATTATCGCCACTTCCATAGTATTTGTCGTGGCGTTCCTGTTCACGACGGTGGCCGCCAACGCCATCGCGATCGTGGGCACGAACCCCGTTTCGGGGATGACGCTTATGACGCTGATACTCACGTCGTTGGTGTTGGTCAGCGCAGGCCTGCACGGAACGGAGGGCATGACCGCGGCTATGATCATCGGCGGTGTTGTATGCGGCGCGCTGGCGATGGCAGGAGGGTTTATCACCGACCTCAAAATAGGTTATTGGCTCGGTTCGACGCCGCGCAAACAGCAAAGTTGGAAGTTCGTGGGAACGTTCGTATCTGCGATAACCGTCGCGGGCGTCATCATGCTGCTGAACAAGACTTACGGCTTCGGCCCCGACAGCCAGATGGTCGCACCGCAGGCCAACGCTATGGCGGCCGTTATAAAACCCCTGATGGAGGGCGGCCAAACCCCGTGGATGCTCTATTTCGCAGGCGGAGCGCTCGCCCTGATCCTCACCATGATCGGCATTCCGGCGCTGGCATTCTCACTTGGAATGTTCATCCCGCTGAGCCTGAACACCCCGCTGCTTATCGGCGGCCTTATCAGCTGGTTCGTCACGACGCGCAGCAAAGATGCCGCGCTCAACAAGCTGCGCAAAGACCGCGGAACACTCATCGCATCGGGCTTCATAGCGGGGGGTGCGCTGATGGGCGTTATCAGCGTGGTATTGAAGAACGCAGGAGCGAATTGGGAACTCACCCGCTGGGCAGGTTCGGGCGGCGCGGAATGGCTCGCCATAGGCGTTTACCTCGCGCTTATTGCTTATTTCGTCTGGGACGCCAAACGTGCGAAGAGCTAAGAGGCTGTTTACACAAAATTTGTCATCCCGAGCGAGCGTGTAACGCGACGAGGGATCTATCGCTAGTATATACTTTGAATTTATAAACTCGCGATAGATCCCTCCGCCTACGGCGTTCGGGATGACACTTTACTATTGAAAAATATTATGAGAATAGCTATTGTGGGCGCGAGCGGCGCTGTGGGACAGGAGTTAATGAGGATGCTCGACGAACGCGCGTTTCCTGTCAGTGAACTGTTGCTTTTCGGGTCGTCACGCAGCGCAGGGATGAAATACATATTCAAAGGTCGGGAAATAACCGTCAGGGAATTGCAGCATAACGACGATTTCGAAGGCGTGGATATCGCTTTTCTGTCGGCGGGTTCGGGCACTTCGCGCGAGTTCGAGAAGACGATAACCAAACACGGTGCGACTATAATAGATAATTCCAGCGCATTCCGCATGGACGACGATGTGCCATTGGTAGTGCCGGAGGTGAATGCGGCGGACGCGCTCGATGCACCGCGCCGCGTCATTGCGAACCCCAACTGCTCGACGATCCAGATGGTGGTGCTGCTTGGAGCGATAGAGAAACTGTCGCATATCCGCCGCGTGCATGTGGCGACATATCAGGCGGCGAGCGGGGCGGGCCAAAGCGCAATGGACGAGTTGCGCGCACAGGAGCGGGCGATAGTCGAAGGGCGCGAGCCGGTGGTCGAAAAATTCCCGTATCAACTCGCCGACAATCTTATCCCGCAGGTCGATGTGTTCACCGACAACGGATACACGAAGGAGGAGATGAAGATGCACCATGAGACGCGCAAAATTCTGCGTTCCGATTTGTCGGTAAGCGCGATGTGCGTGCGCGTGCCGGTAATGCGGTCACACTCGGAGAGCGTGTGGGTCGAGACCGAGCGCCCGCTATCGGTAGAGGAAGTTCGCGCGGCATTTGAGACCGCCGACGGCGTTGTAGTGATGGACGACCCCTTACGCCAGGTTTATCCGATGCCGCTCGTTTCGTCGGGGCGCATGCCGATCTACGTGGGGCGCATCCGCCGCGATATTGCTGTTGCGAACGGCATCACGTTCTGGTGCGTGGCCGACCAGATCCTCAAAGGCGCAGCCCTCAATGCCGTTCAGATAGCGGAGTATTTGGTGGCGTTTTCGGCGCAAAATAACATCAGAAAATAATTTGGATGTATAGCTACTTTATGAAAACATGAAAACCAAATTGATCCGCATCTATTTGGATGCAAATATTATTTTTCTGCTTCGAAATGAAAAAATACGAGAAGAAAGAAGTGATATAAACTTACTATATCGTTTTATTATTGGCTCAAAAATAAGTGGTAAAATTGACTTCCCCTATTCTGATGCTCATTTGAGAGACCTTGTTCCCAGTTACAAAAAAGAAGGTTATAAATACGTGGAACGAGACCTTGCATTCTTATCGACGATATCGGACAATAAATGCATATGCTTGTATGAGAAAGATGAAATGCCGACTTATGCAATAAGAGAACCTTATGAGTTCTTTGAATACTTAATTAATGATAAAAGTCAAATATTACCTACTACTATCGAGGAATTTGAAAATATCTTTTCCAATGTTGAAATGTATAGTCTTATCGATTTATTTAAGACTATGCCTAGCGGAATCGACATTTATTCTTTGGATATGCAAAGTCAGGAGTATTTTGCTACTATGTATCCAAGAACCTATAAAGAGAATAATATGTATAGTTTTATTGCTGATACATTAGACATGATTAGACGTATTATGACTGATCCACAAGAATATAATACTCTCAAAAAGCAGTTTAGTGACTACATACCTCTCGATAAAAATATGGGCAATGTAAAATGCAATGTGATTGATAGCGTAAATAAAAATTTAACTGAATCGTGTGGTAAGAATTTTAATGAACTATTAGGGTTAAATAAGCAATATATTAAATCTGAGTTGTATCATAAGATTACGAGTAAATATATGCACTTAGATTTTGTCGGATATGCATCAGAAAAGCTAACTGACAAAAATAAGTATGACAATTTATATAATGATGCTCGGCATTGCTTTTATGGAGCATACGGCAATATGTTCATTACCAACGACAAGAAAGCCTATAAGAAAGCAAAAGCAATTTATGAAGAAGAAAAAATAGAAACGTTGGTAATGAATACAGAAGAATTTGAAATTTTCGCCGAATCTCTTTTGGCTAAAATAGATAAATCATCTGAATCAGTCACAATTTAATTTGGACGACAACCTAACCTAAAAAATTATATAATTCTCCGGATTCACCGGCGTTCCGTTGTGCCACAGTTCGAGTTCGTAAAGGCCGCCGCCCGCGCCGCCGTCGTCTTCCTCTCCTTCGTCACCCGCACCGCCTGTGTAGCCTATCACCTCGCCGCGCCGCACGCGCATTCCGGGCGTGACCATCGAGTGTGAAAGGCGTCGGTTTATCGACACAAAATTGTCGGCATGTTGTACCTGCACTGTATATCCGCCACCGGGCGACCATTCCGAGAAAATCACCGTCCCCTCGGCAAGCGTAAGCACCTCGCGGTTGCCGACCGTCGCCACCCCCACCCCGAACATCCCGTCGCCCGGACTGAATTGCATGGTAACTACACCGTGTACCGGCGTTTGGAAAATAGCTTCCGTTGTCCGTGCACCCGTCGCCGCCGTGCGGTTCAGGGCATATATCCCGTCACCCTCCATCTCGGCGCGCAGGATCGAGTCGGCTTCGTTGCGCTCTACCGCCTCCGGTCTGACGACGGCCACCGAATCGCCACGCTGTGTCACGTCGCGCATAAAAGGCGTGCGCCCCTCCATAATGAGTGACACGTCGTAACCCCACTCTTCGATCTCGACCAACCGCCGCTCTATCGAATCCACGCGCAAAATGCTCTGTATCATCGTTTCGCGCTGGCTCGCGCCCGAGTAACCGGGGATAAGCGAGAGGATAGGCGTATAGGCCACGAGCGTGAGGATCAGAATGAACAGCAGCAGAATGACGGCAACGATCATAGCGAGGGCTTTCTGCGGGCTGATGAACATATACCACACTTCGCTCTCGTCGTGCCTGTCATGCAGACTGAGACGATGTTTACGCGAAAAATTCTTGATGAAATGTATGAAATTGCGGCGAGCCATGATTCAATTACGAGTTCTTACGTAACGTTCGGGAAGACAGTTTATTGCATAATTTACGACACAGCGTGCTCAGAGATCGCCTCCGCCGCGAAAACTGTAACAATCGCCGGAGGTTATAATGAGATGGTCGAGAACCGAAATATCGAGCAATTCGGCGGCATCGACGATTTTTCGGGTAAGAATCAGGTCGTCGTCACTTGGTTGCGCAATGCCCGACGGATGATTATGCACGAGAATCATGCCGGAGGCAAGTGTTTCAATGGCGCGTTTCAGCACAAGACGGTGATCGACCACCGTCTCCGAAATTCCGCCGCGGCTTACGCACTCTTTGCCGACCACCGTGTTGGCCGAACTCAGATAGAGCACCCAAAATTCTTCATAAGGGAGTGCGGCGATCTGCGGGCGGAAGATCTTTTCTACGTCGGTGTTGGAAGTTATCACGCAGGGCGTGACTGCATCTTCAAGCGCGAGCCGGCGACCGAGTTCGAATGCCGCGGCGAGAATTGCCGCACGTTTCAGGCCTAGCCCCGCCGTCATTCGCAGCGCCTTTATATCCGTTACCGGCAGTTGTGACAGGCTTCCACCATGCTTATCGAGTACGTTTTGAGCAAGCTCGGCAGCTGAAATCCCGGCCCCGCCGTCTTGTATGAGAACGGCGATAAGTTCGGCATCGGACAGCGAGCCAACACCCTGATGCACAAGCCTTTCGCGTATTGCGCGATCGTCCGATGCCGCCATTTTTTACTCCTTGGGTTTCGCCGTTTTGCGTTGCGTGCTTTTCTGTGCACTCTTCTGTGCGCCGCTACGCTTGGGCTGGGGATTGGGCTGCGAGGATGCCGACGCACCGCTGACGTCTTCCGCCGAAGCGACTTCCGTCTTGGGAGCTACTTTTTTCGTGCGAGGCTTTTTTACGGGAGACTTTTTCACAGCAGAAGCAGTCTCTGCGGCCGCGCTTTCCATGCTAACTTCTTTTAGAACAGGACTTTCCGTCGATGACTTCTTTGTGCGCGATTTTCTCGCAGGAGGAGTAATTTTCTTCTCCTCAACCGGAGGAGCTTCTACCGGTTTGTTCTCTGTTTTTAAGTTTTCCGTGCTAATCGCCTTTGTCTCAGACATTTCCGCGCGCGGTTTATGCCCACGCGGTTTTCTTGCAGGAGCAATTTTCTTCTCCTCAGCCGGAAGAGCTTCTGTCGGTTTGTTCTCTGCGCTCAGGTTCTCCGCGCCAACAGCCTTTGTACCAGATGTTTCCGCTCGTGGCTTACGCCTGCGGCGAGGTTTTTTCGCAGCGGCTGCTTCTTCTACGGTGACTTCTGCGACTTTCGCAACCTCTGCAATATGCGCGGCAGGACTTTCCGTATCGACTTTCTCTGCTGCCACAATCACATCTTTATCGGCCGCGTCTGCGTGGGACTTCCTCCGTCTGCGCGGTTTTTTCGCGGCAATCGTCTCTTCTACAACAACTTCAGCAGCCTCCGCAACAGGATTTGCGGTACTAACATCTTCTGCAACAATGCTCTCGACGCCCTCAACAGAAGATTTTCGCGCGCGATGACGACGACCGCCGCGTCGCCGGCGGCGTGACGCAGGTACAGCGCCATCTTCCGTCGAGGCCGCACAGCGCGGACACGGTTCAAGCGAACGGTCTACGAGTTCGAGTATCGAGTCGCCCCGCTCATCGTCGAGAGCGGCATAGACGGTGTAGGCTGCTTGTTGTTCGGCCTCTTTTTTCGATGTGCCGAATCCGTGCCCCACTTCCATATCGTCGATAATCACCGCCGCGCGGAACATCGGTTGCCGCGATGTCGACCCTTCCCCGTGCCGCGTCAAGAATCGTATGCTGTGCTTGCTTTTCTGACACCACTCGATCAGATGGCTCTTGAAATCGGTCACCGTCGTCTCCATCGCAGAGATGCTCATGTAGTCGGCAAACATCCTGAGAATCACGCGATTAGTGCGGTCGTAACCCTGATCGAGATACATAGCGCCGATCATGGCTTCCAGCGCATCGCCGTTCAGATGCTTCTGTATCGAGCCGCCACCGTTGGTACAGATATATTCAGAAAGCCCGATCTTGACGCATAGATCATTGAGCGTCAGGCGATTGACTGCCTTCGAGCGTATTTGTGTAAGAAAGCCTTCGTCCTCATTCGGGAACTCTATAAAGACGAAGTCCGAGATAATGGTTTCAAGTACCGCATCACCCAGAAATTCAAGGCGTTCGTTATTGACCGCCGTGCCATCGGGCAGGTAGTGCGATGCCGAGCGGTGGACTAGGGCCAGCTTGTAAAGCTCTATGTTATTGGGGGTCAGGCCGAAAATTCGATCCAACATTCGGTAGTAGCGCCTGTCCTTGCCGAATCGTTTGCGGTAAGTTTTTTTTAGAAATAGGAACATAAGCGCCCGTTTTCAATCGTAAATGTTTATTGTCATCCCGAATATTCTGAAAGAACGGAGGGATCCATCGTTAGTTTGTCTTTGAATTTATAAACTCGCGATAGATCCCTCATCGCGCGTGCGCGCGCGCTCGGGATGACATTATTGTTCTCTTTCTCACTCACCTCACTCTCAGTCATTCTCGAACTTTCTGAAAATAACAGTTGCGTTGTGACCGCCGAAACCGAACGTATTGCTAAGCACGGCGCGTACATCACGCGGTTGGGCAACGTTCGGGGTGAGGTTCAGACGCTGGTCTATCTCAGGATCTACTTGCGACAAATTGATAGTCGGCGGAACGAGACCGCGATCGATAGCCATTATCGACGCAAGGGCTTCGATTACGCCGGCCGCTCCGAGAAGGTGGCCGGTCATCGATTTGGTCGCGCTGATGTTCATGCTGTAAGCGTGCTCGCCGAATGCGGCGAGTATCGCCTTTATCTCTGCCGGATCTCCCACCGGTGTCGATGTGCCGTGCGTGTTGACATAGTCAATATCCTCAAGCTTCATACCCGCATCGCGGATCGCGCCGAGCATCGACTTCATCGCACCCAGTCCCTCCGGATGCGGTGCGGTGAAATGGTAAGCGTCGGCGCTCATGCCGCCACCCGCAAGCTCCGCGTAAATTTTAGCCCCGCGCGCACGTGCATGTTCCAATTCTTCAAGAACCATTGCGCCGCCGCCCTCTCCGATAACGAAACCGTCTCTGTCCACATCGAACGGACGCGACGCCGCCTTCGGGTCGTCGTTGCGCGTCGAGAGCGCCTGCATAGCGTTGAATCCCCCCACTCCGGGTTCGTTCACCGCCGCCTCCGAGCCGCCGGTTATGATCAGGTCGGCCTTGCCCAGCCGTATGTAGTTCAGCGCATCGATCAGAGCATGGTTACTCGACGCGCAGGCTGATATAGTGCAATAGTTCGGCCCCATGAAGCCGTATTTTATCGAGATGTAGCCCGCCGCGATGTCGGCGATCATCTTCGGAATGAAGAAAGGGCTGTAGCGGGGGACGTATCCACCCTCTACATAGCCCTTGACTTCCTGGTAGAAAGACTCCAACCCGCCGATACCCGAACCCCAGATCACGCCCGCCATGTCTTTGTCGATCTTCTCTACGTCCAGTCCTGCGTCGGCCATCGCCTGGTCGGCGACTATGAGCGCATACTGTGTAAACAGATCGTACTTGCGGACTTCCTTGCGGTCGAAATAGTTCGCCGAGTCGTAATTTTTGACCTCACACGCAAAACGAGTCTTGAACAGCGATGCGTCGAAATGAGTTATCGGAGCTGCACCGCTTACTCCGGCGGCAAGGTTGTCGAAATATTCTTCGACGCTGTTTCCCAGAGGGTTGATGGTTCCAATGCCCGTTACGACTACTCTTCTCTGCCGTGCCATAAACATTATAGTTTGGGTTAGACTTACGGGAACTACGTGATTTTCAGAAGTTCCTTTGTTCTTTCGTGTGTATCAAGAAATTAGGGGATTTCTAAAAATTCAAAAGACAAGGCTTGCGACCGAGCCAAAAGCGGAGTTTACATTGGCAAACTTATACCAAAGAGTGGTCATCCGGCAGGCTGGAAAACACACGCGTGTGTTTTGGATTTTCAGGAATTCCGTTTTCTACTTTTTGCTTTCGATATACGTAACGGCGTCGCCTACGGTGGTGATCTTTTCGGCGTCTTCGTCGGGGATCGAGATCCCGAACTCCTTTTCGAACTCCATGATCAACTCTACCGTGTCAAGCGAATCTGCACCCAGATCGTTGGTAAAACTTGCCGTCGGGACGACTTCTGCTGCATCTACGCCGAGTTTATCGACGATGATCGCTGTTACTTTTGAAGAAATTTCAGACATAGCTTTGATTTTTGGTTTGACAATTTTCTATCTATTCGTTTCTGTTTTTTCAGAGACAAATTTTTTGCAAAAATAATACTTTTTCCGTTACTTTGAACAATCTTCGCTAATTTTGCTCCGGTCGGAGGCACGTTCCGACATCCAAACGCCTCAGAATGAAGAACATAGCCGTATTTGCGTCCGGTTCGGGAACGAACGCCGAGAATATTATCCGCCATTTTGAGCGCTCCGACGTGGCGCGTGTCGCATTGATTTTTTCGGATAATCCACAGGCTTACGTCTTGCAGCGCGCCGAACAGCTCGGCATTCCTGTGCTCGTCGTGCCGCGCGGGGAATTGCGTACCGCACCGCACCGCATTGTAGAGCTGCTCGCCGCGCGTGAAATAGATTTTATCGTCTTGGCAGGATTTCTGTCATTAGTTCCGCACGAAATTATAGATGCTTATCGCGGCCGCGTTGTAAACGTCCACCCTGCACTGCTGCCGGCATACGGGGGCAAGGGCATGTACGGCATGCACGTCCACTGCGCAGTCCTGGCGAACAAAGAACGTGAGTCGGGAATTACGATCCATCATGTGGATGAAATCTACGATAACGGCAATATCATCGCGCAATACCGTTGCGATGTCGCGCCACAGGACACTCCCGAAACCCTCGCCGCTAAAATTCACGCGCTGGAACATGAACACTTACCGCAAATTATCGAGCAGGAAATTAAAAACAACATAAACAAGAAAAAACTATGAGACTTTTACTTATCAGCAACTCGACCAATGCGGGCGAGGAGTATTTGAAGTATCCGATCGGGAATATCGCAGATTTTCTGGGCGACGTGAAAGAAGTGCTTTTCGTGCCTTATGCGGCCGTGACGTTTTCGTATGACGACTATGTGAAAAAGGTGCAGGCGCGCTTCGACGAGATCGGGGTGAAGGTGCGCGGAACTCACGAGTTTGCAGACCCCGTGACGGCAGCCGTAAATGCGAAATGCATCGTCGTGGGCGGCGGCAACACGTTCGCGCTCACAAAGCGGATGCAGGAGGAAGGACTGATACAGGCAGTCCGCGAGCGCATCGCAGCCGGCATACCTTATATAGGGTGGAGCGCGGGAAGCAACGTTGCGTGCCCGACCATCTGCACGACCAACGACATGCCCATAGTACAGCCGCAATCGTTCCGCGTGATGGGCGTGATTCCGTTTCAGATCAATCCCCACTATCTCGACCACAACCCGGCGGGTCACGCGGGCGAGACGCGCGAGCAGCGCATCGAGGAGTACATCAAGGCGAACCCCGATATGTACGTGGCGGGACTGCGCGAGGGATGTATGTTCCGCGTAGAAGGGCGCAAGCTGGCGTTCATCGGCCCGCGTCCGCTGCGAGTGTTCAAGTACGGACAGACACCGCGCGAATATAATGCGGGAGAGGATCTGAGCTTCCTGATGTAAGACATGTACCGGCACGCCGACGGCGTCGGCGTGCCGCCGGACTTCCGCTAGCGGAAGTCCGAGTTTTTCGGGCATTTGGCAGTGACAATTAATGGCAAGTATGGACAATAAAAATCATGTGCGCGGGATGGCGGCCGAACGTGCGGCGGCGGAGTGGCTGATGGCGCGCGGCTATGGCATACTCCATACGAATTGGCGCAGCGGGCGTTATGAGATCGACATCGTTGCCGAGCGGGGCGATACGCTGCATCTTGTGGAGGTGAAATGCCGCAGGCCGGGATCGCTCACCGCGCCCGAAGATGCCATAACGCCTGCCAAATTCGCCGCGCTGCAAAAAGCCGCAGCAGCGTATATCGCCCTGTACGCTATCGATCTCGAAGTGCAGTTCGACCTGATGGCGATGACCCCGTCGGGCGGCGGCTTCGAGGTGCGATATGTTCCGGGCGCAATGACGGTAAGCTGGTAGTTCTTTTATAGCATTACGGGGTTGTTCCTGGCCACTTTATACAATTTACAAAAAACCGGCAGGCCGGAAGACGCGCGCACGCGTGTAATTTCGCTTTGATGTTAATAATGATTATCTTTGTCCTTCTTTGATTGAAAATCGTTACAAAGATAAAGATGATCATGTCGGAGTTCGAATACCGGCCGCTGTATCCGGCTGTGACAGAAGACAAGACGCAGTATCGGCTTCTGACCAATGACTATGTTTCGGTCTGTGAATGCGGCGGGCGGCGGATAATCAATGTCGATCCGCGCGGGTTGGCGCTGCTGGCGCGTGAGGCGATGGGTGACGTATCGTTCCTGCTGCGCCCGGCGCATCTCCAACAATTAAGAAATATTATCGACGACCCCGAGGCGAGCGACAACGACCGTTTCGTGGCATGGACGCTGCTTCGCAATCAGGTGGTTGCGGCCGAAGGGCAGTTGCCGACATGCCAGGACACGGGGACGGCAACGGTAATTGCCACGAAAGGCGAAAATATCTATACTGGCGCGGACGATGCCGAGTGGCTCTCGCGCGGGATTTGGGAAACATACCGCGACCGCAACCTGCGCCATTCTATGATGATCCCCACTTCGATGCTCAACGAGCACAACAGCGAGAATAATTTGCCGGCGCAGATCGAGATCGCAGCCGGGCCGGGTGGTGAATATCGGTTTTTATTCCTTGCAAAGGGCGGCGGTTCGGGCAACAAGACATTCCTTTTCTTACAGTCTAAGGCATTGTTGGAGGAGCGCTCTCTCACGGAGTTCATCCGCGAGCGGATACGGACATTGGGAACGTCGGCCTGTCCGCCCTATCATCTGGCGATCGTCATCGGCGGAACGTCGCCCGAGGCGAACCTCGCGGCGGTGAAAAAGGCGTCGGCCGGAGGGTTCGACCACTTGCCGATGTCGGGCGATGATACCGGACGTGCGTTCCGCGATGCGGAGTGGGAGGAGCGAGTGTTGAAAATGTGCCGCCAGAGCGGCATCGGGGCACAGTTCGGCGGGAAGTATCTGGTGCATGACGTACGCGTCATACGCCTGCCGCGTCATGCCGCGTCGTTGCCGGTCGGCATGGGAGTAAGTTGCAGTGCCGACCGCAATATCAAGGCGCGCATCGACGAGCACGGAATTTGGCTCGAACAGTTGGAGCGGAATCCGGCCAGATTTCTGCCTGCCGAACCGCCTGCGATGACTCCACCGGTGGATATCGACCTCGACGAGGGGATGGATAAGATGCGAGAGACCCTGTCGCGCTATCCGGTGCGCACGCGTCTGCGCCTGCGCGGAACGCTCGTCGTGGCGCGCGATATCGCTCACGCGCGAATCCACGATATGATCGGGCGCGGCGAACCGATCCCCCGATACATGAAAGACTATCCGGTATATTATGCCGGTCCGGCTAATACGCCTCCCGGCATGGTGTCGGGAAGTTTCGGGCCTACTACTGCCGGACGGATGGACCTGTATGTCGGGGAGTTCCAAAGTCTCGGATGCTCGCTAGTGATGGTCGGCAAGGGCGACCGCAGTTTGCGTGTCGCAGCCTCGTGCGCCCGCTACGGCGGTTTCTATCTCGGTTCGATAGGCGGGCCGGGTGCGCTGGTCGCCAAGGAGTGCATCAGGAGCGTCGAAGTGATCGATTTCCCCGAACTCGGCATGGAGGCCGTGCGCAAAATCCGCGTCGAGAACTTACCCGCTTTCATCCTCTTCGATGACAAAGGACATGACTTCCACGACGGGATAGCGGAGTGATTTCAGTTAAGAATCAGGAATTAAATATTAAGAACTACGGCTGACGCAAGCCCGATTCTTAATATTTAATTCCTGATTCTTAATTGATAACTACCGTCCTGTTCCGGTGGTGATTCGCTCGCCGAGTTCGTAGACGATGAACGTCTCCAACGGTTGGCGCGAGCGCAGCAGGTCGTCGCGTTGCAGCAAACTGTTGCTGAGCGCCACGAGACGGCGGCGTTGAGCATCGTCGTTGTTGCGGCGGATCGCGTGGGCGGCCGAGAAATACATCGCGCTCACTTCCTCGTCATTCCACTGCGGCGCAAGAAGTTCGAGAAGTTCGAGCATCATCGGATAGTTGGCCGAAAGGCGCGCCAGGGCGAGTGACGAGTGGCGTTCGAGCCGCTGCCGATTGGGGATGTCGTTCTCGAAAATGTAGTCCGAGATGGCTTCGGCCATACCTATGGTGGCCTCGCGGTCGCGTCCGACGATTATGTCTGAAACCTTGCGGTCGAGCACTGTGAAGATACGCTCGCCCACCACGTCTGCCCCGACCGACGCTTCGAAGGCCGCGCGATGCATAAGAATGCGGTCGAAATTTTCGCTGCCAAAGCTCGACAGCGCGTCGTTCTCGTAGATGAACCACAGTTGAGGCAGACTCTTCTCATCTTCAGTCAGAGAGTAAAAAAGGTTATCCGAAATTTCAGCGGCGCGCCTTTCCTGTCCGGCAGCGACGAGCGCCTCGACGAAGTCGAGCAGCATTCCCGCATCGCGGTCGCCAGCAGCGTACTGCCGCTCGAATGCACTGAGCACAGCGCCGTGCTCGATACCCGCAAGCAACCTCTCGACGAACGCTTCGCCGGTCTGGCTGCCGCCGATGAGACGGTGCAGCTCCGTTCCGTCGGGACGCAGTAGCAGATAGGTCGGAAAAACATCCACCTCATAACGCCGCGCAATATCGAACCCCTCGCCGCGCTCCATATCGAATTTCACACTCACGAACCGCTCGTTGAGCAGCGCACTCACCGCCTCCTGCGGCAGTATCTCGGCATTCATAAACCGGCACGGGCCGCACCACACGGTGTAAGCGTCCAAAAAGACAAGTTTATTTTCCGCCGCGGCCTGCTCCAACGCTTCGGCCAGCGTAATGTCTCTGAAATTCACCTGTCCGCTTGCCGCTGTGGCGCACAGCAACAGCAGCGTCGAAAAAATTATTCTTTTCATGTGTTTCTGTATAAAAAGCCATCCCGAACGCCGCACGCGCACGTTCGGGATGACAAATCCTAATCTGATTAATTATAATTCGCCGGTACGGTGATGTTGATCACGAATTGCGCCAGAGGCAGGCCGGGGGTGCTGATTCCTCCGCCTATCAACTCAGGCCACACTTTGAAGTGTTCGTTCTCGCGGCATTCGAGCACGATCTGCCACTGTGCACCAGGATTTGCGCGGAAAATCTCGACATCGTGATAGAGCCTCACGGTAAAGATCTGCATGTGGCCGTTCGCGGGTATCTTCAACTCGTCGAGACCCGGAATCACTTCAAACACCGCTTCGGGCGGGAAGTTGGCTGCACCCTTGTTGGCGAACTCTATCTTCACCGGCCTGTCCGCCGACGATATAAAACCCAACGGCCGCAACTCGATCCTCACGTCGTGCGGACGGGTCTGCGCGATATAGTTTTCGCTGCCGGGAGTGCCCGGAGACATCCAGCTCCTGCTTTCGATGTTGGTCGGATTGGCAACCGGCTGGCGGAGATATATGTAGTTGTCACCGTCGTAGAGGTCGCCCGGCGTACGGTCTTCCTTGCACGCGCCGAGCGCGAGCAGACAAAAGACCGGCAAAAATAACAGCTTTTTCATATTTGTAATTTTAAGGATTTAAGGAATAAGAGGCAGTGCTGGGCCGTATTCGGGGCCGCGGGTTATTACGAACCTTATTTCACGGGATGCACCCGCAAGTTCATCGCCCGGACGGAATACGAATCGGAAGCTGACGCGATAGCCCCACGCCCCCTGATTACTGTTCAGTCTCAGGTGGTCGTACAGGAACTTTATCCGGATCGTAGTCTCCATTTGGTTTGCCGGCAATATGAACGGACTCTCGACATCGAAGCTCTCTGAGGGACGGCCCGTACTGAAATTCCATGTGCTGCCGGCCGGCAGGTTCGACTGCGCAATATAGAACTCACGGTCGTAATCAGCTTCATAGCCGAATGCCACTATGGGTACGTCTACCAAGACATACTCCGTCTGAGGATTGGGCCACCGCACGGGGATTTCGGACGTTGTTACCGTTGGCCCCCAATCGATCATCGCCGTGCGGGTTTCGAGTTCGAGCGGCGTCAGCGGGTCGGTGCACGACGGCGCGGCAAGGGCAAAGACCAGGCTCACGCATAAACTGAAAAATATCTTTTTCATAACTGTTGTTTTTGGTTTTAATTTAACCGATTGTCACCCCAAACGAATGTGAGGGGTCTATTAACTCTGTCATTGCGGGTCAAGCCCGCAATGACTAACAGACGACAGGGTCACTCCATCTTTTCTGAATGACAATACTATTAATCAGAACAAATCCGGATTCGGCATTATCCACCTCGCGTCGTTCATCATTACATCGCCATTCACGTCGGCGTTCGTCGAGTGTCGCAAAATCGAGTACGGCATCCGGTCTAGTCCCATGCGTTTATATGCGAAGAACGTCTGCCCTTCGAGCGTGAATTCGCGCGCATACTCTCCGATAAGCCACTCGCGGCGCTGTACTTCGGTATCCATCACAGGCTCTTGATAGGGCCGCGTGAGCCACGTGAAACTAGTTCCTGCCCCCAGCGCCTCTTGCTGCTGCAACTGCGCTTCCGTAAATACCATCCACCGGCTTCGGCGCAGCGTGTTGAGATACTCACGGGCGGCGGGCAGCGACGGCTCGCATTCGGCGGCGATGAGATACATTTCCGAGAGCTTGAGCATGGGCAATGCCGTGCGTTCGCGATCGACAAGCGCACTGGCGGTCAGCGGATTATACTTCATCGGACGGATAACGTTACCGGCCACCCCCGATATGTTCCCCAGACTCGCGACAACAACCCGCGGAAACTGTTGCAGACGTAAGAAGCGCCAGTCCTGCGATTCGAAGTAAGAGACCCAGTTACGGGCAGCAATTCGGTCTGCGCGGAATGTCATATCAGAGAAAACTTCCATCAGATGCGTCCCTTCGTGATTCCGCTCTACGTTGAGAGGCCCCCAATTCGGCTCTTCGGTGATTGTCCACGGTTCGTAGTTTGTAGTTGCTCTGCCGGTAGATGGGATATCGTATCTGTTCGTATAAGTCAGCCCGAAAACCAACTCCGGAAATCCGACAAGGTCGTTGCCTACAAATGTCAGATTTCCCGAATTTAAATCTGTGGTCGGATTTGCCGTCCCTCTTCCGAGCATATCCCATGTGGCGAGCCTGAACTGCGGCGCACCGTCCACATTGGCCTCGATAACGATCCTGGCATATCGCAGAGCTTCCGTCTTGTTGCCTTCCCAAAGATGTATACGCGCTTGCAGCGCACACACGGCGTAATAGTTCATCCGGTTTTGCCGCCAGTTCAGCCAGCCGTTGCCGGCGTTCAGACTTTGGTTGGTTTGCGTAACGATAGGGTCGGACAGGGCAAGCAGCCTTTCAGCCTCGTCCACGTCGCGCCGCAGAAGTTCCATATAGCGCGTGTAGGTCTCGTTTTCGTAAGGCGCGACGTTAAGTTCCATCGGATAGGGAATAAATCTGTTGCCGTGCAGCGCCGTACTCGTCGGCGGCGGCCCGAACGCGCGGATTGCATCGAACAGCACGAACGCTTTCATACCAAGAGTCTCGCCCTTGGCAATGTTGTATGTCCGCTCGTCGAGGAAATCCTGACTCTCGTCGTCGATCCATTTCAGAATAAGATTGGTGTTGGTGACAACCCGGTAAAGTTCCCTATAATAGTGTGTCAGCCTCTGCCGCACTTGCGGATCGTCATAGTTGTGCGAATAGAGCGCGTAGGCCACCCCTACGGACGAAGCCGAAATTCTTTGTATGCCGGTCATCGTTTCGAGAAGGTTCGTCGGGGCTGCGCCATTTACATGACCGAATACCGGGCCGTCCACGTTGTAAGCGCCGCCCACATTCGGCAAACCGCCGCGGGCGAGCAGGTACAGTCCGATAACAGCATCCTGATATCCTCCCGCAGAGGTGAACATCAGATAATCCGGATAAGACGACTTGGGGCGCACATCGAGAAAGTCCCGGCACGAGGAGAGCGACGCGGCAAGCAAAGCCACTGCCGACAGCAGTGCAATGTATTTTGAAAAGTGCCTCGCGGCACTCGCATGAACACTTTGCTTATGCAAAGATTTTAAAAATATCTTTTTCATATCTGTTCGAAATATTTAGAATGACGCTCTTATGGTGAAGTTCGGATTAAAGGAGAATGGATATTCCGTCCCCCGCTCACGCCACACGGTGGACGTGTAATAGATGTCCGACATCTGGGCCACGAGCGAAAGGCTCTGCAACCCCAGATTCTTGCGCACCCACTCGCGCGGCAGATCCCATGCGAGGTTCATCGCTACGATCGACAGCATGTTGTCGCGCTGGATGAACGACGTGTTCGGGAAAGTGTAAACGCCCTGCGGTTCACCGGAGATGAGGCCTGTGTTTATGCCTTTGTATTTCATCACGTCGCCGGGTTTGCGCCAGCGGTCGGTGTAGATACGGCGGTCGAGGTTGTTCGCCCAACCTGAGGTCTGGATCTCCTCGACTTTGTAAAGCACCGTACTGTTCAACGCATATCCGCCCCAGCGGTAGGCGAACGTGGTGTTGAGCGACACCCCGCGCCACCACAGCGATAGCGTCGTCGAGCCGTTCACCTTCGGGTCGGCATTGCCTACGTAAACGCGCGGATGCTCGCCGAAATTCGAAGACCAGATCTGCGGCACTCCGTTAGCATTCATGTAGATGCGGCGGCCGGTCATCGGATCGACGCCGAGCGATTCGAGCACCCACAGAGCGCGCATCGACTGTCCTTCGCGCAGCTGATAGTACAGTTCGGACGTTAGCCCCGAGCCTAAGCCGGTTTGGTTTTGCAGGTATCGGGTCATCTCGTCCGAAAGCTTGTGGACGATATTTTTGTTATGTGCAAAATTTGCCGAAACGTTGATGCGCCAATCCCGCGTATTGAGAGCCATCACACTGGCACGCAACTCCCATCCGCGGTTTATCATTTCGCCTATATTACCAAGATATAACTCATACCCGTGCGACGGAGTGAGGCCGAAACGCATCTGTCCGCGCATGGTGTGCGAGCGATAATACGCCCCGGTGAGCTGAATTTTTCTGAACAGTTCGAGATTTATCTCTGCGTTGTGCATGTATACCTCCTGCCATCCGATATGCGGATTGCCGTAATTGGTGAGAAAAGCGCCCTGATGACCGCGATACATAGAGTTCAGGTCATTGATGTACTCATAGACGTACATTATGTCGTGCGGCGAAGCGAAACTCTCGTTACCCGAAACGCCGTATGAATACCTTGCCGTCAGGCGATTGATGAACGGCACGTCGAAGAAATGTTCGTTGTGGACGTTCCATCTCGCTCCGAGCGAGTAGTAGTGCTGCCAGCGCGATGCCGCGCCGAACGACGAACCGCCGTTATAGGAAATATTGACTTCGGCAGAGTAACGCTGGTCGTAGTAGTAGTCCAGCGACCCGATAAAGTTCACCTGCCTCGAAACGGTTTCCCTTCCTTCCGGCCCGATGAGATGCAGGTCATTCGATTGCTGAAAGACCAGCGCGTCGGAGAAGTGGTTCACGCCGTCGTTGAGAAAACCCGTTCCGGTAGCTCCCGTCTCGTCGAACTGCCGTCCGAGAAGCCCGGTGCGGAAATTGGCGTTCAGCGAATGCCGCTCGGCGAAAATCTTGCCATAGCGCAACGAGAGGCTCGTCTCCCAATTATTGCTTACGGTGTTGCGCTTTCTGTACCGGCCTTTCTTTTCGAGATCGGGCTCATTCATAAATAATGTGTGAGAACGCGGCCGGAACATGTCTGATGACCCGGTCGTACGTCCGGCGGACAACTGCCCCTCGATATGGAACGTATTCTCGAACAGCGAATAACGCAGCCGGGTATTGCTTATCATAGTAGTCGTGGCACGCTTGTCGAACATGCTGGTGTGCCCGTTGTAAACATTGTTGTATATGATGCCGCTCGCCGACGGATGGAAGAACGTCATGTTGTACTCGCCCGCGTCGTTGAACAGCGTCCAGTAAGGATTGAGGTTGGCTATTTCGTGGAACGAGCCGAACGGGCTTTCGTGCTGGTTCATCAGGTTACCCATCAGGCTGGTGGTGATGTAGAAGCGGTTTTTTTCGAAATTCACGCTAAGGTTGCCCGACGTGTTCTTGCGCGACGACCCGCGCATGACGCCCTGATGGTCGTCGTGCGACACACTGAAATTGAAGCGGAACGAGCGGTCACCGCCACCGATGTTCAGCGCATGATATTGCCCGTAGCCCGTGCGCGTGACCATGCGCATCCAATCGGTATCGACGCCGGATTCGATCGCCTCGAAGAGCCGCAGGTACAGCGCCGGATTGTCACGGTAAAGACCCGCCGCCGCCTCGACTTCGAGTTTCTGGCGCGCATTGAGGATGTTGTAGCTGTTAAGGTCGGGAATCTCGATGCGCAGCGTTCCCGTGTAGTTGATGCGCAACTCGCCCGAAACCGGAATGAGCGGCGTGATGACGATAACGCCGTTCGCCCCGCGCGACCCGTAGAGCGACGTCGCGCTCGCGTCTTTAAGGATCGTTATGCTTTCCACGTCCTCTATATTCAGGTCCATGAACCGTTCGAGGGTTATCTCGAATCCGTCATAGATAATAAGCGGCGTATTGGCGTAAAAAGGCGTAGTGCCCCGCAAAGCATCGAGGTCCATGAAGCTCGTCGCGCCGCGCAGTTCCAACTCCGGAAGATGGTTTGGGTTCGACCCTTGCCTGTTGTTTGTTACGATGCGCAGGCTCGGCTCGAATATCGCCAGGGTCTGGATAAGGTTTCGCGATTTGTTGTCCAAAAGGTCCTGTCGGGGGATATGAGTATACGAACCCGTGAAGCTATCGGCAGGTTTGTTGAAAATGCCCGTCACGACAACCGTTCCCACCTCGACGACATCTGCCGTCATCACCACATTGAGCGGCGCATTCGTCCCGACTACCACTTCATGCGTCTGGAAACCCAGAAACGAAAAGACGAGCGTCACTTCGGAATTTATCTGCCGCGATACCGGCAGGGCGAACGTTCCGTTCGCATCCGTCGTAATTCCGCGAAAGCTGCCCTTCTCTCTGGCGACAACGCCGGCCATCGGTCGTCCGTCCGCTCCGCGCACCACGCCGCGCACCGTGATATTCTCGGTCGGGGCTTGTTGTGTTGCTTGTGTCGGCGTTTGAGCCACCGCCGCGACGGGAATTATCGCCACCATCTGGTCGCGCATACTGAACGTGTAGGGCGAATTGCGCAACACCTCTTCCAGCGCGTCATGCAGTTCCACGCCCTGACGGTTGATCGTCACGCGGTGCGTGGCATCGCGCAACTCGTCCTCGCTGAAAATGATCATGTGCCCGGTCTGCTCCTTCAACGAACGGAACACCTCGCGCAGATCGGCGTTTCGAAATTCCAGATTCACGCGCTGCGACATAACGCTCGTGTTGGCCGAAAGCGCGAACGTTGCGAGGAGAGTGAAGACACAGGATAGTTTCATGGCTAAAAACATTTTGCTGCCGACAGTTTTTCGCCGTCGACTGCGGGATAGTCGTTTTGTTTTCATACTTTTGTTCTAAGGGTTCATACTTGTGTTGGTTTATTCCCGAAACGCGACCGCCAAGTTCATGTTCGGGACTTTCGTTTTGTGTGAATCCGGTTTTTGCGGATACGGGGCGCGCTTTGATGCGTGTCCCGTATCTTTTGTTGCACGCGCGTGTTTTATTGACTATTAACGATCACCCGTCCGTCGCGCGCAAGGTCGAACGTGATACCGGCGGTTTTCTCCATGACTTGCAGAAAATCGCCCAGAGGCACATATTTCCATGTTCCGCCCGTGAAACGCTTGTCAGCATAGGAGGCGCAGGCAAACTCGAACTCCACGCCGTACCACCGCGACAGACGTGCGCAAATCTCGCCGAGCGGCATATCCTCGAACTCGAAAACGCCGTCTATCCACGACACATAGCTCCGCGTATCGACCGCGCGTACCGTCATCGCCGTTTCGCCTGCACGCACAATAGCCTGCTGTCCGGGCATGATCTCTGAGCGCTGGCCGGACGATGCGACAGCCAGTTTCCCTGAAACGAGTGTCGTCGTCGTAGCCCGATCCGACGGGTAGGCCGAAACGTTGAACGCCGTGCCGAGCACCTCGATCGTAGCGTCACTGGTCCTGACTATGAACGGCCGTGCGGGGTCGTGCGCCACTTCGAGATAGGCCTCACCTTCGACATATATCTCCCTGACTTGCCCCGTGAAACGCGTCGGATAACGCAGGCGCGTGTCGGAATTCAACCGTACGCGCGTTCCGTCGGCCAGCAGTACGCCGAACTCGCCGCCCACGGGAACATGAATCGAGTGATTTGCCACCGTTGTTTCTTCATCGGCAGATGTGCCCGTTTCATAAACGAGCATCCCCTCTATCCCCGCAACTCCGGCTATGAGCGCTCCCTCGCCGTCGGCAAACGAGAATGCCGCTCCGCCGTCGAGTGCGATCTGCTGTCCGTCGGCTAATTGCAATACGGCAATGCTGCGTCCGGGCTGGCCGAATTCTGTCGTAGTCGTATCGTCGCGCCGATCGAGCAAAAAAAGCGGAATGCTGAGCAGCAATGCAACGGCGGCAGCGGCGGCCGTGATATGCAACAACGGTCGCCGTTTGCGGCGGCGCAGTCTTGCAGCAATGTCGCGCCAGGCTGCCGTCTCGTCCATCTGTCCGAGCAGCGCGATAGCGCGGCTGCACTTATATGCTTTCAGATAGTTTGCGAAGCCTTCCGTGTTCTGCGGGTCGGTATCGAGCCACATTCGCAACTCACCGAAATCCGCACGCGAGATAGTTCCGGCGCAATAATCCGCTATCTGTTTTTCTTTCCTTTCGTCAATCATGGCTTTAATATCCTTGTATATATGAGTAACATTCACTCCCGAAATGGGTGACATGCGCACGTAAACATGACATAAAAAATTGAGGCCATGCAGTTTTCTGCATGGCCTCAACTTTTAAAATACTGTTACGGTCGCTTAGAACCTGTCGCGGATCATGTAAAATTCGATGTCGCGGCGAGCGCGGTCGCGCAACGACGGATCTTTACCGAACGCGCTGTTCAGGCTGTTCAGAGCAGTTGTCGGATTGCCTTCACGCATTGCGATGATCGCGCGCACGTAGTCGGCCTGCGCAGTGTCGAGGTTGCCCAAAGCAGTTCTTGCCGCCGCGAGGTTACCATTCGCGAGTTCGGCAACTGCGAGGTTGTGCCCCGTGAGGTTGCGGCTTGCCGTTGCATAGTCACCTTCTACCAGAGCGATGAGGCCCTGATTTGCGCGGGCGCGTTCGCCCGTAAGTCCGCTTACGAAGCGGCGAGCTTCTGCCGTATTGCCTTCAACCAGTGCCATTACACCGAGGTTGTTGCTGATTTCGGGAGCCTGGCTGATGCGCGAAGCCGCCTGGAACATGCGAACCGCTTCGGCATAGTTTCCGTCCTTCGCCAGCGCTACGCCGAGGTTGTTCAGCGCACGCGCGTCGTCGCTGAATCTCTGAGCAGCCGTGCGATAAACGCCAACCGCTTCGTTATGCGGGAACAGTGTAGCTGCAAAGAGCAACTCGTCTGCGCTGAGTACATGCGCCTGACGCGCTACCGCTTCGCGGAGTTCGGCGTCCGTACGGCCCTGAATATCGGCGTTGGCCACGAGCTGCGAACGGCGAAGTTTCGGCAGAATGTCGGTCTTCAAAACATCGAATACCTGCGACATGTTGCGGATCTGCTGTTCACGCTGAACCGACGAACTGTACATGTTCAGAACCGAGATAATGAGGTTTCTGTCAGGAATGTTCGACGCTTCGACCAGTTCGCGGAAACCTTCCCAGTCTTCACCGTAGTACGACGGATCGATGTTCACGTTGACACCCTGACGGCGGATCTGCTGACCTACGGCCGCGCTGGCGGTTTCGCTACGACGGCGCGACAGGTCGTCGTTGAAACGCACCGGACCGTCGGGCGACGCATAACCTCTCGACTGTACGCTTGCCAAAGTCGTGCGGGCATCTCTTTCGGCATCGCGAACGAACTCTTCGAACAGGCGGATCTGCTCTGCGCTCAGTGCCACATTGCGAACCTGCGCGCTGTTGATCAGGAACATAAGGTCGGCCGTGTAGGTATTCGTAGTCACGCGGCGGAAGTTGTGCGGCATCATTTCGAGGAATGCCGTCCAGTCTGCGTTACGCGCAATGTGGCTCACACCCTGCGCTACTATACGGCTCGCGATCGGGACGAATTCGTCCTGCTCGCAACCGCACTTGGCATCGAACACCAGTCGCAGCCTCGAAATATCGGCGCGCGGATCGTAGGGGAAAGTGACGGTCTGAGTATACGAACCGCCGTTCCTTCTCGAAATGACAGTGTAGTTGTCGCGGATTCTCTCGCCCTGAACGAACTTCGGCGTACCTTCGATCGAGCCGCCTTCGAATTCGAGAACCGGAGTCACGCGAAGAACGGTCGTGCGCGACACGAAACGCGGCGGGAACGTAACCGTCACGTCAGCCGTGATGTGCTGACCCTTAACGACCAGTACCTGCGGCGTAACCGTCACGCCGATGCGGTCTGCACGATTTGCCATTCTGTTGTGGCACGTACATCCTGCAAGGAGTAGCGCCGCAGCTGCGAGCACAAAACCCGCGCTCATTAATCTTCTCATAGTTAGGTAATTAATTGGTTTATATTCGTTAATTTTTTTCGCGTCATTGTCTCGATCTTACATCTTCCGCCTCACCCCACCTCGCCCAACATATAAAATCGCCACAAATATATGGAAATTTCACAAAAACCGCGCCGCTAATCGATTATTTTTATGTTTTTTATCAAAATTCGCGTCTTTTTCATTTAAAAATGCCCGAAAAACAGGAGCGGGGATTGATACTACATTCCCCGCTCCTGTTTAAAATACCGTAAAAGGCTATTTCCCGAACTTTGGCAGCTCGAATTCGACGAACCGGTAACCCTCATCCGTTTCCGTGATGCCGTACAGCGTGCGCTCGTCGGCCGAGACGGCAGGACTTAGGAAAATCCGCCGATCCAGGTCGAGCCGCGCAACGCGGTTACCGTCGTAGTCGAACACGAAAATTATATCGCTGTCCCGTCGCTCCGCTATCCTGCCATCGTATTCGCTCAAAAAAAGGTCTTTGAAAGCAAGATAAATATAGTTTTCACCCAACGACAACCCCTGCGTTAAACCGAAAGTACTGCTGCCGCTGAGAACGATATTCTCATTATCCACCTCATAGACCGGTCTCAGAAAATACTTTGCCCATTTCAGAACAGGCTCATCGTCATTTATCTCGTACAGAGCCAGATAGGGAAGAAGGTTTGCCGCATGAACCATTCTGTTGCCGTGCGAACGAAGACTGCCTTGAAGATGCCTGCTACCACTCGTGAATTCGAACTTTTCGGGGATTGGCGCATATCCGAAGAAGCGGACAAAATTCATGTCGTCGTCCCACAGAGAGAAAAACCGGGGGTTATTAGCGAACTGCACACCGGCAAAATATCCAGAATTCAATCGAACCGGATAAAAGGGTTCGTTCCATGCCCAGTTGTCTATCATGCGGCCTAATTCCGGGGGGAATTCGAACCTCCTTCGCCAGATCTCCTTTATCTCGACGTCGCCATCCTCAGTACCGGTAACCCGCAAGCGGGCCAACTCGAATGCATTGAGACTTTGAATGAATATATCGTTCCCTTCGGTGGTATTGAGTATGGGATATTGCAAAAACTCCAACGGTCCTCTGCCCGTGCGCCCTGTACTCAGCAAATGCCGAAAACCCTGCGAAATGGAATAGACTTGAAGAAAGTCTTTTGGCGTGCTTGAACAACACACTACGGCAAACGAGTCCACCAAAAACATATCGGGAGCACGTAGAATAATGTCCGTGTCGTACATTTTGGAGGTCAGGGAGTAGACCTGCGGAAAGCCGTACTCATCCCCCTGCCGCTTTTTCGAACAGCCGAAAAGCAGCAGGGGTAAGCAAAACAACAACAGTCTCTTCATACCTTACTTGCCGTATCCCCAATTTGAGTGACGATGTTTCCATATGGTAGAATTACCTCCGGGCGTTACCTGGATTCCCCAACCGCATATTCCGGTCGGATTCCAATAGCAGGGATCGGGGAAGCATGAATCTAATTCCGGATTCCATGCAGTGCCTGCCGGACACTTTTTGAGAAATGGTACGCCGTCGATGCAATGGAAGAACCAGTTTCCGGCTTCCGGATGCGGGAAGAATGTCTCTCCGAATTCGGGGCAATTCGGCTCCGGCCCTGGCGGCGGTGTAGTCGATCTCAGATAGATATTTCCTGCAAGTAGTACGAGGAACACTCCCGTCAGTGCAAGATTCACCTTGTTCAGAGACGTTTTCGGGGTGATACGATTAAAAAAATTTTTCATAGCTGAAAATTTTAATACATTAAACAATTAAACCTGCCGGATTTTTAATGCCATATTGTACCGCCGCAAATATCATGCCTTATTTCAAAGAATTGATTCGGATGATGTTTACATTCTTTTCATTTTTTCGTTCCCCGATGCAACGTTTTTAAAGGCTGCGGCATCTTATTTATAATCCCATGAAAAAACTCCTGATCATAGCGGCGGCGCTGATTGCATTCGGATGTGCCGAATACGATAAACCGGAGAATACGCATTATGTCGGCATCGGCATGGTGTGCTGGCACGGCGAGCAGGCCGCCGACGGCTATTATCTGTTGCAGGACAATGGCATGGAGCTTCACATCGTAGATAACCTCTGGCAACACGAGACACCGGAAAACGGTGCACGCGCGAGGTTCAACTACGAGATCGTCGAGTCGCATCACTGCCCCCAGCCATTTCCGTCGCCGTGCAGCCGTGACATAAAACTCCTGTACATAGCGCCTGTCGAGTTGCGCATCCCCGTGCGGCAGAGTTTCATAAACGAAGACTTGCCGCACCGCAGCGACAGTCTCGGCAACGACAGCTTTGCCGAGATCGTCGGCATGACCTTCGCGGCGCGGCGATATGTGGACGTGGTCTATGCGGTGTGGAAAAAGACCGATGCGCCGCACGATATAAACATCGTGTGGGTGGACGATACGGATGATATTGACGGCGCGGACGATGGTATGGCCGACCCCGATTCTTTCGACGGAATACCGACCCTCCGCCTGCGCTATAACGCCCGCGGCGATGCGCCGAGCGGCACGCAGACGGGATTCAAACGCTATCAGTATGAAGTGTCGTTCGATATAGGCGCGGTGCTGCCCGGCAACAGATACAACATACCGCTGTATCCGGTGAAGTTTGTGTGGCAATGGCACGAAACCGGCAAGGGCAAGACGTGGGACGACCGGACCGAGACGCAGGTGATCAGTGAATTGCCGATCGGACCGGGTATGAATTCGCATCCCATTTGAAAAATTGATGTTCCATAGTTTTCAGCATAGTGTTTATTTAATATTTCATGCCGGGTCGTATATGACCGTCTGACTTCGGCAGAGCGTGATTCATGCAATCGCGACTTGTAATAATTAGGATTAAGGTGGTTGATAGGCGTCGCCCTTACGAGGATGACGCCTTTCTTCATTTACAAACGACCGTTATTCGTAATTTATTACGAAATTAATTATATTCGGATTTCAGGATGCTGTATATCTCGATATCGCGGAATATTCCGTCAGAGTTTAACTCGCCTGCTCTTTCGATACCTTCGAATATAAACCCTAAGCGCTTGGGGATCAAACTGCTCGGATCGTTGCCGACCGCACATTTTACCTGCACCCGGTTCATATCGAGTTCGGTAAACGCATATTCGCAAAGCGCTTTGACAGCGCGGGTGGCTATGCCTTGTCCCTGAAAAGGCCCGGACAGCCAATACCCGATTTCCGTTTTGCGATTAGCCTTGTCTGTCGATTTGAACCCTATCAGACCGACAAACTTGCCGGACTTGCGAATCGTAAATGTCGGCTCGAAACTATCTCTCGGCGCATTCAGCACAGAATCGACAAACGAACGGGTAAAATCGACCGAGCGGGTCAAGGCGACAAATGGAAGCCACTTGCCCAAATAATCCCGCTGAGAATCTATTGTTTCGAATATGTCGGCAACGTCACCGGAAACCAAAGAGTGCAACGATATATCTTCAAAAAGATGTATTGCCATATTAAGTTGTCTTGAACGGTTATAATATCCGAGTGCAAATCTATGGATTAATTTGATTAATTTAGCGCGGCGTTTTAGCAATGACAGATGATTTCGACAGATAATCTTACGGTAAGTTTCGGCGGCTGGGACCTGTTTCGCGATATTTCGCTCGTGATAAACCCGCGCGACCGCATCGGGCTGGTGGGGCGCAACGGAGCGGGGAAGACCACGCTGCTCAAAGTGCTCACGGGTGAACAACCGGCCACGAGCGGTGTGGTGACGCGCAGCGCCGACTGCACCATAGGCTATCTTCCGCAGCAAATGGCGACGGCCGACACCACGACGCTCGTGGCCGAGACGGCAAAGGCGTTCGACCAGCTTATCGCTTTGGAGCGCGAGATCACACGCCTCACCGACGAGATTACGACGCGCACGGATTACGAAACGGCGGAATACGAGCAACTGTTGCACGCATTGAACGACGCCACCGACCGCTATCATATTCTCGGCGGCGGCAACCGCGAGGCGGAAATCGAACGCACGCTTTTGGGTCTGGGCTTTCGGCGTTCGGATTTCAACCGCCCGACGAGCGAATTCAGCGGCGGTTGGCGTATGCGCATCGAACTGGCGAAACTGCTTTTGCGCCGTCCGTCGGTCTTCCTGCTCGATGAACCTACGAACCATCTCGACATCGAGAGCATACAGTGGTTGGAGGAGTATCTGCGCGATTATCCGGGTGCGGTGGTGCTGATATCGCACGACCGCGCGTTCCTCGATGCGGTTACCAACCGCACGGTCGAAATATCGCTCGGACGCATATACGACTACAAAGCGCCGTACAGCCATTACGTCGAATTGCGGCACGAGAGGCGCGAGCAGCAGATGGCGGCATACACCAATCAGCAGCGCATGATCGAAAAGACCGAAGAGTTCATCGAAAAATTCCGTTATAAACCCACGAAGTCGAATCAGGTGCAGTCGCGTGTCAAGCAGTTGGAAAAACTCGACCGTCTCGAAGTCGATGACGAGGACGTGAGCAGGCTGAACCTGCGTTTTCCGCCTGCGCCGCGTTCGGGACAGATAGTGGCGGAGGTGTGCGAGGCGGGGAAGTCGTTTGGCCCGAAGCGCGTATTCGGCGGGGCGGATTTCGTTATCGGGCGCGGCGACCGGATAGCTCTGGTGGGGCGCAACGGCGAGGGTAAAACGACCTTTGCGCGGATGCTCGTAGGCGAACTCGCGGCGAGCGAAGGAACACTGCGACTCGGACACAACGTCCGCGTGGGTTATTATGCTCAGGATCAGACGGGTACGCTGGACGGCGATGCGACGGTGCTGGATACGCTCGACCGCGTGGCGGTGGGCGACATCCGCACGCGGCTGCGCGATATTCTGGGCGCGTTCCTGTTTCGCGGCGAGGAGGTGGACAAAAAGGTACGCGTGCTGTCGGGCGGCGAACGTGCGCGGCTGGCAATGGCGCGCATGATGCTCTCGCCGCATAATCTGCTGGTGATGGACGAACCAACCAACCACATGGACATGCGCTCGAAAGACGTGTTGAAGCAGGCGTTGATGCGCTACGACGGCACGCTGGTGGTAGTGTCGCACGACCGTGAGTTCCTTGACGGCATGGTGGACAAGATATACGAATTTCGCGACGGCGGCGTGCGCGAATATCTCGGCGGGATACACTATTTTTTGGAACGGCGCAAACTCGAATCCATGCAGCAGATCGAGGTTGCGACGGCGGCTGTTTCGCCTGCCGCGGCATCCGGCGCAGCATCTGTCGCGGCATCGGGAAAATCGGGCAAGGAAGAATATAAGCAACGCAAGGAAGCGGAAAAAGAGTTGCGCCGTGTGCGTGGCGCTATCGAAAAAACGGAGACTTCGATCGCCAGATTGGAAGGTGAAATTGCCGGGTGGGATGCACGGATCGCCGACTCCGCCACATCGGGTATAGACATGGCCGACCCTGCGGTTTTCGAGAGCTACAACGCCCTGAAACGCCGCCTCGAAAGTGAAATGCACACGTGGGAGAAGCTGCATTATGAACTGGAACTTCTGACGGAATAACACGCGCGCGTGTTTAGCTAAATTGGCTGCCGCATGATTCGTAACTTTGAGAAAATGGAAAATATAATTTTCGGGATACGTCCCGTTGCCGAAGCCATCGGGGCCGGACGGCAAATCGAGAAAGTGTATGTGCGCAAGGGCGCGGAAGGGCAGCTGCTCGGCGAACTGCGCGAAATTTGCAGGCGGCGCGGGGTCGTCGTGCAGGAAGTGCCCGTCGAGAAGCTCAACCGCCTCACGAAGGGCAATCACCAGGGCGTGGTGGCGCAGACGGCGGCGATAGCCTACGTCGAACTCGCCGAGTTGCTGGAACGCATACCGCAGGGCGATGTGCCGCTATTTGTCGCTCTTGACGGGGTGACCGACGTGCGCAACTTCGGTGCTATTGCGCGCAGCGCCGAGTGTGCAGGGGCGCACGGACTCATAGTCGCTGCCAAGAACGCCGCGCCTGTGAACGCCGATGCCATGAAGACGTCGGCAGGGGCGTTGGCGCGGATCGCCGTATGTCGGGTGGGAAGTATGCGCAACGCGCTGAAAATGTTGCAGGACGAGGGTTTGCAGCTTGCCGCCGCCAGCGAAAAGAGCGACGCGCTCCTCTATGATGCCGACCTGCGCCGCCCGACGGTCATCGTCATGGGCAGCGAGGATGCCGGCGTGTCGCGCGAGGTGGTGAAAATGTGCGATGTGCAGCTGTCGATCCCGCTCGCGGGTGCTGTCGAATCGCTCAACGTCTCTGCCGCCGCCGCCGTGATCCTGTTCGAGGCCGTGAGGCAACGTGGTCATTATAGCGATGCGCGCGGCGAATGTAAGGGGGAATAACGAAACCCGACATTTACTTTACAAACATGGCGGGTTTGCGGATATTTGCGGCCCGTTTTTTACATTCGAAGATTTGGGGGCGCGCAGATTTTCTCTTAAATCTCAATAAAGTCCCGACAAGTGGTTATGTAAGTCCGACGGCAACATGAAACTTACTTGAGAATGCGCTGAAATTTGTCCCCAAATTGCTACACCTCTGCGGAACATCCTGATTCTTTAATTCGAGAGCTACGTTATGGAATTCGGCTAAAATCAGATATATTTGTAATCCTATACGATATATATTGTAATTTATCATGAGTCAGGATGACCATATCTGGCATGCATTCTTGACCGGAGACAAGAATGCATGTTCTCAAATATACGATCTATACGCCAAGCGGATGTATCTGTTCGGCTTGCGGTTCACATCCGACAAAGACATTATAGAGGATGCGATACATGATGTTTTCGTGAAAATATACGGCAACGACAAATTGCGCGGCGTGGCAAATGTCAGGTCATATCTGTTCATCTCCCTGAAAAACACGTTGCTCAACATCCTGAAAAAACCCGCCACGTTCCGACTTGAAAATCTTATCCTGCCATCTGTGGACTCCGATACCGATCTGGGTATGCTTCGCCGGGAGCAGCAGACCGGTTATGAAATATTCCTCTCGCGATTAGACCATATTCTATCCGAACGACAGCGACAGGTGATATATTATCGCTTCGTCGAAGAACTCCCACTCGGAGAGATTGCCCGTATGCTGGAAATAAACCTGCAATCAGTAAAGAATATACTACATGTCTCCATCAAAAAAATCCGGCAAATTCCCCCTCCTTCCTGCTAATTTTTTTATTCAGATTTTTTCTGTCAAAAACAGAGTACTTTTTTGTCCTTGCGTTGTCTTTATATATGCAAAGACACATCTAGCGCATGAAATTAAAAGAGGAAAAGTATCTTAATTATTCTGTCGAGCAGTTCCTGCTGGACGATTTCTTTTTGAAATCCATTCTAAGTCCCACCGCCGAGGCGGATTCTCTTTGGACGGAAGCGGCAACGAAAAACAAGGAGAATTTCGAACAGGCCAAGGAGTTCGTACTTGCGCTTAGGAGCGAAAATCTAAGGGTTTCGGATGAGCGGATAGCCGCTTTGCAGGATCGCATTTCGGAGAGCATCGGACAAAAGAAGAGGTCGAAAAGGTTATCCATATATATTGGAGCAGCGTCCGCCGCTGTGGCGGTATTCATAATATTGCTCGCTACCATCCGCAAAGAGACAGAGCATGACGCTACCGGTGACGTGGTGAAGTTCAGAGAGATGGCAATGGTGGAGATGTCGGATAGGATACAGTTGGTACTGTCGGAGAACAAAGTGGAGTTCTACGGTAACCGGGCGGCAATAGATTACAGTAGTGATGACGGTATCAGGATAAATGAAGAGGTCTATACGCAGGCATCGAAAAGAATGGAATTCAATCAACTGTTGGTGCCGTTCGGGAAACAATCTTCGGTAACGCTCTCCGATGGCAGTAAAATATGGGTGAACGCCGGAACCAGAATGGTTTATCCCGAAATGTTCGCGGACGACCGGCGTGAGATATATGTTATAGGAGAAATCTATGGTGATATAGCTCACGATAGTGATCGCCCTTTTATAATCAAGACTCCGCGAATTACGGTCGAAGTGCTGGGCACGAAACTCAATGTTTCAGATTACGAGAGCGACGAAGGTATGTCCGTAATCTTAGTGGAAGGTGCTGTGAAATTGAGGCATGACGGAGATAGACAGTTACAGCTCAAACCTAACGAAATGTTCTATTCTTCGCCGCGAGGCAACGGCGTTAAAACAGTCGATGCACATAGATTAGTCTCATGGAAAGACGGTTACATTCATTTTGCGAGTGAGAGGCTGGAAGATATATTGAAGGACGTGGCGAAATATTATGGGGTCGAGATAGTCTGTATGCAAGGGGCGGGCGATGTTAGATGTTCAGGCGATCTCTATCTGTCCGAAGATTTTGAGAGAGTTTTGGAGGGTATTTGCGGTGTCGCCTCGGTCGAATTTAGATTTGAGAACGGGAAATACATAATAACTAAAAAATGAGTTTGCCTATGGTGTGAAAACATTGTACGAAAAATAAAAGAGTAGACGGTTATTGGGAGACGACCGCCTACTCTGTGAAACGTGTCATTAAACCCTAACTCTAAGTTTAAAAACATTGCAAATGTATGAAAAAAAAACTACTAACTGTACGATTAGTAAAGATTTGCTGTGCGGTCATTTTTGTTTTTTCCGGCCTTGCCGCCGCTACCGCAAATAGTCAGAGTCCGGTCGATAGCGGAGAACCTCTCCTGACAATCGATATCCAGGACAAAACTTTTACAGAGTCCTTAACCATAATCGCCGAGAATAGCGGTTACAGGTTCTTTTTTCAGGACAACATTATCGAACCTGCCCGTCGGGTTAATCTCAAAGCCACCGACGAACCTCTAAGACAAGTCCTTGACCGGCTGTTCGCAGGCACGGGAAATACTTACAGTATCAGCGGCAGACAAATATTCGTCGAGATGCGTGCGGCGGGAGAACAGGCTCAGACCGGCAGAATCCGTATAACGGGCACTGTCACCGATATGGATGGCAATGCACTTATCGGGGCGACCGTAAGGATAAGGGGGACACAAACGGGGGCTATTGCCGACGTAAACGGGCAGTATGTCATCACGACGACGGATGACCCCAACATTATGCTGGAAGTGTCTTATATAGGGTATGAGACCCAGGCAGTTACGCTCGCCAACGCCCGGACCATAAGAATGAAGGTCAGCGAAAGCAGGATACAGGAGGTAGTCGTTACGGGTATCTTCACTCGCAGGGCCGAAAGCTATACCGGTTCGTCCGTTACGATGACGGCCAGCGATTTGACGCGCGTCAGCAGTCAGAACGTTTTTCAGAGCCTGCGGAATCTCGATGCGTCTCTCCAAATCTTCGACAACATAGAATTCGGTTCTAATCCCAACGTGATGCCGGAGGTCAGGATGCGCGGTATTACGAGTTTTCCGTCCGACGGCAAAGACCTTTCGAACACGATAAGGGGCAACTATCAGAGTATTCCCAATCAACCTCTTTTCATTGTCGATGGTTTCGAGGCAAGCGTAGAGCGCGTTTTAGACATGGACATGAACCGGATCGAAAGCGTGACATTACTCAAAGATGCGGCTGCAAAAGCGATATACGGCTCTAAGGCCGCGAACGGTGTCGTGGTTATCGAAACCAAACACCTTTCCAGCGGAGAACAGCGCATTACATATGTCGGCGGTCTGGAAATCACGATGCCCGACCTGACGAGCTACAATCTGTGTAATGCCGCCGAAAAATTGGAAGCCGAGCGGATCGACGGATTTTATACCTCCAACAATATCGTAGAGCAGATGAATCTGAACAGACTGTACAACGATCGTCTTCAACGTATCTTAGGCGGCTTGGACACTTATTGGATTTCCAAACCGCTCAGAACAGGCATCGGACACAGGCATAATCTGAACGTAGAATTGGGCGATTACCAGTCGCTCAGAGGAGCGTTCGACTTTTCATATAACAGAATCGACGGTGTAATGAAGGGTTCGAATCGAACCAACGTACAAGGTAATATCAATCTTTCTTACCGTAAGAACAATTTACGTTTCAGAAATATTGCGACCATCACGAGCAATAAGAGCTTCGATTCTCCCTGGGGCACGTTCAACGAATATGTGAGGATGAATCCTTATTGGCAAGCTACCGATCCCGTGACCGGATCCGTACTGAGATGGGCCGAAGCTTCGAGTTATATTCCGAACCCGATGTACGATGCCCGGATAGGCACATTGCTTTCTCAGAGCTACCTCGAATTCGTGAACAATTTCGAATTCGAATACAGGTTTTCGAATTATCTTAAATTAGTGAGCCGTATAGGTGTTTCGGCAAAACGAAACGATGCGGATGAATTTCTTCCCGCGAATCATTCCACGTTTTCGACCTCCGCATGGTTACTCGGCACTTCGGATGAAGTAAGGGCGCGCAGAGGTTCTTATCGTCTGGATAATGGCAAGGGTAATTCGCTCAGGGGCGACGTTAATGCACAGTATAACAGGAATTTCGACAAGCACGGTGTGTTCATGAACGTCGGGGGCAAGATCGAAGAGACCACGTTCTCAGGCTATATAAACAGGGCGGAAGGTTTTCCGAACAATCAGGCTGCCGACATAACTTTCGCACGACAGTATGCGCTCGGTATGACGCCGGTCGGGATATCGTCCCTCGCTCGCGAAATAAGCTTTCTCGCATCGGGGAATTACACCTACGACAACCGTTATTTCGCCGACATGACTTACCGCATGAGTGCCTCGTCGCTTTATGGCAGCAATAACCGATGGTCGCCGGGTTGGAGTATCGGATTGGGGTGGAACATACATAACGAAGAGTTCCTAAAAGGTAATGAAATTATACGTCAGCTCCGATTGCGCGTCTCGACGGGAGTTATGGGCAATCAGAATTTCAATGTGAATGAAGCTATCGGCGTTTATGAATACTTCGCGGAAAAATATCAGGGCCTGACGGGTTCATATCTCGCCAAGATGCCCAATCCGCTGCTCAAATGGGAGCGAACCAGAGAAAATAATGTGGGCTTGGACTTCGTCATACACAGGGCAGCTGTGAGTTTCGATTATTACGACAGACGGACCCAGGATATGATTAACGATATCACCAAACCCACTTCGATAGGTTTTGCAGGAGTTAAGGATAACGTGGGCCTGGTCGGTAACCGTGGATTCGAAACGAGACTGAGCTACAATATTTTCATGAACAACGACGGATTCTTCAACGTGAACGGTTCGCTTGTCCACAATGTAAATAAGATCATCCGTCTATCGGAAAGCATGAGGGCAACCAATGAAATTCAGATGAAGCTGGCTGCGGACAGAAGACAAAACGCACCGGTCCTGATATATCAGGACGGACAATCGATGACTACCATCTGGGCGGTACAGTCGCTGGGTATAGACCCGATGACAGGACAAGAGATCTATGTCAAGAAAGACGGTACGCTGACATACGTCTATGATCTGAACGATCTGATCGCTGCCGGTGACCGCACGCCGAAATATTACGGCACGGCCGGTTTTTCAGGACAGTACAAGGGCTTCGGTCTGACGGCGAACCTCCGGTTCACGCGTGGCGGACAGATATATAACCAGACGCTTGTCGATAGGGTTGAGAATATAGATATCAGATATAACGTCGATCGGCGAGTGCTCTTGGGCAGATGGAAAGAACCGGGGCAGGATGCTCAGTTCAAGCGGCTCGGAACTTTCCAGTATGACGGCGATCCCGTAGCTTATCAAGAACGGACGCGTTCGACCACCCGATTCGTTCAGACGGAAAATATGCTTTCCCTGGGTTCGTTGTCGGCTTACTATGAGTTCCAGAACAGTTTTCTGGAAAGAACCGGATTCAAAAGACTGAGGCTGTCAGCCATAATGAACGATGTATTTACTCTCTCATCGATTAAGGCCGAACGCGGTCTGTACTATCCTTTTGCACGGGTGTTGTCTTTGGGCGTAACCGGAACATTTTAAAACAGGATGAAACTATGAAAAACAAATTATTATATTCGATACTGTTGCTGGCCGTCATCGCGATTTTACCGGCATGTAATGAGTGGCTTAACGATCATTCCAAATCCCAAGTGCCGGAGACGGAGCAATTCAAAACCGTCGAAGGCTTTCAGCAAGCCCTCATAGGATGTTACATAGGGATGACGGATAATATGCTGTATGGCAAGAATTTGTCATGGTATCTGATAGAGGCCATGGGACAACAATATTCCATTGCAGGGACCAGCGCTGCCGCCGCCTACCGGGCTTCCGTATATGAGTTTGCGCACAGTCAGATGGTCGGGAATATCGAAGGCATCTGGGCTAAGTCGTACAACGTGATCACCGGTGTAAATAATGTTCTGAAATTTATCGAGACGAATAAATCGGTGCTCGATAATATAAATTACTCCGTGATCAAAGGCGAGCTGCTGGCCATCAGGGCATATTGTCATTTCGATCTTATGCGTCTTTTCGGATACGGCGATCTGGCCTCTCGTCCCCAAATGAGAACGCGACTTGCCATTCCTTATTCCACCGGTGTGTCTAAGGATATGCCTGCGCAGTTGTCGCACGAAGCCATTCTTGCGTTGATTATTGCGGATTTGAAAGAATCCCTGGAACTTCTTGAACAGGATCCGATAACGGGAAATTACGATGCTTCGTATTATGAGAATGTGAATCTGGACGGGTTCTTTAACCGCCGCAGCGAACGCTTCAATTACTATGCTGTCAAAGCCCTTCTGGCGCGTGTTTATATGTGGGAGGGAAGCGCGGCAAGTAAGAACCTCGCATTGGAAGCCGCACTGGACGTTATCGATAACGGAGTTTATACATGGGCAACAGATGGGACTGCGGAGAATGATCCTACGATGAGCAGTGAACACCTGATTGGCCTAAATGTGTCGAGAGTGCAAGAACGACTCTTGGGCTACTTTATGTCCAGTCCCAGTAATACGGATTATCTCGCGCTTGTCATAAATGTAGGACGCCACAATTTGGTCTACGAAGTCGATGCGGGGTATCTGGATTTCAGACGCACGCGAATGTTGGAGACCAATGCAGGCAGCACACCGCTTTCATACACTCCTAAGAAATACCTGAGTGCCGCGCAACAGGTAACGGCCAGAAGCGTCAATTTTCCGCTGATTCGCATTCCGGAGATGTATTACATCGTGGCGGAGTGCTATGCCACATCGGCTACTCCCGATCGGGCCGCTGCCGTGCAATATCTCAACGACGTCCGCCGCAACAGGGCGATATACACTGATCTGGTAGCGGCCGATCTGAATACCGAGCAAGTCGTTGCCGAGATCATGAAAGAGTATATGAAAGAGTTTCTGTGCGAAGGCGTGATGTTCTATTACTACAAACGTCTCGGAATGATCGATATCCCCGGTTACGCATCCTCGATGGACGATTCCAAGTATGTGTTGCCGTATCCCGATATAGAGATCCAATCGGGCAGGGTTCAATAGTTATTAACGTAACATGAAAAACCAGATGTTTATGAAAAACAACATAGTGATAATAGGGGCGTTATTTATTGCCCTCATGCTCGGCAGCTGTAAAAAAGACGATATCTTATATTTCGATTCGGAAAAAAACAGCGCCGTGAGTTTTCCGGGTTTCGGCACGGAAGTCCGACTTTACCCCGGATACAATGCCGCGACTCAGACTTTTTTCAGGAATTATTCTTTCCTTTCCGGACCGAGTTCCGCCACATCGGCAACCATCGATTTGCCGGTCAAGGTAGTAGGAAACAGGTCTGCGCACGACAGGGTCGTAGGGTACAAGATCATATCTGATAAGTCGTCGGCAACCGGTTCGGATTATGCGATCCTCGAAGCAGTTATCCCTGCCGGAGAACTGTTCGGCCATATCCGGTTCGAACTATTCAAAACGCCCGGACTCGATACCGAGCAAAAAGAACTCTTTATCGAGCTTACCGCTTCCGAAGACCTCGCACGGGGAACGAATGAATACATCAAGGCACAACTGTCATGGCATAATATGCTGCCGATGCCTCCCATCGGGACATTCGAATGCCGCACGTACAACTTTCTGATCAATAACGGTCAGTCGATGAATCTGGCGGATTATTCATATTACAGCTCTAATGCCCACCTGGCGATCCTCGAAGCTCTGAACTGGCCTAAGGAGCCCGAGCTATGGCCCAGATACAATTCAGGTGTGGTAAACGGAATATCCGTGCTCGCTGCTATACAGAACGGGATATACTATAATCTGATTAAAGATTACCTGGACAATTATGCTGCGGCAAACGGCGGAGAGCGCCTGAAACATAACGGCGGACTGGCCGTCGGCCAGGATGTAATAGCAAGGGTATGGCCATAGTCACACTTAAAAACACAGTGAAAATGAAAAGATATAAATACATAACGACACTGTTAATAGTAATGAGCATGGCGTTCACGTGGTCGTGCTATGAAGACAAATCGTCGTTCGATGCTAAAAATATCGACGGGATCGTGATAGATGCCTCGTCGATAGACGAAGTGATACGCGTGGGATACTTGGACCAGCTTCAACTGTCACCGGGAGTATCCAAAGGAGACAATACAGATCCGGGACTATTCTCCTATACTTGGCAGATAGCTTACCTTCCGGGACCGGTCTATGAGACGATCGGAGAAGAGAAAGACCTGAATGCAATTATCACTAAACCTATTCAGGCCGCTCCGTATACGCTCATTTACACCGTGACGGATGATGCCACGGGATTACAGAAACAGTACTCCTGGGATCTTTACGTAAGCAGTCAGTTCGGCGAAGGTATAGTAGTCTTCGATACCAGGGACGGTGTGAGTTCGGATATTTCACTGATCATGGATAATCCGATATCGGCCGATTACAGCAAGGGCAGGAACATCACGTACAATATTCTTGAAACAGCGACAGGGTCCGCTTATCCATCGCTTGCCAGGAATATGACATATTCCATTGCCGGAAGCTGGTTCGGTAATTATACGAATATCATTATGGCGGTGTATGAAAATAAAGATATTCTCATGTACGACTGTAAGGACTATTCCGTGTACAAGACTTCGGCAGACCTGTTCCCTATCAAATCGACCACATATAATCCGCAAAGGTTCGTCAATATAAATCAAGCTTGGGGAATGGTCGAGAATAACAAATTTTATGCTATAAACAGCAATCAGGCGACCGTGTCGTTCCTTATGCCCGCAGCCGGCCATGACGGCAGTGAGATCAATGTGAACAATATCGACAATGAGGTGCTCTCGCTGAATCACGAACTGGGCCTTTATGGGAATGCCCCCAAGGCGCTCTGGTATGACAATCAGAGAGGTAAATTCTTCGGTTTCGCATCGATGTTCAGTTCGCCGCCGATAGGCCCCGTAACAATGGGGGGGGACGGCTTCGATCCGGGCAATCTTCCGAACAGAAGGGCCGTGGCCGGCGGTATGAGCGTCAATGGAAACACGCATTCGATGTTGTTGAAAAACACGCTGACAGATAATTACGAGCTTTATCTGATGCCTTATAATTATTACAACGATAACTGGGACTGGATCGTAGGTGCACCTAAATCCAAGCTGGATTTGCCCGCCGGATTGACACCCGTATTGAATAGTGCGGTGTCGATATTTTTCAGTCCTTTGGAACCGATAATGTATGTCGCTACGTCCACGAATGTTTATGCGGTGACTTACGGCGGAGGCATTGTGGCTTACAGCGTCAAATACACTGCTCCCGCAGGCGAAACCATCGCCAAAGCCAGGATGTTCATACAGGGACGTTACTATATGGACGCTTCCATTACTAACAATGGCACTCAGGTGCCATGGAACTTCAAGGCGGTAGTCATCGCCACACAAAGTTCGCAGTATGCCGGTAACGTGTATGTGATACCCCAGATCAATCACGGATCGGGTGACCTCGACGGCGCTGCTGCGCTCAGATACACCGGATTCGGCAAGATACTCGACATCGTTATACAAGGTAAATAAAACTATTAATAACAGATAAGAATGAGACAGAGCATTATTTTGCTTTTGGTTTCGTGTTCGATGCTGTGCTGGCAGACAGGCGCCGCTTCCCGTATGGGAAGCGGCTTTGCCCGCGCAACCGAAGCAGATACTACGGCCCAAAAAAACACTTACGAAACACTTTTAAAAGATAAGCACACGACAACCGAAGGCATGATCACCATGCACGATGTGAAAGGTAAGCTCTACTTCGAGTTTCCGATCGCGTTGCTCGACCGTGAGATGCTGATAGGGTCCACTGTGACGGAGATCAGCGGCAATACACATGCCGTTATCGGTTCTAAGCAGCTTCAGCCTCTATTGCATGTGAAGTTCACGAGGATCGGCGAATATGTGCAACTACGCAAGATCAGCGGCGATTATACTACCGACAGCCTCGAAAGGAATATCGTAAATGCTATCGAAGCCAGCAACATAGGCGCGATCATGAGAAACATGAAGATCGAGACCTACTCGCCTGACAGCACTGCCGTCGTGATCAATATGACCGATTTTTTCGTGGATGAGAACAAGGATCTGACACCTTTCGACCCGTATAGCCTGTTGACGTCGAGCGGATATAACAGAACCACCAGGTTCGTGAAGAATAATTCTTTTCTTGGCAAAATAAAGAGTTTCGATGACAATGTGACCATTCAGAGCCATTTGAGCTATGTATATGATCTTATGCTGGGTACGACGATGGTCGCAAAAGACGTTCCGTTTACTGCCGTCGTTACGCGCTCGATAGTGCTTCTCGACGATCAACCCGGCTACCGGCCGCGCGTTGGAGACTACCGTATGGCGATATTCCCTACGGGCAAGTACTTCTTTTCGGAAAAGGATCAGGGATCGCGCGAAGTCTACTACTCGAACCGCTGGAATTTAGAGCCTTCCGACCCGGAAGCATATCTCAGGGGCGAAAAAGTCGAACCGCGCAAGCCCATCGTCTTCTATGTGGATAGCAATTTCCCCGATAAATGGAAGCCACATATCCACGAGGGTGTCGAACAGTGGAATGAACTCTTCGAGACAATAGGATTTAAAAATGCGATAATAGCCCGCGATTTTCCCGCGGATGACCCGGAATTCGATCCCGATAACATTAAGTACTCCTGTATCCGTTATGCCCCCATAAACATAGCCAATGCCATGGGCCCCTCGTGGACAGACCCCCGTTCCGGCGAAATAATCAACGCTTCGGTCTATATTTATCACGATATCGTAGAACTGCTCAACAGATGGATCTTCGTGCAGACGTCGCAGGCCGACCACAGAGTACGCACGAGGAATATTCCCGAAGATATAATTGGTGACGGGTTGCGCTATGTGACCGCTCACGAGATAGGCCACTGCCTCGGCTATATGCACAATATGAGTAGTTCGGCCGTAATACCGGTCGATTCGCTCCGCTCACCCACTTTCACGCAGAAGTACGGGACCACGATGTCGATCATGGACTATGCACGATTCAACTATGTTGCTCAGCCGGGTGACTTCGAGAGAGGAGTGAAACTTACGCCTCCGCGTTTCGGCCCTTATGACGCTTTTGCGGTGAAGTGGCTCTATACGGCGTTTCCGGATAAGACATACGACGAAGAGACCGAGATCCTGAGCCGGTGGATCAGGGAAAGTTCCGCCGATCCGGTTTACCGATACGGGAAGCAGCAGGGTTTCGTTCTCGATCCTCGCTCGCAGGCCGAAGACTTGGGTGACGATGCGATGAAGGCTTCCGCCTACGGTATTGCCAACCTGAAATATATCATGGAAAATTTCAGCCGGTGGGTCGATGCCGACGATCACGATTTCACTTACCGGCAATCTATTTACAATGCGCTTATAAATCAGTATGCCATGTACATAGGCCACGTTTACGCCAACATCGGAGGTGTTTACATTCAGGAGATGAAAGAAGGCGATGTCGGCGAGAAATACCAAAGCGTACCCAAAGAAATACAAAGAGAAGCGCTCGCATTCATTCTGAATCAACTTTCCGATATGGAATGGATGGAGAACAGGGAATTGAGGCAAAAGCTCGATTTTCAAGGTTCGATGAAAGATCTGGTCGAGGGGTATGTGATCGGGCTGATATTAGGAAATCCGGAGCGTATGTCGGCCGATGTCGCTCAGAAAGTGAGATTTTCGGCTACGCTGGCCGACGATCCCTATACGTTCACGGATTGTGCCGACGATGTTTACGCTTTCGTCTGGAAATCGACCATGCGCGGCAAGAAACCCACCGAGTTGGAAATGAGGATGCAGAAAGCTTATGTCGCATCTTACCTCACGGGTTCGAAATTGACTACTGCTCCGGGATTCAACACCCGGTATTTTGCAGAGAGTGATTTCCGCGAATTTCTGCCGGGAGCGCGCAATGCGGAATTTACGGAAAGCGAATACGTTTCGGCATACGGAACATCGGTCAGTCCAAAACTATTCCGACTGAGACCCAATGAAAGCGAATATTACGGTTATCTGGTGAAACTGCGCCCGCTTCTGAAAAGAGCGGTCCGCCGTTCGAGCGGCGAGACACGTTCGCATTACGAACTTATGTTGCTCAATATCGAGAACAGCATAAAATAAATGGGACAGATGATGAAAATAAAGATAATCATACTGAGTCTGTACTCGATCGTCTCTGTGTATGCGTTCGGCGCTACACCCTATGAAAAAATATTCGAAGACAAAAAAGTCATTACCCAAAAGGGGTTGATGACCTTGCACAATGTCGAAGGTAAGGTTTACATAGAACTGCCTCTGGATATGCTCGGACAGCAGATGCTTTTAAAATCGAACATCGAGAGAGTGAGCGACCCAAAATTCGGATTTGTGGGACAGCGGGCAAGCTATTATCATCAGGTAACATTTTCGCGTACCGACTCCCTTGCTCTCGTGCGCCTCATGAACCGTGACGCCGTCCAGATCGCCGACGATGCTGACGAAGGCATTAAGACGGCTTTGAGCAGCAGCAATATAGCTCCCGTGATAGTATCGGCACCGATAGCGGCCCTGTCGCCCGACGGTACGGCAATAGTGTTCGATGCATCGGCACTGTTCCTGGAAGGTAACATAAACATTGTAAATATCAACAGCAGCGGTGCATCCGGAATGGTTAGTTATTCGGGCACTTACAAAAAGGAAAACTCATTGTTGCGGGATATCGAGGCATTTGAAGACAACATAGCAGTCATCACCGACATGACTTTCGGGATGAAGGTTTCGCTCATGGGATTCGGTTCCACTAATGAATATCCTACGACGATGAGCGTGCGGACGACGATATCTACGTTGCCGGACAATCCGATGAAGGTTCGCCGGGCCGATCTGCGTTTGGGGACTAATCTTACGCCTCGGGTAAGATACAGCAGCGAGCGGCAGGGTACTGAGACCGAATACCTATCCAACCGTTGGCGGATCGAACCATCCGATCCGGAGGCATACCGACGGGGAGAGATGGTCGAACCCGTAAAGCCTATCGTCTTCTACATCGATACGCTCTTCACGCCCAAACAGATAGAGGCCATAAAGAAAGGTCTCGAAAGCTGGAACCCTGCGTTCGAAGAGATCGGATTCCGGAATGTTATCCAGGCCAGGCCCTATCCGAATGACGATCCTGAATTCAGCGCCGGAAATACTATTAAGTATAATTGCGTGAAATTCGTGATCAACGATTCGCGCGGGGTGCCTAAAAATATCCTTACCGACCCCCGTACGGGCGAAATTCTCAGCGCAACCATGTCTTTCGGCAAAGAATTTCTGTCGGTGCTGCTCCGCGAGAGAATATTGCGCACGGCGGCGGCGGATCCGCGTGTGAGGGCGAACAGGTTGCCCGACGAACTGATGTGCGAAGCTATCACGGCGAGAATCATACGCGAAATGGGCTATTGCCTGGGCCTTAACTACAATAATGCGGGAAGCTACGCCTATCCGGTGGATTCCCTCCGTTCGGCTACCTTCACCGCCGTGAACGGACTCTCGGCTTCGGCTACGGACGATCTCCTGTTCAATGCCGTTGCCCAGCCGGGCGATATGGAAAAGGGTGTCAGGATGGTTACGTCGGCTATCGGGCCTTATGACTACTACGCTATTAAATGGCTCTATTCGCCGCTGCTGGATACCGCAACCCCCGAACAGGAGCGCGCCCAGCTCGACCTGTGGATAGAGGAAAAGGCCGAAGATCCGCGTTATAGATTCGTAATGCAGAATATTCACTATATGCTGATGTTCGATCCTCGTTCGCTGGCCGGCGATATGGGCGACGATATCGTGAAAGCGACAAAATATCAGATCGAGAACCTGAAATATGTTGCCGAAAACTGTGCCGGATGGATGGATCGCGACGATACGGACAATACGATTAAGGATTTGTTCGCCGATTTCGTACTTCTGCGACTGATCAATATGATCTCCGATCTGAACCATTCGATCGGCGGAATATATATCGACGAAAAATATTCCACAGACCAGAGGCCGAAATTCACCTATGTTCCGCGAGAGAGACAGCGGGAGGTTTACAGGTATATGCTTGAAATAATGAGCGATATGACGTGGATCGACAACAAAGAACTATGTCTGATGAGCACTCCCAATGCAAATATATCGGAGGCTATACTTACGACGGTCTTTCCTCTGCCGACAAGGCGTGTTATAGCGATGAACATGAGTTCATACTACACCGAGAACCCATATACTATCGAAGACATGCTCGGCGATCAGATGGATTTCGTCCTCAGAAAAGTGAAAACAGGAGATCGGATGACCCAGGCCGATAAGATCATGCTCGATATGATGATAGACGATTTCATCAACGTTACGAAAAAGGCGGTCATTAGTTCCAGCAGTAGCGGGTCGCCCCGCAGTTTTGCGGCTGTGGAAATCGACGACTCCTCGCCGGAGCAAATCGTAAGCCGTCTCCTGATGTCCCATCGGACTCCCGAACATACGGGAATCGTAGGCGGAGTCGCTTTGGATGTCGATCCTTTCGACACGGGAGGGTACATGCCGATGCGATTGCAGGATGTCACGACTTATTACGACAGAGATATGGGAACGTTCTATTTTTCTGCCTTGAAAAATATCAAACACGCTTTACAAAGAGGCGCGGCGAATACCCGCGATAAGACTCTGCGCAATCATTATGAATATAAATTGTTGCAGATCGACAGGGTTCTCAATGGAGAGAATAATTAGGGTATGTTAGCAATTAAAAACCATGTCCGTATTAATACGGACATGGTTTTTAATTGCTAACATACCCTTGTCTATCATGCTATATTTCGTTCTTTTGGCGATTAATTATTTCCCCGAGTTTTGTTTTCAGTGTTGCGCGATTTCTTCCCCCGGTTATAAACGACATAATAAACGGATGCGGTCATCCGTTTTTTTCGTATATTCGCGGTATATAGTCAGGTATGTTCAGGAAGTGTATAATATACATGGTCCTGTTGCTGTGTGCAGTAGCAACGAACACGGCGCAGGCGCAAGCTCAGGAAATACGGCTCGAAACATTCGCACCGACGGTCGTCGCAAAGGGAGCTGTATTTGCTGTCGAGTATCGGATCGCCGCGCAGCCGCAACGGATGATCGATCCCGAATTCGGCGATGCGTTTATGCTCATCGGTACGGGACAACACCATTCCGTAGTCAGCGACGGCGGCGGACAGCGAACGGTCTATACGTACCGCTATGTACTTATCGCTCACGAGACGGGGAACTTTACGATCCCTGCGGCGACGGCGATTGTCGATGGCCGGACATATACGTCGCAGCCGAAGCCCATCGAAGTGGTGGAGGAGGGCGCGACAGGCGGCGGCACGGCTACCGCGCCGCAAAGCGGCGAGCGGCCGCAGCAACAAAGAGACGCGGGACAAATTACCGATGAAGACCTGTTCCTGCGCGCTGTCGTAGATAAGACTACGGTATGGCGCGGCGAGCCGGTTAGGGTGCGGTTCAAGCTCTATTCGCGCACTGCCGATCTGGGGAATGAAGGAGCTAAAATGCCGACATTCAACGGTTTCTGGTCGCAGAGTTTAGACACACAACAATACCGCCAGCAGACGGAAACCTACAATTCGAGGGTCTACCACACTTTCATCGTCGCCGAGTATCTGCTCTATCCCACTCAGAGCGGCGCTCTGACCATCGATCCGCTGACATTGAACATGGTGATCCGCGAGATACGGCGGCGGCAAAGCCGTTCGATCTTAGACGATTTCATGATGATGCCCGACGTTCACGAAACGCGCCGCACGGTGTCGTCGCCGCCGGTGACCATAACGGTGAGGGAACTTCCGGCAGGCGCTCCGCCGAGCTTTTCGGGAGCGGTGGGCAATTTTACTATGACCGCCACGCAGCCCGAAACGACGATGTATGTAAATTCCGCCGCTACATATCGGATAAGGATTGCCGGTATGGGCAACATTCCGCTGTTGCAGGGACCGAGGGTGGAGATGCCGGCATCGTTCGAAATGCACAACGTGAAGATGACAGAGGATACTCGTTCCTCGCCGACAGGAATTACCGGTTCGCGGCAGTTCGAGCATCCGTTCATAGCGCGCGCCGTGGGCGACTTTACGGTCGAACCGGTGCAGTTCAGCTACTTCAATCCACAGACGGGCGAGTATGCGACACTCGAAACGCGGCGGTTCAACCTGAGCGTGATGGCCGACACGACCGGCGGCCCGATGTCTATGCTCGATATACGCACGGCGCAACGGCTCTCGCAAGAACCGTTGCGTATGCTCGACAGTGATATACGCTATATTAAGCACGATGCTCCGGGTCTGCGGCCGCACGGGCGCGTGCTGATGTGCAGCGTGTTGTATTTCGTGCTGGCGGGGGCGATAGTCGCACTGTTCTTTGCAGCATTCTTCTACCTGCGCCGCCGCATCACGCAGATGCGCGACGCGGCGCTCATGCGCGGCAAAAAAGCCAATAAGATAGTTCTTGCGCGCCTGCGGTCGGCCGAAGAGTTTATGACCGAAGGCAACAGCCGCCGATTCCACGACGAGATGCTCAAAGCGCTATGGGGCTACTTGGGTGACAAACTGAACATTCCGGCCGCCAACCTTACGAAGGAGAACGTGCGCGAGGAACTTTCGCGCAGAGGCATACCCGCCGACGAGACCAACCGCTATGTCGAACTCATATCGGAGTGCGAGTATGCACAGTACTCGCCCGCCGAGTCGTCTACGATGCATGAAAAATACAAAACCGCCGTGGAAATTATCTCGCGGATGGAGGGAAGAATCAGGTAACCACGCGAAAATGAAACGACTGTATATAATATTAGCAATGTTTGCGGCGGTGCTTTCGACTGCCGTGTGCGGGGCACAGAGTACGCAAGCCGACATACAGCGGCTGTGGGACGAGGCCAATCAGGCATACATGACCGCCGACTATGCCGCAGCTATACGTGCCTACAACGCCATCCTCGATGCCGGTCACAGCAGCCACAAGCTCTACTATAATCTCGGTAACGCATATTTCAAGGAGGGACAAATGGGGCGCGCCATACTTTTCTACAACCGCGCGCTGCTGCTTCGTCCGTCGGATGCGGATACCAAGCACAACCTCGCGATCGCGATGGGGTATGTGAAAGACAAGATCGATCCGTTGCCCGAAATGGCTGTCAAGCGCTGGGGACGCGCCGTACGCTCGTCGATGGGGTCGAACGGCTGGGCCGTTGCAAGCCTTGTGTTGCTTGTCCTGGCACTCGCCGCAACGCTTGTTTATCTGCTTTCCGAACGGCTGTCACGCCGTAAAGCGGGATTCTATACCGGTCTCTTCACGCTCGCGTTGCTGCTCTTTGCAGTGGGATTTTCCGTCGCCGAACGCTATGAAATACTACACTCTTCTTACGCCATCGTTATGACTACCGCCGTGCCGGTGAAAAGCTCGCCCGACGGTGCGAGTAAAGATATTTTTATACTACACGAAGGAACGAAGGTAAATATCACCTCGTCGCTCGGCGAGTGGTACGAAATCGAAACCGCCAACGGTCACAAAGGCTGGATCATCGCAACGGCAATCGAAATAATCCGATAGGGCGCACACGCGTGTGTTTCCGGCCTGCCGGAAGACAGCTATTGCAGAAAAACAAGTAGCGGAGGGTGTAGGCTTTCCGCTCCTTGTTTTTCGGTGAGTTTCATATTTTTCCCTATGGTTTTTCGAACTTGAAAATCCGGCGAAAATAAAATTACACAAAAAGCGCGAAGAAAATTCGGAGATTCCGATTATTACTTCTAATTTTGCGGATGCTCTTTCAGCAGAGGTGATAACTGATTAAAAATCAAAATAATAGCTGTCCGAAACCATGAAAGTCACTCACATCGAACACATCGGCATCGCCGTGCGCAGCCTCGACGAGGCAATACCCTATTGGGAAAACATATTGGGACTGAAATGTTACAAAATAGAAGAGGTTGCAGACCAGAAAGTCCGCACGGCATTTTTCAAAGTCGGCGATGCTAAAATCGAACTTCTGGAAGCCACTTCACCCGAAAGTACCGTAGCGAAATTTATCGAGACGCGCGGCGAGGGCTTCCATCATCTGGCGTTTGCCGTGGAGAATATCGAGAGCGCATTGACGGAGGCCGAAGAGAAGGGCGTACGCCTTATCGACAAAGAGCCGCGCAAGGGAGCGGAAGGGATGACCATCGCATTCCTGCATCCGAAATCGACCGGCGGCGTACTAACCGAGTTCTGCGAGGATAAAAATTAGGGCGCAACGTGTTATAGATGGATTTACAATTAATTCAAAACATGATTTACGAGATACGCGGGCAACGTGTGATGCTGGACTTCGATCTCGCCGCTATGTATGAGGTAAAGACCGGAGCACTGAACCAAGCAGTCAAACGTAACATAAAGCGCTTCCTGTCTGATTTTATGTTTCAGCTTACTAATGAGGAAGTTGCTAACTTGATGTCACAAATTGTGACATCAAGTTGGGGTGGTGTTCGTAAATTGCCTTTCGCTTTCACCGAGCAGGGTGTAGCGATGCTTTCCGGCGTTTTGAAAAGCGATCGGGCGATCGAGGTTAATATCTCGATCATGCGAGCGTTTGTGGTTATGCGCCAACTTGCGATGACATCGGTCGAAATAAAGCAACTGGCCTTGGAGAACAAAGAAATTCGGCAGTTGTTAGACGAGTTTATCGAGGAGACGGAGGGCAAATTCGACGATGTTTACCATGCGCTGGCGCAACTCGCGATGGACAGGCAGCTTTCCGGCAGTAAGCCACGCAAACCGATAGGATATAAACAGTAAAGGAAAACTATAAAACACACACAATAAACAAATGAGCGACTTTCAGGAAAAAATCAAAGAACTGCTCTCGCTGCGGGAGCAGGCAAGGCTCGGCGGAGGTCAGAAGCGTATCGATTCGCAACACGCCAAAGGCAAGTACACGGCCCGCGAAAGAATCGCGATGCTGCTCGACGAGGGGAGCTTCGAGGAGTTCGACATGTTCGTGAAACACCGCAGTCATAACTTCGGCATCGAGGACGAGAATTATTACGGCGACGGCGTGGTGACGGGCTACGGGACTATCGACGGGCGGCTGGTGTATGTCTTCTCGCAGGATTTCACGGTGTTCGGCGGATCGCTGTCGGAGACTTTTGCAAACAAGATTTGCAAGGTGATGGACATGGCGATGAAGAACGGAGCGCCGGTGATCGGCATCAACGATTCGGGCGGTGCGAGGATTCAGGAAGGAATCAACGCTCTGGCGGGCTACACGGAGATTTTTCAGCGCAACATTCTGGCGTCGGGCGTAGTTCCCCAGATTTCGGCAGTGTTCGGGCCGTGCGCGGGCGGTGCGGTATATTCTCCGGCGCTTACGGATTTTATCCTGATGAGCAAGGGGACAAGCTATATGTTCGTGACGGGGCCGAAGGTGGTAAAGACCGTGACGGGCGAGGTGGTGAACCAGGAGCAGTTGGGCGGCGCGAGCATCCACTCGACCAAATCGGGCGTGGCGCATTTCGTGGTGGATACAGAGGAAGAGGGAATGACGGAAATCCGCAAGTTGCTGAGCTACATGCCGCAGAATAATCTTGAAGATGCTCCGCTGGCGGTGTGCACCGATTCGATCGCACGGTTGGAGAATTCGCTGAACGAAATAATTCCCGATAATCCGAACAAGCCCTACGACGTGCTGGACGTGATACGGGCAGTTGTCGATAACGGCGAATATCTCGAATCGCAGAAACTTTATGCGCCGAATATCGTGACGTGTTTTGCGCGATTCAACGGTCAGAGCGTGGGGATTATTGCCAATCAGCCGAAGTTCTTGGCAGGGGTGCTCGATATTAACGCCTCGCGTAAAGCGGCGCGCTTCGTGCGGTTTTGCGATGCGTTCAATATTCCTATCGTGACGTTTGTCGATGTACCGGGATTCCTGCCCGGCACGGCGCAGGAGTATGGCGGAATTATTATCCACGGCGCGAAATTGCTGTACGCTTACGGAGAGGCGACCGTGCCGAAAGTCACGGTGATCCTGCGCAAGGCCTATGGCGGCGCGTATTGCGTGATGGCATCGTCGCACCTGAGAGGTGACATAAATTACTCGTGGCCGTCGGGCGAAATTGCCGTGATGGGGCCATCGGGAGCTATCGAGGTGCTGTTTGCCAAAGAGGTGATCGGAATCGAGAACGAGGAGGAGCGCGTCAAATTCATCGCCGAGAAGGAAGCGGAGTATAAAAAGGCGTTCGCAAATCCTTACGATGCGGCGAAGTACGGTTACATCGACGATGTGATCGAGCCGCGCAACACGCGCTTCCGCGTAATCCGGGCGCTGGAATCGCTGCGCAACAAGAAGCTGGTGAATCCGCCGAAGAAACACGATAATATGCCTTTGTAATGGGACTGTTCAAAAAGAAAAAAGCGGCGGAAGCTGTCGAAAGTTGCGAGATGCAAGAAACCGGCGCGGTTAGAGAAACTCAGAAGGTGCAGTTCGGCGAAGAGCTGGCGGCCATAGCGATGGCGCTGTACCAGTATTCCGAAGACCTGCACGACATCGAGAATACTATAATCACGATCAACCGCCAGGCGACGTTCTACTCACCATGGAGTTCGAAGATCTACGGTCTGCGACAAATACCAAACAGAAGATAAACAGTGATGAAAGAATATAATTTCAAGATAGGCGGCACGGAGTACAGCGTCTATATAAAATCGGTGAAAAACAACGTGGCGAGCCTTTCGGTGAACGGCACGGAGTATGAAGTCGAGGTCGAGGGCATCAAGACCGTCCCCACGCGAGCGGTGAGCAAAGGTATCCAGCAACCCCCGGCTATGCAGTCTACCGAGCCTGTGGTGAAGCCTACGAGTCATTCGGGAACGGCTACGCAGCTGAAATCACCTCTGCCGGGCGTTATTCTCGACGTTCGGGTGAAGGAGGGCGATGAGGTCAAGGCGGGGCAGACGGTAATGATCCTCGAAGCCATGAAAATGGAGAACAACATCGAGGCCGACCGCGACGGAGTGATCGAACGTATCACCGCCCGCAAAGGCGATCCGGTGCTCGAAGGCGATGTATTGCTGTCGATAAAATAATGCACGGGTGCGCGGTCTGTATCCATAAAAGACACTGAAAAGCGATCATCCGGCAGGTAAAAAACACGCGCGCGTCCGGAAGGCTGAAAAACACACGCGCGTGTTTTGTGAAAAGCAATTTTTATTCTACCTTTGCATCCGCAAAAGTCTGTTAGACACAACGCGGACACAGCGTGAGTAAGGTCCTTTAGCTCAGCCGGTAGAGCACGACACTCTTAATGTTGGGGTCCAGGGTTCGATCCCCTGAGGGACCACATTTTCCACACAAAAGCAAACGCGCTGTAACTCCCTGTGGGTACGGCGCGTTCTGCATATTAATCGTTATGAGAAATTTCCCGTCATGAAGAATTTCATTCTTTTTATCTTATTTATGGCCGTTGCGGCCGGCGTGCCGACCGCGTGCGGCGGAGGCAAAAAAAGAGCCGAAAGCGGTGAAAACAATGCAACGACGACCG
>WRDF01000008.1 GCA_009783565.1 Rikenellaceae bacterium | reverse complement strand
GCGGCCGGACGAAGAGGGAAAAATGCAGGTGTCGCTCGACACGCGGGGTCTCGGAGGATGGATCTTCAAAACCGCGATCATGCAGACATCGCTCGCCGCACGACCATATGTTTTCTACATAACGGCGGAAATAGAATGATTTGTGTGAACAGAGAGACCGGCAGGGGGATTTCGCGTTAGCGGAAATTTACTGAATGTAAATGAGCATTTTGGCAAAAGGGAGCGCGGGCGCAGTATTTTGGATTTTCAGGAATTTCCGTGCGTATATATAACAAAATATCCTTCCACGCTCAGAACGTTCATTTCGATGCTTGCGCCATCGGCGATGCAACCATATATTTTCCCACGTGACAGATCGGAAGACGCGATCGCAAGATCGCGCAGGAAATCGAGACCGGCCGACCGCGCAAGTTTGTACATCGTCTCTTTGGCACACCACACGGCAGCCGGAAAATCGGGGTGCACGGCATCGGGCAACTCCGACTCGGCAGCGGAGATAAACCTTGTATGCACCGCGCCGAAATCCCGCGTCTCACATTCCACATCCACCGCACACGGCCGTTTGCTCAATAACACCGCCACAAGTCCGGCTGTATGAGCCACGCTTATGTGCAACTCATCGCTCATTAAAATGTGCAGCCCGTCGCTCATTAAAACAGGTGCGCCTGCTTCGGTATATCCGACCTTAGTATCGGGTAACGCGACCCGCAACGCCGCACGCCAGGCAAGGTGTTCAATCCGCCGACGCGGCAAAGAAAATCGCGAGGCCGATGTCCGGTCTTCTTCATTCACAAGCACACGCAACTCCTCCTCGCTTTCACTCACAGTCCAAAGCAATAGCGTCGTCCCCTGCTCCTCGCGCCTGAGAATCAATGGCATCGCGGCGGCGGTTGTTTTGCAACGGCAGCACGATCTATGACCACGCGCACTTTATCGATACGTCTTCCGTCGAGCGCATCGACCGTGAACGTTATGCCGCCCAACGCAACGGCCTCGTCTTTTTTCAGGAAGTTACGCGCAAGTTCGAGCATAAGACCCGCTATTGTCTCCGAACCGCCACACACCCCTTCGAAATAGTCCTCCTCCAACCCCAGCACTTCTTCCACATCGGCCAGATGCGTCTTACCATCGAACAGGTATGTATTTTCATCGATACGGCTGTAAAATTCTTCGTTCTGGCGGTCGGACTCATCGGTAATTTCGCCTACGATCTCTTCCAGAATATCTTCCAGCGACACCAACCCCTGCGTCGCGCCGTACTCATCCACTACGATCGCTATGTGCACCTTGCTTGCCTGAAAATGCGCCAGCAGGTCGTTGATCTTCTTATGCTCCGGAATGAAATAGGGTTTGCGCAGATGACGCTGCCACGCGAAATCGTCGCCCTCGGCGATGAACGGCATCATGTCTTTTACGTACAGCACGCCGCGAATGTTGTCGATATTTTCGGCATAGGCAGGCAGGCGCGAGAACCCCGAATTGATTATCACGCGTTTCACGGTCGAAAAATCGGACTCGATGTCGAGCGCGACTATATCGGGACGCAGTTTCATTATCTCGGCCACCTCCGTGTTTACGAAATCCACAATACCCGTAAGAATCTGACGCTCTTCCTCCGTCTGGTTACGCGTAATCTCCATCGCGTCCGAGAGTTCGTCGATCGAGATGGCGTTTCCTTTGCGCGCGGCGCGCTCCTTGAACCGCATACTCGACCGTACGAGCAGCCCCGCGAAAGGTTTCAGCACGGCGCGTACACCCAGCATCGGCCCCGCGACCACGCGCGCAAAGCCCATCGGGTTATATGCCGCATAGATCTTCGGCATGAGTTCGCCGAAAAGCAAGAGCACGAATGTCACGACAACTACTTTCACCGCCCATTCCCATCCTGCGCTATGGAACTCTACCAGCGTGTCTATCAAATTGTTAGACAGGATAACGACAAGAATATTCAGCAGATTGTTCGCGATAAGTATAGTCGCCAACAGACGGTCGGGTTGCGCCAGCAACCGGAACACCGCCTGGTCCGAAGGGGCATTGCGGTGGCGCATTTTTTCAAGTTGCGAGTGCGACAGCGAGAACATCGACGTCTCCGAACCGGAAATCATCCCACCGATGAAAAGAAATGCCGCAATAAGCGCTATCAACACCGCCGCGTGCGGCACGAACGGAAGAAATGTAATTATGTGATCCAACTAATGAATTTTGAATTATGAGTTATGTTGCGGCGCGGCGGCGGCGGTGTGGATGCATAACGAAATGTAGCATCCCGCCGCGTGGGGCGACAGCGTACCGCAGGACTTTCGCAAAAAACGCGAAAGTCCGCCCTGCCGGTTCGCAAGGTCTGCATCAGTCCTCGAACAGCGACCGACCGCCATGATGACCTTTGCGCGGCGGCGGGGCATCGTCTTTGATGCGCACCTTCGAACTGCCGCCAGGAGCGTCGTTCACCAGCCTCATGCGCCGACGTATATGCGCCGGCTCATTGAGTATGCGCTCGATATTTTTATACCGTACGTTCTCCGAGATTTCGATAATGTCGTTCGCCACCGAGCGTTCAGCCGCACCGCCGCGCCCTTTGTTACCCAGCTGTTCGGCGAACGGGTCGGTGGGCCGCCACTTTTTACCGCCGCGCTCGGCAATGGGCTGAAAACTGCTCGCACCGTCTTCATCGGCCGCCTTGAACCCCGTAGCGATTATTATCAATTCCAGCTCGTCGTCCAGCAGTTCATTGCGGTTCGCGCCCCAGATGACGTTGGCGTTCTTGCCCGCTTTCGATTGAATATAGTCGAGTATTTCTACCGACTCGGCGAGTGTGATTTCCTGATTTCCGTAAGAAATATTGAACAAAATGCTCGTCGCGCCGTCCAGCGAGTTGTAATTCAGCAGCGGCGATGCAAGCGCCATATGTGCCACTTCGTGCACGCGGTTCTCGCCGTGCGCCCTGCCCGACCCCATCAGCGCAATGCCGCTGTCCTTCATCACCGTCGTCACGTCGGCAAAGTCCACGTTCACAATGCCCGGCCGTGTGATTATCTCGGCGATACCCTTTGCCGCCGTCGCCAGAATGTCGTTTGCGCGCCCGAACGCTTCCGTAATCGGCAGTTCGCCGTAGATTTCCTGAATATTTTCGTTGTTGATGATGAGCAGCGAATCGACATTCTTTTTCAGTTCGTCGATGCCCGCCATCGCATTCTTCATCCGCATCGGCCCCTCAGAGACGTATGGCATCGTGACTATGGCCACCGTTAGGATGCCCATGTCGCGCGCCGCTTTTGCAATGACAGGCGCAGCGCCCGTGCCCGTGCCGCCGCCCATGCCCGCCGTTACGAACACCATACGCGTGCCGTGCTCTTTGAACAGCGACGATATGTGGTCGAGGCTCGCGATCGCCGCCGCACGACCCTTCTCAGGCCGGTTGCCTGCGCCGAGACCTTCGCCCAGCTGCACCTTAACGGGCACGAGGCTACTGTCCAACGCCTGTTTGTCGGTGTTGGCCACCATGAACGCCACGTCCTGAATCCCCATGTCGAACATGTGGTTCACGGCATTGCCGCCCGCGCCGCCTATGCCCGCGACCATGATGATCGACGGCGTCACCGGCTCGAACCCGCCGACCTCGATATATGTCTTGTTTCTACTTTCCATGCGCTCATAATATTTACTGCCACATACGCGTGGTTTCCGGCTTTGTCATTCCGAACGCCGTAGGCGGAGGAATCTATCGTTAGTTTATAAATTCAAAGATAAACGAGCGATAGATCCCTCGTCGCGCTTACGCGCTCGCTCGGGATGACATAAATGTGTGCCCTTATTTTCTACGGTCATTTATCTCCGCTCCGGTATCTTCGTCGTCGAGCACATCGAGATCGACAACTCTCGTGAAAGCCTTTTTCAACTTGCCGAATACACCCTCGCCCTTTGCGCGCGCAGGTTCGTCCACCCAGCCGTCGTCATCGCCCGCCGACGTATCGTCGTAATCCGCCTTAGCCGCACGCCGCGACGGTTTGGGTGCTTTCTCCTTCTTTTTGCGCTTGCGCGCTCCTGCCCCGTCGTCTTCGTAGTCTGCCTCTCCGACAGCCGGCGACTGCCCCGCAACTATCTGGTCATAAACAGTCTGAGGCGCGCCCGCACCTGCGCCTGCAACCACTCCGCCGCCCCATGCCTGTTGTGCATGTTCGGCATCGGCACGCGCATTGGCCTCGCCGCCGTAGAGCATCTGCCACAACATCCCCACCGCTACCGACAGGCGCGGGTCTTTTACCTTATCCTTCGATTCGGGCGCAACATGGATCGTCGGTGTGGCGAGCCTCACTTCGAGGCCTGTACGCCGTTCGAACAGCGTGCCGATTTCAGGTAACGCTGCCGAGCCGCCCGTGAGCACGATGCCTGCTCCCAGCTTACCCTCGCATCCCGCCTCGCGAATCTCTTCCATCACATAATCTACGATGTCTGTCATCCTCGCCTCGATGATCGTCGCAAGGTTGCGGAACGAAATATCCTTATAATCGCTACCCGTTCGCCCAGGTATTTTGACCAGTTTATCGCTGTCTACCAGCTCCGCTACCGCGCAACCGTACATCGTTTTCAGGTCTTCGACATACCGCTCCATTATCCCGAACGAGCGTATATCGCGGTTCACGGCATCCGCGCCTATGGGTATGACGCATACGCTGCGCACCAATCCGTCCTGATAGATGCACACATCAGTCGTCCCCGCGCCGATGTCCACAACCGCCACGCCCATATCCTTTTCGTCCGGATATGTCACCGCTTCGGCCATCGCCAGCGGGTTGATCAGCAGCCCCGACACGTGGACGCCGCTCTTCTGCATCGCTTTTTCCAATCGCTGGATAATCGTGTTATCGCCTATTATGAGGTTGAACGTCGAGCCTAAGGTCTTGCCGAAATGTCCGACCGGATTTTTCACCTCCTCGTCGTCGTTCACGATATAATGCTGCGGCACGGTGTGCATCAGCGTATACCCGGCCGGAGCTTGCAGGTTGCGCATACTCTCGTTCAGCCGCCGCACATCCTCCGCCGCGATTTCGCCGTCCCGTCCGGCGACTATCACATAATAAGGGTGCTTGGCACACTGTATGTGATTCCCCGATATGCCAACACATGCCTGCGCGACCCGCCAGCCATGCCGCCGGTCGATCTCTTCCAGCGCCTTGCGCACCGATGCCGAAGCCAGCTCAACGTTCTTCACCTCGCCACCCGCTACGCCTGCCGACTCGCCGACCACTATGTCCACGATTTCGACCTTGCCGTCCGGCGCAGTTACCCCCACAGCCACAACGACATTGCTGCTGCCGAGGTCTATCGCCACGATGTAATTATTTTCCACTGCCGTATGTCTTTTTTCGTTTTTTAATCTCCTTGTATTTCACCGCCTGGCGCGAACCGACAGCTATCTGCCCACCACCTGACCGCGATACCGCACGTCGATGAGCGTATATTTGTCCCACCCCTCATAGTGCAACACATTGCGGTAGAAGAGCAGCAATTTCGCCAGTTTTTCCGCCGCGTCGTCGAGCGTGCCCAGCGCCACTATGTGGTTGCCAACGCGCGGTACAAACTCTATTTCAGGCTCGCGCCACTCGGCCACACCATGCGGTTCGCGCACGTTGATTTGCACGATGGCGGCGCTCCAAAACGGCGACTGCTCGGTAAGTCTCACAAAATTAATCAGTTTCAGCAAGAAAGCGTAGTTTTTATGCAACTTTTTTTCGGCCGTCGCTTCCGGCTCTTCGATTCGCCCGAACCATCCCGTCTCAAAAGGCAGGCCAAAGTCGCCCGTGACCACGGGAACATATTCTGCCGCACCCATTTTTGCGGGTATCACCCACAGATCGTCCGATACATAAAAATCGACGTCGCCGCGCACGAACCGCACTATGGGCCGCCGCTGCGAGAGCGTTATATGCATCGTACCGCTCTGCTCCATGTATGTCTGCACTTCGCGCACGTGAGGTTGCGCGGCGAGCATGCGCACGATATGTTCGGTGTCGAGCGCCGCCAACCGTTCGCCTTCGAGCGCGATCTGCGCATCGTCGAGCCATTCGCGCACGATCTGCGGCGACACCGCCCGCCGCTCTCCGTAGTCCGTAACCCTGATTTCTACGCGTTTCAGCCGTTCCTCCTGCTGTTGCTCGCGACAATGGCGCGTGGCGAAAACAAGGTAGGCGAGTATCGCCGACCACACCAGAACATTGATGGCTATTCGCAGGAAACGGTTCATTTATTTCTTAGCTTCTCCGCAATCTGCGCACAATAATTCTCAATATCTCCCGCACCGAAAGTCACTACGACGTCCAAATCCGTGCGTCCGGCCAGATGTCCGGCCAAATTTTCTTTCTGTACTACCTCCCAATGCACGGAAATATGCTCACCTATCGTCTCGGACGTTATACCCTCGATGGGCATTTCCCGCGCAGGATAAATGGGCAGCAGGACCACATCGTCGGCAAGTGACAGCGCCTCGCCGAATTCGCGGTAGAAGTCGCGCGTGCGCGTGTACAAGTGCGGCTGGAAGACCGCCGTTAATCGTCGTTCGGGAAACATGTCGCGCAGCGAGCCGATCGCCGCCGTCAGTTCGCGCGGATGATGGGCATAGTCGTCCATATAGGTCAGCGCCGGCGTGTTTATCCAGAAATCGAACCGCCGCCGCACACCTTTGAACGTCGCCAACCCATCGCGCAGTCGCACCTCGTCGAATCCCGCCCCATCGGAGCGACCCGCCACCCACATCACCGCTACGGCCGCCACGGTATTCTCTACATTCACGATTCCCGGAATGCCGAGCGTGCAGTCGCGTATCGTGCGGTCGGGGCAGCGAATGTCGAAACAGTAATATCCACCTGACTGCAATTCGATATCCTCCGCGCGAAAATCGGCCGTCTCGCCGTCGAGCGAATAGGTGTACGCCTCACGCCCGATGTCGATACCATCCTTGATAATCAGCGTTTTACACTGCCGTCCGAACTGCCGGAACGCCTCTAACATCGTATCGTGGTCGCCGTAAATATCGAGATGGTCGGGGTCGGTCGATGTAATCACCGCCACATCGGGCAACAGTTGCAGGAACGAGCGGTCGAACTCGTCTGCCTCCACCGCCAGCCGTCGCCCCGCGCCCAGCACCAGATTGCTGTCGAAATTCTTCGAAATTCCGCCCAGAAACGCGCTGCCATCGTCGCCGGCACAGTGGTTCAGCCATGCCAAAAGCGTCGTCGTCGTGGTCTTGCCATGCGTCCCCGCGACGGCCATTACATACTTGCCGCGCGCCAACTCACCCAGCATCTCCGAACGTTTTTCCATCCGAAAGCCGTTCTCACGAAACCATATCATCTCCGGATGGTCGGGCGGCACGGCGGGCGTATATACCACCAGCGTCGTCTGCGGACAACGGAACTCGCTTGGGATTGCCTCTGCATTATCATGGTAATGTATGTGCGCACCTTCGTCTTCGAGCCGCTCCGTCAGCGGCGTCCGAATGCGGTCATAGCCGCCCACGTTGCGCCCCTCGTGCAGAAAATAGCGCGCCAGAGCGCTCATCCCTATACCCCCGATGCCGAGAAAATATATGTTGCTGTAAGACATGTCGCAAAAATCAAACAAATATATGAAAATTATTTTACCTTTGTCTAAATAGCCTCTGTCTAAATAGTCTCGCGATATGGGAAAATATAAACTCGAAGCGGTCGAGACCGCCCGGCAACGCAAAGAGTTCACCGACCTGCCCAAGAAACTGTACAAGGGGAATCGCTATTGGGTGTGTCCGCTCGACGACGATATAGAAGCGCGGTTCGACCCCGCGCGCAACGAGCTTTTCCGGGACGGAGATGCCCGACGATGGATGGTGCGCGATGTGGACAGCGGCGAAGTCGTAGGACGTATCGCAGCATTCTACAACCGTGCATTGGCTGCCCTGAACGACCAGCCGACGGGCGGGTGCGGCTTTTTTGAAAGCATTGACAATCAGGATGTTGCCAATATGCTTTTCGATGCCGCAAAGCAGTGGCTGGCGGAGTGCGGCATGGAGGCGATGGACGGCCCGATCAATTTCGGCGATCGCGATCAATGGTGGGGACTGTTGGTCGAAGGGTTCGAATTCCAACCGACATACGCCAACAATTACAATCCCCCATACTACCGCACCCTTTTCGAAAATTATGGCTTTCGCAATTACTTCAACCAGCACACTTATTACCGTAACCTGCGCATAGGTGAACTTAATCCCACCGTCTATGACCGGGTACGGCGACTCGAAGAGATACCCGGCTATCGGTTCGAGCACATCCGCAAGGCGAACCTCGATCAGGTGGCGCACGATTTCCGCCTCATATACAACAAGGCGTGGGCGCTGATACCGGGAGTGAGGCCGATGGACGAGCATCATGCGACAAAAATGATGGCCACGCTACGTCCGATAATAGACGAACGGCTGGTGTATTTCGCATATTTCAATGACGAACCGATCGGGTTTTTCATAATGATCCCCGACCTGAACCGCATAATCGGACGGTTCAACGGGCGGCTTACGTTGCTCGGCAAACTCCGCCTGATGGCGATGCTCAAATTCACGAAAAAGGCCGACCGCGTTTTCGGAGTTATTTTCGGAGTTGTGCCCGAATTTCAGGGTAAAGGCGTCGAGGCGGGGATGATCTGCGCTTTCGAGCAGATAGTCGCGCGTGGCGAGGTAGATTATAAAACGCTGGAACTCACATGGATAGGTGATTTCAATCCGGTTATGATGCGCGTGGTCGAGAACTACGTCTGCGCCCAGCGTCTCAAAATGCATACCACTTATCGATTGTTATTCGACCCTGCTCGCGAATTCACGCGCTGCCCGCGAATGGGAGCTAAGAAACGAGAATAGTTTCAATCATCGCCCAGCCGTCTTTCGTGCGGGTGTCATCGACGATAAGGCCGAGAGATTTGGCCGCATCACAGATTGCCGGAATATCGTGTTCGAGGATGCCGCTCATCAGCAGCACGCCGCCCCGCCGCAGCGAGCGCACGTAATCCGCCATATCGGCAAGCAGAATATTGCGGTTGATATTCGCCAAAATAAAATCATAGGAACGTCCTGCGATAGCCGACACATCACCGCGAATAGGCGTCACGCGCTCTGCCACGCCATTCACGCCGATGTTCTCGGTGCAATTCTCATAAGCCCACTCGTCTATATCGACCGCATCGACGTGCATTGCGCCACGCATGGCCGCAACTATGGCCAGTACGCCCGTGCCGCTGCCCATGTCCAATCCCGCGCGCCCTTGTACATTGAGGTCGAGCAGCGTGGCGGTCATCAGCCATGTCGTGGCGTGATGTCCAGTACCGAACGACATTTTGGGCATTATGACCACGTCCAACACCCCGTCGGCGGGCTGGTCATGGAACGGCGCACGGATCACCGCCCGCCCCTCCACTTCCACAGGGTCGAAATTCGACTCCCACAGCTCGTTCCAATTTTGGTGCTCTATTTCCGTAAAATGCCATTCGACGCCCGTCGTTCGCAGAAACTCATCCAGCCCTTCGTGACATCCGGCCAATTCGTCCGCCCTGATATATGCTTTCACACTCGTCTCGTCAAGCTCGAAGCTCTCGAACGGCCATTCGGCCAATTCTGCCATACGGATTTCCGCTTCCTGTGCATGGCGCACGTGGATATAAAGTTCGAAGTAGTTCATTTTTTTAAAATACAATGTCATCCCGAACGTGCATGACATGGAAGAACGTTCGGAATGACAAGGAATTGGAAAACACACGCGTGTGTTATTTCTCCGCCCAAGAGAGCACGGTATCGCTCCTGACATGGACGCCGAACTCGTCGGCCTTTTTCAATATACGCCGGGCCAACTGCGCTTTTTTATCCTCCGGCGCATAGCGGAAATATGCCTCCGCCGCCCTTACGTGAGCCGCGTCGGGCATCGGATATTCGCGAGCTTCGGGAATGCCGAAATCCGAGTCGCTCAACTCACGGCGCTCCGCCGCGTCGAGCCTGTGCGAGCCCGTTGCCATGCATCAAGCCTTTTTACGAGTAAACAGCCCTACAATTAGCAGCAATACGATCGCACCGACCAGCGCCGTTATGAGGCTTCCCCACCAGCTGGTAGCCGAAACTCCGATAAGCGAAAAGAGCCAACCACCGAGTATAGCGCCCACGATACCGATCACGATATTAAGCAGAAAACCCGAACCGCTGCCTTTGACGATAAGTCCCGCCAGCCACCCGACTACGAGACCGATAAGAATAAACCACAACCAGAACGTCCAGTCCATAACAATAGTTTTAGAGGTTTAATGTTTTTTCGGGAAGGCAATCCAGTTCGCCACCCTATCTGCTTGTAACGTATCAATAGTTATGCCAATTTTTTACTGAAATAATCAATTTGTCATTGCGGGCTTGACCCGCAATCCCGTCCGATAGACTGTGAATCAGGTCTGCAATGACAAAGTTTGGAAAACACGCGCACATCAACACACCGGCGTAGGTTTATAGGCCGGCCGCAGCGAGTTTTCCGCCTCCATCTCGACCGTTGCTGCTGCTGCCACCGCCACGGCCATCGCGATCATGTCGTCGCTCATCTCCGTCGCCTTTTTCGTTGCCGGTGTTTGTATGGTAGCGATGCGGTGGCCGGAAGGGTCGATTACCAATTCACGGTTGCCGGATCTGACGCGCGCCATGCCTTTGTTAAAGCCGAATGCATCGTCATATTGCGGACGTATCACTATTCGGCCATCGCGGTTCATATAACCGTATTTCGTACCGCACCTAACGGGAAACATGCCCTCGTTCCCGGACAGGATATGATCGTAGATAAACCCCGTGAGCGACTCACCGTCACGCGAATATAACCCTGACAGGCCACCCGAAGTGACGATCGCCACGTTGTGTACGCTGTCCCATTCCACGTCTTCGTGCTGCGGCTCTATAACGAACCGCCCGTCGCGGTCTATCAGTCCGTGCCCCGCTTCGGTCTCTACCGCCGCGCGCCCTTCGGAGAAATCATCAACACAGACGAATCGTCCCGGAATAGCCTGCCGCCCATGTCTGTCGATATAGAGCCAGCCCCCGCCGTCCAGAGCACGTATAACGCCTTCCTGCATCCTGCCCATAAAAATGTATTTTTCGGCAATGTCCGCCGCCGAAGGTTCACCGCTACCGCGCTGCCCGACCCTCGCAGCTATCTCGCCGAGCGAGCGGTAATTGCGTACGGGAGTCGATGCGAGACAGCGCAGGGCGTGGCACAACTCTTCGCTCGTGCTGTCGCTTTGCGCGACTGCTGTCAGTAGTTCTTTGAGTTCCGCAGCATCTTTTTCTTCCTCCATTATATCGGCAAGGATCGATGCCAGCTTATGCAATCTGTTCGTTTTAAGCAGGTTGTCACGAACTATTTCGCCGTAAATCTCCGGTTGGCACGCTACCGCATACAACGCTGCGGCGAGCGAGCCGAGCGTTGTGAAGTCGTCCGGCGAGCGCCGCCGCGATGCCCGACGGTAGTCTGTCAATATCAATCCGTTCTCGGAAGTGACATACACGCTCCGCGCAGAGATGCGCCGGTGTCCGAAATCGTTCGCCGCAAGCCACTGCGCCACATCGGCGACCGCACCCACGAGCGCACGCACCGCTTCCGCGTCGCCACGTTCAGAAGTATGTGCAAGCCATTCGTCGAGCCGCTGTCCACGCGCTGTCCGTTGCAGGGTAACATCCACCCATACAGGACGATCGGCCGTATCGAAAACAAGCAACTCCTGTGCATGGAACGACTGCGGCACAAGATACGGACATTCGATACGCCCGGTGTAGAGCGCCACCTCTTCGAGCGCAACGCGCTGCGCCTCATCGTCGCGCAACAGACATTGCAGCGTATATTCCTCGTCGTGCCACACAACAGTGAAATACGCCGTTCCCTCGCCCAGCACCATCACCGGTTCGCCGTCGTCGGTGCGCACGACATAAATTCCGTCCAGCGTGCGGAAACGGCCATTCGGGTTCAGAAGGCTTTCTATGATGCTCGACAAATGTATGGACATGCCTAAAAATGAATTATGAATTTTGGATTATGAGCGTGCGGCGGGTCGGCCCATAATTATTACAGCATCTTATTGATGCTGCGCGACCCGACGTTCAGCATCGACACCAGATCGGCGATCGACGTATTGTAACTCATTCCGCGGAACGACCCACGTGTACCGTTCTCCTCGCCCCTCACGCGCAGTACCGCTTCGGTGTATTCCTCAGGCATCACACTCGACATGTCATAAAGCAGCCGCGTGTAGCGTGACACCGGAAGTTCGTTAGGCGACGAAGGGAAAACAACAGTCCCGCCATGTGTGCCCGTCGCGAGATTTATATTGATCAGCAGCACATTACCGTCCTCAGTGCCCAACGCACGGATCTGCTCCGCAAGGCCCGTGAGCCGCTCATAGTCACCGTCCGACGCCTCGCCGTCGGTGATGTTAAATATCGTGGGCGGATACGACGCAACGTTGGCCGGCCGGCGACACCACCGTCCCGCAAGCAATAGCGCTTGCTCCAACGCAGCGCACATCGGAGTATTGCCCTCGGACTTCGGCTCGATCCAATATTTCACTTCGTCATTGGCCAGCGCCGCCGTACCGTCGGGCAGCATTCTTTCGCGCGTGAAGATGCGCTTGCGGCACGGACGCATCGACAATTCCGACGGTTTGGCAAACGCTTCGGACGTGCCCAGCAGCATCGTCGCCTCATCGTTAGAATAACCGATGGCGGCGATATCGAAATAGTCGAGCGTGCCTTCTTCGCGGCGGCAGCGGTTCACCAACTCACGGATCAGCATATTCGTCACCATTGCCACGGCATCGGCCTTGGTCATCGTGGTTTGCCCGAAGGTCATTTTCTCTTCCATCGAACCGGACTGGTCGATGAGAAATATGAATGCCGTGGGCGTAATTCGCGTAATTTTCGCAGAGTACATCGTTCGGGGTCAGGTGTTTATCCAGCCGAAAGATATATAATCTTTTCGAAACATGCGACACCGTTGCGATATTTTTTGCTATAATTCTTCTGAAAAATGCTATTCCGAACGCTCTAACTTCGTCCTACAAACCGACAGGGGCTTTCGCAGAAAATGCGAAAGCCCCTGCACGCCTAAGGTCTACTCGTACATAATATGTCATCCGGCAGGCTGGAAACCACGCGCGCGTGTCAGTTCATCCGTATCGCACGTACTGCGCGACCTCCGGACTGTTCGGTGCCCTCGCGCGTGAAAGTCTCTTCTTCCTGCCGTGCTTTGTCGGCGCCGAGATCATCTCCTATCGAGGTAAGCAAACGCACTTTCGACTGGGAGTACTCGGCCTTACGGAAAAAGTTTTCGGTCGCGGCGATACGGCGGTCGAGCCATGCCACTCCTTCGCGCACGATATTTTCGTCGCCCGACCCGGCGAGCGACTCGATATTGAGGAGGAAATATTGGACGCCGAACATGTTTTCGCCTAAAACACCGTCGGTTTCCGCACGGCGCATTTTTTCCAACATTTCTTTCCATTCGCCGCGCTGTCTCAATTCAACGATTTCGAGAAGTGAAAGCGACTGAGCGACGGGAAAATCCACAACACCACGCAGGAATTTCATCATTTCGGCATTGCGCGCCTCGTCGAACGGTACATTGCCCCTCGGATTCCACGACGCGAGGGCATGAGCCGCCATTCCGATCGAACTTCCGAGATGCCTGTCGACAACCTCCTGACCCACAGCATTATAAAACTTCTCACGGTTGGCCATCACCTCGCGCATAGGCCAACTCAGCGGGTCGTTGATATTCTCACTGATCAACAGCCAGATTTCAGGCGTGGCGAGTTCGTCGATACTGAGTCCTTCCAGGGATTCGGCCACCACCCGCGCCTGCTGATCCTGCATATACGCGTCGCGTAGCATCCGGACATAGTCGGTGATGAACTGCGGGTCGCGGTCGCCGGCCTCATAGCGCGCCGTCATGCTCGCGAGGTTGTCTTCGGCGTTCATCGCGGTACGTGCGCCATCAATAAGCCATTCTGCCGTCCCCGCGCCAACGAGGCGATGAACGGCCTCGCCCGTTCTCGGGTCGATGAACAGCAGCGTAGGGAACGCCCGCACGGCATATCTCTCTTTCAGCATTACGCCGTCGGCCTCTTTCTCCATCTCGAACTTGGCGTTCACAAAGTTGGCATTAAAAAAATCGGCAACTGCGTCTTGCGTAAAGACCGTTTCTGCAAGCCTTTTACACGGCCCGCACCAATCGGTATAGCAGTCGATGAAGATCAGCCGGCCGGCATCTGCGGCCTTACTGACGATTTCGTCCCACGTCTTTCCCTGTACGAATTCTATGCTGCGGTTTTGCGCCGCCGCGCTGCCGCACAGCCAGACCAGCAATGCAGCGGTGAAAAACAGTTTTTTCATCGTGTGTATTTTTTAAATGTTTATGCTGTTAATGCCGGACGCGCGCACGTCCGGCAGGCTGGAAGACACACGAGTGTGTTACAGCACCATGCTCCAACCGTGCGTATCGGGCAGTTCACCGTACTGGATGCCCTGCAACGTTTGGTAGAGCTTCCGGCTCCACTCCCCTGCCGTCACCCCGTCTCCGAACGTATATGTAATGTCGTTGTCGGGGTCGTAGACGCTGCCTATCGGCGAGATCACCGCCGCCGTACCCACTGCACCTACCTCCTCGAACGTCGCCAGCTCCTCGACGGGAATTTTGCGGTCTTCGACTTTCAGTCCCAAGTCGGCCGCGATCGTGCGCAGGCTCATGTTCGTGATCGACGGAAGTACCGAGCGCGAATCCGGCGTCGAGTAGGTCATATCCTTGATGCCGAAGAAGTTAGCCGCACCGAATTCATCGATATATTTATGCTCTGCCGGGTCGAGGAACAGCACATTAGGAAAACCCTTGCGCGCTGCGCCCACTATCGCGCCGATGCTCGCACCGTAGTTGCCTCCGCTCTTCACGTGACCCATTCCGCGCGGTGCGGCACGGTCATGCTCACGGTCTATGGTCGTTTTGATCGGCTTGAAACCCTCTTTGAAATACGGCCCGACGGGCGTGACGAACACGATAAGCATCGTCTCGTCGGCCGGCTTTACTCCCACCTGTGCGCCCGAACCTATAAGCAGCGGGCGGATATAGAGCGACGCGCCCGTGCCGTAGGGCGGAATGAAACGTTCGTTGGCCTCGACCACCCGTTTCACCATATCGATAAAAAGCTCCACAGGCGGCGGCTCCATCTGCAAATACTCCGCCGACGCAATCATGCGCTTCGCGTTCTCCTCCGGACGGAAAAGGCGCACCTTGTCGTCCTTGCCGCGAAATGCCTTCATACCTTCGAACGCCTCCTGGCCATAGTGCAGACACGTCGCCGCCATGTGCAGGCTAATGTTCTCATCACCGGTCAGATACGGCGCTTCCCACTGTCCGTTGCGGAAATAGCAACGAATGTTCGCATCGGTCTTCATATACCCGAAACCGAGCTTCCCCCAATCGATCGTACTCATAGCTTTTATATTGTTTTTTGGTTTGTTTTTATTGACCGTCATTGCGAGCTTATCGTTTGTCATTGCGGGCCTGACCCGCAATCTCGAATCGATCGTCATTGCGAGCCTGCAAGGCGAAGCAATCCAGTGGTTTTTCTCTGGATTGCTTCGGACTTAACAGCCCTCGCAACGACGTAATATGCATGTTAGCCTACCTTAGTCCCGTTAATCACCGCGCCGTCGGGCGAGAGCAGAGCGAGGCGGCCCGTTGCAGTGTCTTCACCCATGAGGATCATCCCCTGCGACACGATGCCTTTCAGCTCGCGCGGAGCGAGGTTCACCAGCACCAACACCTGACGGCCGACGAGCTGCTCCGGCGTAAAATCTTCCGCGATGCCCGAAACGATCACGCGGCGGTCGATGCCCGTGTCGATGGTGAGTTTTAGCAATTTTTTCGTTTTAGGTACGCGCTCGGCCTCCAAAACCGTCGAGACGCGAATGTCCATGCGCCCGAAATCCTCGAACGTGATCTCTTCGGCCTGTGGCGCAACTTCCACCGCCGTTTGTGAGTTCGCCGCTTTGGTCGCCGCAAGTTTTTCCAACTGACGCTCAACCTGCGCATCCTCTATCTTGTCGAACAGCAGTTCGGGCGTGCCTATGCGATGACCCGCGGCCACAAGACCCGCTTCGCCCAGCCGCTCCCAGCCGATATGCCCGATTGCCAGCATACGCCGTATCTTCTCCGCCGTGAAAGGCATAAAAGGCTCGATAGCGACGGCCGTATTCGCCGTGATTTGCAACGCGATGTTCAGAATAGTCTGCACCCGCGCGGGGTCGGTCTTCACCACTTTCCAGGCTTCCGTGTCGGCCAGATATTTGTTGCCCAGCCGTGCGAACGCCATCGCATCTTTCAGCGCCTCGCGGAAATGGAACGTCTCTATATTACGTTCCAACGAGCGGCGCAATTCGGGCATCTCGGATAGCGTCTCGCGGTCGTAATCGTCCAGCGAACCCGCCTCAGGAACGACGCCGTCGAAATATTTTTCAGTAAGCACCAGCGCGCGATTCACGAAATTACCCAGCACGGCGACAAGTTCGTTGTTGTTGCGCGCCTGAAAATCGCGCCACGTGAAATCGTTATCCTTAGTCTCCGGCGCATTGGCGGCCAGCACATAACGCAGCACGTCCTGTTTGCCGGGGAAATCTTCGAGGTACTCGTGCAGCCACACCGCCCAGTTGCGCGACGTGGAAATTTTGTCGCCTTCGAGGTTCAGGAACTCGTTCGCCGGAACGTTTTCGGGCAGGATATAGTCGCCGTGCGCGCGCAGCATCGCAGGAAAAACTATGCAGTGGAACACGATGTTGTCCTTACCGATAAAGTGCACCATCCGCGTCTGCTCGTCCTTCCACCACTTCTCCCACTCGCTTGTAAGCTCCTTAGTCGCAGATATATAGCCGATCGGCGCGTCGAACCACACGTACAGCACTTTGCCCTCCGCACCCTCCACCGGAACGGGAATCCCCCAATCCAGGTCGCGGCTCACGCCGCGCGGCTGCAATCCTCCGTCCAACCAACTCTTACATTGCCCGTAGACGTTCGCCTTCCACTCCTTGTGCCCTTTCAGAATCCACTCGCGCAGGAATGCTTCGTAACGGTCCAGAGGCAGATACCAATGCTTCGTCTCGCGCATAACGGGCGCAGAACCCGTGATCGTGCTGCGCGGGTTTATCAGTTCCGTCGCCGCCAGCGTGCTCCCGCACGCCTCGCATTGATCGCCGTAGGCGCGCTCATCGCCGCAGCGCGGACATGTGCCCGTAATATAACGGTCGGCAAGAAAGACAGCCGCCTCCGCGTCATAAAGTTGCTCGGTGGTCTGCTCTATGAACTCGCCTTTGTCATACAACGTGCGGAAAAATGCGCTCGCGGTCTCGGCATGTGTTTTCGACGATGTGCGCGAATAAATATCGAACGACATGCCGAACTCCTCGAAAGCGCGCTTGATCATTTCGTGGTATTTGTCCACGACCGCTTGCGGCGTCGTACCTTCTGTACGCGCCTTCAACGTAATCGGGACGCCATGCTCGTCCGACCCGCACACCGACACCACTTCCTCCCCCCGCAGGCGCAGATAACGCGCATAGATGTCCGACGGGATATACACGCCCGCCAGATGTCCGATATGTATCGGTCCGTTGGCATACGGCAACGCCGAAGTTATAAGATGTCGTTTGTACTTGCTCATGGCTTACAAATGTATAGTATTTATTTTGATTTCGCAACAATTTGCAACACGCGCGTGTTTTATTTTGCCTGCCGGTTGCTTTCGTTACAGTCTTCGAACCGCAATGTCATCCGGCAGCGGCACTTTTGCCAATGCAAAAGTGCCGCGTCACGCCGCAGCCCCACGCGGCGGGACGCTACATTCCATTTCGCGTCTTTCGCCGCCGCCGGCGTGCCGTGCTATCTCTTCTTCCGCCCTCCTTTTGCAACATTTTCGAGCGGCACAAAGCCCTTGCCGTAAACGCCCATAACACTGCCGACGGTGATAAAGGCCTCCGGATCGACCTCCCGCACAATTCTGAGCAAATTCGACGACTCGGCCTTGCGCGTCACCACCATTACCATCTTTGTTTCCTGCCCCGAGTACCACCCTTGCGCATCCAGCAGCGTCACGCCGCGCCCGGCTTCCTCAGCAAGTCGCCGCGCCATCTCAGCGTAGTGTTTGGTAATGATGAATATTTGCGACGATTGCTTGCTGCCCTCCAACACAGCATCGAGCGTGTAGCCCAGCGCACCGACCACTACAAGGCTATATATAATGGTCGCTATTTTAGCATCGATAAAGTACGAAAGACCGATGATTACAAGGTCGCAGGACATAATCACTTTACCGTAGCTTATTGCTCGGTATTTATTGATGATCATCGCAATAATATCCGTACCGCCTGCACTGCCGCCCTGAGCAAAACAGATACTGACACCTATGCCGCAAACCACCCCTGCCAAAAGAGCCGACAACAGTTTGTCGCCGCCAAGCCCCAGAACTCCCTCCGGACTGGACGGAATCCACGTCTGCATTACCCACATCGCTAAGGACATCGTAAATATAGCATACAGGGTCTTGGTGCTGAACGAAACGCCTATCATTCTGATCGCCAGCACAATCAACACACCGTTGATCGCCAACATACTGAATGCCATCGGAATAGCACCGCCTGTGGCGTGATAGACGAGCAGCGATATACCGCCCACGCCGCCACCGACAATCCCTGCTGGCATTATGATAGCGATCCACCCGAAGGCGTAAAGAAAAAGACCGAAAGTGATCAGGATATACTCCTTAATAGTGCGTCCCACCGCTAGGCCGGAAGTGATTGGTTTCATTAATTTTGAATTATAGCTTATTCAGGCTCATATCGAGACTTTTTATCTGATGAGTCAGCGCACCGACCGAAATATAATCGACGCCGCATTCGGCATAGTCGCGAATCGTCTCGTAAGTAATGCCGCCGCTCGATTCCGTCTCCATGCGCCCTCCGACCAAAGCCACTGCTTCGCGCGTGAGCGCGACCGAAAAGTTGTCGAACATTATGCGGTCCGCACCGCCTGCGGAGAAAACCTCATCGATGTCGGCCAGCGAACGCACCTCCACCTCTATCGGCAATGAACGCCCCGTCGCCGTCAGATATTCCCGTACCTGCCGCAGCGCGGACGTGATCCCGCCCGCGAAGTCTATGTGGTTGTCTTTCAGCAGGATCATGTCGAACAGCCCCATCCGATGGTTGCCGCCACCGCCTATCGCAACGGCCATTTTGTCGAACACGCGCATTCCGGGCGTGGTTTTGCGCGTATCAAGCACGCGCGTGCGCAGACCTTCCAGCCGCGCCACATAGCGCGCAGTCTCCGTCGCTACGCCGCTCATGCGCTGCATGATGTTCAGCACGATGCGCTCGGCCTGCAACAATGAGCGAACGCGCCCCGCGACACGGAACGCCTCGTCACCCGATACGACGCGCGCGCCATCCGCCAGAACAGGTTCGAACACCATCTCGGCATCGAGCCGCCGAAACACGCGCTCGGCGATTTGCTGACCGGCCAGAACGCCCTCCTGCTTCACCAAAAGCCGCATCGCACCGTCGGCGGCGGCCGGTATCGACGCCAACGACGTGTGGTCGCCATCGCCTATGTCTTCGGCAACGGCCAACTCGATCAGAGCGTCCACGAACGGTATATACTCCTGTTTCATAACGTGCGCTGCAAAGTGCCTTGCGGCCGCTTGCATGAATGGCTTTGCTTGGACAAAGATACAAAAAGCGCCTTGCGGCCGCTTGCATGTAGTGACTTTGCGCGGACAAAGATATGAAAAAAAATCCTATCTTGCGGCGTGAAAACGGGGATAGAACAAGTGCGATTCGACGGCCGAAAGCCTTTTATCATAGCCGGCCCGTGCAGTGCGGAGACGCGCGAACAGGTACTCGAAACGTGTACCGCGCTGGCCGCCACCGGACGTGTAGATATGCTGCGCGCGGGGGTGTGGAAGCCACGCACGAAGCCCGGAACGTTCGAGGGTGCGGGTGCGCGCGGGTTGGCATGGCTGACCGAAGCGCGGGGCGCGACAGGTTTGCCCGTCGCCGTCGAAGTGGCGACGGCAAGGCATGTGGAAAGCGCATTGCGGCACGGCATCGATGCCGTGTGGATCGGCGGGCGCACGACGGTAAGTCCGTTTGCGGTGCAGGAGATCGCCGATGCAGTACGCGGCCAGCGGGGCGTCGCAGTGCTGATAAAAAACCCCGTTAACCCCGATATAGACCTTTGGAGCGGCGCAGTAGAACGCCTTTTGGCGGCAGGCGTGGAACAGTTGGCGCTGGTGCATCGCGGGTTCTCGTATTCCGGCGTGGGGCAACCCTACCGCAACTCACCGATGTGGCATCTGGTTTTGGAGATGCGCGCGCGCTGGCCGCACCTTGCAATGATATGCGACCCGTCGCATATCGCCGGACGGCGCGAGCATCTGCGCGAGGTGGCTCAAACGGCTGCCGACCTGCGCTATGACGGACTGATGATCGAGAGCCACGTGTGCCCTTCACAGGCGCTGAGCGATGCCGAACAGCAGATCACACCTGCCGCCCTCGACGCGCTTTTGAGCGAGATACGCTGGCGCTCGCCCGACGGCGGCGACCCCGAATTCGCGCGGCGGCTCGAACAGTTTCGCCGCGAAATAGACCAAATCGATGCCGAACTTTTCACGCTGCTCGGCCGCCGGATGCAAATTGCCGATATGATAGGCGAAGAGAAACGCGCGAATAATGTGGCGATCCTCCAACACGACCGCTGGCGCGACATCGTGGAGCGTGTCTCATTGCGCGCCGCCGAACTCGGCCTCAGTCCGGCTTTTGTCAAAACCGTGCTCGAAGCGATCCACATCGAAAGTATCGACCGGCAGAACAGAATTATGAATAAATAACTCAACTAAAAATGTATTACGACGCGGGGATTTTGCAGGTGAGGGTGAAGGGCGGGCTGCCGACTATAAGTGACTATGCCGATGCCGTGTCGAATGCCCGCGGGAGATTCCGTACGCTCGGCGAGGTGGAGGCGCTGACCGATGCGCGGGACGAGGTAGTGTTCTTCGCGGGCAACAACGCAGCGGTATTTCCGGTAGTGGCACGCGGACGGCACATGACTCTTAAATGCTACATTAAGAGCGGGTTATATACGGATGATGTATATGGTTATCTTACGGGGCATGACGACGAATTGCTTGCGCCCGTACGACTGTTGAAGGACGAGATATATGTTTACGATATTTTCGGCGGCGGTGCTTATTATGACATAGTGGTAGCGGAGTGGACGGAGGGCGTGACGCTCGAAACGGCTATGAAACGCGCGTCACGCAATGACGGGTTCACGTTCGGTGCGTTGTCGGAAGCGTTTGACGAGGCGGCGCGCCGACTGCTCGAAAGGGAATGGGCGCACGGCGACCTGAAACCCGAAAATATCATAGTGCAACCCGGCGGTACGATGCGCCTTATCGATTATGACGCGATGTTCGTGCCGTCGCTTTCGGGGCGACCGGCGTTCGAGATCGGCACGCCGCCCTATCAACATCCGGCGCGTGACGAGCGCATGTTCGACAAGTCGCTGGACGATTATCCCGTCGCGCTTATATCTGTCTGCCTGCGCGCACTGTCGCTCGAACCGCAGCTGTACAAACGCCATCACCGCTCGGACAATATTATCCTGTACTCCAGCGAGATTCTCGGCGGCGGGTCGGCGGCCTACGACGAGATATTGCGCCTGTTCGCTGCACAAGGCGAACACGATTCTTACCGCCTTGCGTTGTCGTTGCGTACTGTGCAACCTCAGATCGGAAATCTGACAGAGTTATTGCGCGGTTCACGTGTTGTCTATCCCGTTGCGCCGCCTGCCATGCCGCGCGTTGCAGATGTAACAGCGAAATGTGAGACGCGGTTAGAGCCGTTCCGCAGCGGCAGTTTGTGGGGTTATCGGCGCGCAGCCGGCGGTAAAGAAGTGATACCGGCGATCTACGAAACGGCGCACGAGTTTTCGGAAGGTCTGGCAGTGGTGTGCATTCACGGTTTGTGGCAAGTGATCGCGCCCGACGGAGCAGTTGCTATCGACTGCTCGGCATGGCGCGAGGTGAAACCCTTTTCACACGGCCTCGCGCCGGTATGCGATGCCGACGGCGCGTGGAGCTATATCACGCGCGACGGTGTGGTCGCTTTCGAGCCGCGATTTGAGATGGCGGGGATGTTCCGCGAGGGGCTGGCTCTGGTGATGAGCAACGGAAAGTATGGTTATGTCTCACCTCAGGGGGAGTTTGTCATAGAACCCGCGTATGATTATGCAACGGGTTTCCGCGACGGCCGCGCTACGGTGCAGCAGGACGGGGAGACTTTCGAAATTCTGAATACAATTACTACGACAACATAGAATTATGAAAAAAATATTACTTACGCTATCGGCGATGCTGTTCGCCGCGCTGTTCTGCAACGAAGGGCGGGCGCAATTCTATGACTGGGGGCAAGACCCGGCGAGGGTGCGGTGGCGGACGATCAGAACACCGCAGGTGCGCTATATCTTCCCGACGGATTACGAGCGTAACACCGTGAGGGTCATGCACTATCTCGACACGGTGCGCGCACAGATCGGTTACGGGTTCACGCACGGGCCGATGGGACGAATGCCGCTGGTGGTGCGTGCGCATAATTTCTCGTCGAACGGCATCGTGATGCTTGCTCCGAAGCGCATCGAACTGATCGTTACGCCCGATGCGCAGCAGTTCGCTTTTCCGTGGCTCAAACAGTTGGCCGTGCATGAATATCGCCACGCGGTGCAGTATAACAATCTGAACCGCGGGCTGATACGCCCGTTGGGGTGGCTGCTGGGGCAGCAGGGGATGATGGTCGGTCTGGCGTTCATGCCCGTGTGGGCGATGGAGGGCGATGCGGTGCTGGCCGAAACGCAAATGGCGACGTTCGGGCGCGGCGTGCAGCCGTCGTTCTCGATAGAATACCGCGCAATGGCTCTTGAAGGGCGCAGCGCCGGGTGGCGCACCGACAAGTTTTTCAGCGGCTCGTTCAAGGACTTCGTGCCGAACCACTATCAGCTCGGATACCAGATACTTTCATGGGCCGACGACCACTATGGCGAGAACGTGCTGAACAAAACATCGTGGTTCGCGTCGCGCAACCCGTACCTTATTTTCCCGTTCTCGATAGGGCTGCGAAAGTTTTACGGCACGTCGCAGGCGGGGCTTTTCCGCGATTCGTTCGAGGCGGCGTTCGACTTCTGGCGTTCGCTGCCCGTCGACGAAAACTCGGCAATGATCATAGACACGCCCACGACTTCGTATACGTGGTACAGTTCGCCCGTCGGCGTGGGCGAGCGGATCGTCGCGCTGAAAACCGACCTTTGCCGCCCGTCGCGGCTCGTGGCGGTCGATCCGGCGACGGGGCGCGAGCGCGTGCTGTGCAACACGGGCGCGGTGAATTCGCCGCTGTCGGTTTCGCCCGACGGGCGGATCTATTGGACGGAACTTCGCCGCAGTACGTTCTGGGACCAGGAGGTCTATTCGCAGCTTTGCTCCTACGACATGCAGACAGGCAAGCGACAGACGTACCGCCGGCATCGCAACATCTTTTTTCCGCATGTCTCGGCAGACGGTGAACTGACAGCCGTGCAGTACGCTCCGAACGGGACATATACCATCATGCGCGGCAATCGCCGCCTGACGTTGCCCGACACGATTACGGTGCACGGGCTTACCGAGGGGTTGCACTTTATCGGATTGAGCGACGCGGGAATGTGGATCGGAGCGGTGGCAGAAGATGGTTTTCGGAAGGTAACTCAACCGAGTTATACCACAGTCGCGAATCTGAGGCAGTCGGGTGGGCGGCTCTACTTCAACTCCATAGCATCGGGCAAGGACGAGGCGCACGTATATGACAGCGAAGAGAGTAAGGAATATCGCATCTCCACGTCGCGCTACGGGTCGTTCGCACCGGCATGGTCACCGCGCGGCATAGTGATGACGACTTATACGCCCGATGGATACATGCTGGCCATACAGAACAACGTCGGCGAAAACATGGAGGAAGTCCCCTGCTCGCGTGTTCCGCAGAACGTCGTAAATCCGACGCGCCGCCAATGGCCGGTCGTGAATATGGACGAGGTGACGGTCACCGATACCACCATGCGCCGCGTGCGAAAGTACCGAAAAGGGCTGAATCTCTTTAACTTCCACAGCTGGGCGCCGGCCTATTACGAGGCCGACCGCATCGTGAGCGAAGGACATTTCAACGTGAATTTCGGCCTCACGCTGCTGTCGCAAAACAACCTCAACTCGGCCGTGACCCAACTCAGCTACGGACGCGTGAACGGCGGCCATAACCTGCTGCACGGCAAGTTCGATTATGCGGGATGGGCGCCGCGACTCGGCCTCGAAGCACAATGGAGCGACGCGGGGCAATTCATATACGCGCCATGGGATGTGGAACGCCCTGTACGGCGAAAAGATTACGCGGAAATCACGGGGCGCATCTATCTGCCGATGCGGCTGTCGTCGGGGGCGAGCTTTCGTACTCTCACGCCAAGCATCGAACAGCGCTACGAAAATTCGCAATATTATGACCCTGCGGCGGAGACGTTCCGAACAGGCATGAACCGCAGCATCGTCGCGCTGCAATACGTCGAATCGCGGCGAATGTCGCACCGCGACTTCCTGCCGCGATTCGGCTATGCCGCACGCGTGAGCATGACCACCGATTTTTTCGACGATAACTTCGGGCGGATGTGGTCGGCATTCGGGCGCGTATTTCTGCCCGGCCTCGCGCCACAGCACGTCCTTGCGCTACGCGGAGTGGTACAACGGCAAAACAATGCAATGTGGCTTTTCGCTAATCGCGAACTTTTCCCGCGCGGCGCAGAGTATGGCAGCATCCCCGCCACCCGCCGCTATACCGCCGCTACCGTAGACTACCAATTCCCTGTCTGGCATCCCGACGGCGGCTTGGACGGGTGGCTCTACTTCCGCCGCGTGAGGCTCAATCCCGGCGGCGATTATGCGCAATTTGCCGTGCGTCGTGGCGAAAGCGGTTGCCGGTGCTGGGGCAACGTGTGGTCTTACGGCGCTGACGTGATCTTCGATGTCGTGCCGCTGCGCCTGCCCTCGAACACCTCATCCACGATCACCGTCTCCGTCCGCAAGCCGAGCAACCTGCGCGCGGCGCAGGTGAGTTTTACGGTATCGATGCCGATATAACACGAGCATATGTCACTTTATGTAATAGACTACCTGTTCGAAATCTAAATTTTTACATATCCAATCTGAACATGTGAATGGTCAGCGTCTCGGCTCTCTCATCTCCCACAAAGTGCGAGTAATAGTACGGGGCGATATAGCCAAGAACAGCAAAGTCAGGCGGAACATCGACATCGGCGATAAGCGTAGTGCCGTGATATATCTGCAAACGGTCGACGTTCGCAGGACTACCGGTTTTGTAAGTCCGGAAAACATAATCGCCTATTTTTTTAATCGAAGTATAATGCCCTTTGTCTTTACGTTCGACAGTAGCTCTTCTCATATATGTCTCATCCAACGTTAATTGCAGGTGATCCATATTCATATCGCGTCCGGCGTGACCGAACGAGTAGATAATATTATAGTCATTATCATATACGTATATAAGATGATCCGGCTCGAAACTCAAATAGAAATATCCATTTTCATCGATATCGTACTGAAAATGCCAGAAAGCCGACATATATTTAATTTCAGGCGAGAGGCGACCGAATGTCCTTAGGATAGTTCCGTCCTGCATATCTACCTCTATCAATATTCTGGCATTGCAATAATAGTCATGATGTGAGATATTAAACTCATCAGCATCTACAAGAACATTAAAATAAATGCGATCCTTGTGCGGTATGATTATAATATGATCGTAATTTAGTTGGTTGTAAAAATCATCCCTTTCAAAAAGGGATCGTTTATCGTCAGGCACAGGCCACGCTATAAAACACGTCTCGGAGCGGAAATTAAATTCCGAGTCATAAACAAACAAATCTCTGGTAAATCCAACAAGAAGAAAGTCTCCATTATCCGAAGTCGTAAATCCGCCAATACTACTAAGGGGTATTTCTTTCGGGCCTCTTCCTTTCCCCAGATGGCGCGCAACCATATTTATGTCCTTGTCAAACTCATAAATTCGACAAGTATACCGGTCGTTAAAATAAATCCGGTCGCTTCCTATGCCGCTGAATCCCAAGTGAGAACTGCTTGGCAGGGTGACTATGAATGTTTCGATGTCGAGCGACTCGAAAAGAATGTTTCTCTCATTTTCAACGGGCTGTACGAAAAAAGAAGCATATTCGCTTCTTTTCTTACCGCACCCTGACAATATTATCGACAGCGCTAAAAGAATAGTTAAGTATCTCATGGCAAACAGAGTAAAATTAAGCAGGCAGAGGCAAGAAGATGCCTCTGCCTGTTTTGTGGTTATCGGCAGCTGCCATCATACTCTGCGCACTTAACATTACCCCCCGGAGGACTCTGGGCACATATCCTTCGATTAACAGCGCTGTTGTTACCTGTCACACAACGTCCTGTTTCACCCCACCCCGTGCACTGACATTCGATTATTATGTCGTTGCCGCCGGGTTCGCAAGGAGAGCCGGAATCTACACAATCGAACGAACAACCGGGCGTTCCAGGTAAAACGCAAGTTTGTAGCTCCTCGCAAAAAAGAAGACCCACGGGGCAGCAATGTCTATACGCAACCCCATCCACATCTTCAAAATAAGCGCCGCAGTTCTCAGGGTCGGGAAAGTAAAGACCATCCATCTTCGCCCGCATGTAGATGTTACCGACAAGCATTACGCAAAACAGACCCGTCAGAGCAAGGATTTTTTCACTCATACAGGAAATTCAAGTCGTAGACGGTTATTTCCTCCAAATCGTTCTTCGCGTAAAGCATCCTGCGAACGGGATCGAACGCGAAAACTGTTGCATCTTCACCTATTTGAAGAACCTTCACGAAATTACCGTCCCAGTCAAACACATTGATTCTACCCGTGAATCGATGAGATTGATCGGGGTCACCTTCCATAGCATATATACAGTGATTGTCACTCAATATATCTACATAATAATACCTTACGGGCCTGCCCGAAAACACAATATTCAGATTGGGAGAGTTCTTTTTAGCTACCGATTTCACCTTGCCCGATTCGATATCTAGTATATTGATCTTATTCATAAGCGGCATTACCATGGCGATCTTGCTCCTGTCGGGTTTCATTTCGTCATATGAATTTAAATGGCGAACGACAATAAAGTCAGCGTCCTCGTTTACCTTGTAGTCGCTGTACGACTTGTATTCCCTTAACATCTCACCCGTCTCGTAGTTGAAAAGACGGTGACGAGGGGCTATAACCCTATGCCCGCCGTTCTCGAATACCGACTCGCTCTGCATATAGGCTATCAGCAGGCTGTCGTTCAAAACAAAAATCCGTCCTAAAAACTGGTCTCTTCTTTTGAACTGCGATGTCTCGATCCTTTTCAGCACCTCACCCCGCGTATTTACCATCATAAGATTGTCTCTGTTGAAGTCGTTGAACCAAATCGCAAACTCGCCGTTCGAATCTCTTTCGAGATTCATGGAAGAAATGACGCTTATCACTTCGTCAGGCCCGTTGCCTCTTCTGAGCATCGCGTTTATACGCTGCCCTGTTTCAATATCGTATACGTAAACAATCCCATCGGGATGCTTATATGACATAAGCATTAGTATTCCGTCATAAGCAGTCATTCCACCGGTATATATTCCTTCCAGTTCCAGCGCCATTCCGGCAAGCGTCTCTACGCGGTCGGGATACTCCACGACAACGGTCTCGCCGTAGAATCGGATTCCATCCTTTCTCCCGCATGAGACCAGCAACAACCCCACAAAAATAAATATATTGACAAATCTCATAGTTATACAGTGTTTTTAATTAATTGAGCCGAGACATCAGTCTCGGCTCAGAAAAATCGGAATTAATTTAAGGTAAGACACATTGCGATCGAAGACTCTCTGAGTCTACAATAACAGTCACCCATGTACAACGAGGTACGCCGGGTTTGCAAGAAATAACTCCATGAACCGGATCTCTTGGGTGTGAAGGTGTTTCATAATTGGAGAAACAATCTACAACTCTACCGCCACTGGGTCCGGGTTCGCAAGAGCCGGCAGTCACACAATCAAACGTACAATTTGGGTCTCCCGGAAAAACGCATTGTTGTAACTCCGGACAAAAAAGAAGACCAACGGGACAGCAATGTCTATACGCAACCCCATCCACATCTTCAAAATAAGCGCCGCAGTTCTCAGGGTCAGGAAAGTAAAGACCATCCATCTTCGCCCGCATGTAAATGTTACCGACAAGCATTACGCAGAACAGACCCGTCAGAGCAAGATTAATCTTGTTCAAAGTCGTCTTAGGTGTTAATTTTGACAATAGTTTTCTAATGGTGTTTGGATTTTAGAAGTTAATATTAGTGCAAAATTCCGTTGCAATATAAGCATAAAATTTACAAAAACAAATTTACGAACTTTAGGAACATGTAATTTAAGGTCTGTCCACACAAATAACTATCTTTGCAAGATAAACCACGAAACCCGATGACACAGGAAGAACTTTTTAAAAAGCTCGTTGCGCACTCGAAGGAGTATGGCTTCATTTTCCAGTCGAGCGAGATATACGACGGTCTTGCGGCCGTTTACGACTACGGCCAGATGGGCGTGGAACTGAAAAACAACCTCAAACGCTATTGGTGGGAGTCGATGGTCAGGCTGCATCAGAATATCGTGGGCATCGACGCGTCGATCTTCATGCACCCGCGCACGTGGGAAGCGTCGGGGCATGTGGGCGCATTCAACGATCCGCTCATAGACAACAAGGACTCGAAAAAACGTTACCGCGCCGACGTGCTTATCGAAGAGCACGCGGCAAAGATCGACGACAAGATAGATAAAGAAGTCGAAAAAGCGCGCAAGCGGTTCGGCGAGGCTTTCGACGAAACACAATTCCGCTCGACTAACGCCAGAGTGTTGGAATTGCAGACTCGGCGCGATTCGGTCATCGAGCGTATGAACGCGGCGCTGAACGCGAGCGATTTCGATGCGCTGAGGCAGGTTATCATTGACGAGGAGATTGCAGACCCCGTATCGGGAACGCGCAACTGGACGGAGGTGCGGCAATTCAATCTGATGTTCGACACGCGGATAGGTGCGGCGGCCGACGGTGCGAGCACGATATATCTGCGCCCCGAAACGGCGCAGGGAATCTTCGTGAACTTCCTGAACGTCCAGAAAACGGGGCGCATGAAAATACCGTTCGGTATTGCGCAAATAGGCAAAGCGTTCCGCAACGAGATCGTGGCGCGGCAGTTCATATTCCGCATGAGGGAGTTCGAGCAGATGGAGATGCAGTTCTTCGTGCAGCCCGGCAGCGAGATGGAGTGGTATGAGGCGTGGCGCACCGCACGCATGAAATGGCATCGCGCGCTGGGTTTCGGCGACGGGAATTACCGTTTCCACGAGCACGAAAAGCTGGCGCACTATGCCAATGCGGCGTGCGACATCGAATATAAGTTCCCGTTCGGTTTCAAGGAGGTGGAAGGCATACACTCACGCACGGATTTCGATCTGGGGCAGCACGAAAAATTCTCGGGGCGCAAGATGCGCTATCATGACCCCGAAACGGGCGAAAGCTACATCCCTTATGTCGTGGAGACCTCCATAGGAGTGGATCGCATGGTGTTGCAGGTGCTTTCGGCGGCGTATCGCGAAGAGGCGTTGGACAACGGCGAGGAGCGCGTGGTGATGGCCATTCCGCCGGCACTCGCGCCCGTGAAAGTGGCGGTTTTGCCGTTGGTGAAAAAGGACGGTTTGCCCGAAATAGCACAAGAAATAGTGCGCACGCTGCGTTATGACTATGCGTTGCAGTACGACGAAAAAGACAGCATCGGCAAGCGTTATCGTCGACAGGATGCTATCGGAACGCCGCTGTGCGTGACGGTAGACCACCAGACGGCGGAGGACGGCACGGTGACCGTGCGTTACCGCGATACGATGTCCCAAAGCCGCGTGCCGATTGCCGAACTGCACACGCTGGTCGGCCGCGAAACGGGGATGCGGGGGCTGCTGGAAAAACAGATGTAAGTTATTAAAATCCGGCAAGGCTGAAAACCAAGCGTATTTGTCATTGCGAGGGCTTTACGGCCCGAAGCAATCCGGAAAAACCACTGGATTGCTTCGCCTTTCAGGCTCGCAATGACGAATATCAAAGGCCGTAATGATAATATGTCACAGAATTAGTAAATGTTCAAGATACTCGATCGATATATAATCAGGAAGTTCCTTGGGACTTTCCTGTTTTCTATTGGGTTGATTGTCATCATTGTGGTGATTTTCGACTATGTCGAGCGTGTCGACGACTTCATAGAGACGAAAGCGACGTTTCGCGGCATTGTCGTTGAGTATTATCTCAATTTCGTACCGTATTTCGTAAACCAGTTCACGGCGCTTTTCACGTTTATCGCCGTAATTTTCTTCACATCGAAACTGGCCTACCAGAGCGAAATTATCGCCATGCTCTCAGGCGGAATGAGTTTTCGGCGGCTCATGTGGCCGTATTTCGTATCGGCCTTTGTGATCACGGCAATGTCGCTCGTGCTGAGCCTGTTCGTGATTCCGCCGGCCAATGCCAAGCGCCTCGATTTCGAAGAACGGCACAGGCGCAAGAACCTGAACATGCAGGTCGATTATCATATCTATCGACAGGTATCGCCCGGCGTGTTCGTCTATATTCAGGGTTACCGCCAGGCCGATAACACAGCGCAATTTTTCGCCCTGCAACAATATGAAGGCAACCGTATGGTCTCGTCGCTTGCGGCCGCGCGCCCGACGTTCGATCCTGCCACGAGGCGTTGGAGCGCGCCGCAACACATCACGCGCACGTTCGAGGGCGATGTGGAACGGTTCGAGCGACATGAGCAGCTGGATACGATGATAAATCTCGATGCCATCGAGTTCGGTCGTATCGAAAAGCTTGTCGAAGCCATGCCTATCGGCCAGCTGAACCGGTTTATCCGAGAGCAGAAGGAGAAAGGATCGCAGCATATCGCCACGTTCGAGGTCGAACGCGCTCAACGATACTCCAACCCCTTTTCAATATTCATCCTCACGCTCATAGGCGTATCGCTGTCATCGCGCAAGGTGCGCGGAGGCACGGGGCTGCATATCGGCGTAGGTATAACGCTCTGTTTTACATATATACTCTTTGCGCGGTTCGCACAGGAGTTTGCCAAAGGAGGGGCTATGGACCCGACGTTCGCCGTCTGGCTGCCGAACATAATCTTCGCCGTTGTCGCGATATATCTTTATCGCCGTGCGCCGAAATAGCAGGTTGCTACGACTTAACGTAGCAACCTGTCATCCCGAGCGAGCGCGATACGCGCGACGAGGGATCTATCGCTCGTCTGTCTTTGAATTTATAAACTAGCGATAGATTCCTCCGTTCCTGCGGAACGTTCGGAATGACAAAGTTGGAAATAATATATGAAAGCCGACCTGCATATACATACGGTGTTATCTCCGTGCGGCGACTTGGAGATGACCCCGACGGCGATCGTGCAAAGTGCACGCCGCGCGGGGGTCGGCATCGTGGGTATTACGGACCACAATTCGACGCGACAGTGTGCGGGAGTGATGCGGGCGGCCAAAGAGGCGGGCGGTGTTTTCGTAATGGGCGGCGCAGAGATCACCACGCGCGAGGAGGTGCACGTGCTGGCATTCGTCGATGGCGAAGAAAATCTCGCCCGTTTACAGGCGTTTCTCGACGAAAACCTCGTACGCGTCCCGAACCGTCCCGATTTCTTTGGCTATCAACTTGTCGTGGATGAGAACGAGCAGGTGCTGTATGAAGAAGAGGCGCTGCTCATCGGCGCTATAAACAAGACGGTGGACGAGGTCGAGGCGTTCGTGCACGGGCTGGGCGGGATTTTCATTCCGGCGCACGTGGACAAAGGTAAAGACTCGCTGGTGAGCCAGCTGGGGTTCGTGCCGCCGAAGTTGCGCGCCGATGCTTTCGAACTTTCGCCGCGATGCGACGAAGAACAGTTCCTTGGAGCGCACCCCTATCTTAAAGGACGGCGGTTCGTGCGCTCGTCCGACGCGCATTATCCCGACGATCTGTGGCGCGCCACGACAGAACTCGCGATAGACGACGAACCTACGTTCGAGAAGATAAAAAACGCATTGACCAAACACGCGTAGCAGCGACTCGCAAAAATCCCTGAACATGAACGACCTCTCGCTTCACATTATAGACATACTTCAAAATTCGATTGTCGCCGGGGCGACGCTCGTTACGCTTACGGTAGAGGAGAATACGGCGGCCGACCGTCTGCGCATCGTCATCGAAGACAACGGCCGCGGGATGACGGCGGAGCAGGTCACACGGCTCGCCGATCCGTTCTTCACATCGCGCACCACACGCAAGGTAGGGATGGGCATACCGCTCTTCCGTCAGACGGCCGAGCAGAGCGGAGGGTCTTTAAGCGTCAGTTCGACACCTGGCGTGGGAACGACAGTAGAGGCAAAGTTCAGCCTGTCGCATATCGACCGACCGCCGCTGGGCGCTCTCGCCAACAGCTTTATCCTTACCGCGACCGGCCACCCGTCGACCGAATTTATCTTGAACTATATCTACAACGACCGCGAATATCGTTTCGATACGCGCGAGGTAAAAGAGGCGCTGGATGGCCTGCCGCTCGGACTGCCGCAAGTCGTCGTAATGCTCGACGAGATGGTGCGGGAAAATATCGATGAGCTGAAAAAAGGCTTTGAGTAAACAGGCGGTATAAACAAAGCCCCCTCTTTTTATCGGTTGACACAGCGGACCGGTAACCCGCCAGTGTAAGCGGAAGCGTCGACCGGATTCACATTGCTACTGTTGACATTCAGGAAGTACCCAGCGCCGCTACTTTGTGGCGTATTTGACCAATAGGCCCCGACGACACCCTGATTAATCACTGATCCAGTAGCGTTACGGTTACCGGCAGCGGGGAAGAATGTACCGGTAGCAATATTTACGGTAGGGCTGGCAGGAGTCAATACAGGGACCCAACCGCCACCCCACGTTACACCGGTCGGAGGAACAGGAGTATCCGGGTTCGAACTGGCTGTCCATAAACCATAAATACTGTTAGAGTAATTGTAAGCGGCGTTACCGGGCTGCCAAGCAGCGGCGTTAGGACCACCAACGAAATGGGCATTCTCTTTGGCAGTGGGCATACGCCAGCCACTGAAATGCGCATCTATCTGGGACGCACTCATATCTCTGATCGCGGCGGCCGACAGACCTACCAACTGACAAGGATCGCCCCGACCGTTAAGGACATTATTGCCAAAATGGTAAGAAGGGTCGGAGGTCAGCGGAGAATTGGCAATAGTACCACTCCAAGCATTGTATCTCGGGATAAGACCATAATCCCAGTAAGACATATTAATAGCGGTTGTATTGAACCGAACTTCTGAGGAATCCCATACGTTACCATTCAGAAAGCCGATAGTACTGCCGAACTGGAAGTGAGCCAAATTGGTCGAATTGACCTCGTTACCCCAACGGCCAACACGCAGAACATCGCCATCAAAGTAGAGAAGATCAGCGTATTCGGCCGGAAACTGAGTGACTGTCGAGACTATATTCGAAGGACTCGCCGCGCCCAGATAGATCATGGCACGCCGCTCTGCATTTCCGGTATTCGCCGTGACTACAATGTAAACGGTCTGCGCGCCTGTTCCGCTGACGCTCGAACCGGCCCCAGCGCCCGATGGGTTGGTCGAGAGCGTTAGCCAAGGATCGGACGAAGTGAGCGTCCAGCTTTGCGTCGGGGCAGGATAGCCATTGGCATCCTGTGTCGTCACGGTAATGGTCTGTGTTGCGGGATTATGCGCCGCGGCCAGCAGAGCCACATTACCGGGAAACACCATGACCGGCGGACGGATACAGCGTATCGCGTTCCCGGCGCCATAAGCGATATTGGTGACCGGGGATATTGAAGTATCGGCAAATTGCAGATAGTATCCATTGGCGCTACTGATCGGAGTATTCGACCAATAATACGCCCACAGATTCTGATTGGTTACAGTGCCGGCGGAATTGCGATTCCCGGCAGCGGGTAAGAACGTGCCGTTATTAGAATTTACGATAGGGCTGTTAGGAGTCAGAACGGGTAACCAACCGCCGGCCCACTTTACACCGGCAGGAGGAGTAGGATTAAGGACGTGGCCAGCGCCTACCCAAAAACCGTTGGTACTGTTAGAGTAAGCGTAAGCGGCGTTACCGGCCTGCCAAGCAGCGGCGTTAGGACCGCCGACGTAGAGGGCATTCTCTCTTGCGGTTGGCGTACGCCAACCACTGTTATATGCATCTATCTGAGCGGGAGTCATGGTCCTGAGCGCCGCGGCCGACAGACCGACCAACATACACGGGTCGCCCCTGCCTTGGCGGACATTAGCGCCATGATGGTAAGCGGCGCTGGAAGTCGTCGGGGAATTAGCAACAGTGGTATTCCAAGCGTTGTAACGCGGAATAATACTATATGTCGAGAAAGTGGTATTTGTAGCGGTCGTGTTGAACCGAACTTGGTCCCAAGTCCATGCGTTACCATTCAGGAAGCCGATAGTGCTGCCGAACTGGAATAAGGCCAAGTTGGTCGAATTGACCTGGTTCGCCCATTTGCCGACACGCAAAACATCACCATCGAAATACAACAGATCGGCGCCATCGCTAAAAGGAGGAGATTGATGGACACAACGCACGCTTGCACCCATTGTCTGGCCTGCACTAAAAGTCGGATTAACCGTGCCCGAAGTGAAGTGCAAATGCCAACTGTTAGTAGAAGACATGGGTGTAGACGACCAGTAATAACCACCGTCGTCCTGATCGGTGACCGTGCCGGGTATTGTTGCACGATGGCCTGCAAAGGGCAGGAAGTCCCATGCCGGATTGCCGGCCTGGGCAGGCATAGCGGCAAAAATACGACCGGCCTTACCGTTTATCGTTGCGGGAGAAGACGCAACAGCGGTGAAACTTGCATTCTCATCGTTCGTAGGCAGCCTCCATGTGGCATTGTCGGGAACAACGGGACTTCCGCCGGTAAGAGCCGCCTTGACCTCGGCGGCGGTCATGCCGACGAACCGGCACGGGTCGCCGTTACCGTTAAGGGCATTGGCCACAGTGCTGTGGAAAACAGCATCTATGGCAGCGTTCCCTACCGAAGAATTGGCCCCTGCCTGCCCCGATGTTTTCGGGAAAGAAAACCTGTAATTCGAAAAGTTGGTAATATCCGTAGGATCGAACGCGACATTGCTTCCGTCGGCCGCCCATGTATTGTCGTTACTGCCTGAATACGTGGCGATGATACCGCCATACTTGAAATAAACCATAACCCCCGTACCGTCGATGGTCAATCTTTCCGTCACCGGATCGTAACCGATAACCCCCGGGAAAGCAGGATAGCTCTGAGGAGCAGTAACAGGATCGTAAACGCAACGTACGCTCATGCCCAATGACTGGACCGTAAAGGCGACCGACGATACCGTGCCCGCAGCAAATGAAAAGAACTGGCCCATATTAGAACTGGCCGTAGGCGACCAGTAGAAACCGGTCACGTCCTGACCGTATACCGGCCCGTTACCGGCATTGCGTGCCCCTCCGAAAGGCAGGAAGTCCCAGCCGGCAGGATTATCCGGCGTTGCGGTTTGGGCCGGCATCGCGGTAAAAGTACGACCGTTTTTCACTTCACCCGAATTATTGACGCCCGTTGCGGCACGGGACGCAGGCGAAGATGTGGCAAGAGTGAAACCGGCATTTTCGGCATCCGTAGGCAATCTCCACATTCCGTTGTCCGGAACACCGCCCCCCGCAAGCGCAGTCTTGACCTCATCGGCGGTCATGCCGACGAACCGACACGGATCGCCGTTGCCATTCTGCACATTAAGCACGACGCTGTGGAAAGCGGCGTCTATGTTAACATTCCCTACAGTAGTATTGGGCCCTGCCTGTCCCGCCGTTTTCGGGAAAGATGTCTCGTAATTCAAAAACCCGGTAATATCGGTCGGGTTGAACACAACATGGCTCCCGTCGGTCGCCCATGCATTGCCGTTACTGCCCGCAAACATACCGATGATACCACCGTACTTGAAATAGATCATGTCTCCCGTACCGTCGATGGTCAGTCTTTTCGTCACCGGATCGAAACCTATAACTCCCGGAAAAGCAGGGTATGTCGGAGGAGGAAGAGACTGACGGAAATTGACTTTGATACGTCCGTTATCGTTGTTCTGGGCAATGTAAACATCCGTATTGCGATCAACAAGTCTCCAATTTGTATCATACACCACATAGATATTTCCTGCGGGATTGTGAAGTTCGCCGGCGGAATCCGAACCGTCGGACGCGGCCGAAAAGCGCAGCCACGGCGAAGTCGAAAGCGTGGCCGGAACAGCCGTAGCGCAAGCCCCCGTTGCAAAGTCGCTTATAACCCCGTCGGATGACGGCAGCTGCGGACGGCGAATGACGGCTATCTCCTGTGTCAGGTTACCCAGATTTACGGTGATTTTTCCTTGCATGTTGTAGCTAAAAGCAGAGGTCATGTTCACGACGATCTCCACCACTTTTTCGGTAGCGGGGTTGAAAACCCCTGAGGCAGGCAAAACCAGCGAAAGCCCGCTCCCCTCGACTGAGATCGATGCAGTGGTGACCGAAGCCGGAGCGTTATGGGTAAGCGTGGCAACTACCATATTGCCCGAAGCGCCGCTATCGTTGCTGTATGCTATGAACGTCGAGTTCGAGAGACCGAGGAAATATTCGCCGTTGCTGACAATGTCGTGCGCATCGTCGTTCACATTCGTATTCGGAACGGTCGCCGTAATTACAAATTCCAGATTGGATGCTTTGTTCGCGACCGCTTCGGCAAGGGTGGAATAGCCATGATGCAAGACCCTTGTGATCGTGATCTTGTACCACATATTGCGCATCACCTTGATCGGATCGTCACTGGCATCTATCAGATTGATGCGGTAGTATCCCGGCCTGCCCTTATATTCGGCTTTTAGTATTACGAAAGTATTATCCGCAGAATTTGCCGCGTTGTCCTCGTAGCCATACAGAGGTTCGGAGGTGAAATTGTCAATCGCTCCGACTAACGGTACATATCCGGTCCCCTCATTGGTAGAACTTCCGTGAGCATAATTGTATATCATTGTAGCCGCCGGCATCCCTGCCTGCGGAAGTATCAGACTGCTTTGCGGCGCATTGCCCAGCGAAGCGCCTAATATCTTGAAGTCGGTCGATATAGGAGCTATATTTACCGCTCCGACGGTGAACCTGGCCGCTGCTCTGACGAGCTGCACGGGCTGCGGAACGCCTCCGACAATGTCAGTGACTACCATGCCCCCGTGTATGCCGTCCGCCAGCAGAACCTCGCCCGACATAGCTGCGGGCATCGTCGCAGGATCGGGATGCTGCACGATATATGTGTGCGAGCCGATTAACTGCATTTGCAGGCTTGGTGTTCTCAGGTTAGCTCTCAGGTGGCTCAGTTGTGTCTCGCTGCCTGCGGGGACTTCACCCTTTATTTTCCACGTACCGTTGGGGAATCCGGCGGCGGCGTTCAACAGGTAACTGTTCAGCACGGCCGATGAGTTTACTACTATAACTATTCTTCGCGGATCGGTCGTTGCTTCCAGCGATGCTGTGAAATATGTCTCGGCAGGTGTTCCGGCATTTTCGATGGTCGCCGCATGTGGTGCGTCGGTCATATTGCCGCTCGCATCGAAAGCCATAACGATAAATTCATTGACTCCGGACGAGCGTGTGTCGGCGATTTCCATTTCCGGGACCGCCAGGCGGAATCTGACCGTCGTAGCTCCACCCGGCTTGTCGTCTCCGCCGTCTTTGCCGCCTGGGAAATCCGAAAGAATATGCTCCTGCGTACAGCCGGCAAATAGCGCCGCCGCAAGAAGGACCGGCATAAATGCCGATTTTGCATACCTTAAAAACATATTATTTCGCATAACTCGAAATTTACAATTTTCTTTCTATTTGCGTCCTGAACAGACACTTACTTAGTAAGCCGGCTTTTCTTCCGCTGTCATGTCGAACCCTTGCAGACTTAACGACGGCACATCATTGCTGAACGGGAGAATAATAGGACCTGTATATTCCTGTGCGCGCCATTCTATTCTTGCGCTACGCCGGTAGCGGTCGTATGTGATGGTCGCCAGGTGCGTATAGCCCGTTGTCGGAGTTATGTTCCTGTAATCTCCACGGCGGACGCTGCTGGCTACTTCGGGAACTATCATATCCCGATGCACAATAGAAGCGGGCAGATTAATATGATCCCAGGCATCGGGGCCTGTCAACATAACAGGTGTAGTCCCTTCGATCACATTATAGAAGTTGGTGGTGAATATCCCCTGATGGCCCGGAGGCGTAGGATTCGAATTATTACTCGAAGGCTGCATCATAACACCTCCCTCGTATGTGTAGATCGACAACTTCACCGGACTTCCGGCCCTGGAACTGGTGAACCATCCGGCGTATATATTCATCTCAATGTGGCGCGGTAGGCCGCTGGTATCGGTCCGGCGCGATTCGGGAGTGATCAGCGGCGCTTTGAAGAACACCGTTTCACCCTGCCCTCCGGTCGCATCTCCACCCCACATTGCCAGGGTCGTTTGATCCGCCACATGCGTCTGAGTAGGAGTAGAAGCATTGGCAGTGCCGTTCAGGTTGATCATCCTGTTCATACCCCAACCCAAAGCTTTGTGAGCAGAGCCCGGAATATAGGGTGCATAGGCGAACGGAATAATCGGATACGGGTGGTTATGGTTCGTGAACTCGAACGCAATATCCACGTCGTTATTGATCCATGTGAACTTGATCACAAAGAAGCGGAACGGCGGAATATCGGAGAAAATGTCCTGTTCTACCAGGAAAGTCATCTTATAGGCCGGATCGTCGGCATGGGCAACGGTAACGAAGCCGGTTCGCACTTCCTGATTGGGCGACTGGTCGGCTGTAAAGCGTATATCTCCGTTGGGTTCTTTGGTCACGGTGAACCATGTCGATGTTTCGCCCGGTACAAGCACCCAATCACACGATGCACCCTCGACATCCAGAGTATAGGCGATAGTGTTACCCGTCAACAGATTGTTGGGGATCAGGAGTTCATCGTCATATATATGATAACGGTCTACGGTAACGGTAGAAGTAAGTCCCGACACCGGTTGCCTCAATTCGAAAGTATATAAACCGGCGTAGATAATCGGCTCGTGGCCCGTCGGGAGCGATACGGTGATATTGGTAACTCCTGCACCGCCGCTCGTGGGCGATACCACGGCATTGGGAGGCTGGGCCACAAGTACCCAGGGTTCGGTGCTCGTTACCTGAATCGTTCTCGAAGCGTTACCCGGAGTGGGCGACAGCCATATAGCGCCCGGCACGAAATCAAAACTGTAATTTGCATTGATCTCGATCTCCCGACGCAGACTGCCTACTCTGAGGTAAATCAAAAAGCGCGTCGGGCCGAACGGGGAATTATTCGGATTGATAGTAACATCAAAATATCCTGTGCCCGTAGCAGAATTGAAATGGAAGTTCGTGGCCGCCATACCGCCTGAGAGCGATGTAAAGATATTATCGACCGTAAAGTTCGCTCCTGCAGTCGTGCCTACCTTACCCGTTTCTTCCACCATAACGGGATTGCGCTGGTTCGTCCAGAAATAGACGCGCTGTACGGTAGAAATACCGTTCACTGCGGTCGAAACGGTCGAAACATTCAGATATGGCGCGTTCATCGAACCATCCACATCGACCTCGACCCACGGCTTGACAACCGCATCCACCTCTATCTCATCCATCTCGCCGAGGCTTTTGATGCTTATTTTGAGGTCGTAGTGCATGTTGCGGGTAATCGTCAGGTCGGACGGATGCACACTGCCGAAGTTCTCACGCAGAAAACTCGGTGTATTCACACCTATCCCCAGCCCGTTTCCAAGCGGAATGCGGTAGATAAGCTCGGCCGACGGTCTGCCGGTCATGTGCCCTTTAAGTTCGAGATAGGTGAAGTTATGATGGTCCGTGCGATTCAGAATATGTTCGGGCATGTAGAACACTATCGCCTTATCCGGATCGCCTGCAATGGTCTGGAATCCGGAGTTGCCCGCTTTCATCTGCAACTTGCCCGCTAACGGCATCCCGTCCGACGAGAAATAGTCCGCCGCATTCAGTCCGCCATATTCCCTGGTTAAAAGACGGGGATTCAAAGGCATACTTACAACCCTCGCCGAATCGAGCGTAATCGCCAGATTGTTCAGGTCCGAAAAATTGCAATCCAACTGAACAGTCAGCTTAGCAACGGCCCGCTCTATTTCGAAAGTAGTGGTGCCGCCGCTCACTATCGCTTCCGGATGGGAGACAACCTGACTGGTATTGACAAGTACCGCCCGATATGAAGAGTACATCGGGAAAGGAGCGTTCATAAAGCCATCGGCAACATAGTTATTCGCATAATCGACCATTATGGCGTTCAGCGCAGAAGGGTTCGTTATGCCGGCCAGACCCATGTCGTCCGACTCGTTCCCGACAAGATATATATTCAGATAGCCCGCAGGGACGATCTCGCTGACTTCGATAACCTCGGCGTTCGGCGATGCGGGAAGTATTTTTTTATTAAGCACAAGCGGCCCTGTCACTCCGGAAGAATTACTTCTGAAAATGATCACGCGCAATGAACTGAGCGCTCCTTCGGAATACTCGCCGCCACTGCGGGAGGTCGAAAACGTAAGCGACAGCGTTGTTGTACCATTACCGGTATCATCTTCGCCTTGAACAAACTTCTCCTTGGAGCATCCCGCGGTCAGCAGCAAGCCCAGAAAAAGTATCATTCCGAAAAATATTCGCTTCATAAGTTTAATGACTTTTTATTCTCTCCCTCCTCTTAACTGCTTATATTCCGATAACATTCGTTCCACCTGCCGTCCAACCGTTGATCGTCACCGTAAACTCCGCGAAAGCGTAATCTCCTCTGTAATCGAAAGGCAGAACAAACGTATCGTCACGAACAAAATCGACGGTCGGATATTGAACCTTTATCACGTCGGTCAGTTTTACGTTCAGTATCGTTATCGCGGATGAACCGTCCGTAGGGTGGTATTCGAGTATCAGATTGGATTGACACGAATTATCATCGAACAGACGCATCGTAGCGAAATCGAGTGTAAGCGTTTGCGTCGCCGCATCGAAATCATACTCAGGGCTAAAATGCTGTACCTGCCGGTTCTCTGCCGGCAGGGCGTAGAAACAATAATCCGCATTCCTGCCCACAATGCGGCAGACAAAACGATCTGCGTTCGAGCCCGAACGGCTTGCGCCCGAAGAAGATATCGGCAGTCCGTGGAACTTCACCCTGACAGACTTCGTAAGTTTGATCTTGTTTATCCACAGCACCTCGTTACCGAACTCTTTAACCTGTACACGTACCCGCGAGCCGTGATATATCGGATCGTGATGGGTATGCATGTTTCCGGCGACGGTTTTAAGGCTGACGCGCCCTTCATCGATACTGCTTTCGCCGGGGGTCAGCGGCGGGTGGTGGTAATCATCTCCCATGTCTCCCCATGCGACGAAATCGTAAACACCCGGATCGAGTTTCAGGCTCATACGATATGTGCCATCGAGACGATCGCCCGCATCCACGTACTCCTGCACCAGAACTCCCGATTCGTTGAAAACGAACAGATTTACCTTGCTGATATCGGTCGCAAACTTATCGACCCCTTCGGAGTTCATGTCATACCTGAACCGCACGTCGATGGCGCATTTCGACAAGTCCTCTTTCGTACAGCCTGCCAGCAGAACGACTGAAAGTAATATGATCAGATTTTTCACCTTCATGTTTACACGAGGTTATTTTTCTTGTTTCTTGTGATGGCGGAGACGATCAGATCTCCGCCACCTGTGGATGTTAAGGTCTGCCCTCCACTGTCATTCCGAACATTCGTGAGGAACGGAGGAGTGACAACCGGCAGGTTGAGAAACACACGCGTGTGTTAACCCTCGACGATTTGTTCGCGAACAGCCCAGCCCTTAGCTGTGATCTCCACGTTGATGTAAGTACGGGTCTCGACCGGGATTTCAGGCTCTTCGAAGAGATCGCCTTCTGTCGGTTCGCCCGGACCTGTAAGGTTCGTAACGGTAGCCGTATAAGCATTGCCGCGAAGTACGCCGAACACGGTATTGGGAGCAGCGCCGACACCGATATCGAAACGATACCAGCTCTGAGCGTCTACAAAGGTCTTGTATTTACCCGCTACCAAAGCGTCGGCAGCCGACGCAGAGTAAGAACCGTGAGTAATGGGCAGGTCGTTAGCTGCCATCCATACTGCATCTGCCAAAAGACGTGCCGTGCGGAAGAAACGGTCGGTGATACCGTGTATACCGGCATCCTCGGTTACGTAGACATAAGAGTTGGCAGGTGTGATAACCACTGCATCGTACGCGCCGCGAGTGAAGTCGATACGCGGAGGCTCTGTGATCAGAGTGTTGTACGCTATCGCGCTTACGATATTTCTCGGCTTGTAGGTCACGTTCATTGCGTAGAAAGAAGACTGACCGCGCAACAGTACCGTGTTGGTATTCTCAGGTACGTAAATGTACGTCGGAGTAGTCGCAGGGTTGGCAAGCACAGGCTGGGTAATAGACGAAGCCTGATCGAAATGGGGCGTATAAGCCACCGGGTCGCCCGCCGGTGTGAACGTCATAGTATGATAGATGGAACGGGGGTTGCCCGATACCACTCTCTGAACAAGGCTCGTATATTTCGCCAGGTTCTTCACCGAGTAAGTCGGCTGGCTGATGTCCGCGATAGTTTGCGGAAGGGTAGCCGGGTTCATTATAACCCTTGCCTTAGCGCCGAGGAAATCGAGTTCGATCTTGAAACGGTTGTACTGCTCGCTGCCGCTAAGTACAGGAGTTCCGGGAGTGTTGGCCTGGTCTTCCGTAACGTTGGCATTAACCGTAAATACGCTGGCGTTGCTGTTCGACATCGGCAAACCGCGAGTTCCGGCGGCAACAAGAGTGTGAAGCGGAACTACGGAGAACGTACGCGCTCCGGCTTTGTTCACGTCATATGCCTGAGGAGTACCTGCGTCGAACGCCACCGCGAGAAAATTAGTGAGCGTGAAAGTAGTAGAACCTTCAACCAGATCTGCGAGAGTAAACTGATCGACAGAAGGAACGAGAGTCGCCGTGTTCACCTTTTTGAGGTTGGGCAGTGCGTGATTCGCAGCCGTACCGAGATTAGCCAGGACGAAAATGGTCTTCTGGCCCGCCGACAGGAGCGTGGTGTAGGTAGAACTCGTGATTTCTGCTTTCTTCTCCAAGATACCGGCATTGTTGAAGATCAGGATAGTGAGGTCACCCGCACCGAACATTACTTCCTGTGCGTTGTTCTCGGCTTGACCGTCGGGTTCGAAGTCAATCGGCGCACGGGTAGCTGACGGCAGGTTGAACGAGAAAGAAACGGCAGTCGAACCTGTTGTCTCATTCCCCTTACCATTTTCTCCGGCTTCTCTCTCCTGCGTGCAAGAGAGCATACCGAATGCCATAGCCATGGCTACGGCTGAAAAAAGAAATTTTTTCATGCGTTGAGATTTGGTTAAAAAATTAGTGATGGTTAAAAAGTTTGTTTGGTTTTTATTCGGCTTAGTGTTTAGTGTTTGTTGTTTCCTCCTCTAAGAGGAGGAAACACACAGGCCTGTGTGTTTCGTTAGTTATTTCGTCACATCTCACTTAACCTCCCTTGCAGGAATACGAGAGCTTTTGTCTGTGGCTTTTCTATTTTTAGTTTATAAATGTTGAAGTTTGGTTAAAAAATTCATTCGGTTTCAGGCGTCCGCATAAGCAGAAACGATAGAACTGTAAAAATTATTGCTGCAGTTGATCCAGATTGGCTCTCGCCTCGCTGTGCCCCGCATCGATAGCCCTTTGGAAATACTCTCTGGCCTTAGTGAAATTGCTTTCGAGAACATAACACGCTCCTATGGGATTCCAAGCGCGAGAATCGTTCTCCACCTGCGCGAGAATCGCCAATGCGGCCGAAGTATCGCGCTGACCTATAAGATCGATAGCGCGGTTTATCAGCTCGGTATTCCTTTGCATGGCAGTGGGGGATGTCGATGCTGCCACATTCCCGCCCGCAGCCGTTCGGTAAGTAACGGTAGTTGCATTGCGCAACTGCGGGAAGAAATTGGCGTACATATATCTCCATGTCCGGCCTCCGTTCAGGTTCATTAGCACCTGTTTTCTCGACGTGTTGCGCAGATAATCGATTTCGGCGGGAACGCGCTCGATTATGTCGAGGACCTGCCGACGATCCGGCATATTAGACCTCTCGACCAGCGTATAAAGTTCCTCCCAGTTCTCCCAACCGTTGATAATTTCGAAGTCCGACGGGCGCAGATGAGGAACATTGTCCAATATATAGTTTCTCACCGCGATAGCGCGATCATGGGCAAGTCTGTAATTGCCCGCCTGAGTACCCTCCGGGGAGGCGAATCCCGTGATCTCTATTTTGCCCGTCAAAGCGCCGCTGCCTGCTTCCCTGAGGGCCTGAACGAGATTCCTCAGCTCCCAATGATTATCGAAAATAAAAGGATTTACTCTGGAAATTCCCTGCTGGAATCTGACATTGGATCTATGGAACACGGCTGCCGGCGCAGACGGACCGGAAGCAGCATATTCGGCATCCTTTTTCAGCACAAGCACTATACCGCCCGTCCGAACAGTGGGGGTAGGCGCTGGCGCAGGAATAGGTGCGGGTGCGGGAACAACTGCGGGTATAGGAGCAGGAACGGGAACAGGTGCAGGCGCGGGAATAGGTGCAGATGTAATAAACTGCCCTGCATTCGAAAGCAATGCCAGACTTTGAGATGCCGCCGCCTGCGAAGAACAGTTCGGCGAACAGCAACCGACCGAATTCAGGCTGAGACGAATGCTCGCCCCGGCCAGCCACTCCTGATTATCCACCGACGTGGCATAACGCACCGTTCTGCCGTTTTCGGTCAGAAGTGCGCCGGGCAAAGGCTGCACCCCGTGACGGAGGTCCATAATACGTGTGCGGCGCGTTTCGACAACTATCGGCGGCAGTGCCATCTGCTGGGCCTCATTATACGCGACGGGGGTTACGATCAGTTTGTAGCTGCGGGCCGTTGCGTTTCTGTCCATCTGTGCGTCGAAGAAAATATCGGTTCTATTCCCGACTTGTCTGATTTCGACGTTACTCATTCTGACCTGCCCCATCATCTCCATAGAAGATAACAGACAAATTGCAATTATTGCTATCTTTTTCATGTTCTTCTTGTTTCTTTGTATGAGGGAAAACAGAATTTTTATCACCCGTTAAAAGGCATATATTAACGATATGCCCCCCTTAGTAGGCCCAAAGTAATCCCGCCGGGCTGTACTCACTATGTCGCCACATTTATTACAATGGTACTTGTCATATTTCATATAGACATAGCCCAAACCGATATTGGCTTCCAGATTCCAGCGCCTGCTGAGCACGAACTGGTATCCATACGACATGCCGGCTCCTGCCGCCCAGCCTTCATGCCGGTAAGACTCGGAGTCTTTACCGAAAAGCAGCGGAAGCTCGTGTCCTGCGATGTTGTAAGTAGAACCGAGTGCGTGAATCCCGAAAAAATGACCGTTGAACTTCTCACAAAGCCAATAGCGATACTCGACATTGCCCAAGAAATGGACAAGTTTCTTATTGTCTTCTTCCGAGCCTTCAAGATTCCATGGATTATAGCCGACGCCGACGTCCAACGTGGTGCGATCGCTCAGCCCTATTTCGAGGCTCAGATTAGGGGTGAGGGTGTAGATTCCGTAAAACAAGTTGGTCTTAACCGCGACATCCTGCGCTTTTGACGAGTGAGCGGTCAGGCATCCGCAAAAAACAAGAATTGATAAAAGCAACGCTTTCACTTTCATACTTCATCTATTTTTATGCTATTGGGTATCTTAGCTGTGCATTTCCGGGGTCGCGGTTACATTTACCGACGACATTATATAATAAGACAGTTATCTATACAAAATGGGTAACAAAATCCATTACGTTGAATAACTGCCCGCCGACCATGTTCGGGCTTTTTACGACTCCGAAGATTATTTTTAATCACAAGTCGCCTTAAATCAGCCCTTTATAATTTGTGCAAAGGTAACACATTTTTGATAATTACGTACTTTATCGTTAAATTGTTTCATTTCCTGCAATTCTTCATGCTTTGCACAAAGACAGGAAAACATTTTCGCAAAAATAATACAAGATGTGCATTATTCAAGTGCATCTTACAAAAAATAATACTCTTCATTAGTGTATTCGCACGAATAAACAAAAAACCGGCGGGCTAAACAGCCCGCCGGCGAATAATTTAAAGACTCGAACGAGAGTAATTTACCCTGCTCCGTTAGTCATCAAGAACACAGCGGATAACTGTGGCGTTGCCAAAACCAATGGTGTTTTGGTTCGAGATTGCTGTGACGCTCCAAATCTCCATAGAGTACACGCTAGAACTGTTAAAAGGCGTACTTGAAAAATAGTCTCCAAAAGTTCCCTTAGAGAAGGCAGTACCACTGCCACCATCCAATATAGTTCCCGTAGCAGGGAAGAAAGAGCCGTTGGCAGTATTCGGAACAGCGCCCTGAATTCCGGGCAACCAACCGCCGCCATATTGTACGCCCTGCGTAACCGGCGGCGCCGAGGCAGAATTGACCCAATAATTCATCTGGTTGGTCGCCGAGCCTGTACTCTGATTATAAGTAATCAAGGGATTTCCGGGCTGCCATGTGGGAACGGCAGGATTAGCTCCTCCCACGAACAGAACGTTCTCTCTGGCGGTAGCCATACGCCACCTTCCCGAAGGAAGTGAGCCGCCTTGGGCCAAAGTCCGGATCTGCGCGCCGGTATAGCCGACAAGCCTGCACGGATCGCCCTTACCGGCCAGCACGTTGGCAGTCGTATGGTAAGCATTTGGCGACCCCGATCTTGTGGAAATATTCCGCACTCCGTTATTCCAATCCGTGGTAGTGAAAGACGGTATAGAGGCATAGTTAGGAGGGCTAATGGTAGAAGGATTGAACCTGATATTGCTCGTTGACCACGACGATGCATCGACAACGCCCACGACGCCGCCGAACTTGAAGTATGCAACGTTGGTCGAATTGACTTCCGGCCCCCATTTACCTACCTGCAACGTTCCGTCGGCAGCAAAGTAGAGCAGGTCGTTGCTGCCACCCGCCGGAAGCTGAACTACTGTCGATACCACATTCATAGCGTCCGTACCCAGATAGATCGCAGCGCGGCGCTCTTCAAATGCGGTATTTTGCGTAACTACCAGGTAAACGGTCTGCGCGCCTGTTCCGCTGACGGTCGGGCCGGCTCCGAGACCCATGGGGTGGGTCGAGAGCGTCAGCCAGGAAGCGGACGAGGTAAGCGTCCAGCTTTGCGACGGGGCGGGATTGCCGTCGGCATCCTGAGTTATCACGGAAAGAGTTTCTATCGCGGGCATTTGCACCAAGTTACCCAATTCCACACTGAGCGGGAACGCCATAACCGGCGGACGGATACAACGAATCGGTAAGCCGAAGCTGTAAAGATAAGAAACTGTCGGCCATAATTCAGGAGCACCTGTGTCATAAAACCACATATTATACCCCTGATTGCTGCGTGAAGGCGTATTCGACCAGTATACCCCTTCGTCTCCTGTACCGGTCTCAGAGCCTGAGGCGTTACGGTATCCGGCAGCGGGCAGGAACGTACCGTCGGCAGTATTGATGGTAGGGTTGGAGACGTTAGGAGTCAGTACAGGGAACCAACCGCCACCCCATGTCGTACCAGCAGAAGGAACAGGAGTGCGGGAATCCGAAGCGGATGTCCAGAAACCGTCAAAGATAGAGGTAATGGGAGGGCCACCCGGCTGCCATCCGCCGACATAAGAAGAACCGGCAGAATAGATGGCATTCTCCTGTGCGGTAGGCGTGCGCCAACCGCTGGGGGTCAAAGCATTTATCTGGGCGGCTGTCATGCCCCTGATGTCCGTAGCCGACAGGCCTGCCAACTTACACGGGTCGCCGCGACCGTCGAGGACGTTCATACCATGGTGATAAGCCGCGCTGGAAGTCGTCGGAGAATTGACAATAGAGCCGTTCCATGCATTGTAGTTCGGAATATTACCGTATGTCGAGAAACTCAAATTAGCAGAGGTAGTGTTGAACGCAACCGCCCCTCCGGACCATCCACCACCCCAGCCCACGAAACCGATCGTACTGCCGAACTGGAAGAAGGCCAGATTGTTCGAATTAACCTCGTCGGCCCATTTACCGACCTTTAAAACATCGCCGTCAAAGTACAACAGGTCTGCACCCTCGCCGACGGTAGGTTCATCCTTGACGCAACGTACACTGAAACCGTCGGAGCGGTTACCGTATGTCACGTTCGCATTGGAAACGCCCGAATACAGATACTGAGAAACATTAGTTCCAAAAGACGAACTCAGCCAATAGTGTCCTATACCCGGAGAGTCTAATATACCGTTAGAAGCGTAACCGTCGCGTAATCCGGCCGCCGGAAGGAAAATGCTGGCGTAGTTGGCCGGATTGTAGTAAAGGCGACCTACGTACGCTGTGCCCTCAGTCGTTACGGAAACGGTCGAATTGACGGTATAAGGATTCGCCGGATTCGGATTCACCGCACCGGCATTCGCACCCGTGATAGGACGGCGATCGAAGAAACCGTCTGCGTAATAACCCCATATCGAATTATCGAGAGCATCGACATTATCACCTGCGGCCGGAGACGCGAACAACGACTGGCGTATCTCTGAACCGGTAACTGTATTGGTCGAGAGGGTGGATGTCGGTCCGTCGTTGGGGCGACGGTAGCCGGGAGGACAGGTCTCATTATTGTCGGAAATTCGGTTCGGCGCCGAACCTTCGTTCCAAATCACCGGACTTTGAACAGCCATACTCCACGGACTGACGGTCACCGTAAACGGATTGTATGCAAATCTGGTATTGACCGCACTCGACCACTGGAAATAAGCCCCCGCCTGGCTTGGATACTCGGTAAAGACGCCGCGTGTACCGGCATTATAGTCATTGCCGAGCTGGACGCCGGTCACAGCCGACCACGATCCTGACGGCGCGGTAAGGTTAAACGGCGAGAACTTCACGGCGTCGGGACGCGTAGGACCGGTAAGATCGGCGCTTGTGACCGCATCGTCGGGGCCCATAACATAGTCGGCCTCTTCGCCCTGGCGGACGTAGATAATGCTTGTACCGCCGCTCCACGTAAGCTGGATCCTTGCATAGCGCGGCTCGGTATCGGCAGTGGGCAGCGTGCCTGTCAATCCGACGCGGAACAGAATATTGCCCGTGCCGCTTACAGTTGTTGCACTGCCCGTCACCTGATTGGCCTCAGGATTACCGGGATTGCCTTTGACCATCATATTGTTAAGTCTGAACGCGATATTGGCATCGCCACCGTCGAGTCTGATCCAGCCTGCGCCGTCGATCACGGTTGCCGTCCATGTGCCCGTATGTCCCGAATAGATGATCCGTTCGCCGGTCTCATTATAACGGTGGAAAGTGCCTACCCATGGGTTGATCGCCCACTCCACAGCAGGAGGAGGAAGAGCTATTTCATTGGGGACGCAGCGAACCGCATACCCGCTATTCTGAGGCTCTTGGACGACCGGATAAACATTATAATCGCTGAAATATATGTGGTACGCATTAGTGGCACTTGCCGGCGTACTTGACCAATATTGACCTGAGATACCCTGACCGACCGGACTGCCGCTGGTATTGCGCATCCCCGCAGCGGGCAGGAACGTGCCGTCAGCAATATTTACGATAGGACTTGCAGGAGTCAATACAGGGAACCAGCCGCCACCCCACGTTAGACCAGTCGAAGGAACAGGCGTGTAGGGATTCGTATCGTCTGTCCAATAACCGTAAGTGCTGTTAATGTAAGAATATGTACCGCCACCGGGCTCCCATGTATCGGCATTGGGGCCGCCAACGAAGAGGGCATTCTCTTCGGCGGAAGGCATACGCCATCCACTGAAATGCTCATCTACCTGGGCGCCGGTCATACCTCTGATCGCCGCAGCCGACAGACCTACCAACTGACACGGGTCGCCACGGCCGTCGAGAACGTTATAACCAAAATGGTAAGAAGGATCGGAAGTTTCCGGAGAATCGGCAATAGAACTATTCCAATTATCGTATTGCGGAATACCGTTATATGTTGGGAAAGAAGCAATAGCAGCGGCCGTGTTGAACCGAACCTGAGACGCATCCCATGCAGCGCCATTCAAAAAGCCGACCGTACTGCCGAAATTGAAGAAAGCCAAATTGGTCGAATTGACCTCAATGCCCCATCTGCCTATCAGTAGAACATCGCCATCGAAGTAGAGAAGATTATCACCCGGAACATAAGGTTCTATATCTTCCTGATTCACCGTTATTTCTTTCCGTATAAGCGGCGTAGTTATATAGAATTTGCCGGTGCGCGGCGCTCCGGTAGTATTAGGATCGCAGGTGATCGATACATTCACAAAATCAGTTATGTCGGTGCTCGTATCGGGGCTTATATGTATCCAATCTACGCCGCTCTCGAATTCGATGGTCCATCCGGCAGGGTGGTTCGAGAATACTTCGAGTTCCTGTGCGGGCGCTCCTGTCCCGTCGAAATCGAATTCCGACTGGCTGACGATCAGCTGGAACTGGCCGGAGTAGTCCACGTCGACTTCATAGCCGGCGTTCCATTGGCGGACTATGGCGGTTATATTGACCGTTTCGGAGTCATAGGCAATCTCGCCGGTGTTAGCTCCGGGGCCTCTGACGTCCTGAATAACGACATCATAGTTGTGGTTGCGCAGGATGTTCAAAAAATTCCCGTTGTTCACCATGTTGATACGGTAGTAGGACGACTCGGTGTCGCCGGCATATCTACCCTTGACAATAAGGCAAAGCGACGCCGTACGCTGCGCGGGGATCAATGGATTTGCCGGAGCGGCTACCTCGAACAGGAAGATCTCGTCCTTGCAGACCTGAACACCGGCCACGTTAACGCCGATAATATTGGAATAAGAAGCCGTATTGGCATAGAGCAACCCGTTGGCAAAGCCCGTCTGGTTAGACGAGGTAAAGGGGTTAGCTACACCGGGAGTGCTGGGAGTCCACTGCGCCCAGGTCGGAGAGGCCAGATATCCCTGAAAATTATAGTTGCAGAGTATGATCTCTTCGAGTTCCAGCTTGTCGCTGATGCTTTGGTCGAGGAAAGTAAGGTTTATCTTGGCCAGCATTCTCAGGAGCGTTGCACTGACGGTGGTCGAAGACTCGGTATCGACAGTGACCTCGCCCCACATCGGGAAAGGTTTGTAGCCGGAACTTCCGGGCTGAGCGTTCCATACTCCCGAAAGAGCCGTCCACGGAGTTCTGGCCGGGAGCGACTCCGTGAGAAGGCCGTACACCTGAGATTTAGTCGTCGTGCCGACCGTTAAAGAGGCGTCGACAGCATTGACTATATTCATGGCATTGGCCAGGATCACAAGCTCGAAATTGCCTTCGGGTATCCTGACGGTGAACGACTTGGTATTAGCTGTGACCGTCGTGATAGTATTGGTGGACACGCGTCCGGCATACCTTCCGGCATCGTTCAGGTTGAACAGCAATATGTCGGCCCTCGTCACGGCGTTGTCGTCCGTTCCTCCCTCGGTGATGGCTCTTGTTGTCGCGCCGGGGATCTTGATAACGACGGTGACGTCGTTATCTTTGATGCGATTCCGGTCCGACAACGGCTCCTTGACGCAACCCGTCAAGGCAAAAGCGGAAAGAAAAAGAAAAGCGCCGTAAAATAATATTCCTTTGATCGTTTCCATATTTATGTCTCTTGATCGTTTTCGAGTACGTTTTTTGTCTTTGTGCCCCGAGGTTCGGTCAGGAACTTCGGGGCTGTGCGGGTGAACTCTCCTTGTCTGATGGCCGCGAGGGCAGGAGATGTTCATCGCCGTTTTCGGCTATCGCATGGTGCGGCGGCCGAAAAACGGATGCTCTGTTTGCGGTCGCCGTTGCTGCGACGGCTGCTGTACCGACGACCTGGACGGCTGCACGTTCGCGCCGGCGCGGGTCATGGCGGCAGCCGAGCGGCCTATGCTGCCGCTATACGATTCCGGGTCTTTGGGTACACAACGGACAGGGAAGGCGAATGTATTAACATCAGTCACACCGGTAGCGACATTTTGATAGCTGCCACCTCCAAAAAGAACCACTATGATATTTGTAGGGTTTCCAATACTATGGTTATTTCTTGATACTTGCATGGTACTCGAATGTATTACTCCGGTATAGCCCATCTCACGGTATACCCCGTCGACGTATTCTGAATCACCCATATAACCCTCGGCCTCGAAATAGCCCGTCACAGGGAAGAACGTACCATCACTTATATTAAGCGGGGCATCCCAAGGTACGACAGGCAACCAACCGCCGTTCAAAGTCGGGCCACTCCATGGTACCGGCCTGTTGTCGCCATCCGGCGATGTTCCGTCGTCCCAGAAGTTGTAATATGACTCGTGTTCAGTATCCGCACCATAAAACCACTGATAGAAAAAGTACGCCCTGCCATCCAACTGGACGTTATCGATTCCCATAAGCACGACATTCTCTTCGGCGGTAGGCAAACGCCACTGGCTGCTGGCTGTCATAGTGTTGAACTGTGACGAATTCATACCCGAAAAACTCGCACTCGTGAGGCCCACTAACTGGCACGGGTCGCCCTTACCGCGGTTAATGACGTTGTTGTAGCTGTGGTAGGCCGGGTCTGAGAGCAACGGAGTTGCCGTACCTCTCCAATCCGTATACCACAATCCCGGAACGTTGGGCAGCGTATTGCTGATATCACCATAGCGTCCATAGCTGTCTTCATCGGTCGCATAGCGTTCTATTACCTGCCCCGTAGGATTTAAGCGAATGAGACTGACATCCCAGGGAGCTTGACCATATATTTGTACGGTGTCGAGGTCGGGCATAACAAAGCCGACGACACTGCCTGGCTTGAAGTAAGCCACGTTTTCCACGCCTACCTCGTTGCCCCATTCGCCTATGCGCAACACGTCGTGTTCGTCAAAATAGAGCAGGTCTATACCGCCCACCGACAGCGGAGGTGTGGGAGCATCCCTGATACAGCGTATGGGCGAAGCGGCATTGTAGAAGTAATCTATAACTTGCAGCATAGACTCGCCTATATACAGGCCGTAGGCATTGTTCGAGTCGCTGGCGTTACCCGGAGCGCCACGGGGCGTACTCGTCCAGTAGGCCGAAAATAGACCCTGACCGCCCAAGCCCGTAGGAATGGCATATCCCAGGGCAGGCAGGAACAAGCCTTCTCCCGGCTGAGTGCCGAGCGGAAACCAACCGCCATCCCAATCCATATCCGAAGGGCCGGTATAGCCCGGAGCATTCGGACCCCAATAGTCCCCATCGTAAATGACCCTGTTTTCCTCATTAGGAACGGGAGGGAAAGCATACCAACTTGTAGGCGCACCCATAAAGTCGATATTGTCATTGACCCCGGGAAGACGCCAACCGCTGAAATAGTTGGTTATCTCAGCATCCGACGACGCGCTTATAATATCCGCCGCGCGCATGCCCACCAGCTTGCACGGGTCGCCCTTGCCATTGATCCTGACGTTGTAACCGGTATGGTAGAGTCGCGACGAAGTGTTGTAGATATTGTAGGAATTGAAGTCGTCCGGATCATAACCCGGAAGATTGGGCAGGTCGTTATCGCCAGAGTCAAAACTGCCGGCATAACCGCGAGACGGGAAATCATCGATCGTCACGCCCGTGGGATTGAACACGACAATATCATTGAACGCACCGATACCGAATGTGGGATAGAGGTCAGACCAGTCTATGAAGCCGCCGGGAAGAACGTGCGGCATAGTAAATCCGACCACGCCGCCGAACTTGAAGTACAGCACGTTTTCCTGCGTAACGGGGCCGAACGGACTCCATTTGCCCACACCGAGCGTACCGTCTTCCATTATATACAAGAGGTCTGTCGAACCGCCGTCAAAGATGATGCTGCCGTCGTCCTGCGTAACAAATATCTGTTTGCGCAGCGGCCCCGCAACGATCCAGAACGAACCGGTGCGAATCTCGTTCCAGTCGTTGAACTCGCAGGTTATCTCCACTTCGACAGACTCGAACGGAATCGCGCTGTTGTCGTAAGAAGTCGGGTTTACCCTTATCCAAAAATCGTTGATAGGATCGATCTCGATAGTCCAGCCACTGGGGAAATCGGTGTAGACCCTCAGGGCCTGGGGCGTGCTGCCATGCTGGTCGAAACCGTCGAACTCCGACCGATTGACGACTAACTGATATTGCCCGTTATACGTGATGTCATTCATGCCGGCTTCGTTCCACGCGTTGATCTGGGTGGTTATGTTGACCGGTTTGGAATCGAAAGCGCTTTCGCCCGTGAGATGTCCCGGACCGTTTATGTCTATTATCTTTATGTCGTAGTAGTGGTTTCGGATTATATCGAAATATGCGCCGCTGCTGTTTACCATGTCGATACGGTAGTAGGTAGAAGTGCTGCTGCCGTCGAACCTGCCTTTGATGATGAGACAGACCGAACTGGTCGCGGCGGCCGGGTTAACCGGTTTAGCAACTTCGAAAAGGAATATTTCGTCCTTGCACAACTGGGCATAGTTGGCGTGGTTGATGACATTGGGGTTGGCTACGGAATTGGCATAGACTATCCCGCTGGAAAAGCCCCCCACATTGGTCGAGGATATAGCATCGGGCGCAAAGTCGGAGACAACGGTGCCGTTCCAGTTCCATCCCCGCGAAGTCAGATATCCGAATTTGTTGAAGTTGCAGAGCCTTATCTCCTCGATAAACAGCTTATCGGCGGCGGCCTGGCTTGCGAACGACAGGTTTACTTTAGCCAGCATCCTTACAAGGTCTACATTGCTGATCGTGGTCGTGACACCGGCGTTGAAGTTATCGACCTCACCCCACATCGGGAAGTTTATATAGCCGGAACTTCCGGGCAGGGCATTCCATCCTCCCGAAGGGGGGAGACTCTGCATGAACATGCCGTATGCCTGAGTTTTCGTCGTCGAGCCGACCGTAGGAGGATCGTTATCGATTATATCCTTTGCGTTGGCCAGCACCATAAGGTCGAAGTCGCCCACGGGCATTTTGGCGGTGAAGGTTTTGGTGTTCCCCGCACCCGTGATAACGTTGCTGAATATGCGTCCGGCATAGACCTTGGTGGTAGCGTCGAACATCAATATATCGACCCTGGTCACGGCATAGTCGTCCGCACTGTTTTGGACAATAGCCCTCGTATTGCCGCGCGAAGGCCCCGGAACCTTTATAACGACAGTGACCTCGCTATCGGCAATGTAGGCGTCGAACCTCTCCTTCACGCAGCCCGACAGAGCAAACGCGAAAAAAAGAACGACGGAAAATCTCAGTATCTTGATCGTTTTCATACTATGTTGTTTTCTGACTTACGAATTTACCATTCAGGTCGTTTCTACCGTGCGTTTAATCTCTTATTATGGGATCGAGTATGATTATCTCCCATCCGTTTACGGTGACCGTGATGCTCAGGTCGAAAGCGATAGAAAGCTCTATGATGAACAGATCTTCACGGTCTATGTCCGCCTGATTGTTATAATCGGGGCTTTGGAGGATCGCATTTATCACGTTGATCGGATTCAGCATATTGACGCCATGTTGCGCATCGCGGATGTACAGCAATACGGGATCGGTAGCGCTCTGAGCTATAACGAAACGTTGTTGCCTGATATCCGCCTCCATCCTGTTCACGTCGACCGTAACGCTCTGAGGCTCGTAGAGCATCCTCGGAGCGGCGGCAACATCCGGGATGTTGTTGTATGCGTATGCCCAGTTTTTGCCTGTGGTAAAGACGTTGAGCGGCGCCAAAGAACGGCCCGGCAGGTATTGGATACCGTTGATTATGACTCTCAGCGTGCTGGTGTTCTTCTGGAATTCGAACGGGATGGTCCGAGTTCCTCTGCCCGCAACCGTAATATCCTCTGCAATAGCCCAGAACAGGTGGTCGAAGTTTTTGACCTGCGGAGCGACCTCTGCCTCGGGATTAGCGGGGAGCAGCCCGTAGGCGAGCATCATGCGGAAATCGTTCAGCGAAGTGCTTCCTATGGCTACCGGAGGGGGGGCCTGACTTATCGACGTGGTAGCCCTGTATCCGCCCTGCGTCATATTTTCGCTGCTTGCGCCCCATGCGACTGCGGTGTAAACGCCGTCGAGAATGTCGGCATAAACATATCCTCTCGCAATATCCTGCGCCCCTACCTCGATAATATCGACCAGTATGCCTGTGTTCTGTGCGAACAGGTAAATGCGGATACTCCCGACTTCCTCCAACAGCAGGTTCTGGTCCTGATTGTTGTAGGTGTAGGTGAACTGCAATTTGAGTCCGCGACAATTATCTCTGTTCTCTTTTACGCAGCCGGCTGTCAAAAGGGACAGCAGAGAAAAAAACAGAATCCTTCTTAGCGTTAGCATATGCGGTATGTATTTAATTACTTGTTCACGTGTCTTGCTATCGACACTTCGCGCCATTTCCCGCCGCGAAGCGGGAACGCACCGTTATAATTGTGGCCGGACCTAACGCATGGCGTCCGGAATGGCTGATTCGCGTTAGCGGGAGGCAGAGGGTATCATCCTCCGCCTCCCTGTGATTCATGGAATAACCAGGATTATTCCAGGATGGGCAGTGTATTTACAAGAACCCACGGAAGAACCGTTACAGTTATAGTAAGGTCGATCTCTGTCGGGTTCGGAGTAGTGTGGAGATTATCAGTGCTGAACGTCATGTTGGCGGCAGTGATCTGGTAGATATTGCCTCTCTCGAACGAAGTCAAACCGGCGTTGCTGTAACCTCCGACGGTCAGGTAGTAAGTTCCGGTGCTGGTGATGTCGGTGCCGGGTGTCCAAGTCGAACCGCCGTCAGTCGATACTTCATACTCGATGGTTGTCAAAGCGATGACCAGACGCGGCAGGCTGCCTGCTGCGACGTTGTATCCCCATATGCTGGGATTAGGACCTGTTGTCATCGTAGGAGGAGTGCCCACAGCGGGCCATGTGCCGGTATCGCCGATACCGCCGGAAGGAGCAGCCTGATTGATCTGGAACAAAGTTCCGCTACCGCCACCGCCGTACGTGAAGTTCGGATAATAAGAATCCACATAAACGCCGATTACATCGAAGTTTGTGATCTGTGTTTGGTTGAGGCTGTTGCCCGGATCGGTGTATAAAGCTGAGGTGACACCGAAAAGCTCCAAACGAGCGTGAAGCGGAGTCAGGTTGATACTGACATTGGCCTCAGTGGTAGAAGTTACGGTGATACCTGCGGGAACACCTGCCTGGTTACCCAGAGCGGCAGCAGTGTAGAGAGTCGTCTGATAAGCGGCAATGTCCGACGCGTAGGCCTGAATGGCAGACCATGTCGTAAGAGCCGAAACAGCGGAAACATCGCCGGCGACAACATTACCTAAAATGTAGACGCGCGCCGAAGAAGAAACGTTGTTGATAACCTGGCCGGTTGTTGTAGCCTGACCAACGTTCAATGTAATCGAAGAGCCGATAACATTACCGCTCGGATCGATAAGGAAAATGATACCCGAGCTGAGAGTAGCAGGAATGGCTGTTCCCGGAGCTTGGACAGCTCTGGTCTCTGCATTTCCAATCTTGACGGTAAGGGTTTTCGGTCCATCTTCCGTCTGTTTGTTCTCTTTCGTACAAGAAGCGAAAGCGAACACTGCCGCAGCAGTAAGTAAAAGGATTTTTCTCATGTTAAAAAAATTTAGTTGAACGGTTTGTTATTAAAAAGTGTTTTCTGTTTATCTTTCAGGTCTGTTCTCGGAAAGTTCGTTGTTTATTTCTATCTGATGTTTATTCCATGTTCCATGTCCCGTACGGGACATGGAATAAACACACGCGTGTGTTTTTGCGGTGTAACCTATTTACGTCTGATCCTTATCAAAGACCATGCCTTGTTTGCTTTCTTTCTCCGGCCAGTATAATTTTCATCCCAACAGCGCGGAGAGAGAGGGATTCGAACCCCCGGAGGCTTTCACCTCAACGGTTTTCAAGACCGCCGCAATCGACCACTCTGCCATCTCTCCGATGACAAAGATAAATACAATAATTATCGGTTGAACAAAAACAAGCAACAAATTCAGTCTAAAAACCCTTAAAAGTCCGGTTCGATAAAAGATTAGTCTAAAAATACAACTACACCTCCGAAAACCAGCCATTTATCATCGGCCCAAGCGATATTAAGACAGTTCCCCGCGCAAAACGGGTAACAAAAACCGCAAAAAAATTAAGGTCTGTCCACACAAATTTGCTATTTGCGCGGACAGACCCTGCTATATTATCTGCATAATATGCTATGCTCCTGCCCCGAACTCCATAAGGTACGCTTTTATAAACTCGTCCAGATCGCCATCCAGAACCGCTGCCGTGTCAGACGTCTCCCGGCCCGTGCGGTGGTCTTTTACGAGTTTGTAAGGATGCAGCGTGTAGCTGCGGATCTGCGAACCCCACTCGATGCGTTTCTTCTGCCCTTCCAACTCGTCCTGCACCGCCTGACGTTTCGCCAGCTCCAAGCTATACAGTTTCGACCGCAGAAGGCGCATCGCATTCTCGCGGTTGGCAAGTTGCGAGCGGGTCTCGGTGTTCTCGATCACGATGTCCGTAGCCTCGCCTGTCGTCGGGTCGATGTGGTGGTATTTAAGCCTCACGCCCGTCTCCACCTTGTTCACGTTCTGGCCGCCCGCGCCGCTGCTGCGGTAGGTGTCCCACTCGATGTCAGCCGGGTTTACGACAATTTCTATCGTGTCGTCCACCGCCGGCGAAACAAATACCGACGCGAACGTCGTCTGCCGCTTGTTGTTGGCGTTGAACGGCGAGAGACGCACCAGCCGGTGCACGCCGTTCTCGCTTTTGAGGAATCCGTAGGCATAGTCGCCCTCGAACTCTATGGTCGCCGATTTTATACCGGCCTCGTCGCCCTCTTGCAGGTCGATGATGCGCACCTTGTAGCCGCCGAGTTCGCCCCAACGCGTGTACATGCGCAGCAGCATCGCCGCCCAGTCGAGGCTTTCCGTTCCGCCCGCACCTGAGTTGATGTCCATTATCGCACCCATGCGATCCTCATTGCCGCGCAGCATATTGCGCATTTCGAGGTCGCCGATCTTTTCCGCCGTTCGGGCATAGAGCGCATCCAGCTCCGCTTCGCTCGCCGCACCCTCGCGCACGAATTCGGGCATTAGCTGCAAATCCTCCACCGCCGCGTTCACGGCTTCATAGCGGTCGATCCATCCGCGAATCGCCGCTACGGCTTTCAGCTGTGCTTCGGCCTTCGCGGGGTCGTCCCAGAAATCAGGGGCCTGCGTTTTCAGTTCTTCTTCTTCGAGTTCGATCTTTCGGCCGTCGATGTCAAAGATACCCCCTCAACGCATCCCGGCGTCTTACAAGTTCTCTAATGTTGTCGTTGGTTGTCATAAATTTTTCAGCGAAGTAATGAGATTTGCGCGCTAAATTACTACTTTTGCGGTTAATGCGGCTCGAAAAGGAGATAATTAATGGGCGACGGCTGTCGTATGACGAAGCGGTGGAGCTGGCGCGCACGGCGACGGACGAGGAGTTGAGTGCGCTTGCAGATACGCTGAGACGGCATTTTCATGGCGGTGAAGTGGATTTGTGTTCGATAATGAACGCGCGTTCGGGGCGTTGTCCACAGGATTGCAAGTGGTGTGCACAATCGGCGCATCACGCCACGGCGGTCGAGATTTATTCGCTGGTCGGCGCGCGCGAGGCGGTTCAGATGGCGCGTCATAATGCCGATAAAGGTGTGCGACGGTTTTCGCTCGTGACGAGCGGGCGCACGATGACCGACGACGAGGTGCAGGCGGCGTGCGAGATCTACCGCGAGATAGAGCGCGATGTGCCGAGCCTTTCGCTCTGCGCGTCGATGGGATTGCTCGGCGAGACACAACTGCGGGCGTTACGCGATGCGGGCGTCGGGCGTTACCATTGCAATCTCGAAACCGCGCCGTCGTTTTTTCCGAGCCTCTGTACGACACATACTGTCGCCGACAAGATGGAAACGTTGCGATGTGCACAGAGAGCAGGGATGGACGTTTGCTCAGGCGGTATAATCGGCATGGGCGAAACAGAAGAGCATCGCATAGAGCTTGCCGTCGCATTGCGCGAGTTGAACGTCGCGTCGATTCCGCTGAACGTTCTCGTGCCCATTCCGGGAACGCCGTTGGAGACGGCTGCGCCTTTGAGCGATTCGGAGATTTCGCGCTGCGTTGCGCTGTTATGCATCATTGCGCCCGATGCCCGGATACGTCTTGCGGGTGGCCGCGCGATGATAGACCGCACACTCGAACGCCGCCTGCTGTGTGGCGGTGCAAGCGCGCTGATCACCGGCGAAATGCTCACCACGTCGGGGCCGGACATCGATAGCGACATTGCAATGATACAGGGATACAGAAAATCACACGAAGAACAATGAATAAAACAACCCAAAAGCCTTATAAAAAAGGTTTCTTCTACTATGTAGAAAAAGGCGGTAACGCCTTGCCTCATCCGGCCTTGTTGTTCGGAATTTTTGCACTTGCCATATTCGTGCTGTCGGCTCTTGGCTCGTTTTTGGGCTGGAGTGGCGCAGACCCGGGCACAGATGAGATTGTTAAAGTCAATAGTTTGATGTCGCGAGAAGGTATTCACTTCATCCTTCTTGAAATGGTGAGGAATTACACGAATTTCGCACCGCTCGGCATTGTGATGGTAGCCATGTTGGGTATAGGTATCGCCGAACACAGCGGATTGATAAAATCCGCCATCAACTCGATGCTGGTGAAAACTCCGGCAAGTCTCATCACGATAATGGTTGTTTTTACAGCAGTTATTTCGAAAGTTGCGGGTGACTTAGGATATTTGTTGGTAATTCCGCTGGCCGGCGCTATTTTCCATTCGCTGGGGCGTAATCCGTTAGTCGGTCTCTCGGCGGCATTCGCCGGGGTGAGCGGTGGTTTCACTGCGAATATTTTTATCACGTCGTTCGACCCGCTGATGGCCGGACTTACCACTGAAGCTGCACAAATTTTGGATCCGGCCTATGAGGTACTTCCTACGGCGAACTACTATTTTATGGCTGTTTCTGCCTTAATGGTTACCGTAGTGGCTACCATCGTAACCGTAAAATGGACTGAACCTCGTTTAGGAAAATACCCCGGCGATGTGCCGCAAGAAGAAATCGTACAGCCCACTCCCGCAGAGAAAAAAGGATTGAGAAACGCCGGATGGGTATTCTTGATTTGGATTGCTGTTATACTCATCGGATTAATTCCTGAAAACGGTATCCTGCGCGGAGAAGGAGATAGTCCGATACTCAATTCACCTGTATTAAAAGGGTTTATCAGTATCCTGTTTCTGATGTTTGCAACTGCCGGAGCGGTGTATGGTTTCACAGTCGGCCTGTATAAAAAAGGCGATGATGTTATTAAGGGTATGAATGAAAGTATCAAATCCCTTACCGCTTACCTTGTTTTGGTATTTTTTGCCGCACAATTTATCGCGTGGTTCAAATGGAGCAACTTGGGGTTATTACTCGCTATAAACGGAGCAAATACCTTGCAAAGTTTAGATATTCACCTGATACCTTTGGTCATTCTTTTCATCATATTTACAGCGTTTACGAATTTCCTGATGGGTAGCGCCTCGGCAAAATGGGCCATCATGGGACCTATATTTGTTCCGATTTTTATGCTTTTGGGCTATTCGCCCGAGCTTTCGCAAGCAGTGTTCCGCGTTGGTGACAGCATCACCAATATCATCTCGCCCATGATGAGCTTCTTCGCGCTGATTATTGTGTACTATCAAAAATATGATAAAAGCGCCGGTATCGGAACAATTATCGCGACGATGCTGCCGTTTTCGATTGCCTTCTTCATCAGTTGGATCGTGTTGCTCATCATTTGGATTGTGTTCAATATACCGTTAGGACCGGGAGTTTCACTGTTCTATGGGGGATAAATTATGTTCAGGATTCTGGAACGCAGGGAATTGACCCCTGATATAGTATGGATGACAGTTGCTGCGCCGCGTGTGGCGCGGGCGGCGCAACCCGGACAGTTCGTGATCGTGCGCGCGTCGGAGAAAGGTGAGCGCATTCCGCTCACCATCGCCGACTATGACCCTGAAAAGGGCACTGTCCTGATCGTGACACAGCGATTGGGCGTCTCGACGCGCAAGATATTCGCTATGCAGGAGGGAGACGTGTTCGAAAGTTTCGCGGGGCCGCTGGGACGGCCGGCGGAGTTCGCCCATGAAACCCTCACGGAGCTGCGCAAGCGGCGGTTTCTGTTCATCGCCGGAGGCGTGGGCACGGCCCCCGTATATGCACAGGTAAAGTGGCTGCACGAGCGCGGTGTGCAGGTGGACGTTATTGTGGGCGCGCGTAACGCGGCGACGCATATCATGCTGGACGAAATGCGTGCGGCGTCGGAGAATCTCTACGTCGCCACCGACGACGGTTCGCTCGGGCATGGCGGTTTCGTCACCGACGTGCTGCGCAACCTCGTCGAGCGCGAGGGTCGCCGCTACGACGAGGCGGTAGCCATCGGGCCGATGCCGATGATGCGTGCAGTGGCGGACGTAACGCGTGGGCTGGGGCTGAAAACGACGGTGAGCCTCAACGCGCTTATGGTGGACGGAACGGGAATGTGCGGCGCGTGCCGCGTGACGGTCGGCGGGAAGACACTCTTCACGTGCGTCGACGGCCCCGAATTCGACGCCCACCAGGTCGATTTCGACGAGGCCATACGGCGTCAGGGCATGTACCGCGACATCGAGGCTCGCGCCCTTCGCCTCGAAGAAGAACACCGCGCCGGACACACGCAGTGTGTTTTCCGGCCTGCCGGAGAATAGGAGAATAACAACGTGCGCGCTCGGAATGACATTCGTATGTTCGTGTGAGTAGACACTGAAATTTTCGCAAAAGAGACAATGTTTTTAGACTCGTTCGTTTATATGTTCCTGGCGTCGGTTGCCGCGCTGTTCCCGGTGATGAACCCGATAGGGAACTCGTTTGTCGTGAACGGGTTCTTCGCCGATCTGGACGCCGAGCAGCGACGCGCCGCATCGAAGAAGATTGTCAGGAACTGCCTGATAGTCGGTCTGGGCAGCCTTGTGACGGGACATCTCATTATGCTGCTTTTCGGCCTGGCCATTCCTGTTATTCAGGTCGCGGGGGGAATCATAATAAGCAAAACGGGGCTCGAATGGCTGTCGAGCAAGCCTGCCTCGCCCACAGAAAAACATGAACATGTGACTAAGGAAGTGACCCTGCAAAATGTGGAATCCAAGTTGTTTTATCCGCTCTCTTTCCCTATCTGCCTGGGGCCGGGGTCGGTATCGGTGATCTTCACACTGATGGCCACCGCTTCGGTCAGGGATAATATGCTGCGCACGGGCATTAACTACGCCATCATCAGCGTGGCGATCATAGCTATGTTGGTGGTGCTGTACTTCGGGCTCGTCAATGCCCACCGTATTATGAAGCGGCTCGGAGCGGCGGGGAATCTGATTATAGGCAAATTACTTGCGTTCATTACGTTCTGCATCGGCATACAAATCATCCTCGCGGGCATATCGAGGATATTTCACATAAATATTTTGTAGCGACGCTCATGGAAAGACAAAAAATCGGTATTGCGAGCGACCATGCCGGCTATCAGATGAAAGAGTTCCTGGTCGGTTATCTCGACGGAATGGGATGGGATGTACATGATTTAGGGACCCACAGCGAAGAGAGCATGGACTATCCCGACGTGGCACATCCGTTGGCGCGCGCGGTCGAGAGCGGCGAGCTGGGGTGCGGGATCGCGCTCTGCGGCAGCGGGAACGGCATTTCGATGACGCTGAACAAGCATCGGGGAATCCGGGCGGCGTTGTGCTGGACGCCTGAAATAGCCGAGCTTGCACGCAAGCACAACGATGCGAATATCTGCTCGCTGCCGGCGCGGTTTATCGAGAATACGACGGCGGCCGAGATCGTCGACCGGTTTTTGGACACGGCGTTCGAAGGCGGACGGCATCAGACGCGGGTAGAGAAGATACCCGTGAAGTAGCACGCGCACATGTTATTCGCCGATATTCTTACGGAAGCCGTCCTCGCTGTATAGCGGGCGCGAGCCTTCGTTATACTCGTCGAGGGCGTCGGGGATCGCGTCATCGACAGGGACTTCGGTATCGACGATGTCGGTGTCCCACAGCGTTTCGTCGCGTTCGCCGTCGGCATACTCGTTATTATCGGTGGAATCTATGGTACGGTCTCCGAATTCATAGTCTTTCATAGCTCTAAAAGTTTGGTTTTCAGATGGGAAATGGGCAAAAACAGTACCATTTTGATGCAAAGACATGTTTTTTGCGGAAAATATTGTCAAAAAGTTGCACAAGAAGGTTTTTTATTCATACTTTTGTGGCTAATAGAGGCGATTACTGCCGGAAAACGATGTGATTTCCGGGAAAATGCGGTTTTTTTGTTTGTTTTACGAAAAATATGATATATTTGTGGCGACTATGGTGAGGTATGCTGATGCATACTTCCGATTTGTGGCATTTGTATTCGTAGCACAGCCCGGCCTGAACCGTGACGAAATTTCAAGACCCATAAAATTTTTAACAAAATAACTTTAAAAACTTTTCAGATGAAAAAACTATTTAAACTGAGCTTCGCGAGCCTTCTGATGGCTTCGCTCGTTTTTGCGAGTAGTTGCTACAAGAAGGACATCGATGATCTCGAAAAGCGTGTGGATGCACTCGAAAGGAAAGTAAACACCAACGAGGAAGCAATTGCCCAGCTCCAAGTTGATCTCGGTGTCTTGGGTAGCAAGGTATTTGTCACCAATGTAACGGCAAGCACTACTACCAACACTCTTACCATTACGTATTCGAACAACACTTCGACTACCATTCCGTACTTTGTTCCTACTATTCCCAACATTCCCGCAGCTCCGGGAACCGCAATCGTAAAATCTTACACGGACGCGGGTAACTACTATGAGATTCAGATCTGGGAAGACGGCAACAAGACAGGCGCTTCGGATGTTTACTATGTGATCCGCATGGGCAAGAACTTCTCGACCGCTAACGCCTACGGTGTATCGTTCGCTGTGAATACCGTGGAGGCCGAACTCGGCGAAATTGCCTACGCATTGGTGGATGTTAATCCGTCGGGCTTCGAACTGACCCTCGAAAATGTTACGTTCGATCTCGCCATCGCTCTCAGCCGCGCAGCTTCGGGACTCTCACCGGGTGTCGAACTGATATCGGTAACGCGTTCGACAGAGTTTGCAGACTTTGCAGACATATTTGAAGGTATCAGCGCTCTCGCAGGTCGTTGGGTGCTTGAATTCGAATTCAACGAATTTATTGTGGAAGAAGAGCCTTATTCTATGTTGGTAGAGTTCCCGGCGAACGGCAACGATTTTAACGGTATCTGGAAGAGCACTGTTGGACTTCCGCCCGCAAATCCGACGGTTACGATGCAGTACACGATGTCCAGCAACTCCGTTTGGATCAATACCGAAATGGTAGACGTTCCGGAAGAAGACGTACTCGTGATCGAAACGACCGAAGAAAGCGCAACTCCCGCAGTAGCAGGTGCGTACACGATGTTCTCGGATGAGACTTATGAAAGTGTAATATCGATCGATACGGATGTATTCTCATCCAGCCCGGGTTATCTCAGCAACCCGACCGTAGAGGTACAGACAATATATTGGGATCATTGGAGTATCAATCCTCCTATCGAAATAACCGAAGCAACATTCCCCACTGAAAGAGCAGCAGTTCTCAGCTACATCAAGACTGTTCTTTCTGTTCCGACAGACGGCGTAACGGCAGAAGATTTCAGAAATCTCGAAATTTATTTTGCCGGCGACTTTAACGAAACGATATGGCCCGCAGGTTGGGCTCTCGTATACGAAGTTGTGGTAACGGCGCAGACACCGGATGGTGAAACCGTATCTAATACTCTCACTATCAGAGCGATCAGACTGCTTTCCGAAAATACTGTCGAATACCCGATCGGAGCATTCTACATTCCGCTGCCCACAGAAGCGACAAAAGAACTTGCCGTGTACACATGGGCTGCAGCAGGTGACGCTATTTACGATGCTGTCATAGGCGTTACAACAGACCCCAGATCGGGCATGGGCTTCACCGCCGCTCAACTGGCAACGGCCGAATTCGAAGGTCTTACAGTTGAGGTATGGGACGGTACAGAGTGGGTTGCTTCGACAGCTCCGTTCACCGCAGCCGAAGATAACGACGAATTGACCGTTAGCGTTGCCAACACTGTTCCCGTTGGTCTGTACAGGCTCGGATACAAGTTCAACATAGATGGAAGAGACGTTATAATCTATGACGAAGCACAGGTAGTCGCTCCGACGATAAGCCTGAGACTGAAAGACGCTACGATCGACGCTCTCGTCGAAGATAACGTACCGACCAGCAGCCTTCCGGTTACCGCAATAGTTGCCACGGTAGATACTCCGGATGATGTGATAGAAGTAGCCGACCTGCTCAACCTCTTTGCCGGTAACGTCGAACTCGTCGCCACCGCTCCTCTTGGAGCTCCGGCATCGGGCTACACGTATGACCTCAGTATCCCGACACTCGCCGGTAACACGACAGGTATAGCTGCAATGATAGAAGAAGTAGGAATCGACGAAGATGGATATGCCATAAACGTGAAGCTCTTCGTACAGTTGAGCACCGGCCAGACACTTCCCGTTATGGTATCGTATTCCGACGGTACTCCGGTATCTTTCTGGACAAACGGCAACTTCTTCGTGCTGGTGCAGCCTAACGAATTGACAGCAATCGTAACCGAAGATCCTGTTGCGCCGTTCAGCCTCGGTGCAGTGATCGCAGAGCCCGTAGATATTACTGAGGTCCTGCTCTCGGCAACGTTCGTAGGTCTTCCGTATACGGTCACTACCGATATAGAAGGAACAGCATACGCAAATCTGCTTGCCGATCCGCGTATCGCCAGTGTCGAATTCATTCCCGGAACTATCCCGGCAGGTCAAGATCTGGATGAGATAGATACTCTGTTCACAATCGAGACAGGTGTGAATTCTACGGGCGAGCCCGTAGTCTTACTACAAGGCGTGAACAACGGTCTTGCAGCATGGGGACTCGGCGTTATAAAAGTTCAGAACCTGACAGTTATTGTAACCGATGTGTTCGGTAATGAAGAAGAATCTACCGTCACTATACAGTTCACTCACAACGAGGGATAAGCTATTGTCGAACATCTGGCAAAGCGCGGCCGAAAGATTTTTAGCGGCCGCGCTTTGAACAAAATGAGAGGAGCGGGGAAATTTCCCCGCTCCTCTCATTTTATACTTACTACCGAGCAGTCGTTACCGACGACACCGTGTGCGGCGAGGCTAAAAAACATCGCGCAATATGTCGAGCGAACGCACGCTGTGGATCGAATCGAGATGATAGCCGAAATAAGACAGTAACGCGGCAAGAAATGCCGAACGTTGTGTGCGTGAGAGAGTTATGTCGGTGAGCCTGTCAAGACTCACCGACATAAACCTATCGAGCAAGCGGCTGTTATCCGCGTCGAGAGCCACGCCATGTGACGGCATCGAAGGCGCAAAAAGCCCCTCCTCGATGTCGAAATATCCCGACGGGATGTACTCGTTTCCGGGATAGAATCCGAGATATGCGCTGAGTCGCACCATAAACCACAGGTGGAAATTCGCTACTTCTGCATCGCTGCGAAGCCCGTCGAGCGCCGCCACAGACTCCTCCACGAACCCGAAAAGCGGGCTGTGCGGCTCGACTTCCTTTATCAGCCTATAAAGCGTTTCGGCCATGAAAAGAGCGACGGTGCTTTTGCGCACATCGAATGGCAACGAGCTGAGAGCGAAGCCGCTACGCACCTCGCTCATGCGGTGCATCTGCATCTTCGGCGATTCCAAACCTACGAAATCGAGTACGAACATCGGCTGAAACATCGCCGCCTTATTGCCTTTGCTCCGCGCGCTGCGAATACCCTGAACCATGTAATTCTGCCGCCCCAGTACGTCGGTAAGCATGAAAACGATCATCCCGCTTTCGCCATACTTCACCGTATGAAGCACCACGCCACGCGCTTTATAGCTTTTCATCTATACGATTTTTCGTGGAAGGAGCATTGTGTGGCTATGCGGTATATTGTCATCCGATAGGCCTGATAACACACGCGCGTGCAATCAAAAACTCGGCAAGACCTCTGACCGCCTGCCCCCGATGCGAGATCGCGTTCTTTTCCGACATAGACATCTGCGCAAGGGTCTCCTGACGACCTTCGGGGCGGAAAACGGGATCATAACCGAAGCCTTCGTCGCCTGCCGTCACCAACGTTATTTCACCCATTACGCGTCCCTCGAAAAGATATTCATGCCCGTCGAGTATCAGCGCGATCACCGTTCGGAACTGCGCACGGCGGTCTCCGACGCCATCGAGAGCGGCCAACAGTTTCGCTACATTATCGGCAGCCGAACACCCCGCTCCCGCATACCGCGCCGAATACACCCCCGGCGCTCCGCCCAGTGCAGCGACTTCAAGCCCCGTATCATCGGCAAAGCAGTCCAACCCCGTCCGCCCGTAGACGTAACGCGCTTTTTGAAGTGCATTTGCCTCGATAGTATCATGCTCTTCGGGAATCTCTTCAACGATGCCCAATTCACGCGGCGTAAGCAACTCATACTCCGAACCGAGCGCATGGCGCACTTCTTCGAGTTTATTGCGGTTGTTCGTTGCGAAAATTATTTTCATGTTACCGGATAAAAAGCCCCACTATTCCAACCGCCGAAAGTAGAAAAGTTCGTGGTCGGGGAGGAGTTGCGGATGAAAGATGCGTGCCATGTCCATCAGTACCAGATCAGGACGCATCGCGCCCGACTCCCAGAAATCGCTGCCGCCGCCGGGAGTAGTACGCGCATTGCAGTTGTAAACGCGCCCGTTCACAACCGCCGGAATATCGGCGAATTTGGGATTGAGACTGCGAACGTCGTCGAGCGTCTCGGCCTGACCAGGATTGAGCCAGAAGTCGGACAGCACGGCATAACGATACGCCGACTCACCGCTTATGGGGCGGCTGGCATAACTATCCACGCCCGCGCTGGCATATTGCGCTCCGGCGTCGGCCAGCAGGCGCGCCATATAGTTGCGGTCGCCGGGCACATACCACGTATCGCGATAGGGAGCGTTCAGCATCACCACCGGCCGCCGGTCTTCCCAATCGCGACCGGCAAGATGCGCAACAACGGAGGCGTGCACTTCATTATATCGTTCTTCGATGTTGCTAAACACATTCACCGCCTGGTCGCGCTTGTCGAACATCTCACCGAACGCCACAATCCATTCCGCCTTACCGAGCGGCGAATGTTCGACGTAATCACCTATGTATATGTACTTTATGCCAAGTTCGTCGAGCTTGTGGGTCATGCGCGAATTACCCCCCGATATGCCGTAGATCATAACCAGGTCGGGTTCAAGCGCCGCGATAAGTTCGTAATTCACGAGTGCGTCGTAGCCCACCTCACGCACGTAGCCGCTTTCGAACCGTTCGACGATCAAAGGATTTGTCACATACCGCCCGCCCGAAACGCCTTTAATAGCACGTGTCTCGCCAAGTTCGTCGAGCATCGCGATATGCGACGACGACATGCAGATCACCTTTTTCAACGGCACGTTGACCACCGTTCCACTGAAACCTTCGGGCGGCATTTCACCTCCGCGCGACAGGAAAAGCTGCATCTCCACATCCAACGCACCCTGCCACGGATTGAGCACCGATAGCAGCGAACTCCGCTGGCCGATACCATAAATCGCAAAGCCCGACGCATGACGCGGAATGTAGATTGCCGACAGTTCGCCGGTCTCCATCAGCCGCATCCTGCGCCCGCCCTCGCAACCGCCCGCCAGCGCTGCAAACGCCGTAAGCAACACGTATGTAACGAACTTTCTCATGCGTGGGTTTTCCCGTCGTTTTCCCAAACGTTTCACAAAAATACAAAAACGTACGGAATTTTTATAACTTTGTGTGACTATTAATAAAAACCGGTTTTTGTGGAAAACACGGACAATCGCTCCATTCTGCTGATATACACGGGCGGCACGATCGGGATGAAGACCGATGCGGCGACGGGTGCGCTCGCGCCGTTCGATTTTTCGTCGATCTATGACGAGTTTCCGGCGTTGCGATCACTCGACATTCGTATCGATGTGCACCCGTTCGAGCCGATCGATTCATCGAATGTCACTCCTGAATTATGGGTGCAACTGGCGGAGATCATACGGGAAAAATATGCCGCGTATGACGGTTTTGTGGTGCTGCACGGCACGGACACGATGTCGTTCTCGGCCTCAGCGTTGAGTTATGCATTACAAAATTTAGAAAAACCCGTCGTCTTCACAGGTAGCCAGATACCGATAGGGGTGCTGCGGACGGACGGGCGCGAGAACCTGATAACGGCCATCGAGTTGGCGGCGGCGCGCTGCGCGGAAGACGGCCAGGCGATGGCGCCGGAGGTGAGCCTTTATTTCCAGAACAAACTGTTCCGCGGCAACCGCACATCGAAATTCAGCGCCGAGGAGTTCGGAGCGTTCCGCTCGGACAACTACCCTGCGCTGGCCGAAGTGGGCGTAAATATACATTATAATCGGGCGGCGATACTGCGACCTTCCGCGCCGACAGAAAAGCTGCGAATCTGCACGCATTTCGACCCTAATGTGGCGATAGTGAAGATTTTTCCGGGCCTGACACAGACAACGCTGCGTGCGATACTCGGCGCGGCGAACGTAAGGGGAGTGGTATTGGAAACTTACGGAGCGGGCAACGCACCCACTGCGGGGTGGTTTATCGATACTCTGCGCGAAACGATAGCGCGCGGCGTGGTAGTGGTCAATGTCAGCCAGTGTCAGAGCGGCACTGTCAATATGGAGCTTTACGAAACGGGGATGCAGATGCAGCAGATCGGCGTGGTTGGCGGCCGCGACATGACCACCGAAGCCGCAGTCACCAAACTGATGTACCTGCTCGGACTCGGTCTCATGCCGCAAGAAGTCGCCGCCCGCATGGGCGGTTCGCTGCGCGGAGAACTGTCTTAAAGGTCTGTCCACACAATAGTTTTTCGGCGCGCCGACGGCGGCGGAGCGAAGAAACAGCGCGCCGACGCGTTGTCTCGGTGTCTACGCAACGGCCGCGCGTGTTACAGCGGCTTAATGCCCATAATTTCGCGTACGCGGCGCATCGTAACATCGGCGCTTGCGGCGGCACGCGCCGCGCCCTCCGCAGCCACGCGATGCAGATATGCGCCGTCGGCTTTTATCTCCTCGATACGCGCACGGATGGGTGCGACAAGGGCTATCATATCTTCCGCCAGCTGTTTCTTCATGTCGCCGTAGCGAATTTCGCAGCGGTTATAGGCGCTGAGGAAAAAATCATACGTCGAAGCAGGCGACACCGCCTTCATTATTGCAAAGATATTGGCTATCGGCTCGGCCATAGGTTGGTCGGGCTTAGTGGGGCCGCTGTCGGTCACGGCGCGCATCACTTTTTTGCGGATCGCCTCGTCCGTGTCGGAGAGATATATGCCGTTGCCCTCGCTCTTGCCCATCTTGCCCGAACCGTCGAGGCCGGGTATTTTAACCAGCTGCTCGCCGAAGTTGTAGGGCTGCGGTTCGGGGAAAAACTCCTCGCCGTACAGTGTGTTGAACCGCCGTGCATACTTGCGCGTCATCTCCAAGTGTTGCTCCTGGTCCTTGCCCACCGGCACATAATCGGCTCGATGGATAAGAATGTCGGCGGCCATCAGCACGGGGTAGCTCAGCAGCCCGATATTGATATTTTCGGGCTGGGCGCGTATCTTCTCTTTGAACGACGCCGTGCGTTCCAACTCTCCCACATAGGCGTGCATCGAGAGCAGCAGAGACAACTCGGCTGTCTGCGGCAGGTCGCTCTGCACATAGATTGTCGCCACTTCGGGGTCGAGTCCCGCGGCGAGGTATTCGGCCAGCACGTTGCGTATGTTTTCATGCAGCGACGCGGGATCGGGATGCGTCGTCAGCGAATGGTAGTCGGCGATGAAAAAGAAGCATCGCGCCTCGTGCTGCATCTTAACGAAGTTGCGCAGCGCTCCTAAATAATTGCCCAAATGCAGGCGACCCGTAGGCCGTATACCGCTTAAAACAGTCTTCATGGCTACAAAAGTAATTATTTCCCCGAAAAATAGCTACTTTTGTTATCAGATCAACGCGTTGGGCAGTGACAGTATATAGATAATGAAAACCTATTGGCGAATACTCGGTTTTGCACGGCCGCTCGGGCGGTACGTGTGGCCGTATTTTTTCTTTACGTTGTTCTATTCGGTGTTCAACGTGCTACTGTTCATCATGATAATGCCGCTGCTGGACACGCTGTTCGCCGAGAACGGGGCTATGCAGGCCGTAACGACGATGCCGCAGTTCGGGTTGAACCGCGAATTCCTTTACGGAACGCTGAACTTCGGCGTCTACAAGCTTTTCGGCGCAAATTACAGCATGATGCAACTGCTGGCGTTCATTGCGGGAGTGTTGGTCGTCTTTGCGTTCCTGAGCAACATGTTCCGCTATCTGGGGCAGAAGACGGTGGAGAAGATGAAGATCCGCACGCTGGAAAAACTGCGCAACCGGGTTTTCGACAATGTGACGGGGCTGAACGTGTCGTTTTTTGCCGACGAGCGCAAGGGCGACATAATTTCACGCATCACGTCGGACGTGCAGGTGGTGCAGTTCTGTATAAGCAACACGCTGCAAGTGGTTTTCCGCGACCCGCTGCTGATCATAGGTTACGTCGCCGCGCTGGTGGCTATCTCATTGCCGCTCACGGCATTCTCGGCTGTTTATCTGCCGCTGGTGGCTCTGGTCATCGGTACAATCGTGAAGCGTCTGCGACGCAAGGCGATGGCGGCACAGGAAGCATACGCCGAGATGGTCAGCACGCTGGACGAAACGATGGGCGGGATAAAGGTCATAAAAGGCAACAACGCAGTGGGTTATGTGCGCGAAAAATTTCACTCGATTAACCGGCTGTACTCACGCACGCTCTACTCGATGGCCAAACGCCAGCAGTTGGCATCGCCCGTAAGCGAATTTCTGGGCATCACGGCGTTAGCAGGGCTGATGATGTTCGGCGGAAGCCTCGTGATGCGCGGCGCGTTGGACGGTGCGGCGTTTATCGCCTATATCGGCATCTTTTCGCAGATCACGCGCCCTATTCGTTCGTTCGCCGACGCATTCGCCAATATCAATCAGGGCATCGCCGCAGGAGAGCGCGTGCTGGTGCTTCTGGACACCAAGAGCAAAATTGTCGATAAGCCCGATGCGGTGGAGCTGAAAGAATTTTGCAGCGAGATCGAGTTTCGCGACGTGCAGTTTGCCTACGGCACGCGGACGGTGATCGACGGCGTGAGTTTCACCGTGCGGCGGGGCGAAACGGTTGCGCTCGTGGGTCCGTCGGGCGGCGGGAAATCGACGCTGGTCGATCTGTTGCCGCGATTTTACGACGTGCAGGGCGGCGCTATCCTTATCGACGGGCGCGACATCCGCGATTACACCATCGAATCGCTGCGCACGCAGATGGGCATCGTGGCACAAGAGACGGTGCTTTTCAACGACACCATCGAGAATAACATCCGGCTCGGGCGGCGCACGGCAGAGTTCGACGAAATCGTAAGCGCGGCCGTTGTTGCCAACGCCAACCACTTTATCGAAGCGACCGACGAGGGCTACGACACCAACATCGGCGACCGCGGCGTTAAGCTCTCCGGAGGGCAGCGTCAGCGTCTGAGCATCACGCGCGCCGTGCTGCGCAACCCGCCGATTCTGATTCTCGACGAAGCGACATCGGCCCTCGACACCGAGAGCGAACGGCTGGTGCAGGAGGCACTCGGTTCGTTGCTCGTGGGGCGCACGTCGATCGTCATCGCCCACCGCCTGAGCACCGTGCGCGATGCCGACCGCATCATCGTAATCGACAGCGGACGCATCGTGGAGCAGGGCACTCACGACGTGCTGATGGCTGCCGACGGCGTTTATCGCCGACTCGTCGAGATGCAGCAGATGCGATAGGGATCTGTCATTCCGAACGTGCAAAGCACGGAGGAATCTATCGTTAGTTTATAAATTCAAAGACAGACCGGCGATAGATTCCTCCGCCTGCGGCGTTCGGAATGACAATATTTTTTATTTTTAATTGTGAAGCAGCGATCCAAATCGGATACCGAAAGGATACACGTCATCGAACTGCATGGGCTGACGCTGGGCTACGGGGAGCGCGTGCTGTTCGAGCGCGCGGATATCGGGTTCGGCTGGGGCGAGTTCACGGCCCTCGTGGGACGCAACGGCACGGGCAAGAGCACGTTGCTGCGCACGATAGCGGGGTTACGAAAGCCTATGAACGGCGAGATTACAGTCGATGGGAGACGGCTGTCGGACATGTCGGCGCGCGAGGTGGCAGAGAAAATCAGTTTCGTCTCGACAGAGGAAGTGCGCGTGACGAACCTGCGGGTCGCCGATGCCGTCGGGTTGGGGCGTGCGCCTTATACGAATTGGATGGGGACACTCGGCAAGCAGGACCGCGCGAAGGTGCAGGAGTCGCTGGAACTTGTCGGGATGAGCGGCTTTGCTTCGAAAGCCATGGACACACTGAGCGACGGCGAACGGCAGCGGGTAATGATCGCGCGCGCGCTGGCTCAGGACACGCCGATAATCCTTCTGGACGAACCGACGGCTTTTCTCGACCTGCCGAACCGTTACGAGATATGCCTATTATTGCGTGAACTCGCTCATATTCAAGGGAAAAGTATTATTTTCTCGACCCACGATCTGGGCATTGCGCTGGAATTGTGCGACACGATAGCGATGATCGAGGGCGAGCGGTTTTTTTACGGAACGGCCGAAAAACTAATCGACAGTGGCGAAATACAGTTGCTTTTCGAGGGCACGCCGCTGCGCTTCGACCGCGAAACGAACAGCGTGAGACTTAATAAATAATTCGATATGTCGAAATTATTGGACGATGTCGTAGGCGAGTTGACGCGATTGCCCGGCATCGGGCGGCGTACGGCGTTCCGGCTGGCTATGTATATGCTGCGCATGGAGCGCGACGAGGTGAGGCGGATGACGGCAGCGATGGACGATTTCAGGCAGAATATCATGTATTGCAAATTCTGCAACAACCTCTCCGACACGGATGTCTGCCCGATTTGCCTCGACGAGCGGCGCGACCGCACGACGGTATGTGTCGTCGAGCAGGTCGGCGATGTGGTGTCGATCGAGAATACGCGGCAGTACAAAGGACTTTACCACGTGCTGGGAGGCGTTATTTCGCCGATGCAGGGCATCGGGCCGTCGGATTTGAAGATCGACCTGCTGCTCGAAAACATCGGGCGTGGCGAGATACGCGAAGTAATCCTTGCCGTGAGCGCTACGGTCGAGGGCGAAACCACGCAGTTCTACATCATGCGCCGGCTGGAAGGGCTGTTGGAGGGAGTGGCCGGCGAAATCAACATCACGTGTATCGCACGGGGTATCGGTTTCGGCGACGAATTGGAATATGCCGACGAACTCACCATAGCCCACGCTATACATAATCGCACGAAGATGAAGTAATCCTCTGTTATCTCTGATAGAATGATATTTTTTCGTAATATTTGCCGCCGAATTATTATCTTTGTGCGAGAAAAACCATAAAAATCGAAAGATATGATCAATAAACTTCAAGACATCGTAGACGCGGCGAAGGCAAAAGGCAAGCAAAGACTCATAGTGGCCTATGGGCAAGATGCCCACACTCTCGAAGCGGTGAACGACGCGGTGCAGATGGGGCTGGTCGAAGCGACCCTAATCGGCGATCCGGCTGAGATAGAGCGCGTGTGCGCCGAAGAAAAAATCGACCACAAGCAGTTTCGCATCATCGCCGAGACCAGCGACGTGAAGTGCGTGGAGAAAGCCGTGAAAATGATGAACGACGGCGAGGGCGACGTTCTGATGAAGGGTCTGGTGACGACGGACAAGTACATGCGCGGCATCCTGAATAAGGAGTATGGTCTCGTTCCGCCGAAAGGTGTGCTGAGCCATGTGGCGGTGCTCGAAGTGCCGGCGTACTCCAAGCTGCTCACGGTGTCGGACGTTGCTATCATCCCTTACCCCGATTTCGCACAGAAAACAGCGATCGCTAAATATCTGATAGCCACAGCGCATGTGCTTGGTATTCACAAACCGAAGGTGGCGTGTATAGCCCCGAGCGAGCAGCTGCTGCCCGGCGTGCAGTCGAGTACCGAAGCCGCTCTGCTCGCCGTGATGGGCACGCGAGGACAGCTGGGCAAAGCCGATGTGGATGGCCCTCTGGCAATGGACGTTGCGGTGGACAAGGAGGCGGCGAAGGTGAAAAAACTCACCGGAAGCGTCGCCGGCGATGCCGACTGCCTGCTGTTTCCGAACATCGACGCGGCGAACGTATTCTTCAAGACGTGCACGAAATTCGCGGGCGCGGAGCTTGCGGCAATGGTTGTCGGAACGAAGAAACCGTGCGTACTGACTTCGCGCGGCGACAGCCGTCAGACGAAACTTTATTCCATAGCGCTGGCTTGTTTGTCGGTAAAATAGCACGCGCGCGTGTTTTATTGCCTACCGGCTGTCATTCCGAATGTTCTTAACATAGTGTCCGGAATGACAAATAATAGTTCAAAATAATCAACTGAGTTAAAGGTACAATGAAACAATACAGGATTCTGGCGATCAATCCGGGTTCTACTTCTACGAAGGTCGCTATTTACGATGGGCGTAAGTTACTGAAAGAGATAACGTTGCGCCACAGCACAGAGGAATTGGCGGGCTTTAAGCGGATCGCCGATCAGTTCGATTTCCGCAAACGGATAATCCTTGACACGATGAAAGAGGCGGACATCGACATCGCATCGTTGGATGCGGTGATCGGGCGCGGAGGGATGCTCAAACCGGTGGATTCGGGCATTTTCGAGGTGAATGAAGCGATGAAAGCCGACCTGCGGGCGAGTGCGCGCGGAGAGCATGCGTCGAATCTCGGCGGGCTCATTGCCTCAGACATCGCCGAAATGTTGGGCATTCCGGCATACATTGCCGATCCGGTAGTGGTGGACGAACTGGACGACGTGGCGCGCATCGGTGGTTTGCCCGAGTTGGAGCGCGTTTCGATATTCCATGCGCTGAACCAGAAGGCGATGGCGCGGATGTATGCCGAACGCGTAGGGCGGCGTTATGAGGACCTCAACCTTATCGTGGTGCATCTGGGAGGCGGAATTTCGGTCGGCGCGCACCGGCAGGGGCGCGTCGTGGACGTAAATCAGGCTCTCGACGGAGAAGGCCCGCTGTCGCCTGAAAGAGCGGGCACGCTGCCGGCGGGTGCGCTCGCACGCATGTGTTTCAGCGGCAAGTACACCGAAGAGCAGGTTCTTAAAATGATAACCGGTAAGGGCGGTCTGGTGGCGCATTTGGGCACGAACGACTGCCGTGATGCGTCACGCATGGCCGACGAGGGGAATGCAAAGGCGCGCTTGGTGCTCGATGCAATCGCCTACAACACAGCGAAATACGTAGGTGCGGTGGCGGCGGTACTCAAAGGACGCGTCGACGCGATTATCATTACTGGCGGTATTGCCAACGATAAAAAGATATGCGCATACATTGCGGAACATGTCGGATTCATCGCGCCGGTCGAGGTGATGCCGGGTGAGAACGAGCTGGAAGCGCTGGCGTTCAACGCTTTGCGCGTTTTGGAAGGCGAGACCGTGCCGAAGGTTTACGTCTGAGGTTGACAAGTTGGGTCTGTTATCCGAACGCCAAAGGCGGAGGAATCTATCGTTAGATTGTTCTATTGAAAGGCGAGCGATAGATTCCTCCGTTCTTTCAGAACGGAGGAATGACGAATTGTTTTAAGGCATATTGCAGTAGCTTAATTTTATGATATAAATAAAATAGCATGAACAACCTTATCTTGCGAGCGGCGGCTTTATTGCTGATTTTCACGACGTTATCCATGTCGGCCGGGTGTAAAAAATCTGAATTGGAATGTCCGCCGACAGTCGATACGCCGCCGGATGGCAGCCGGATTACCGTTTCGGGAATCGTCGGTGTGCCGAGCGACGTAGTTATCAGCAAGTTACGCGCCGAGATAACGGGCTTCGACTGGCAGGTGATCGCCACCGTCGAGGCAGAGTTCGTAGACAATAAAGGCACGCTCGAACTTCCGACAGAGTTCGAGTACGAACAACTGCAAAAAGCAGTGCGCGACAACGACCGGGACTACGAGGGACACTGGCGAGCAATGGCCGATGACCCCGATGCACGCGTTGCCGCACTCGGCGATATCCTGGCATATAATACTGAGGGCAAGGTGGTTGGACGCGTTTTTCTGACCGACTGGCCGGGCACGGGGTCGTCCGTCGGCAAATCGTTCATCTATTACCACTACACCGACCGGCCGCTCTCGCTTTCAGGCACTTTCGGGTCATTCCGTCACGAGTTGTCGTTCGCGCAGGGCTGGAACGTTTATGCAAACCGGAATCTCGTGGCAGACCCCGGACCGGGCACGATATTACGCACCACATCCATTGCTCCCGATGCACCGCAGTTTGAATGGCGTTTCGAGCCGAGAAAGTGATATAAGTATTTCCACGCGCGGGACACAAAATGGATAAAGGCACGCTATATATGATCCCATGTCCGATCGGGGACGGTGACGTTTGGGATGTCCTTCCGGCGGCAAACCTCGATGTGATGCGGCGGCTCGATTATTTTATAGTCGAAAATCTGCGCACGGCGCGGCGATTTCTGAGCAAAGCGGGAATCGGACGTCCTATTGACACGCTCGAATTCGCCGAATTGAACGAACACACGCCGCCGCACGATATCGAACGCCTTATCGCGCCTTTGCTCGCAGGACGAAGCGCCGGAGTGATATCGGAGGCAGGAGCGCCGGGCGTCGCCGATCCGGGCGCTGAGGTCGCCGCACTGTGTCATCGTCACGGCATCCGCGTAGTGCCGTTAGTGGGGCCGTCGTCGATACTGCTCGCCCTTATGGCATCGGGACTGAACGGTCAGTCGTTCGCATTCAACGGCTATCTGCCCGTGCGTTCGGCCGAGCGCACAAAGGCCATCCGTCATTTCGAACGCCGCGCCATCGCCGAACGCCAGTCTCAGATATTTATCGAAACTCCTTACCGTAACTCGAAGTTACTCAGCGACTTACTCGCTACGTGCCAACCCGACACGCGTCTAACCATCGCCGTAAACATAACTTCACCCTCCGAGCGCATACGTACCGCCACCGTCGCCGAGTGGCGCAAATCCCCACCCGCCGATCTCGACAAACAACCGGCGATATTCATAATTCTTTAAGTACTCGCGTGTGCGGCACAAAAAACCTCGCAGCTGTATGCTACGAGGTAATCTCCCCCTATTAAATAATATTTTAAAATGTATTATATACGAACACCGCGTAGAAAGCGGCACTCGTATATAAGACGCTGCGGGAACGTAAAACGTTGCATCGGCGTGCAAAATTTTCAATGATACCCGCAAAAACGTTGCCGCCGTAGCAGTTATTTGCCGTAATTATTTGCGAATTTCACGTATTAACATGCCGTAATTCGTTACCGGCACGCCTGCTTCGACGGCCTGTCTCAGACGGTTGCGGAGTTGGCTTCGCGTCACCATACACGCGCCACACTGAACCATGAGGGCATATTCGGCCATGTCGGCAGGCAACGGCGCAAGACCGCTCACGACATCGAACCGGAGTTTGCGTCCCGTATATTCCGCGAGCCATCGCGGAATTTTCACACGACCGATGTCGTCGCAGCCCGCCTGATGCGTGCAACTTTCGGCTATGAGCACGCGATCGCCGTCTTTCAACGCCTCCACCGCATCCAACCCCCTGAGATACAGCTCATAATCTCCTTTTGCGGCAGCCAGCAGGATGCTGAACGATGTCACCTCTATTTCGCGTGGCACTGCCGCGCGCACCTCCGCGAAAACCTGACTGTCGGTAACCACCAACACCGGCCTAAAACCGTCTAATGCCCGCCCGATCTGCTCCGGCTGCACCACAACGGGTATTGCGTTGATATCCAGCAGTTCACGAATCGCCTGCATCTGAGGGAGTATCATGCGTCCGGCAGGCGCGCCGCTGTCTATCGGGCACACCAACAGTACTGCATCTCCCGCCGCAACGCGCCCGCCAAACATCGACGGCGCAGTGTAAGCGCTCTCAGGCAGTCGCCGTTTTATCTCGCAGAACAGCGCCTCGCGCTGCTCCTTGCGCTGCTCTGCATCACCACCTGCGACATCGACACGAAGTCCGTCGCCCGCTGCCTCCCCACTGTTATTCACAACGACAACCGGCACTTGCATCGCATCGAGTTGTCGCAACAATTCCTCCTCCGGCCTGCCCCATTCACGATAGATTAACAACGCCAAGTCGACCTGCCGCATCGCCTCCGTAGTACGTTCGACACGCTGCCGACCGAGCGGCGAACCGTCATCCATACCCGCAGTATCGATAAAAATCACCGGCCCCAAGCCCGCGACTTCGCAACTTTTGCGCACAGTATCGGTCGTCGTTCCGCTTTCGGGCGAAACGATCGCCGTCTCAGCACCTGTGAGCAGGTTCAGCAACGAACTCTTACCCGCATTACACCGCCCGAAAATTCCCACATGGGGTTTGGTTTCGCGTCCCGCCGTGCTCATCATTTCATACGCGTGTTTCTTCCAGCCTGCCGGATGATATTAATGCCCACCGCAACCGCCTTTCTCGGCGTTGTCGCAACTGTCACAATTACAGCCCGACGTGTCCATATCGGAGAAGCAGTCGTCATCGGAGGCTTCGCGCACTTCGACGATTTCGCCCATGAAATGGAGCGTTTTGCCCGCCATCGGGTGATTGAAATCCATCCGCACTTTGCCATCGGCCACCTCACGCACGACACCCACCAGCCGCTGACCGTCGGGCGTGCTCATCGGGATCTGGTTGCCGACCACGAGCAGACCGTCCTCTACCTTGCCGTCGATCATAAAGATAGTTTCCGGCAACTCGACAATCGCCTGCTCGGCCACTTCGCCGTAGCCATCTGCCGCGCTGAGCGTAAAGTCAAACTTGTCGCCTGCGCCGAGACCTGCTATCTGCGCCTCGAACTTCGGCAGCAGATAACCCTCGCCGAACGGGAATTGCAACGGATTCTCCTTAGTGGTGCTGTCCACGACCTGCCCATCTACTGTGAGCGCGTAAATTAACGAAACGAATGTGTCTTTTCCGATTTTCATATTTTTATTTTTTAACGTTAGTCATTATTATAAAGCGGTGCGCAGGTGCAGAACAGATTGCGGTCGCCGTAACCCGCATCGACTTTCGAGACAACGGGGAAGAACTTGCTCGCGCGCGTCCATTCTGCGGGGAATGCGGCCTCGTCGCGCGTGTAAGGGTGCGACCATCCGCCGGCAATTTCGACGGCGGTGTGCGGAGCATTCGCCACCACGTTATCGGCAATTCCCACAGCGCGTTCACACTCACGTTTGATGCTCACCATTGCCGCCACGAAGCGGTCTATTTCGGCTTTCGACTCGCTCTCGGTCGGCTCGACCATCAGTGTGTCGTGGACAGGGAACGAGAGCGTCGGGGCATGGAAACCGTAATCCATCAGGCGGCGCGCCATATCGGCTGGCTCAATGCCGTAGTCCTTGCGGTAATTTTGCAGGTCGATGATCATCTCGTGTCCCACGCGCCCCGTTTCGCCGGTGAACAGCGTGCGGAACTCGTCGGCCAGCGATGCCGCCAAGTAGTTTGCATTAACGATCGCCATTACCGTCGAGCGGCGCATCCCTTCTTCGCCCAGCATTTTGATGTAGGCGTAGGTTATCGGCAACAGCAACGGGCTGCCGAACGGCGCGGATGCAACGGCCGTGATACCTTCTTCACCTCCGGCATCGACTATCGGGTGCGACGGAAGGAACGGTGCGAGATGGCGCGCCACGCAGATCGGCCCTACGCCCGGCCCACCACCGCCGTGAGGCATTCCGAACGTTTTGTGCAAATTGAGATGGCACACATCCGCCCCGATAAACCCGGGCGTGCTGAACCCTACCATCGCATTCATATTCGCGCCGTCCATATATACCTGCCCGCCTGCATCGTGTACGGCATCTACAATCTCGCGAATACGGCTCTCGAAAACGCCATGCGTCGAAGGGTAGGTGATCATCAGTCCGCACAGGTCGCCGGCATGTTCGGCGGCTTTCGTGCGCAGGTCTTCGACGTCGATATTTCCGCGTTCGTCGCTCTTCACGACCACTATTTGCAGGCCCACCATCGCCGCCGTCGCGGGATTCGTGCCATGCGCCGATGCAGGGATCAGCACCACGTTACGATGGCCCTGGCCCTTGCTCTGATGATAGGCGCGAATCACCATAAGTCCGGCATATTCACCTGCCGCGCCTGAGTTGGGTTGCAGCGACGTAGCCGCAAAACCCGTTATCGACGCCAGATCTTTTTCAAGCTCGTGGATCATTTCGAGGTAACCCTCCGCCTGCCAACGTGGCGCAAAGGGGTGAATGTTGCCGAACCCACTGAGGCTCAGCGGCATCATCGATGCGGCGGAATTAAGTTTCATGGTGCACGACCCCAACGAAATCATACTGTTGGCCAGCGATATATCGCGCAGTTCAAGACGCTTTATATAGCGCATCAGCTCCGTCTCGGAGCGGTACATGCGGAATACAGGCTCGGTCATGAACTCCGTGCGGCGCGCATGTCGCACGTCTATCGCCCTATCTTTCAGCGCCGTCTTCGGTGCTTTCTTACCCGCAACCGTCGCGAATATACCCACCACAGCTTCGATTTCTTCGGGCGAGGTAACCTCATCGAAACTCATTCGCACGTGCCCCTCGTCGGGATAGAAAAAGTTTATCCCGCACTCCAACGCGGCATCCTGAACCACCGCTGCGTCGGCCGCAACTTCCAGAGTATCGAAGAATTCTCTCTCCGTCAGCTTATATCCCAACGCCTGCAACGCCTCTGCCACCGCCACCGCGCAGTTGTGCGCGTGCCGCGCAATGCGTCGCAATCCGTCGGCCCCGTGATAGACGCCGTAAAACCCCGACATCGAGGCCATCAGCGCCGCCGCCGTGCAGATATTCGACGTCGCCTTGTCACGCTTTATATGCTGCTCGCGCGTCTGCAACGACATGCGCAGCGCCTTATTGCCGAGCCGGTCGATCGATACGCCTATTATGCGCCCGGGCATATTGCGCTTGTAAGCATCCTTCGTCGTGATATATCCCGCGTGCGGCCCTCCGAAGCCCATCGGCAAGCCGAGTCTCTGTGTCGAGCCCACCGCAATATCCGCACCCCACTCGGCCGGAGCGCGCAGCGCCGCCAAACTCAGCGGATCGGCCACCGCCGCTACCATCGCGCCATGCGAATGCGCCCGTGCGGCAAAATCTTCATAATCGCGTACCGCGCCGTTCGCCGCCGGATACTGAACGATCACGCCGAACTCTTTGCCCGTAAATTCATACGACGCAAAATCTTCCACCACAATATCGATTCCGAACGGCTCGCTGCGCGTGAGCAGCACGTCCAGCGTTTGCGGAAAAATATTCTCGTCCACGAAAAGCACGTTACGCCCCTCTTTCACGACATCGCGCGAGCGCAGCCCGAACATCATCGCCATCGCTTCGGCCGCCGCCGTACCCTCGTCCAGCAACGAACAGTTGCCTATCTCCATACCGGTGAGCGATATTAGCATCGTCTGAAAATTGAGCAATGCCTCCAACCGCCCTTGCGAAATCTCGGCCTGATAAGGCGTATATGACGTGTACCACGCCGGATTTTCAAATACGTTGCGCAGAATGACCGCCGGCGATGCTGCAGGGTAATAACCCATCCCGATGAACGACCGGAATTGTTTGTTCTTATTCGCAAGTGCCTGTATATGAGCCGTGAACTCATGCTCGCTCATCCCCGTTTGCGGCAGTTCCAATGGTTTTTTGAGGCGAATATCGGACGGTATGACCTGCGACAGTAATTCTTCGACACTCTTCACGCCGATCTTACCGAGCATTTGTTTCAGATCACTCTCGGTAACCCCTATATGGCGGTCTGCAAAATTTTCGTATGACATGTGTGTTTCGTCTTTTTACGGTTAGTGTTTACAAACTGTAAATGTACGACTTTTTTCGTTGCGGATTATAACTGTTTTGCCCGCAAAAAAGAGATTCTTAAAAAATAGCCGCTCATTTATGAGCGGCTATTCGAGATAAAACAGTAGTCCTATCTGACCCAAACACCGACTATTTCACCTATAAACTGGGTGTGACGGGAAGGGTCGTTTCCACCGTAAATCGCACGATAAACCGCCGGATCGCTGAAATCCTCCTGCCGAAAAGCTATCGAATATAGCTTTCTGCATTCTATGATCATGTGCGCCTCCTCGAAGGCCATCGATCCCGAAGGAGTTACCATCGGGGTCAATCCCGACTCCTTGACCTTGTCGCCATCGCGCCCCGATCTGGTCCCTAAAAGCATTAACTGCTCCCGATATTGCTCATCGAAAAAACTAAGCGTGTAATACTCGTTCCGTTCGAGAAATTGGTGCGTATAGCGACTTTCACGCACAAAAATAATAGACACCGGTCTCATCCAGAGTTCTCCGAGAGCGCCCCAGCTGGCAGTCATGGTGTTGAATGATTTTTCATCGCCCGCGGTGATCAACGCCCAATCTTCGGAGAAAAGAGCAACGGCGTTCCGATCGATCTGAGTCGGCTCAATCTTCGTGTACCCATTCCAACGGATCGTTTCAACGCTATCGGGGGATTCCATAGCTGCCGGTTCGCCGGTTCGGGATTTATTCCCACATGCAGCCATCAGGGCGGATAATGCAACCATAGTAATAATTCTTTTCATTCATAGAAAAATTTGGTTTTGCCAACAAAGATAGCAAAATACTTCGCACGCGCCTGTGTTAATCTGCACAACCCCCCGTTCTTTGTTTATGATAGGCTGTTGTGTTTATGCGGCTACCGCCATCTCCCGCACCGCAAAAGAAAAGCGACCTCTCATTCGAAAGGTCGCTCTAAATTTAGGCGGCTACCTGCTTTCCCACAGCAAACGTGCAGTATCATCGGCGTGAACGGGCTTAACTTCTCTGT
>WRDF01000007.1 GCA_009783565.1 Rikenellaceae bacterium | reverse complement strand
CCGATTCTGCCGAGCATTACCGGCTCGGCGCGATCGGGCGGCTCGATACCGGTCTGGATGTGATGATGTACCGAAGGTTTATCGAAGAGATCGACCCGACAAACGAAAAACTCGACTGGTTCGCAAAGGATGTGGGAATGTGATTCCTCTGGAAATCGGTAAAATAAATAGGCATCATTGCTGCGTGAATGGAAAGTGAATAATGAATAAAAATTATTTGTTTATTTCTGAACAATCATTATCTTTGTACACAAGTAACAGAGTTGTTTGAAAGCATGGAAAACGAAGTGTATCTAAGCACTTTACCTATTACTTATCCGTTGCCTTTTTCATGCGAAATTTTCCTATCTTGCTGAAAGTCAAATGAATTACATCTGACTGCAACAATAGTACAAAAATATTTCAAAAACACTTGCTGATATTATTAAAATAATGCGATTGCTTTTGTTTGTATAAACAAAGTTTTCATGCGAGTGCCGCAAGGCACTTTTGTCGTATGCCTAAGGAGAACAACATAGAACTGCGTGAGAAAGCGGCGGCGCTACCTTCTGAACCCGGTGTGTATCAGTTCATTAACGCGGCGGGCGAGGTGATCTATGTGGGCAAGGCGAAGAACCTGCGCAAGCGTGTGGCGTCGTATTTCGTCGATAGCAAAGACCTGCCGCCCAAGACGCGTATCATGATACGCGGGGCGCGGGATGTGCATCATATCGTAACCCCGTCGGAGAGCGATGCGCTGCTGCTTGAAAACAACCTGATAAAGAACCTCCAACCGCGCTATAACATATTATTAAAGGACGACAAGAGCTACCCGTGGATTGTCGTGCGCAACGAACCGTTCCCGCGCGTGGAATCGACGCGGCGCATGACGCGCGACGGCTCGCGGTACTGGGGGCCGTACTCGTCGCTGACGGTGCAGAAAAATGTGCTCGAACTTCTGCACAGCATATATCGCCTGCGCCGCTGCCGAACGAATCTTTCTGCCGAACACCTTGCGCGGGGCAAGTATCGCACGTGCCTGCAATATCATCTGGGCAACTGCCGCGCTCCGTGTGTGGGGCAGCAGTCTGAGGAGCAGTACGGGCGCGACATAGAGATGATCGCGCGCACGTTGTCGGGCGACCTGCGCGGGGCGCGGAAATATTTGGAAGATGCGATGCGCGCTGCGGCCGATGCGCTCGATTTCGAGGAGGCGGCGCGATACAAAACGCGGCTGGCGCTGCTCGACAGCTACGTCGGGCGGTCGGTGGTGGTGAGCAGCACGATAGGCGATTTGGACGTTTTCGCTCTGCTGAAAGACATCGACACGGTGTATTGCAATTTCGTGCGCATCGTAGGCGGCGCGGTGGTCAATTCGTTCACGGCGCAGTTTTCGCTCGGCGCAGAGGACGACGACCGCACTATCCTCACGCAGGCCATAATGCAAATTTCCGAGCGCATTTCAGGGCCGTTGACACACAACGTATTAGTGCCATACCAGCCTAATGCCGAACTGTTTAACGGCGTACGGTTCTCTGTGCCGAAACGCGGCGAGAAACTGAAACTCATGGAGTTCGCGCTGCGGAATGCGCGGTTGTATCGTGCCGAGCGGCTGAAAAATCTCGAAATAGAAGACCCCGCGCGCCACACCGAACGTATACTCGAATCGTTACGGCGCGAGTTGCGGATGACCGTTCTGCCGCGCCATATCGAGTGTTTCGACAATTCGAATCTGCACGGCACGCATCCCGTAGCGTCGTGCGTAGTGTTCCGCGATGCTAAGCCCTCGCGCAGCGAATATAGGCATTTCAATATTAAGACGGTGGTTGGGGCGGACGATTTCGTGTCGATGCGTGAGATTGTCGGGCGCCGCTATCGCCGCATATTGGAAGAGGGCACTCCGCTGCCCGATCTGATCGTTATCGACGGCGGAAAGGGACAGCTGGGGGCTGCGGTTGCGGCTATCGGCGAACTCGGCATCGCCGACCGCGTTGCCGTAATCGGCCTTGCCAAACGTCTGGAAGAGGTCTATCATCCGGGCGACCCCGAGCCGTATTATCTTGACCGCACGGGCGAGCCGCTGAAAGTGATAATGCACCTGCGCGATGAGGCACACCGTTTCGGTCTTGCGTTCCACCGCCAGAAGCGCTCGCAGGCGTTCATCCGCACCGAACTGGAATCCATCGCAGGCATCGGCTCAGCGTCCGTCGAGAAGCTGTTGAAACGATTCAAAACGGTCTCCGCCATCCGTAAGGTCTCCGTAGCCGAGCTTTCCGAAGTCGTCGGCGCAGCACGCGCAGAGGCGATAATTGCACATTTCTTGTCATTCCGAACGCCGTAGGCGGAGGGATCTATACGTTAGTTTATAAATTCAAAGACAGACGAGAGATAGATCCCTCGTCGCGCTTCGCGCTCGCTCGGGATGGCAATGCTGAAAATTACCGCTTGCGCCCCCTCGATAATTTCCCATGTTCGCGGTAGCCGCGCACGCCCTCTTTTCGCCTGCCGTCTTTTTTAGAAGCGCGGTCGCGCGAACCAGAAGGCAATCCACCGCCCACCGCGACAGCCTCTTTCGTTTCGGCATCATACGACGCAACCATCTGAAAATCAAGCTGCTTGCGTGCAAGATCGGCGCGCAAAACACGGACGCGCACCGCATCGCCCAGCGTGAACTTCCGTCCCGTGCGGTGTCCCTCGACGGCATAATCGTCTTCGTCGAAGGTGTAGAAATCGTCGGTCAGAGAACCGAGAGAGACCATGCCTTCGATATGTGTCGCGTCGAGTTCGACATAGACGCCCCACTCGGTGATACCCGAAATATGGCCGTCGAATTCCTCGCCTATCTTGTCCAGCATGAACTCCACCATCTTGTACTTCACGCTGGCGCGTTCGGCTTCGGCGGCGCGTACCTCCATCTCCGACGAATGTTCGCACAGTTTTTCCAGCCCTTCCTTGTTCGGCGACGGTTCACTCGCAAGAGCGGCGGCCAGCAGGCGGTGCACCATCATGTCGGGATAGCGGCGGATGGGCGATGTGAAATGCGTGTAGTATTTGAACGCCAGGCCGTAGTGGCCGATATTGTCGGTGGTGTAGAACGCTTTGGCCATCGTGCGTATGGCGAGCGTCGAGACAACGTTTTCCTCCGGCCGGCCGTGAATGCGCGTCATCAGGCGGTTCATTTCCTTTGCCACCGCTTTGCCGCTTTCGGCGCGGAAGTCGTAGCCGAAGCGTGTGATAAAGCGCCGAAAACTCATCAGTTTTTCGACGTTCGGCTCGTCGTGGACGCGATAGACCATCGTGCGGCCGGGTTTCGTGCCGCGCTTGCGTCCCACGAACTCGGCGACGCGGCGGTTGGCGAGCAGCATAAACTCCTCGATCAGTTGATTCGACTCCTTGTGTTCGACGAACGACACGCCCAGCGGTTTGCCCGTCGGGTCGAGCCGGAAACGGAACTCCTCGCGCTCGAAAGCTATCGATCCGTTGGCAAAGCGCGCGGCGCGCAGTTTTTGCGCCAGCGTGTTGAGCGTCAGCACCTCGTCGGCATAGTCGCCTGCACCGGTATCGATTATGGCCTGCGCCTCCTCGTAGGCAAACCGCCGATTGGAACGAATAACGGTGCGCCCGAACCACTCGTTCCTGATGTTGGCATCCTCGTCGAGTTCCACGATAACCGAGAACGTGAGTTTATCCTCGTCGGGACGCAGCGAACACAGGTCGTTCGACAGCCTTTCGGGCAGCATCGGGATAGTGCGGTCGACCAGATATACCGACGTAGCGCGGTCTTCGGCCTCATTCTCGACCGCCGTGCCGGGCAGTACATAGTGCGTCACGTCGGCAATGTGGACACTTACCTCCCAGCCGCCGTCCGCAAGCGCGCGCAGCGACAGCGCATCGTCGAAGTCCTTGGCATCGGCGGGGTCGATGGTGAACGTCGTCACCGCGCGCATATCGCGCCGCTCGGCAATGTCGCGCGCCGTAATCGCGCCCGCGATGTGCTCCGCGTCATCTATCACCGCCTGCTCGAACTTATAAGGCAAATCGAATTCCGCCAGAATCGCGTGCATCTCGGCGTCGTTGTCGCCCTCCATGCCGAAAACATCGACCAGTTCGCCGCGCGGGCTTTTGCTGCTGTCGGTCCACTCCGTAACGCGCACCAGCACCTTCTCCCCGTCTTTTACTTTCGCCGTCGGTTCGAGATGTACGAATATATCGTATGGGATTTTGCGCGAATCGGGCGAGACGAAACCGTAATGTCCGTCCTGCGAGAGCCGTATCACGCCCACATAGTTCTTGCGGCTGCGCTCCGTGACCTCGACAATCTCGCCTTCCGGCACGCCGTCGCGCCTTTTATGCGTCACCACGAACCGCACACGGTCGCCGTTCAGCGCATTGTGCATGTTGCGCTGTGCGACATAAATGTCATGGTCCATGCCCTCAGAGCGAATATACGCCGCACCGCTCGAAGTCATATGTACCTCGCCCTCCAACGTCTCGCGGCTCGCCACGCCCAGCCGATATTTTCCTGCTCCGACGGCTTCTATCGTCCGTTCCTCGACCATAGAGCGAACTATTTCGGCCGTTTCGGCACGTCCCGGACGGTCGGCTCCGCCGCTCGCCGAAGCCAGCTGTTTCAGCGTGTAGCGTTTCGAGGGGAAAAGCCGGAAAAGTTCTGCGATCACCGCACCGCGATCCGCGCCTTTGCCGTGTTTACTCACCGCTGTTTTTACGGCTGCCTTATCATGCGCAACGTCCTTGTTTATCTTTTTTTTCTTTGGCATCTTCTTAGAGTTTGTTTAGAATTTCCCGTTTTCGTTCTTTGGTTTTCTTTCCGGTCCTTTCGGCGGAAAATTTTTCGCCGTAGTCACCGGCTACGCCTGCAAAATTTTCCACCGAAATCATCCGAAAATAACTATCAAATAACTTCGACAGGAAAATCTAAACAAACTCTTGGTTTTCAACAAAGGTACATGTTTTTTTCATCCCTGCCCCCACGAAAAAACAAAGCTCGGATTAAATTTAATCCGAGCTTAACATTAGACATAACATCGACACCCGACTAACACCCGCAACCGCAATCATCCGAGTGCTCCGAGTGCGATGCCCGGCGGCCGCGTATCATATCCACCACCGTGCGTACGCCGGCAACGGCATTGCGCAAAAACGGCGAGCGGCATACCACGCGCGACATCACTTCGTTCATCAGGTTCGCCGGCGAAAGGGCATAGCGCACCTCCGCCCAATCGTCTGCCAGATCGGCCTCGTTGGCGCGCATCATCTTGCGCAGCTTGCTGCGTTCGGCCTGCACCTCCGCTATCGTGCGGAGCTTGCAGTATCTTTCTCGGCGCTTATTCATCGTCGTCCTCCTCGTGTTTTTTAGGGCAGAAGAACATTGGTGCAAAAATGCGCACCATTCTGTTACGGAAACATCCGGACTTGGCGAGCACCAGAATGCCGATTATCAGATATATTCCGCCCAGAATGACCGCCGACCACACCCATGAGTCCACCAGCAGATTGATCAGATAGACGAACACGCCCGAAAACAGCACCAGCGCCAGATTCACCAGAAACAGACAGATTATCAGTCCGATAGCTCCGCCGGCAACCACCGCGAGGCCTTCGACCGCCGCGAGCTTTGCGTTGTCGATACGCAGATCGACGAATCGCTTCAAGTCGTGCGCGATCTGTTCTTTAAGATTCTCCTCAGCCATGACCGCACGCTATTTTTTGCCTTTTACGGCCTTTCCCGCCTTGCCGCAGATCGTGTCGAGTTCTTCATGCATCAACTCGCGGCCTTCGTGGATCGCTTCGGCCAACCTGTCGCGGCCGTCGTGGTAGGCATGTTCTACGCGATTCTTGCCCTTGTGATAGGCTTTGGATGCAGCATCGAGGCCTTCGTGATATTTATCCACGAGGAAGTCGCGCCCTTCGCGCGCCGCCTTGCCGATCTTACGTCGCGTAACTTCGCCTTTCTCGGGTGCGAACAGAATTGCGACGACAGCTCCTACGGCCGCACCGCCCAAAAATGCCAAAAAAGTGTTTCTTGCGCTCATAACAGTATGGTTTTAATTGTTGTGTAATTTAGTTTCACAACGAAATATAGCAAATAGTATTCCAAAACCGTCGCGCTTATCCGGAATTTTTACCCGATTTTCGAGCGGCGAAGAATGTCGAGCGACTGCGGCCCTTCGCAGAATAACAAATCGACAACGGAAAGGTTCGGCTCGAAGGGCATTATGTCGGAAAATACCTGCCAGTAGGATTCAGGATGGAATGACGGGTCGGGCTGCGAAAGGCGCGGCTTGGGGGATATCGCATTGCGCAGGTCTGTGCAACCTGCGGCCGCGTCGATGTAGGTTTGCGAAAATTCGGGTGCGGCATCGCTGCCCAGTAATCGCAGCAGCGTTTCCAGCAGTCCGACGTTGAGGTCTGTCAGAAATTCATATCGCCGCTCGAAGAACGGCTCGAATTCCGGCCAATAGTGGTCGAAAAACGGCGAATTGGAGTAGGCCGAAACCAGGGCCTGCCGGTGTTGATGCTGCCACCGTTTCGAATAGTCGATGCGAATATCTTTCATCACCTGCCGGCTGTTGCCTTTCACGACATTAACCGCCAGCGGCATCCGTCCGACGGGCGACGCCATTATCTCGCACCGGTTGCGGAAACTCTGTTTTACATAATGTTCCCCCACGTCAATCACGCACTCCTCGAAGCACACTTTCGCAAACCACTGAATATTACCCAGATATGTCAGCGAGAGGATATTCACACGCACGCACGATCTCCTGAACTGCCATACGGCAGTCTGTTATTTTTCAAGGCTCAGAGTACTGAAATTATTTTGTTATAATATTCAATACCCCATCGTCAAGCGTATACTCCCATTCGCTGTCGTATACAAGGGGCAGCGCGCCGTTAAATGATACCACATCGTCATTAACGGTTATTTGTCCTTCCTCGAACGCAAAGTAAACACCCATGGCAAACGATGATATCGATGTCGTAGTTACCGGAGCAACCCGCGTATCATACACTTCTACGCCGTTGATAGACAATTTTTCGTAAGCTACGGCTTTTTTTGACGATGAATATACGAAAGAAAAAGACGAGTCGTCCACGATGAGTTTTACTTTATTATTCGAACTGCCGCATCCTGTCGGCAAGCCTGCCGAAACAACAACGGCGAGTAAAAATACAAATAGTTTTTTCATGCTGCGATCCTCCGTTTTATGTCCATGCCGGACGGTTATTTTTCTGTTTTACTTTCAACTTTCATTTCCGGGTTTCATTAGTTTGCCGTACTGTCGCCGACGACACAGGGATCGCTGCGACTTTACGCGTTGCGCTTCGGAATTGCAATCCTACACCGGCTGAGTGTTGAAAACGTGCGTTACTTATGCGTGCGCCGCTTTTCGAGCGTGATGCGGTAAGCCTCCCAGTCGGTTATCGGCTGGCGGGCGACGCCCGACTCGACCGCAGCGCGGGCAACGGCAGGCGAAACATAACCTATGAGGCGCGGGTCTAACGGTTTCGGAATAAGGTAGCCGCGTCCGAAAGCGAGCGGAGCACCGCCGTAAGCCTCGACCACCGACGCCGGTACGGGTTCTTTGGCCAGTTCGGCCAGCGCACGCACCGCCGCAATCTTCATCTCCTCGTTGATCTTCCTGGCACGCACGTCGAGCGCACCCCTGAATATATAAGGGAAACCGAGCGCGTTGTTCACCTGGTTAGGGTAGTCCGAACGCCCCGTGGCGAAGATTATATCCTCTCGCGAAGCGATAGCTTTGTCGTAAGCTATCTCCGGATCGGGATTCGCCAGAGCCATCACTATCGGGTCGGCCGCCATGCTTTGAACCATTTCCTGCGTCACCACATCGCCTACCGACAGCCCTAAAAACACATCCGAACCCGCCATCGCCTCGGCCAGCGTTTCGACGGCGCGCGCCGTCGCGAACTCGCGTTTTGCGGTGCTGAGGTCGGTGCGCGCGGTGTTGATCACGCCCTTCGTATCGCACATTATCATATTTTCCTCGCGCACGCCCATAGACTTGTAGAGCCTCGCGCATGATACAGCCGCCGCGCCCGCGCCGTTGATCACCACCAGTATATCCCCGATGCGTTTCCCCACTATTTCGAGCGCATTCAGCAACGCTGCTGCCGAGATGATCGCCGTACCGTGCTGGTCGTCGTGCATCACCGGAATGTCCAATTCCGCCTTTAACCGCGTCTCGATCTCAAAACACTCCGGCGCTTTGATGTCTTCGAGATTTATGCCGCCGAATGTCGGCGAAATAGCTTTCACCGTAGCGATGAACCGCTCCGTATCCTTCTCGTCAACCTCTATGTCGAACACGTCCACGTCGGCAAAGGTCTTGAACAGTAGGCCCTTACCCTCCATCACAGGTTTGCCTGCCAGAGCGCCTATATCGCCCAGACCCAGCACCGCCGTGCCGTTTGAGATCACCGCCACCAGATTGCCCTTGTTCGTATAAAGATACGCATCCTCAGGGTTTTTCTCTATTTCCAGACACGGTTCGGCCACGCCGGGCGAATACGCCAGCGAAAGGTCATACTGCGTACTATAAGGCTTGGTGGGGACAACCTCCACCTTCCCCGGCCTGCCTTCGCTGTGATAGCGCAGAGCTTCCTCGCGCCGGTTTTTCGGATTCGTGCTCATTTCAGTTTTATCGGATTTTAAGTTATCTTTGTCTAAGCATTCGTGCGAGTGCCACAAGGCAATTATTAATCAAATGCCGCCATGAAACACCTGCCCCGCCTCAATTTCCCGCCGTTCCGTTTTCGCGTCTCTGCCGAAGGCGAACGGCTGCGTATTTGGGACGGTCAGCGTCGAATATGGCTCGTGCTCACACCCGAAGAGTGGGTGCGCCGGCATCTGGTGGCATACCTGACCGAACATTGCGGCGCATCGCCCGCGTTGGTGCGCGAGGAGTGCCCCGTCAGCATCAGCGGCATGAACCAACGTGCCGACATCGTGGTTTACGACCGTGACGCGCGTCCGTTATTGCTCGCCGAATGCAAGGGCTACGACGTCGAGATAAATGCTTCCGCGTTCCATCAGGCGGCGCGCTATAACGCCGTGTTACAGGCGCGTTATGTCGTCGTCACCAATGGCCTGCGACATTTCATCCACCGCCTTTCCGACGATGGCAGCCACCACACGCCATTGGACAAGTTCCCTCGCCTGGACGTGTAGCGAATGTTTACCCTATTATCGCCTTATACCCCTCTGCATCGAGCAGGGTATCGAGTTGCGACATGTCGTTTATCCGCACTTTGATGATCCAGCCTCCGCCGTAAGGGTCTTTGTTCACTGCATCGGGAGCGTCGTTCAGCGATTCGTTGAACTCCACCACTTCGCCGCTAAGCGGAAGCAGGAGGTCCGAGACTGTCTTCACGGCCTCGATCGAGCCGAATACGTCGCCCGCGTCGAGCGTCTCGCCCACCGACGGAACGTCTACGAAAACTATGTCGCCGAGCTGGCTTTGGGCAAAATCCGTGATGCCGATGTAAGCTGCGTCGCCATCGACTTTGATCCATTCGTGATCTTTCGAGTAGCGGAGGTCTGACGGAATGTTCATTTTTCTGGTATTTTAGCTGTTATTTAAAATCGAATGCCAAAGATATGCTATTATTTCGGCAGGTGCAAGCAGTCGCAAACATCAAAATTGAAAAACCGACCGAAAAATCGTATTTTTGCAGAAAATCATGTAGGCGCAACAGCAATGAAAGTGGACGAAGCGCTCGATATTTACCTCAACGCGCCGCTGGGAGAGTTGGCGGCGGCGGCCGACGAGCGGCGGCGGGCGGCAGTTCCCGATCCGCAGGTCGTGACGTGGCAGATCGATCGTAATGTGAATATCACGAACGTCTGCATTTCGGGCTGTCGGTTCTGTAATTTCCACCGCCCGCCGCACTCTCGTGAGGCATTTATCACGTCGCTCGACGAATACCGCGTAAAAATTGCCGAAACCTTAGAGCTTGGCGGCGACCAACTGCTGTTGCAGGGAGGTCTGCATCCGCAGCTTGGCATAAAATATTACGAAGAACTTTTCCGCACGCTCAAAACAGAATTTCCGAGCCTGAAACTTCACGCACTCGGGCCGCCGGAAATCGCGCATATCGCCCGCGTAAGCAGGATTACCACAGAAGAGACTCTGCGACGGCTCGTGGATGCAGGTCTCGATTCGTTGCCGGGCGCGGGCGCGGAGATACTCGACGACGGGGTACGCCGCCGAATCTCGCCCAGAAAACCGTCGGCCGCAGCGTGGTTAGACGTTATGCGCATTGCCCACCGACTCGGCATCCCGACCTCTGCCACGATGATGTACGGCCACGTCGAAACTCCGCGCCAACGCATCGAACACCTGATAAAGCTCCGTGACCTGCAAGAGCAAACGGGTGGTTTCTCTGCGTTCATTCCCTGGATATTTCGGGGCGAGGGTACGCCGCTCGCGCGCGAGGAAGGCATCGTATCGCATTTTTCGCCGACCGAATATCTGCGCACGGTTGCCATCAGCCGCATCGTGCTCCGCAACATCCGCAACATTCAGGCTTCGTGGCTTACTGTCGGTACGGCGGCGGCGCAGATGGCCCTGCACTGCGGCGCGAACGACATGGGGTCGATAATGATCGAGGAGAATGTGGTCGCGTCTGCCGGCGCACACAACCGCCTCGATGCCTCCGAGATGCAAGCCGTCATCCGTGCCGCCGGATTCACTCCCCGCCTGCGGGATCAGGCTTATGATTACCGCACGCGCGTGTGACTTATTTGGCTACCGCGAAACTCATAATTTGCAATTGACCCAACCGTCACGCGCACGTGTCGGCGGGGAAATCCCGCCGTTCGTCGATTTCTTGCCTGCGTCCGACGGTTTAGACTTGACAAAGAAGGAGTAATGGTTCTATCTTTGCATAAAATCTCGAAAAACATAAATTATGGACACTCTGGAAAATAAGAACACCTGTTGCCGCAATGGCGGTTTGATCGGGATCGCATCGATCCTCATACTTGCCGGATTTGCGATATTCGCGCACAAGCAGGGCTGGCTCGGGGGCCGTCTTTACGACATACTTATCTCGTGGCAGATGCTGCTCATCGTGTTGGGCGCGTGGGCTCTCGCCCTGCGTAATTGGTGGAGCGGTATTCTGCTCACCGGTGTCGGTGCGTTTTTCCTTATACCCGTATTGACGGACGCCGCTCCCGGATGGGCGAGAACCTATTGGCCGTTGCTGTTAGTGCTTGTCGGACTGCTTATCATCGTCGGTCTGCTGCGTCGGCGCAGCTGGATCATGCGCTTCGAATTGTGCGGCGACGCGAAAACCGCAACGCACAATACGGGTGAGGGATTCGTAAATTCCGAGGTTAGCATGGGAGAGGTGAACCACATAGTCCTCGATCCTGTTTTCACGGGAGCGAGGTTGCGCAATTCGCTCGGCAGCACGACGCTCGATCTGCGTCACACCGCGCTTGCGGAGGGCGAAACTTATATCGACATCGACTGCAATCTCGGAGCTGTCGAGTTATTCCTTCCATACGACTGGATCGTAGAGACCCTTGTCAGCACGATGCTGGCCAGCATCGAGGACAAGCGGATTCTCAGGAGCAACGGCACTCCCGACGTGTCGCGCAAATTGGTTCTGCGCGGCCGCGTAAGCCTCGGAAGCATAGAGATAAAAAATTAGCACGCGCGCGTGTTTTCCAGCCTGCCGGATGACAAATTTCAATATCCATAAACAGCTGCTAAGCGCCGTCGCCGCGATGGGCGGACTGTGGGTGTTGCTCGTTGCCTATGGCGGACTTACGGTATGGCCGGCGCTCGCCGACAGCATGATCTACGCGGCGTTGCTCTTCGGCGCGGGTCGTCTGTACCGCTATGCGGCGGGAAATACGGGAGGCTTTCTGTCCGAAGCGGTCATTGCGGTTGTGGTTCAACTATTGTGCGTGGGACTTACGTTCGCCGTGATGACGGGCGTCGGAATGCTCGCGGTCGCGCGGTTCATCCATGTCATCCCTCTGCAAGCGATATACGGACTATTGCTGTGGATAGCGCTTGCCTACCGGTCGCGAATCGCAGGGATAAAAGCACGGATAACCGCCGAAGAGTCTTTGTTGCGCCACGCAACGCCGCCCGACGCTGCGAAAATAGAGGTTATCGACCGCATATCGGTGAAAAACGGTGCACAAATCGAAATCATTTCCATCACCCAGCTCACCTATATTCAGGCGTATGGCGACTATGTCATGCTGTACACCGACACGGGGCGGCATATCAAGGAGCAGACGATGAAATTCTACGAGACCGCTCTCCCCGACTCGTTCGTGCGCGTCCATCGTTCATTTATAGTAAATACCGACCGTATCGCCCGCATCGAGCTTGCAGGCAAAGACAACTATACCCTTAAACTGAAAAACGGCGCGGCGATACGCGTCAGCCCCGCCGGCTACAAATTGCTCCGGCAAAGGCTGTCGTTGTAATGTAGCTACGCCGCCCGGCGTCATTGTGAACTTGCTTCGGAGTATTTTACAGCCCTTTCAATCTGTACACCAGCAGATGGTCTTCCGGCTCGAAGTTATGATGGAATCCGTAAAGCGTAAACGTCTCTTCATCAACGGTAAAGAGGCTTGGAGCAAGCCCGTCCATATGATACCTGATCACGGGATTACCGTTCAAGTCGAAAACTTCGAGAACAGACCCGCGAAAATCGGGGTCACCATACTCTTTCCCCGATACCCCCCGATACATCGCATATAGATAGCGCTTGCCCAAATAGCTGGTACTATAACTACGTTTTATCTCGCTCAGATTATCTTCGGTGATAACCCCCGGACCGTCATGCTTGAACCTCACTCTCTTAATATGGTTCAGATCAGTGTCCATAAAGTCGATCTGTTTTTTATAATAATAACAGAACACTATTCGCTCTTTGTTGGCATAAGCATCACCGAAATTCGGATCTGTAAATGGATTCATTATCTCAGGGTTGCCATACCGCCACGTCGCTCTCGGTCGCTTGTCGTCGAAGCCGAATACTTGCAGCGACGGAGATACGAACCTGTCGTCGCGAACATACAGCGAATCGTTGATAATCGCAATATTGGGGATTCCGTCGTAAGCCGGCTGCTTCGTGTTATTCAATATAAGCTGACCCTCGTCATTTATGTCGAAAAAATAAGTCCGTAAATCATTCTGGAGATCCATAATCACAATCTCCGGAAGTTGCGAGAACCTTAAACCCGGATAGATAAATTCGCCTGGACCTCGACCCCTGCGTCCGAATATGCTTTTCAGTTCATAATTGTTGGTCAGATCGTAAATATGAAAAACGCTGTCTCTTCTGCTATCATGATTTTGAAGTATCAAGAAAGGGTGTTTTACCTCAACCCGCAAGGGGTCGGTTATTCCCTGCAGAGGCATTAATTCGAGTGTCAATGTCTCTTCACGGGGAAACTCGGGGTCAGATGAACCACATGCCGCTACAAAGAAAACACAGCATGAAAGCAATATATAGTATATAACACGCATAATCATTGATTTTTAGTTTGTGAAAACATGGTCTCGATACTACATTTCCAAGTATCGAGACCATGTTAAAAGTTTGTCATGGTCGGGCTATTTCCAATTCGCGCACCTATCAGTCCTGCCGCCATAGCGCATCTCGCGATATGCCTTACATTTACTTTCACAAGAAAGTGCCGAGCCCCATCGATCCTCAGTTCCGGGGATATAACATATCGTACTACCACCGGTAAAACCACAGTCGAATGCACAATCGTTATCCCACTCCCAGGTGCAATGCTGCTTTTCCTCGCAATAATAGAGACCGTCGGGACAATCTCTTAAAACAGGCTGCCCGTCGATGCACTCGAAGTAGGTGCTGCAATCCTCAGGGTTGGGAATGAGGACAATTTCACCGTTAGAATTCGGCGGACAATCCGGAATCCCATACGCCGAAAGTACAGACTTCATGTAAATGTTTCCGGCAAGCATCACGCAGAATACTCCCGTCAGCGCAAGATTAACCTTGTTCAAGGTCGTCTTGGGCATATGCACTTTACCGTTACAGCCCTTTCAATCTGTACACCAGCAGATGGTCTTCCGGCCCGAAATTACGATGGAATCCGTAAAGAGTAAAAGTCTGCTCATCAACAACAAAGTGACCCGGAGCAATTCCATCCATACGATACCTGATCACAGGATTACCGTTCAAGTCAAACACCTCCAAAATACTGCCGCGAAAATCGGGATCGTTGCCATATTTTTCCCATGATGCTCCGAGAAACAAAGCATACAAGTATCGTTTGCCCAGATAGCTGACACTGTAATTGCGTTTTACTTCGTTCATATTCTCTTCGGTGACAACGCCGGGACTATCATACCTGAACTTCACTCTATTGATGAGGTTCAGGTCAGTGTCCATAAAATCGATTTGCTTCATAAGATCATAGCAGAATACTATCCGTTCTTCGTTGGCATAAAGACTACCTCTGTTCGGATCTGTCCAAGGATTCATAATGGCCGGATTTCCATACCGCCACGTCCTTCTCGGTTGCTTGTCGTCGAAGCCAAATACTTGCAGCGTCCTGGATACGAACATATCATCATTAACGTACAGCGAATCATTGATAATAGCAATATTAGGATCGCCGTCGTAAGCCAGCCGCTTCGTGTCATTCAATGCAGGTCGTCCTTCCTCATCTATGTCAAAAAAATAAGTCACCATATCACCTTGGTCATCCATAATTACAAAATATGGAAGTTGCGACCGCAATAAACCAGGAGAAATAAACTCGCCGGGCCCTCTGCCTCTTCGCCCGAAAACGCTTTTCAGTTCATAGGTGTTCAGATCGTAAATATGCAAAATGCTGTCTCTTCTACTGCTACTATTTCGAAATATCAAAAAAGGGTGTTTTATTTCCAAAGAAAAAGGATCAGTTATTCCCTGCAGAGGCATTAATTCGAGTGTCAATGTCTCTTCGCGAGGGAACTCGGGGTCGGGAGAACTGCATGCCGCTAAAACAAAAACACAGCAGGAAAGCAATATATAATACACAATACGCATAATCGTCGATTTTTTAATTGTAAAATAATGGTCTCGATATTAATTGCTAACATCGAGACCATCGTTTAATTTGTCATAATCAGGCATTAATAATCCCCGCACCGACCGAGAGTGCCGCCTGTCTTAAGTTCTTCGCGGGGACATCCTGACGTACAATGACGTACCCAAGCAGTTCCAGGTCCAGAGCCATTGTTGCGATTACATAATCTCGCTCCTCCATGAAAACCACAGTCGAATGCACAATCGGTATCCCACTCCCAGGTGCAATGCTGCTTTTCCTCGCAATAATAGTAGTTGTCGGGACAATCTCTTAAAACAGGCTGCCCGTCGATACACTCGAAGTAGGTGCTGCAATCCTCAGGGTTGGGAATGAGGACAATTTCACCGTGCGGATTCGGCGGACAATCCGGAATTCCGTACGCCGCGACGACCGACTTCATGTAAATGTTTCCGGCAAGCATCACGCAGAATACTCCCGTCAGCGCAAGATTAACCTTGTTCAAGGTCGTCTTGGGCATATGCACTTTACCGTTACAGCCCTTTCAATCTGTATACCAGCAGATGATCTTCCGGCTCGAAGTTATGATGGATTCCGTAAAGAGTAAAGGTCTCTTCATCAACAACAAAATGGATTGGAGCGATCCCATCCATACGATACCTGATCACAGGATTTCCGTCCAAATCGAAAACTTCCAAGACACTGCCGCGAAAATCGGGGTCACCTCCATATTTCCCCCCTGATACACCCCGATACATCGCATATAGATAGCGCTTGCCCATATAACCGGCGCTGTAAGATATTTTTATATCTTCAAGACAATCTTCGGTTATAGATCCGGGACTGTCATGCTTGAACTTCACCCTCTTGATATGGTTCAGATTAGTGTCCATAAATTCGATTTGTTTTTTATATCTATAACAGAACACTATCCGCTCTTTGTTGGCATAAAGATTACCGTAGTTCGGGTCCATCCATGGAACTATTATGACGGGATCACCATATTGCCACGTCCTTCTCGGCTGCTTGTCGCTGAAACTGAATACTTGCAGTGTCGGAGACCTGAACATATCGTCGCGAACATACAGCGAATCGTTAATAATCGCAATATTGGGAACCCCATCGAAAGCTGGTTGTTTTGTGTCTTTCAGAACAAACTGCCCATTTTCATCTATGTTGAAAAAATAAGTCCGTAAATCATTCTGGGCATCCATAATCAAGACTTCCGGGAGTTGAGAGATAAGTAGCGCCGGATAAATAAATTCTCCCGGCCCTCTGCCCCTGCGCCCGAAAACGCTTTTAAGTTCATAGTTATTCAAGTCGTAGATATGAAAAATACTGTCTCTTCTGCTGTCGCTATTTTCAAGTATCAAAAAAGGATGCTTAACTTCTAATGAAGTAGGGGCGGTTATTCCCTGTAAAGGCATTAGCTCCAACGTCAGTATCTCTTCACGAGGAAACTCGGGATCAGAAGAGCCACATGCCGCCACAAAAAACACACAGCAGGAAAGCAAAATATAGTGCACAATACGCATAGTCGTCGATTTTATAGTTTGCAACAATAATGGTCTCGGTATTGTTACTAATACCGAGACCATTGTTAATTTGCCATGATCGGGCTATTTATAATTCCCACACCTATCAGGCCTGCCGTTTTTCAGAAATTTAGTATAAGGACATCCTTTGGAACAATGAGGTGCCCAGCCACTTTCAGGCCCAGGACCACTACTGGTACATATCATACTATCACCGGTAAAACCACAGTCGAATGCACAATCGGTATCCCACTCCCAGGTGCAATGCTGCTTTTCCTCGCAGTAATAGTAGTTATCGGGACAATCCCTTAAAACAGGCTGCCCGTCAATACACTCGAAGTAGGTGCTGCAATCCTCAGGGTTGGGAATGAGGACAATTTCACCGTTAGAATTCGGCGGACATTCCGGAATCCCATACGCCGAAAGTACCGACTTCATGTAAATGTTTCCGGCAAGCATCACGCAGAATACTCCCGTCAGCGCAAGATTAACCTTGTTCAAGGTCGTCTTGGGCATCATCTTTCTAATTAATTCTCGCATAATTAAAAAATTTAAGGTTAGGTATTATTAATCAAGTCGCCCCGACTTGAATCTGCAATATTACACATTATTCTCCGCAAAAACAAACCATTTATATGTCAGTCTCTTTATCCTCTTTCTTATCCTCTTTCGGGGCGAATTTACGGAAGTGGCGCGGGACGAGTTTGCGCGGTTTCTTCTGATGCAGTTCCTCGTCCGACGGGTGGTCGAGCAGTCCGTATTCCATGTAGTAGATGCGTATGAGCAGAATAAAGCCCGAAAGCAGCAGCGGGCCGAAGATAATTCCCCAGAACCCGAACAGCGGGATACCCATGATCACCCCGAATATGACGATCATCGGGTGGGTGTCGGCGACTTTTTTAAGCAATATTATGCGGAACGCATTGTCGGCGTTCGAAATAATTACAAGACCGTAGGCCAATAGCACGATGCCGTTTATCGTACTTCCCATCGCGATAAGGTAAATCGAGATAGGAAGATAAACAAACGCCGTGCCCATGATCGGCAACAGGCCGCAGATGCCCGTCAGAAATCCCCATAACCAGTAATTGGGGAATCCGATAAGCCAGTAGATAAGCGCCGAGAGCAGCGTTTGCACGATCATGATCAACGGAATCCCTACGGCGTTGCTATGGATCATAGTTGTCACCTCCCGCTTTATCAGCGCAAGGCTGCGCTCGTGGAACGGCATGTATTTCAGTGCGCTGGCCTCCATCCTGCGCCCTCCGGTGAGCATGAAATAGAGCACTATGAGCATCATAAAGATATTGATGGCAAAGCTGTATGTCGTGTTCAGAATGCTACCGAGAACCCTCATTATCAGAGCGTCCGACTCATGGATCTTGCTGTCCGAAATCAGCTGGAAGCCCGCCCGCGTATTTATATTGTCGAACAGGTGGTTTATGCCGGTCAGCAGGTCTCTGATACTGAAACTCGGCAGGCTTGCCCCTATCGTCCTCACAAGCAGCCCAAGGAACAGTGCGAATATCGCCCCGACGACCGCAACGATGAGCAGCGCCGCAATCCATTTACGTATATGGCACTTCTCGACCAGATAGAACATCAGGTTGCGCGTCACGACATAGATCGTTATCGCCCCCAGGAACGCGCCGACGAAAAAATGCAACTCCCTGAAAATCACGAAACCGATGCCGACCAGCACCACTAAAAACATAAACTGCCTGAAAAAGGCGTTATCCCATTTCTTTACGTTCTCGCTCATAGGTTAATCATGAGTTATTATAATTCCAGCTCTCCCTCGAATGAGATCGAGCTTTTGCGGTTCGGCCTTACGGTGAGAAATGCCCGGCCGTTGGGCCAGACCGTGAGCAGGTAGTCGTAAGTATCCTCGAACGTGCGCGTCGTAAAGCGAACATCCGTCGCTCCGCGCCGCCCCGACGACACACGATAATTGATTATCGGCCCTTCGAAGATCAGCCCGTCCTGCCGTCCGATGATAGCCGTAAATGCCTCGCCGAAAAACGGAAGGAACGAATCGATACGGTCGCCCGAGACCGTGATCCGGTAGTCGCGCGTCAGCAGGAAAAGACGTTGCAGTTGCGGCATACGGTCGATCGCCGCCGAGTTGGGAATGGCGCGGTCGAACCTCACCGTGAATTCGCGAGCCTCCATATTAGCTCTCATTGCTGCCGCGCGGACGGGATCGTAACCGTTATTGCCCGTGTTGGCGCACGATGCGCCGGCGAGTGTTATTGCGGCCAGCGCCGCGAACAAAAATAACTTTTTCATAGCTGTAACGAAATTAGTGTTTTCTTGACGCCAGATGCAAAAGTCATGCAAACGTTCGCTCTGCTCGCGCACGTTTATTTTGTAGGCCCGGACTCGGAGCGCGGCGCGAACTTGCGACCTTCGTCTAAGAATAATTGTAGTGCACGACGCTTACGCTCATCGAACCGGTAGTCTATATTGCGCGTGAGGTAGTCGTAAGCGTAGTCCTTGTCGGCGTGACCGTAGTGGACGATTGCCTCGCGAATGTGGCGCACGCCATAATCAAGCGCGTCATCGAACCGAGGCGGAAGTTCACCGCGTGCGACCCATACGGCAAAAACAAACGGCAGCCCCGTTTCGCACTGCCACATTTCGGCTAAGTCCCACGTGTTGACAAACCGTCCTTCGAGGCCGAAAACCTTGTCGCCTATTAAAAGAAATGCGTCGCCCGTCGCCGGTGTGTCGGCAACGGAATAATCGTCCATCCGCACGAATTCGGGTGTAATGCTCCACACTTGTGCACACAAAATGCGCAGCAATAACGCAGAGGTAATGGAATGGGAGTCGAGGTGGATGCGCCGGATTTCGGCGAGCGGGTAGTCGCTCATAAGCGCCACAGTGCGGACACTGCCGTGCGCGCCGATGCAGAAAGGTGTCGCTATACGCGTACCCTTGAGCACAGTGAGCGCGCCCGTGGGGATCAGTGCGATGTCTGCCTCGCCGGAGCTGAACGCGGCGGCGCACCCGCTGGGCGGAAACAATAGCAATGCCGCGCGCAGAGCTTCGTCCGCGTGCTCGATGCCGTATATAAACGGCACGGTATTCAGGTACGATACCGCAGCAATTCTCTTCCGAAGGGTCATTATCCATCGCCGTGTCTTTTGTGTCCGGCGTTATTATGAAAGCCTATCCGCACGCGAAGTTATGAAAAAGTGCCTTGCGGCACTCGCACGAATTATTTTAATTATGCAAAAGTAGCAAAAATAACCCCGGCAATCCAAATTAATACGGCGATGATTCGCAATTTTGTTGCTATTTTTGTCGTTTGTTAAAATCGGAAAGTTATGATCAAAGAGATACGCGAGCACCGCTCGGTGCGAAAATTCAAGACCACGCCGGTGGCGGCCGACGTGCTGGATGAAATACTGCTGGCCGGAACACGCGCGTCGAATACGGGTAACATGCAGGTATACAGCATGATAGTGACAACCGAGCGGGCATTGATAGACCGTCTCGCGCCGTGTCATTTCAACCAGCCTTGCGCCATGCAAGCGCCGGTGCAGATCACGTTTTGCGCCGACATAAACCGTTTCGGCTGCTGGTGCGAACAGCGCGACGCAATGCCCGCTTACGACAATTTCCTGTGGTTTATGTTCGCCGCCGGCGATGCCATGCTCGCATCGCAGAATGTGGCGTTGGAGGCCGAAGCGCACGGACTCGGCATCTGTTATCTCGGCACGGCGGTTTATAATGCCGAACGTATCGCCGAGATTCTCGGACTGCCGCGCGGCGTAGTGCCCGTGACGACGATAGTGATGGGCTACCCCGACGGCGACCTGCCGCCGCTCACTACGCGCCTGCCGCTTGAAGCGGTGGTGCATCGCGAGGTCTATCGCGACTACTCGGTCACCGACATTGACCGCCTGTGGGCCGAGCGCGAAGCGTCGCCCGAAACCGCGCAGCTGCTTGCGGAGAACGATCTGCCGAATCTCGCGCGTATATTTACCGAGCGACGTTACACGGCGGAGGCGAACATAGCCGTCTCGCGTGCGTATTTCGAATACATAAAAAAGCAAGGATTCTTTAATCAATAAGCATGAAGCGTCTCGCGGCGGCATATCTGCTCGTGATAGTATTGGTGGCGACACTTTCGTCATGCAGTGTCGTGCGCGTCGAAACGGACAGACACACGCCCCGCGGTGAACGCATTACGCAGGACGAGCTGGAACGTTTCGTGCGCCGGCCGGAGACGCGTGGCCGATGGTGGAGCACGCGCCGTGCGACGCCCGACTCGGCAATGGTGGCGCGCTCGGCGCTGAATATCGAAAGTTACATGCGCTCACGCGGGTACTATGACGCACGCATCGACGCGCGCATGTCGGCGGGAGGGCGAAGGGTGGTGTACGCTGTCACGCAAGGCGAACCGCACCGCATCGCATCGGTGGAGCATCGTTTCCGTGACGAATCGCTGCGTGAGACGCTCGAACCGCAGCTTACCAACAACAGCCTTATAAACGCGGGCGACATTTTCGACATCGGGATGCTGAACGCCGAACGTGCGCGTATCGCCGATTATCTCAAAATGCGCGGCTACTACCATTTCACGGTGAACAACATCACCTACACGGCCGATACGACGCGCAGCGGGCGCACGGTCGATCTGGTGATGATCGTCGGCCAGCACCTGGTGGGCTACAACGAATTCGGCGAGCCGCAGTGGGAGAATAACCGCGCCTATCGCATCGGCGAGATATTCCTGAACCCCGCCCATGACCCGGTGGCGAGCACCCGTCGCGACGAACAACATGACACACTGAATTATCGAGGGCTTGGCATCATCGGTCGGCCGCATGTACGCGAGCGTGTGCTGCGAAGAGCGGTCACGCTGAATCCGGGCGACATCTACGACGCGCGGGAGGTGCAGCAGACCTGCGTCGAGATAATGCGGCTGGGGTATTTCCGCAGCGCGGCGATCCTTTTCGAAGAGATGGCGGACGACCGGCTGCGATGCGTGATAAACTGCATCCCGTCGTTGCGGCAGAGCTATAAATTCGACATCGAAGGGAGCGTGTCGTCGAACTTTTTCGCTATCGGCGCGACGGCGGGCTACCGCAACCGCAACCTGTTCCGCGGCGCAGAGCTGTTCGACATCAGTCTTACGGGACGGCATGAGTTTATGCGCACCACGGGCCGCACGGGGTCTTACGAAGTGGGCGGCAACGTGTCGGTTACGTGGCCGCGTTTTCTTCTGCCCATACCGTCGGCGTGGCAACGCGGGATGCACGACCGCCTCACGCGCCTCGAAATGTCGCTCGACTATCAGGACAGACCTATCTTCAAACGCACTCTATCGGGCGTAAGGTTGGCATACAGCTGGAACAACTCCCGAAACGGCACGTTTATCGTGCGTCCGCTGGACATCCATCTGATAAACGTCCGCGATATCGACCGCGAATTCCTTGCCAGTCTGCGCAACCCTTACCTGCAAAAAAGCTATGAATCGCAGCTTGCGGCGGGCATATCGGGTGTCTATCTCTACGGCCGTCCTGATGCAGCGACTTTCCGCCTGAGCGCCGAGACGGCGGGCAACCTGCTTTCGGCTTTCGCGCGCCTCACGTCGGCCACGAGCCATTGGGACGAAGTGATCGGCGGGGCATATTACAACGCTTTCGGCCTCCGTTTCTCGCAATATGCACGCTTGGAAGCAAGCCTGAGCAACCGCATTGCAACGGGCACAGAGACCGCTCTGGCATGGCGCGTTTTGGCAGGCGGCGCGGTATCCTACGGCAATTCCACGCCGATGCCCTACGACCGGTTTTTCTACGCAGGCGGGAGCAACAGTATGCGTGGGTGGATCGCGCGGCGATTGGGACCGGGCACGCAGCCGCACGATAAGAACCGCTATCCGTCGCAGATCGGCAACCTGCGGTTGGAAGCCAATGCCGAGTTTCGTTTCCCCGTGTGGAACTTCGTGCAAAGCGCCGTTTTTCTCGACGCAGGCAACATCTGGTTCGCCGGCAAGCGCAACTACGACGATCCGGAACTGAACCACGATGCCGTGTTCCATTTGCACACCTTTGCGCGGCAGCTGGCGCTGAACACGGGTGTGGGCGTTCGTTTGGACTTTAACCGCTTTATTTTTCGCGTCGATTGGGGCATCCGCCTCCACGACCCCGGACAACCCGCAGGCGCACGTTGGATTCGCAGTTTCCGCACCGAAAACACCGCCCTGAACTTCGGAGTGGGCTATCCGTTTTGAGTGATTTTTCTAAAATTGTCTTGAACCCCAAAATTTATATCTAACTTTGCTAATATAACTTAGAAAAAACTAACTGAATTTTGACTGCTATGATAAAGACTTTCGATGTTTGGATTCAGCGGCTTGATATAACTTATGATGTGCTCCAGTCGGTCGGAATGCAATATCATAGAGCGAAAAAAGTACCCCAAGAGGAATTTGTTTTTCTTGACCTATTAAAGAAAATTAAGGCCAATTTGGGGACTGTGAAAGATATTATTGTAGAGCTTGAGAAAATCGATCCCGTAACCGGTAATTTTGAAAAGAAAATTCCTCTTTCTATTTTGTTGCGCTCCTGCATTGCCGATTGCATGATAGGTCTTTATCTCGGTACATTTAAGAATCCGGAATTTAGCGAGGAATTGGATGTACTAAATCTCGATTTCGTAAAATATATGGAGTCAATGATACCTCTTGAGGTCGAGCTATGGAATATGCTTTCAGGTGAAAGCAACGATTCCCAAATCCAGTTAGATGAGAGATATGATGGTTTTAAGAAATGGTTGCGGTCAAATAAAGGTGAACCGTGGCAAATAAAAAAGCCCGCTGATTTTCGTAGCGATGCAAGTAGGACCGCCAAAATAGACTTTCCCTCAATACATGAAAGACTAAGATGCAAATCAAAAGCATTTGCGTATATGTATAATTATTATCGTTATTATTCACAATACGAACACTACACATCTATTGGCAGACATGTATTTGACAGTCCTTTTGAAGAAGAAATTCCTTTAATGGAAAGGGCATTGGTTTCAATAATGCACTCTGTGTTACTCATAGCGAGTCTTCTTCCTAAAATAACAGAAGAAGTGTCACCATTAATCGATGCGCTTAACAGAATTATCCCCCAAGAAGATCTATCTTAAAGTTTTCCTTGTCGGGCACATGTGCCAAATCGCGTCTGTATTCATAACTAAACTAATGCCAAATGCTGATTTCATCCGATTTCATACGTGAGGCGGCGCGCGAGGCGGGCTTCGATTTGTGTGGAGTCGCTCGCGCACGTGTGCTGACCGAGCGCGCGGAGACGCTCGACCGCTGGATAACCGACGGAGCAGAATCGGGGTTGATGCAATATATGCGACTAAATCGCGACAGGCGGCTCGACCCGGCGATGCTCGTCGAGGGCGCGAAGACGGTTGTTGTATGTGCCGTGAATTATAAAAACAGGGCGTGGCAGCAGGAGGGCAGCGCAAAGGTCGCCTCATACGCCTACGCGACTGACTATCACCACACTATACAACAGATGCTCGGCAGCGTGCTGGAACTCATTGCCGCTCGGTATCCCGACACTAAGGGGAGGTGCTTCTGCGATACTGCCCCGATACTTGAAAAGGCGTGGGCTGTGGAGGCAGGCCTCGGATGGGTGGGCAAAAATTCGCTGCTGATCACTCCGCAATACGGCTCGTTCGTGATGCTGGGCGAGATAGTGATCGACGCAGAATGTGACGGTTACGATGAGCCTTTTGTCGGCGACGGCTGTGGCGATTGCCGTACATGTATCGATGCGTGCCCTAATAATGCTATCTCTGTGCAACGCACCATAAACGCCTCCCGCTGCATCTCGCGCCTCACGAACGAACGCCTGCCCGAAGGCACGGCGCAACCCTCGCCGGACATGCTCAACGGCTGGCTTGCCGGCTGCGACGAGTGCCAAAGCTGCTGTCCGCACAATCGCGCGACGCCGTTTTTCACGAATCCCGCTTTCACGCCCGTCATCGACCATGCCGATACCACGCCCGATTTCTGGCGCGCGCTCACGGAAGAAGATTTTCAAATAATTTTCGGCCGAACTCCTCTGTCCCGCATCGGGCTGAAAGCGCTGAAATCACGGCTGTAACACGCGCGGTCTTCCAATTTAGAAAAAACAAAAAATAAAAAAATAATAACCGATTCTCGATGTTTTTTGCTACTTTTGCATCAATTGCGAAAAATAAGAACATCGAATGTCTAATGACTATGACAAGGTAAACGGACATACAAAACCCGAATGGCTTAAAATCAAGCTCCCGCAGCAGGGCGACGCCTACGCCGAAACGGCGCGGATCGTCCGGCAACATGCACTGAACACGATATGCAGCAGTGCAATGTGCCCGAACAAAGCGGAGTGCTGGGGGCGGCGAACCGCAACATTCATGATTTTGGGCGATGCGTGTACAAGGAATTGTAAGTTTTGCGCGACGAAAACGGGCAACCCGTTACCTGCCGACAGCGACGAACCCAAGCGGATCGCCGACTCCATCCGTCTGATGGGGATTCGACATGCCGTGATAACATCCGTGACCCGCGACGATCTCGCGGATGGCGGTGCGCGTCATTGGGCGGCGGTCGTAGGGACGGTGCGCGCCGTTAATCCACAAACCACCATAGAACTTCTGATCCCCGATCTGTGTGCAGATGCGGGGCTTTTAGACATTATCATAGCCTCTTCGCCCGACGTCATAGGCCATAATATCGAGACCGTCGAGCGGCTTACACCGCAGGTGCGCAGCCGTGCGCGATACGACGTGAGCCTTGCGGTTTTGCGGCATATAGCCGCACGGGGTGCAGTGCCCAAAAGCGGTATCATGGTGGGTATGGGCGAGACCGAAGACGAAGTATTGCAGACGCTGGACGACCTGTGCGAGGCGGGCTGCCGCATCGTGACTTTGGGGCAATACCTGCGGCCGACGCTGAAACACCTTCCTGTCGCGGAATATGTAACTCCGGAAAAATTCGAGACGTATCGTGAAGCGGCTCTGGCACGCGGGTTCGACTACGTGGCCAGCGCACCGCTCGTACGCTCGTCGTATATGGCGGAGCGGGCAGTAGCGGCGGCAACTCTCACCTCGAAAGGTGTTCGGCATTGACAGGCTTTGTATATGCGACCGCTCGTTATATATAAAGATTTGGGGTTGGTGGAATACCGGCAGGCGTGGGATGCCCAGCGGGAGATATTCGACGGGCTGGTGGCGCAGAAAACCGGTGCGGCCGGCGATGTGCGGCCGACGCTGATACTGTGCGAGCATCCGCACGTATATACGCTCGGCAAGAGCGGCGATGAACATAACCTGCTCATGGGCGAAGAGTTTCTGGCGGGCATCGGCGCGACATACGTGCGCATAGACCGCGGAGGCGACATAACATACCACGGGCCCGGCCAACTTGTCGGGTATCCGATACTCGACCTTGAAGCGCTGGGTCTCGGATTGCGCGACTATATACACACGCTGGAAGGCGCGCTGATCGAGACTGTCGCCGATTTTGGTATCGCGGCCGGACGGCTCGAAGGTGCGGCGGGAGTATGGCTGACGGCGGGGGTGGGACGGCCGTTGCGCAAGATCGCCGCTATCGGGGTGCGCAGCTCGCGCCACATTACGATGCACGGTTTTGCATTGAACGTGTGCCCGATGTTGGAATATTTCGGATACATAAACCCGTGCGGCTTTACCGACCGCGGCGTAACCTCGATAGACAAGGAGCGGCCGCGCGGCACTGTGCAGGTCACGATGGACGAGGTGAAAAGGAGTTTTTTGAAACACTTCGGGCGGATGTTCAGGGCCGATGTAGCATAGAGTTGCCATCCTGAACGGAGAGTATTATTAAACTTGATTAAAAATGAAACAAAATATAAAAACGAACAATTATGCCTATTGCAAAACGATGGGTGGTGAAACCGCAGGGGAGTGCGGCGACGGTGGACGTTTTGTCCGCCGCGCTCGACATCCCGCCTGTGCTCGCCAACCTGCTCGTGCAGCGCGGCATCGATACGGCGGACGAGGCGCGGAGATTTTTCTCCCCGAGCCTCGACGACTTGCACGATCCCTTCCTGATGAAGGACATGGATGCGGCAGTGGAACGTATCGAACGCGCGCTCGCCACGGGAGAGAAGATCATGGTCCTGGGCGACTACGACGTCGATGGGACAACGGCCGTCGCGCTGATGTATATTTTTCTGCGACGTATGGGTCACGAAAGATTGCTGTTCTACATCCCCGACCGCTACACTGAGGGGTACGGAGTTTCACACAAGGGGATCGATTACGCCAAGCGGCAAGGTGTGTCGCTCATTATCGCGCTCGACTGCGGTATTAAATCGGTGGAGAAAGTCGAGTATGCGCGCGAAAAGGGGATAGATTTCATAATTTGCGACCACCACCTGCCCGGCGACACGATCCCGACGGCGGTGGCAGTGCTCGACCCCAAGCGCACCGACTGCTCTTATCCGTTCGAAGAGCTGTCGGGATGCGGTGTGGGGTTCAAGCTGGCGCAGGCTTATGCTATGCGCAACGGCGTGCCGTTCTCGGAATTGGAGCGGCTGTTAGACCTCGTGACGGTCAGCATAGCATCGGACATAGTGCCGCTGGTGGACGAGAACCGCATTATGGCATATTATGGTTTGAGGCGGCTGAATGAAAATCCTAACAAGGGCCTGCTGTCGATAATCAAGATCTGCGGACTGGAAAACCATACGATCACGATCGACGATATAGTGTTCAAAATAGGGCCGCGCATAAACGCCGCCGGACGTATGGCTATGGATGACAGTGCCGAGACATCGGGCGGCCATGCGGCAGTGAACCTGATGATCGAACGCGATACGGAAACGGCGGCGGAGTTCGGCAACATAATCGACGATTTCAACTCCGACCGCAAGAGCATCGACCGGTCGGTGACGCAGGAGGCCCACGACTTTATAGAGGCAAATCCGCGACTTAAAGAGCGACGGAGCATCGTGGTCTATAACCCGAAGTGGATGAAAGGGATTGTGGGAATCGTCGCCTCGCGCCTGATCGAGACTTATTATCGGCCGACGGTGGTTCTGACGATGAGCAACAATCTGGTGACGGGTTCGGCGCGCAGTGTGCCCGGTTTCGACCTGTATCAGGCTGTGGAGTCGTGTGCCGATTTGTTGGAAAATTTCGGCGGACATATCTACGCCGCAGGCCTCACGATGAAGCCGGAGAGAGTCGAGGAATTCATGCGCCGATTCCATGAATACGTGGAGCGGAATATCGACCCTGAGATTCTCGTGCCGCAGGTGGAAGTCGACGCGCCGTTGCTGCTGAGTGACATTACTCCCGATTTCCGCCGCCGTATGGCACTTTTCCAGCCGTTCGGGCCGGGCAACACTGCTCCGGTTTTTATGACGGGCGGGGTGAGCAACCGCGGCGACGCCAAGTTGGTGGGAGCAGAACGCGAACACCTGCGTGCCGACTTCACTCAGCGCGAAAAGCCGAATACCACTATCGCCTCGATCGCTTTCCAGCAACCCGCGCTCTATGAGTATATCCTCAAAGGCGGCGCAGTGGACATTTGTTACAGCGTCGTGGAGAACCACTATCGCGGAATGGTCACGCCTCAGCTGCGGATAAAGGATATTAAGAAAGTAAGCAGGTAATTTCAGATTCTGTCATTGGCAGGGCTTTCGCGTTTTTTGCGAAAGCCTGCGGCACGCCGACATATACGCAGTGGCATTTACGTGGCAACAAGTTCCATCTCCCCGTCGGGACGCAGGACGGCATAGACAGGCGCGTCGGAGATCCACTCGCCTAAAAAGACAGCACGCCGACCGTCGCCCATATCGTAATCTTCGGCGCAGTGCAGATGGCCGAAAACGAAAAAATCGATCTGTGTCTCGTCTCCTTGCGCGCGCGAATATTCGCGTGTGTATTTAATAAGGTACTCTTCCTCGCCGCCGAAACAGTGGGTGAGGGATTTGCTTTTGCGGCTCTTCGCCGACCACCACTGCCCGAACCGCATAGCCGCACTTTTCGGGAAGAGCGCGCTGAACACGCGTCGCCAAAACCGCGACCGGAAGAAAAAGTACATCACCTTGATCCCCAGCGGCTGTCGCAGATAAAGATTGTCGCCATGCGCGACGAACACCCGTTTGCCGTAGAGTTCGAATATCTCAGGGCCGTGATGCACCTCCACACCGCACTCTGCGCGCAGATAGTCGTAAGCCCACATATCGTGGTTGCCGTTGAAAAAATGCACCTCCACCCCTCTGTCCGTCAGCTCCGACAGCTTGCCCAGCAGTCGTGTAAATCCTTTCGGTATCACTTTTCTCCACTCGAACCAGAAATCGAAAACGTCGCCGACCAGAAAAATCGCCTTCGCATCCCGCGCCACCTCGTCCAGCCACCGCACGACCCGCCGCTCACGCTCGCGCGAAGGCGTGCCGTGCTCTAATCCCAAGTGCATATCGGAAGCGAAGTAATACATTTTTCGTGCGTGTGTAAGTGGTGTGCGAACCCGTGCGCAAACTCATGCGCAAACCAAAAATCGCCGCCGTAATCCTTCTTGATTATCAGTGGCGATTTTCGCGTCTCGGAGGTCTGAAGCGGATTCGAACCGCTGTACGAGGTTTTGCAGACCTCTGCCTAGCCACTCGGCCATCAGACCATATTTTCTCATTAAAAGCGTCACAAAGATAACGGATTTATATATAAAACCAAAAAATAATCCTTATGTTTACACCAATATTCACATCGCATGATAATTGACGATATAGCGCTTACGATGCTCCCGCAGGTCGGGCCACGCACGGCCGCGCATCTGTTGCGTTAGGATTTGCTTTTTTTGTAAAAAATATCAATTCAAATGAAAACCAATCTGTTTTTAATTGCAGCAGCCACCGTGGTAATGACGATCGCATTTTCGGCCTGTAAGAAAGAGAATGTCAATAAGAAAACGTTCGTGAACGAAGTGACGCTCAATAAGAGTTCGGCTACCCTCATCGTCAGTGATACCGAAGTGCTTGAAGCGATCCTGTATCCCGCCAATGCCACCAACTCGAACGTAACTTGGAGTAGTGATGATGATGACGTAGCCACAGTGGAGGATGGACTTGTTACCGCAGTAGCTCCCGGCACGGCCATTATTACCGTTGAAACAGAGGATGGTAACTACGCTGCAAGCTGTACCGTGACCGTTGTGTTTTTTATTGGAGACGGCATGACCGAAGCGACAGCCTATCAAATCGGCACAGCTAAGCAATTGGCAACGCTGGCTGAATTGGTAAATAATCCGGCCACCCATGAGATTTGGGCAAACGTGAATGTGTATTACAAGTTGATCGCCGACATTGATTTGAATGTTGCGCCCTATAACACCGGCACGGGCTGGGTGCCTATAAGGCGTAATGACGAAAGTCGTTTCAGGGCTTATTTTGACGGAGATGGCCATAAAGTCAGCGGACTGATGATAAACGACAATACTCTTGCCTATACCGGTCTTTTTGGCCGGATAGACGGCGGGACGATAAAAAATCTGGGTATTGTGAATGCAAATATTAACGGCGGGCAAAATACCGGCGGCTTGGTGGGTACTACCGGTGCAGTAAGCGTAATAGAGAACTGTTATGTCACGGGTATAGTCAGCGGAGGTAACAATACTGGCGGCATTACAGGCGTGACAGGCACCAACAGCAACGTGAGCAGTTGTTACGTTACGGCTACGGTTAACGGCAATCTGAATGTAGGCGGTGTGGCAGGCTATAATGCCGGTATCCTGACCAATTGCTATACCACCGGCGCGGTCAGCGGCAATGGTCGTATCGGTGGTGTGGTAGGCATAACTGCTCTTACGAACAGCATTACAAAATGCTATGCCACAGGTACGGTAAGCGGCAATGACAGGGTTGGCGGCATAGTGGGATGGATTAACGGCAGTACCGGTAATGTGGCTGATTGCGTCGCGCTTAATTCAAGTGTGGAGCGTTACTCAGGCAGTACAAGTACAGATTTTGGGCGCGTTGCAGGCTTCAGCACCGGCATCCTTTCAGGCAATGTGGCACGAAATGACATGGAGGTTCTGGGCAGCGTAACCACTGACAGCCTTCTCGACGGTACGGGTATTAACCTTGATGACGCTAAAAAAAGGATGACTTATGAGGCTCTCGATTGGGATTTTACCACCGTCTGGACAATTCAGGAAGGCACAGCTTATCCCAGGCTGAAATGGGAGTAAGTGCTGACCTCGAAAGAAATAATCTTTAAGTTTACGCCAATATTCACATCGCATGATAATTGACGATATAGCGCTTACGATGCTCCCGCAGGTCGGGCCACGCACGGCCGTGCATCTGTTGCAGCACTTCGGAACGGCAGAAGCGATCTTCGCCGCATCACAGGCCGAGCTGACCGGGCGCGCCGAGTTACGGGACGACATTGCGCGGGCTATCGTGCGCAAATCTTTTCACGCAGCCGCCGAGCGCGAGCTGAGGTTCTGCGAGCGCAACGGGGTCGTGCCGATAGCCTCCACGTCGGAAAACTATCCGGGCTTGCTCAGCGAGTGCCCCGACTATCCGCACGTGCTCTATTATCGCGGCGAGTTGTCGGCATTAGGCGCGCGGCGGATGCTTTCGATGGTCGGCACACGACGGATTACGGCTTACGGGCATAAGGTGTGCGACCGGCTGGTCGGAGAAATTGCGCCGCTCGCGCCCGACTGCGTGATAGTCAGCGGATTGGCGTTCGGTGTGGATGGTGCGTGCCACCGTGCCGCGCTTGCCGCAGGACTTACCACCGTAGGCGTGCTGGCAGGCCCGCTCACGGAGATATACCCCGCACAGCACGCCTCCCTTGCGGAGGAAATGATCCGGCGCGGTGGCGGTATACTGTCCGAATACCATTCTGCCGCAAAGCACAAGGGCGTGACATTCGTGCCGCGCAACCGCATAATCGCCGGAATGAGTGCGGGAACGGTGATCGTGGAATCGGCATTGAAAGGCGGGTCGATCATCACGGCCAACATGGCCGACGGCTACAACCGCTGTGTGATGGCCGTGCCCGGCAGGGTGGGCGACACATGCTCGGAGGGGACGAACGAATTGATCCGCAGCCAACGGGCACGGATGATTTGCAGCGGAGCGGACGTTCTGCGCGAGATGGATTGGGATTTCGAGACGAATGCAGCGAAGACGAATGAGCGCGATCTGTCGTCGTTGAGCCGCGACGCAGCGGGGCTTTTCGCATGCCTGCCCGACGGCGAAGCGGTGTCGATCGACGGCCTGGCGGAGATAACGGGCCTCACGCCGCCCGAATTGGCGGCTATCATTCTGGAACTCGAATTCGAGCGGCTGATCCGCGTACTTCCCGGAAAGATGTATGAGCGGGCGTAAGAACTTTTTAGTATATAAAATTTTGCAGAACCGAAAAAAGGTAATATTTTTATCCCCGTTCAAAACATGAAATATTTATGAGCAGAATAGTGATGACCGAAGTGCACTCTAAGAAAGCGCCCGGCGGAAAGTTGAAATTCTATACCATGACCAACGCTACCGGAGCACAAGTCGTGCTTACGGATATCGGAGCGGCGATAGTGAGCGTGACCGTGCCCGACAAAAACGGCCGTATGGCCGATGTGGCGTTAGGCTACCGTGACGCGGACGACTACTTCCATGACGACCCGGCAATGGGCAAAACCGTAGGGCGGTATGCCAACCGCATCGATGGTGCGCGGTTCACGCTCGATGGGCGGGAGTATCACTTGCCTCCGCGCGGGAAGGATAATTTCAGCCTGCACGGCGGTCCCGAAGGGTTCGGGAATAAGGTATGGGGGTCGCGCGTGGAGGATGATATGGTAATTTTTACGCTTATTTCGCCCGACGGCGACGCGGGTTATCCGGGTACGTTGCACGTCGAGGCGACATACCGATGGAGTGACGAATGCGATTTGGAGATTATCTACACGGCCTCGACCGATGCTCCGACGGTGGTAAATCTCACCAATCACGCATATTTCAACCTTGCGGGGCATGATGCGGGGACGGTGTTAGGGCATAACCTCACGCTCTATGCGTCGCGATGGCTGCCGACGACAGAGGCACAGATTCCGACAGGCGAGTTTGCTCCGGTCGCGGGCACACCGATGGATTTCACGGCGGCGAAACCTCTCGGTCGCGACATCGGTGCGGAGTATGAGCCTCTGCGCATCGGGCATGGATATGACCATTGCTGGATTCCCGACGGCGAGGGTTTGAGAAAAATCGCGGTGCTGGAAGACCCCGTTTCGGAACGGCGGTTGGAGGTTTATTCGACCCAGCCCGCCGTGCAGGTTTATGCGGGCAACTGGTTGCTGGGGTGTCCGGTATCGAAAAGCGGATATGAGTACAGGAATCGCGACGGGGTGGCCATAGAGTGCCAGGGTACGCCCGACGCTCCGAATCAACCCGCGTTCCCGTCGCAGCGGCTCGACCCGGGCGAAACCTACGGGGAGAAGATAGTGTTTTCGTTTAGAACGTAACACAGTCGTCATTGCGAGGGTTGTCAAGCCCGAAGCAATCCAGAAAAAAGACATTCAAAACTCTGGATTGCTTTGCCTTTAAGGCTCGCAATGACGATTGATATGAGATTGCGGCTCGAAGGCCGCAATGACAAAACAAATAATAAACAAACATGAAAATAACTAAACACTACGCACAATGACAAAATCAAGAAACATTGTCCCGATTATTATGATGATCTTCCTGTTCGGGATGATCTCATTCGTGACCAACCTCGCATCGCCGATGGGCGATATTCTGAAACACCAGTTCACGGTGGCCAACTGGGTCGGCGCGCTCGGCGTTTTCGCCAACTTTATCGCTTATGCCGTTATGGGTATCCCGGCCGGGATCATGCTCGACCGCTGGGGGTATAAGCGCACGGCGCTGGCGGCCATAGCCGTAGGTCTTCTCGGCGTGGGCATCCAGACCTTCTCAGGCAGTATCGGCAACTCGTCGGCGATGATCGTCTATCTGTTGGGCGCATTCGTGGCGGGTTTTTCGATGTGTATGCTGAACACGGTGGTGAACCCGATGCTGAATAATCTGGGCGGCGGGGGCAATCGCGGTAACCAGCTGATTCAAATAGGCGGGTCTTTCAACTCGCTGGCCGGAACGTCGGTGATCATCATTACGGGTATTCTGATTCCGAACATTACGCAGGCGCGCATCAGCGACGTACTGCCGTTGATGTACACGGCGCTGGGCATCTTTGCGCTGGCGTTTATAGTCATAGCTATCGCGAAAATTCCGGAGAAAGCATACGTGGCAAAGGGTATTGCCGAGACCGGCGAGCGGTCGAAATACAGCGCACTGTCGTTCCGCCATTTCGTGCTGGGCGCAGTGGCCGTATTTATCTATGTCGGCATCGAAGTGGGTATTCCCAACGTGTTGAACAAATGGTTGCAGAACGATACGGGTGTGATGAAAATGTTCACGGGCGGAACTCCCGAAGCCATTGCGGCATCAGTGGCGGGAACGTATTGGTTTCTGATGCTTATCGGCCGTCTGACGGGCGCGATCATTGCACGCAAGGTATCGGCCAAGAAGATGCTTATCGGCGTATCTACGCTGGGGCTGCTGCTGGTGTTCCTCGCCATGTTCCTTTCGCCGTCTATCGCCGTGAATATGCCCGTATTCAAGGGCGGCGGCGGTTCGCTGTTCGGATTTACGCAAGTGCCCATTAACGCTGCGCTGCTGGTTCTGTGCGGGTTGTGTACGTCGGTGATGTGGGGAGGCATTTTCAACCTCGCAGTTGAAGGGCTGGGTAAATTCACCGAAAAAGCGTCGGGATATTTCATGGTATTCGTGTGTGGTGGTGGCATCCTGCCTCTGTTGCAGAACGGTATCGTAGACATCTCGGGCAGCTATCTCGTGAGCTACTGGGTTGTCGTTGCGGGTCTGGTCTACCTGCTCTATTATGCTCTGGCTGGCAGCAAGAACGTCAATAAGGATATACCAGTTAAATAATAACTGTCATCCCGAGCGAGGCGCGTAGCGCCGACGAGGGATCTATCGCGAGTTTATAAATTCAAAGACAGACTAGCGATAGATCCCTCCGCTCCTTGCGGAGCGTTCGGGATGACATAATTATTCAAAATATTATGGATGTAAAGAAAATCAGAGAAAAATTCGCCGAACTTTACGGGGGGGCAGGAGCGGTATATACTTCTCCGGGCCGTGTAAATCTTATCGGCGAACATACCGATTATAACGGCGGTTTCGTACTGCCGGGAGCGATCGACAAGGCCATGTATTGCGAGATCAAGCCCAACGGGACCGGCCGTGTGCGCGCATACGCGCTCGACCTCGGCGAATCGGCGGAGTTCGGCCTCGAAGAGGCGGACAAGCCTGCGCAGCAGTGGACGTGCTACATTTTCGGCGTTTGCCGCGAGATGGCCAAACGCGGTAAGCCGGTGCAGGGTTTCGATACGGTTTTCGCGGGCGACGTGCCGCTGGGCGCGGGAATGTCGTCATCGGCGGCGCTGGAAAGCTGTTTCGGATTCGCGCTGAACGACATTTACGGGCTGGGTTTCGAGCGTTTCGAAATAGCGCTGATAGGCCAGGCGACCGAGCATAACTATGTAGGCGTAATGTGCGGCATCATGGACCAGTTCGCATCGTGCCTCGGCAAGGAGGAACATCTGATGCGTCTCGACTGCCGCTCACTGGAATTCGAGTATGTGCCGTTCAACCCCGAGGGCTATCGCCTTGTGCTGCTCAACACGATGGTGACGCACAACCTTGCAGGCGGCGAATATAACCAGCGCCGCGCGTCGTGTGAACAGGTAGTGGCGGCTATCGCCATGCGTCATCCGCAGGTGCGGCTGCTGCGTGATGCCAATCTCCATATGCTGGAAGAAGTGCGCGCGGAGGTCGATGCTACCGACTATATGCGCGCCGAATTCGTCATCGAGGAGATCCAGCGTCTGCTGGATGCCTGCACGGCGATGGAGCGCGACGACTATGAGACAGTCGGGCGGTTGATGTACGAAACCCACGCGGGGCTTAGCAAAAAGTACGCGGTGAGCTGTCCGGAGCTCGATTTTCTGAACGACGTGGCGCGCGAGAGCGGCGTAACGGGTTCGCGCGTGATGGGCGGCGGTTTCGGCGGATGCACCATAAATCTGGTGCGCGATGAACTCCACGACGCATTCGTGGCGCGCGCAACGGCGGCCTATAAAGCGAAATTCGGCATTGATGCCAAAGTCTACGACGTCGTGATCCGCGACGGCGCACGCAAGCTGGCATAACACGCCCATGCATTATGAAAGGCTGCTCTTTTAGGGGCGGCCTTTCGTTGTTTTGTGTAAACAAAAACACTATCTTTGTGTGACTAACCATAAAACGATATGGAAATAGATTTCGTAGTCACGTGGGTCGATATGAACGATCCGGAGTGGAGAAAAACATTCGCAGAGCATAAAGGCATCATCGACAACTCGAAGAATGAGACAACCGAGGCACGGTTTCGCGACTACGGTTTGCTGAAATACTGGTTTCGCGGCGTGGAGAAATTCGCACCGTGGGTGCGCAAGGTGCATTTCGTGACCTGCGGACAAAAGCCGGAATGGCTTAACGCCGATCACCCGAAACTGAACCTCGTCGATCACAAAGATTATATGCCGGCGGAATTCCTGCCGTGCTTCAACTCGAACGTCATCGAGATATACATGCACAGGATTGCGGGACTGTCGGAGCATTTTGTTTATTTCAACGACGACTTTTTCCTGATCGACGATACGCTGATCGAGCGGTTTTTTCAGGACGGTTTGCCGTGCGACATCGCCGCGTTCCGCATTAACGCGGGGACGGGGCTGTGGAATCAAATGCTGCGGAACAATATCCGCGTGATAAACAGTCGTTTCGACAAGCGCGAGGTGATGGCGCGCGATTACGATAAGTGGTTTTTCGCGGGGTACGGCAAAAGACTGCGGCTGACCAAGCTATTGCGCGGTTATAAAAAATTCACCTGCCTGCGCACGCCCCACAATGCGCAACCATATCTGAGAACGACTTTCGATCAGGTGTGGGACTATGCCGGTGAGGAACTTACGCGAATGTCGGCCAACCGATTCCGCACGGGGCAAGACCTTTCGTTGGAGCTTTTTAAGACGTGGCAGATCTGCGAGTCGAATTTCGTGCCTTATAACACCTACGACGACACGAAGATGTTCTCGCTGGTGGTGCGCTGGAAAGCCGCGATCGAAGCTATCCGTGAGCAAAAGTATAAATTGGTCTGTCTGAACGACAGTCCGCATATCCGCAATTTCGACGAAATGATGCGCGGACTGACCGGCGCTTTCGATAGTATTCTGCCTGAGAAATCCGGCTTTGAAAAATAATTATGGACTGCGAGGGCAGAATATCGGTGATAATTCCCGTCTACAATGGCGAGAAGTACGTTGCGCAATGTATCGAAAATATGCTGTGCCAGACGTATAAGAATCTGGAAATCATCGTTATAAACGACGGTTCGGCGGATGGTTCGGCGACAATAGCAGAGAAATATCCGGTACAGGTCATCAGTCAGAAGAACGGCGGGCTTTCTGCCGCCCGTAATCGGGGGCTTGACGTCGCGACGGGCGATTATGTCTATTTTATGGATGTAGACGACCTGATAAATCTCGAATTTTTCGCCCTGATGATCGGCGCGATTACGCTTGCCGGTGCGGATATGGCGTGCTGCGAATTCATACACGAAAAAAGACCGCACATATCATGGAGGTTTTCCGAGCGATTGCTGCTTATGACGCTTGAAGACAAGATGTCGGTCACTAACTCCGGGCAGATGGGCTATGTTCCGCGATGGCTCTATAAAAAATCGTTTTTGGCGGAAAAAGGATTACGATTTGAGGTTGGACGATTGCTCGAAGACGTGGCATTTACTTTACAGGCAGTCCACGTGGCCGGAAAGATCGTGACGACTCCCGGCGCTATATTTTACTATAAAAAACGAGCGGATTCTATTATGAATTCGCGGGACCGCGCATTGGTCAAAAAGCGAGAAGAGCATCGGCAATTAGCGAATTCTTACAGAAAAGAATTCGCGCAAAGGCACAATTTGAATACCGCTCCGGCTCATACACAGAGATTCAAATATAAAATTCTGGGCGTCCCGATGCTTGAAAAAACCGTTTACGGCAACAGTAAAATTAAATGGCGTCTGTTCGGGATTTGTGTTTTGCAGCGGCGAGGCGCTAAGGTTTGATGCGTGCGTGCGCTACTTCTCGAATGCCGACGTTTTTGGAAAAAGGCTTTCCAAAAACGGCCTCACACGCTTACGGTCTTCATCTGTGGTATACTGAGTGTCGTTAAGACAAAAGAGCTTCGGACGGTAAATGCGCATGTATTTCATATAATCCGAACGTTGCAGGCTGATTCTGAGCGATTCGTTTTTATCCACATATTTCAGATGCCCGCGCCCCGTTTCCAAAGCGTGGTAGGCGAAAAGCACTCTTTGTATGTCCGAGATATCTCTGATATGATTCGTGACGACGGCTGCAATTTCCGGTGCGAAAGCATTTTCCACGACTTCGCGCAGGTCGCTTTTGCGGTATGCGTCGATATTGTGATGAAGATGCCCCGTATGATATTTCCCGAACTTGTTTTCGATCAATTTTGCGGCGCGGTCGATAGTCTGCCGATATACGGTTACGCGCTTCGCAAATCGCATTCTGAGGCGATGGCTTAATCTGCCGCAACATTTTCGTTTCAGTCTTACTATCGGATAGCCGTCCGGCGCAAAGAAAAAATCGGGCGAAAGGTCTGCGCCGACGAGCATATCGTCATTGGCATAGAGAAAATGCTCGGCCAGGCCTGGTATGCGGTATAAAAAATATTCTAAAACTACTGAGTTATAGCAGGGCAAAGCCTCCGCGGGCAGTATCTCTTTATGGTCGATGATCCGGACTTTCGGGTTCGACGTATCGAGCCATACAGGGATCTGACCGTCGGTTACGATAAATATATTCCGTATCCACGGCAGGTGCTTTTCAGCCGAGCGCAGCGAATATTTCAGCTCGTCGTTATTTTCGTAGCGGCCTTTGCAATTCGCATCACCAGTAGCGGCTGGCGCGACGCTCAGAAACTCGTTTTTCCGCGCCAACCACACGGGGTCGCTGCCGTCCACCCAGAGATACACTAAGTCGATATCCATAATAGTTTATAAATCAGTATATATACTTACAAAGGTATATATTTTAAAGTGAGAGTAATGGAAATTTCTTATATTTGTAGCCATGTGTCAATAAATCCCGATAAACTACCCGATAAACTATGAAAACCGGACTTTATACATTGACGATTTTAGCTGCCATGACGACATTTTTCGCAGCAGGCTGCAAGCAAAATACCGCGCGGCAAACCACGATCGACGAGGCGACAATTCGAGGCGCGGTGGAACAGATCACGGCCACCGACCGCGATGTGATGGAGCGCGGCGTCAGGCAGGTAGCACGGCTGTGGCGCGCGGAAGACGGCACGGCGCAGGATTTCCGCGAATTTTGTGCAGCGAACTACATCGACGACCCCGAAGTACGCCGCGCGACTTTCGAGCGCATCAGTTTCTATCTCGAAGGCATCGTCGGCTATAACAACCGTATGACGCTGCGCCTGCGTTGGAATACCGATCTGGACACGGGGCCGCTCCTGCCCGTAGATGCGCAATTTGCCGCATACAGCCCCGGCGCACATTTCACTGACGACTTTTACCGTAACAAAATAGCGTTCATCATCGCGCTGAATTTTCCGCAGCTCTCGTTGGCGGAGAAGGAGATGTTAGGCGACAACCGCCTTGCATGGGCTTACGCACGGTTGGGCGACCTGTTCACCGAGCGCATACCGGCCGAAGCTAAACAACGTGCGGCGGAGGCAGGCAGTGCGGCGAACGTCTACATCTCCGACTATAATATTTATATGGGGCGGTTGTGCACCGACGACGGACGGCAGATTTTTCCCGACGACATGAGACTACTTTCGCATTGGAATCTGCGCGACGAAATAAAGTCGAATTACGCGTTGGGCGATGCGGGGTTGGAGAAACAGCGCATGACATATCGCGTGATGCAGCGCATTATAGATCAGACGATCCCTGCGGCCGTAGTAAATTCTGCCGATTATGATTGGAATCCGTTCACGAACGCCGTCACGCGCAACGGTGTGCCCGTAACGCTTGCGGCTGAGGGCGCAGTGCGTTACGCAAAAATGCTCGATAATTTCCGCGCCGCGCGCGAAATCGACCGCCATACGGGAACGACGCTTATCGACCGTAAGTTCGACGAGGAGATGGAGATCGACGTGGATACCGTCGAACAACTTTTCGACAGATATCTCTCCGCACCCGAACTACGGGTTGTGGGCGCGCTCATAGCGCAGAGGTTGGGCCGTCCGTTGGAAGCGCATGATATTTGGTACGACGGGTTCAAGATGCGCAGCACGCTCGATGAGGACAAGCTGAGCCAGATGACGCTGCGCCTCTTCCCGACGGCCGAGGCGTTCGAGCGCGCAATGCCTTCGATGCTGGTGACGCTGGGTTTCGCACCCGTTCGCGCGAAGGAAATAGCGAGCCTGATTGCCGTCGATGCGGCGCGCGGATCGGGCCATGCGTGGGGGGCACAGATGCGCGGCCAGCGCTCGCACCTGCGCACCCGCCTGACTCCTCAGGGAATGGATTACAAGGGATTCAACATCGCCGTGCACGAACTCGGTCATAACGTCGAGCAGACGATTTCGCTTTACGATGTCGATTATTGGACATTGCGCCGCGTGCCGAACACGTCGTTCACCGAGGCGCTGGCATTCATATTTCAGAGGAAAGACCTTGAATTGCTGGGCATCGGTGACGGCGGTCCGTCGGCCGAGGCGGCGGCTATGGAAATGCTCGACATGGCATGGGGGCTGTTTGAAATCTGCGGCGTTTCGATGCTCGACATAGCCGTGTGGAAATGGCTCTATGCCAACCCGAATGTAACGGCCGAACAGCTGCGCGACCAGACCATCCTGCTGTCGAAACAGATATGGAATCACTACTTCGCACCGGTGTTCGGCGTGGAAGATCAGACGGTGCTTGCCGTGTATTCGCACATGATTTCCAATCCGCTCTACCTGTCGAACTACGCTTTCGGGCGCATCATAGAGTTCCAGCTGGACCGCCACCTTTCCGGACGTGACTTCGCCAACGAGGTAGACCGTATATACCGGCTTGGCAAACTCACGCCCAACGCATGGATGATGCGCGCTACGGGCAGCCCCGTAAGCGTCGAGCCTTTTATCGCCGCGCTGCGGGAGGTGGTTGATTAATTGAAGGATTGCTCTGTATTCGACGAGCGTGCATAACGAAGCGTTAATAGACGGAATAAACCGCAAGGAATCGGCGGCCTTTGCCAAAGCATACCTTCTGCTTCGCAAGGAGATGGTTTTCTATGCCGGCCGGTTGTTCTCCGATTCGGGAGTAGAGGGCGAGGATATAGTGCAGGATATTTTTGTGTCTATCTGGGAAAAGGGAGACCTCCGTTTTGCCGATATAGGCGAATTAAAGGCTTACGTTTACGCATCTGTGCGCAACAGATTTAAGAACAATGCCAGGCATCTCGTCCACGTAGAACGCCATAAGGCTGCCGCCCGGCTTGCCGAACACTCGGCAGTAGCAGACATGGCGGAGACTGAGGTTTTCTCGATATTGTCACGAAGTGAAAAATTACTGCCTGCCGAATGCGCCCGTGTATTCAAACTGCATATCGAAGGTTGGAGCGTCAAAGAGATAGCGGAAAAACTGAACAAATCGGAAAATACGGTGTATCACCAACGTGCGGAGGCCCTGAAAATATTGCGGAAAAAATTATCCGAAACGGATTTCGGAGCGGTTCTTATATTCTATCTGTTTATATAGTTATAACATTGCGGCCGGCATGAAGTGCCGGCCGCAATTGCATTAGGGCGTATCAACAGACCGTAATTAATTACACCCCGAATATTTCTCTGAGTTTTTCGTCCGTTTCGGGACTGTCGCCGATCCATGTGCTTACGATTTTTCCTTGCGGATCGATCAGCACCTTGGTCGGGAATGCCCGGATACTGTAAAGGCTTATCACATCGTATTCGTCCCGGCCTTCGTCATTAAGTATCTGTGTCCATACCAGCCCATCCGTTATTATGGCATTCAGCCATTTCGGTCTCGGATCGTTGCCGCCTTCCTGAGCGATGCTTATAAATTCCAGTCCGAGCGGCGAATACTTTTCGTACAACTCCACCAAATGTGGGTGTGATGCCCGACACGGGCCGCACCACGTGCCCCAGAAATCCAAGAGAACGTATCTGCCTTTGTAGTCGGAGAGAGACATGACATTACCGTCCTTATCCTTCTTGGTGAATTGCGGCGCCGGTTTCCCCTGCGCGACTTCGTTCGCCCGAGCGATCTTCTCGGCAATTGCCTTGCCTTTTTCGCTTTCCCTCACCCGTTTACTCAGTTCATTAAACCGCGCTTCGAAATCGGTGAGGCTATACTGTATGAACCGCCGGTCGAGAATGTCGAGAGCCACGATGCTGCCGGGGTTGCCGGCAATGAATCTCTCCTGTACGCGCACTTGCTCCTCTCTCACCTTTTCGGCTTCCGTATCGGAATATTCATTGGTATCTCCACTCAGGGCAACCCTGCGCCGTGTGGCCTCGAATATCTTTGCTTCGAGCGGTCCCATTTCTTCCCAGTACCGGTTCAGGTCGTTATTCATAGCGCCTCCTTTAATTGTGACCTCAGGCCACCGATCCGCGTCGAATGAAATATCTATCGTCCCTTTCTCCGCATAGAAAGAAAAAGCGGGCCCCGGAATCATTCCCTGTTCGGTCGTGATCCTGTTGCGCGGATCGAGATTAGCCAGAGTCAGCGACGTACCCGACGGCGCGTTAATCGTGATTTCGGCCTTGCCGTTTTCAAGCATGAGAGGTTCGACCTTGAAATCGCTGTCCGGAGTCGCCCATGCAAGGTTCATTCTCTCCGCACCGTAGTTCTCGGCATTCACCCTGATTCGGGTTACGTCGGGCTGTGCACATGCCACGAACGGGAACAGAATGACCGATAAAATCAATTTCTTCATATTCGTTTTTATTTTGCGAGTTTATTGGTAACGGGGTGCGGAATCGTCTATCGCCGCACCCCGTGATAATGCTAATTATTATTGATCCATCTCGGATTGAAACTCATCACTCTGGGCGGTATTCTGTACACCAGCCTGTCTTCTGTCAGCACGAATGTCCGCTCACCCGTCGTATGCGTATAGCCGTCTTTGAGGTCTTGGAACAGCGGGTCGTTCCAGAGCCTCCTCATATCGAACCACCTGTGCCCCATGACCATAAATTCACGATGTCTTTCTTCCACGATGAATCTTATAAGCTGGTCTGCGGTCGTAACGCCCGAAGGGATTTCGGCCGACTCGACGGGCATACGGTGCTTGCGCAGGGTCGTCACCAGTTCGCGGGCTTTCGTAAGGTTGCCCGTACGCGCGAGGCATTCGGCGAACAGGAGATAGTATTCGGGCATATCGGCGGCGTAATTCGGCATACTGCGCACGAACAGCCTGCGATAGTACGGGTAGTCGATCGTGCCGGTGCTGTTTTTATTCGCAAAGAATTTACGGCGGTGATCGTCATCCTCATACAGCGCCATGAATTCCGGTTTCACGTAAACATTGGGTGCAAACAGTTGAAGGGTATAGCTCATCATAGAACCCTGTTTCAGGAATGCCACCTCTATGTTATTGACGTCGAAGTTCGTCGGATAACCGCCCGACCATGCAAAAGGCATTGCGGGATTGTATCCCCACGCGCTTAGTGTGGTGTTATAATCGAACAACCCCAATACCACCTCGCTCTCGGACATGGCATTTTCGGCTTTCTGGAAAGCCGTTGTGGCATCGCCATAGCGCCCCATCTGCATGTAAACCTTGGCGAGGATGATATACCCGGCCGGTTGGAACATCCTCAGGCGGTGTCGCGTCGCTCTGTCCAACTGCGGGCAACTTTCTTCGAGTTCGGCTATCATGAAATCGTAAACCTCTTTGACCGTCGCGCGGGTAAAGTTCGTTTCGCTCGAATTGGCCTCAGTCACCAGCGGCACACACAGGTCGGTCGCGGCAGTGGCTTCGTTGTAGGGTTTGCCGAAAAATTGCGCAAGGAAGTAGTAATTAAGCGCACGATTGACCCGCGCTTCGGCGAGCAACGCTCTTTTTTCCTGCTCCGTACCTTCGGTGGCGTCCATTACATTGTTGGCGATCAGATTGTAGGTGTATATCTGATAATACATCGCTCCGTATTCCGCACAGTGTTCGTTTTCCTGAAATATATCATCGGCCCACATAAAGGCGTTCTGACTCCTTGCCGACATAGCGGCGAACGACGTTTCGTCGGCTATGTGTGCGTCGCACATGAGCTGCCAGTAGGTGTCGGTTTGCAATAGAGAGGTCGACCCCGTTTCGTTCATGCGGATGTACGTAAAATTAAGCAGATTAGTGCTATTGAACATACCGTTGTAGTGTGCCACTGTTTGCGGGACGTCCCTGCCTTTGGGTTTGATGTCGAGGAAGTCGGAACATCCGCCTGCGGCCAATGCTCCCAGCATGACGACCGCGGCAAAAGTCATTATTTTTATGGTTTTCATATCGTTGTCTTTTGGAAGTATCCGGATTAGAAACTGATTGAGATGCTGCCCGACCATGAGGGCCCGTAGCGTAACGACCTCACGCCGCCGAATACGAAATTAGCGCCGTCTGGGCCGAGTGCACTGAAATAGCTGTGGGCTTCGGGGTCTATGCCCTGGTTATTTGCGGCTATATAGAAGAGGTTCGAGACCTGGAAACGTACCCTGATCGCCTGTGCCGACACTTTTTCACAGAACCGTTTGGGCAGGTGGTACGAAATGCCCAGGTCGCGCAGTTTGGCATAAGATGCGCTGATCACGTTTATGTCCGAGTACGTATAAAGGTGTGTCGAGCGTCTCGATGACTCTGTCGCCGAGTTCGAGACATACGACGGCACATTGGTATGATTCTCGTCGCCCTCTTTGCGCCAGCGTTTGTCGAAATCCCTATGCAGATTGAACACTATGCGGTCGGTATAGAACCTGTTAACGTCGTTGCGCATTTTGTGGCCGAAGTTGAATACGAACATAAAGTCCATTTCGAGGTTTTTGTACCGGAAACTGTTGCTCAGTCCGCCGAACCATTTGGGCTGTGAAGTACCCATATATCTGGCTGCGTCAGGCCCGGACAGATTATTGGTCCTTTTGACTTTGACCACGTCGCCTGCGGCATTCACATCGTATACCTGCGGGTCGCCGAGATTATCCAGCCCGGCCCATTGGTATGCGAACAAGCTGTTCGCGGCATAACCTTCGAGGAATCTCTGATGAACGATGTTAGTGGCCGTGACCGGCGTTCGCAGATAAAGTTTATTTACTTTGTTCTTATTGTTCGAGAGGTTGAGCATGGTGCGCCAGCTGAAATCCGATGTCATTACGTTCACGCTGTTGAGCGTAAGCTCGAATCCCTTATTGCTCATTTCCCCGACGTTCATCATCGCCGAATACCAGCCGGTGGTCAGGTCGAGTTCCATCGGGCTGAGCATGTCGGTTGTCTCTTTGTCGTAAATGTCGATGCTCCCCGAAAGACGGGAATCCAGCACCGCAAAGTCGATCCCCAGATTCCACGTTCGGGTGCGTTCCCAGCGCAGTTTTTTGTTGGCAGGGCTAAGAATCGAAAAGGTCGTACCGCCCATTCCCGCAAAAGTCACGCTGCTGCCCGCAAGTAGAATGTCGTATGCGCCTGCGCCGCTCGTCGGGCTGGGCGAATTACCCCCGAGACCATAGCTCATCCTCAGGTTCAGGCGGTTGAGAAAGTCCACGTCGCTCAGGAAGTCCTCCCGGCCGATGTTCCACGCTGCGCCCACCGACCATACCGGTTTGAACTGTACGCTCGGATCGCTGCCGAAGAGGTTCGACTGGTCTACGCGGATGCTGCTGTTGACGGTATATTTGCGGCGGAACGTATATGCACCGTTCGCGTAAAAAGAAACGTACCGGTACTCGATATCGGCTACGGCGAAAGATATGTCTCTTAGCGTATTGGTATTGGCGGTCGAATTCGGAAGGATACCGACAACCCCGGTGCTTGTCAGCTGCGCCTCGTTTATCCGTCCGAATACGAGAGTTTGCGGGTTATATCCCCGCACATTGCTTGTCGTGCCCATCCTTCTGTTGGCTTGTGTTTCCATACCCAGCAATGCGGTTACGTGCGATTCTGCGGCATCGAACGAGCGGTCGAAACTGAACTGGTTTCGGACGAGCCAGTTTCGCTCCCTGAAATTGGTTTCCCTGTATTTACCTCCGGAAACGGGCAGATGGTATGTCGGTGCGCCACCGCCTGTGCCGGCAACCGCGAATTGTGCCACTTCCTCGCGCGTGCGGTATGTGTCTTCATTGTAGAAAACCCTCGATTCGGCATTGTTGGTTTGGTACTGAAACCGGCCTTCATATACCAGGCCTTCGAGCAGTCTAGCCCTTATCCCCGCGCTGACCCTCGAATTCAAAGATGTAGCCTTATCGAAACCACGCCTTATGTCGTCGAGCGGCACGAAATCGAGGTTAAGACGGCTGGCAGCTTCTTTATCGGCACGGTATCCTTCATACATCAACAGTTCGGAGAACGAAAGGTTATTGCCCTCGTCGTCCCTGAGCATCATATATGGCAATAATCCGTTAAGGTAAGTGTTATTGCCGGGGTATTGCAATTGTAGTCCGTTGTTGTCGTCGGTGTATGAAAGGTTCGTGATCAGGTCGAGCGACAACCATGAAGAAAGTTTGAAATCCTGCCTGACATTGACATTATATTTGTCTTTCTTGTTACGCGAATCGTCCTGGTTGAAATCATACGCAAGCGAGCCGTATACCGAGTATGTTTCAGAACCCCCGTAAAATGAAACGCTGTGTCTTGTGAACAGCGCTGGCGACATAAGGTATTTCTCGACTTGGCTGCGATTGTTGCGTGATGCCATTTCGGCCAGCAGCCGGTCGCGTTCGCTTTCCGATATCTGGCCGTTAGCCATCATATACATCGGGTATTCGTGCGGCATGACGGCAGGGTAAAGATTAGCGCCCAACCCGCCTCTGCCGGTAGTAACGTTGCCCCACGTGAATTGGGCGGGGTCGAAGATTTCGAGGGCATTCTTCATGAACATTTCGCTCGACATGTATTCGAGGTAATTATAGTCGGGCCTTCCCCTGTAAGTGAAAGAGCCGTCGTAAGTTATGCTCATCTTTCTGTCGGTGTCGCGCCCCCGCTTGGTGACTATTACCACAACGCCGTTGGCCGCTTGCGAACCCCAGATGGAAGCGGCAGTGGCATCTTTGAGCAATGTTACCGAAGCGATGTCGTTGCTGTTCACGAAAATATCGATGTTCTCGGCCGACATGGGAACTCCGTCTACGACGTACAGCGGTTGTGCAGTGGAGTGTATGGAGGTTATGCCGCGTATGGTGAACGTATGTTGGTCTTCGCCCAGATTAACCGCAAAGCCGGTCGCAAGCCCTTCGAGGCTTTCGAGGATACTACTGCGGAAAGCCGCTTTGTCGGCTACGACATCTCCCGCTATGTGAGAAAACGAACCCGCACTCCGTTCGGCGGAAAGTGTCTGATAGCCTGTAACTACGACTTGCCCCACTTCTGCCACCCTGTCCTCCAAACGTGCGTCTATGGTTTGCTGACCGGTATACGTTACTTCTACCGTATTTTTCCCGACAAGCGAGAATACGATAACTTCGTTCGGGCGAACCATCAGAGTGTATCTCCCGTCTGCTCCCGTCACAATACCCCTGGTCGTACCTCTGGCCGACACGGTCGCCCCCGCCAGAGGTCTGTTATCCGTATCCCGGACAACACCGGTAATTCTCGACAAGGCAGGCTGCTGAGGTTGCTGAGAGACGGCGGCGCTGCGTTCGATCACGATCAGGTTGTTCACTATTCTGTGCGAATAACCGCTGCCATCCAATAGCTCGGCCAGAGCCTCTTCGACCGGAACGTCGGACACATTTATACTGACCGACCTCAGGTCGTTCCAAGCCTGTTCGTTCACGGTATATCCTATTCCGCTCTGGCTTTGGATGTCACGGAGCACTCTGTCCAACGGTTGCCCGATATGATTAAGGGTTACTCTCGGAGATTGCAGTGCGACAAACTCTATCCTTTCTGCAAATTCTTCGGCAGGCACTACTGCGATGTCGGCGCTGGCCGGAATGAAAAACAGAGCGGCAAAGATCGCCATGAAGCACATCTTTTTCCCTCCGTTTATTTTGAGTTGTAGGTAATTGTTCATAAATTTGTGATTGGAATGTGATACTTGCGACCTTGTTGGCCGTCATTAGAGCATTTTTCAGTCTCGCCATGCTGCTCTGTCAACGCCAATTGTCGCGCAGCAGGCCGGACATGATGGAGGAAGGTCCCCGGGATTCTTCCTCCTTTTTATTTTTTATCTTATCTCATACAGTCCCTCCTTTTCTTTGGTTATCTTTACTCCTGTGGCGAGTTGAAGTGTTTCCAACAATGCTTCCAAATCCATATTGCGGTCTATCATCACGCTGATTCTGGTTTTAGGTGCATTTGTATTCCGGTAAACGAAACCGACCCCATACCAGGACGATATGTCATCCAGCAATTCTCCGAGTTCTTGCAGGTTGGTCATAAAAAATCCGCTCTTCCATGCGAGATAACTGTCGGGGTCGACGCTCCTGATATTCGCGGTTTTGTTTTCGACATCATATCTGAGCAGGTCGTTTGGCTTTAACATCACCTCTTCCGAGTCCGCAAGGGTGACGCCTAATGCCCCCTCGACCAGCAGTACATCTACGTGACCGCTTTTGTTGGTATTGATATTGAACGCTGTGCCGTAGACCCTGATGCTCAGATCGCCGAGATTGACAATGAACGGGCGGGACGTATCGGACACTACTTCGAACCATGCCTCTCCGCGAAGACCGACCTCCCGATCCCCTGAATCGAAAAAGGCAGGATAGGACAGTTCGCTATTGGCGTTCAGCATTATCCGCGTCCCGTCTTCGAGCGTTAAGTTGTAATTATATTTCACGGGGATAACCACGCGGTTGAGCTGAATATGAGCTGAGGATTCATTATTATTTTTAATATGATGCAAGCCGTTCTGATCGGCGATTATGAACGGGCTTATTTGATTCGCGGCCATCAGATCGAATTGTCTGCCGTCATCTGTTATAAGCGTTGGAGTAGCAAGCTCGGTAGGCGTGAAAGGACTTATCGTCTCTACCTTGGGCGCGAGTTGCCAGATGAATGCGACTGCAAGCAAAACCGCCGCTGTCGAGGCATAGTAAAGAATACGGCGTCTGCGCATTTTATGGCTTTTGGCCTTTTCGATCCGGGTAATAAGAGTTTTTACCGCGCCATCATCGTTCCCGATATTGAACTTTTCGAGTTGCGAGGCGAGATAATTCTCATCCGCCATTCTTGCAAGCAGGTTCGGTGCATCGCTATCGTTTTCGAGAAATTCCCGGATAGCCGGCAATTCTTCTCCTTCGAGTTCCATATTCACATCGAACATTACGCGGCATATATCTTCCGCCAATTCCCGACTTTTTTCATACTTGTTTTTATAGTACTTCATCACCTCGTTTTTTTAAAAAACACCTGAGGCGGCCGATTTTGCTATTTGGGTTGCTTTTTAATTGCGTGTATTATTCTTTATGTCTGCGACGCAGGACTTCCGCAACATCGTCCAGACCGTAGCCTTTGGCCATAAGCAGCACGAGAAGGTGATAGGTCAGGTCGGCCGCCTCACCCAAAAAGAGGCAGTCGTTGCTGTCTTTCGCTTCGATCACCAATTCCACCGCCTCCTCGCCGACTTTCTGAGCGATTTTGTTGATGCCTTTTGCCATGAGCCGCGCTGTGTATGATTGTCCGGGCGGGTCATCTTTGCGGCGGCGCAGAAAATCTTCCAAGTACGACAGAAACCCGACGGGGCGGTTGCGCTCGCCCCAGCACGTGTCCGCCCCTGTGTGGCACGCCGCACCCGTCGGCTGCACTTTGACGAGCAGACAATCATTGTCGCAATCGGCCAATATCTCTTTGAGATGCAGGTAATTACCGCTGGTTTCGCCCTTTGTCCAGAGCGTGCGCCGCGAACGGCTGTAAAAGCACACCAGGCCCTCGCCGAGCGTCCGTTCGATTGCCTCGCGGTTCATGTATGCCATCATCAGCACCGTGCCCGTAGCCGCGTCCTGCACGACGGCGGGTATAAGACCCTTACCGTCGAACGTAAGTTTTGTTATGTCCATGATATTTCGACTCCTTTATTTATAAGATATTCCTTAACCTCGCGAATGGTCGTGTGGCCGTCGTGGAAGATGCCTGCGGCGAGCGCGGCGGCAGCATGGCCGAGCGCAAAAGCGTCGTAGAAATCGCTTAAAGCGCCCGCACCGCCGGACGCTATCACCGGAATACCGACCGTCTCCGAGAGCCGTGCCAGCGCATCGCAGGCAAAACCGCGATTCGTGCCGTCGTGATCCATAGAGGTGAACAATATCTCGCCGCCGCCGCGCGCCTCGACCTCTGCTGCCCATTCGAACAGCTCGCGGTCGGTTCGCGTCTGCCCGCCTTTGGAATATACGCGCCATACGCCTTCCTCCTGACATGCATCGATCGCGACGACCACGCGTTCGTTGCCGAAATTACGCACCAGACGGTTTATGAGGTTCGGGTCGTCGAGCGCCGCCGAGTTCACGGAGACCTTGTCCGCTCCGCGCAACAGCAGCGTTTCGACATCCTTTTCGCACGATACGCCGCCGCCCACGATGAACGGAATGTCTATCGTCGCCGCCACGCGCTCCACCCACACGGGCATTGTGGCGCGGCGGTCGGCGCTCGCCGTGATGTCGAGAAATACGAGTTCGTCAGCGCCGTCGGCCGAGTAGCGGGCGGCGAGTTCGACGATGTTGCCCGCGTCGCGCATATTAGTGAAATTTATGCCTTTTACTGTCCTGCCGTTCATTACGTCGAGGCAAGGGATTATTCGTTTCATATATTCATCAGTTGATTTAGAGTTATTCGTCCTTCGTAAATTGCCTTGCCGACCACGACACCTGCCACTCCGCACGTCGAGAGTTCGCGCAGGTCGTCTACCGACCCGACCCCGCCTGAGGCTATGATGCCGAGACGTGGATAACGCGTGGCCAGCGCGCGGTAGAGTTCCGTCGCCGGCCCGGTGAGCATCCCGTCGCGTGAAATGTCGGTGCACATCAGATGCCTCAGCCTGCCTGCGAAACGGTCTGCGAGGTCGAAAACGGTCTGTCCACCGTCCTGCTGCCAGCCGTGTGTGCGAAGCGTGCCGCCCAAAGTATCTGCACCGATTATTATGCGGTCGGGGCCGTAATGGTCGAGCCAGCGTTCGGCGAGCGCGGGGTCGGTCGCGGCGATGCTGCCCACGCAGGCGTAGTCCGCTCCCGCCTCGATAACCCGCCTCAGATCGGCATCCGATTTTATACCGCCGCCAAAATCGACCGAAAGCGAGGTCAGGGTGCATATCTTTTCGAGCACGCCGAGGTTCACCACTGCCGCCGACTTCGCGCCGTCGAGATCGACCACGTGGAGGCGTGTGAACCCTGCGTCTTCGAATCGGCGTGCGACGGCCACAGGGTCGTCGGAGTAGGTTTTGCACTGCGTGTAATCGCCCTGCGAAAGTCGTACACAGCGGCCACCGATAATATCTATTGCCGGAATTATGGTCATAGCGTTCCTTTTGAAGACGGGACTTTTGTCTCGTCCGTCGGTTTTACGGCATCGCGCAGCGCCCGCGCGAAGGCCTTGAATATGACTTCGATTGTATGGTGAGTGTTTTCGCCCGACGCCCTGACGTGCAGGTTGCATCCCGCCGCGTGGCAGAACGAACTGAAAAAGTGGCGGGTCATGTCGGTCGGGAAGTCGCCTGCATACTCGCGGTCGAAATCGGCGTCCCACACCAGACATGGCCGCCCTCCGAGGTCGAGCAGCATTTCGGCGCGCGACTCATCCATCGGCAGCGCGAACCCGTAGCGGCCGATGCCTTTTTTGCTGCCGAGCGCCGAGCGCAGACACTCGCCAAGAGCCAGCGCGGTGTCCTCTATGGTATGGTGTTCGTCTATGTGCAGGTCGCCTTTCGCTCTGACCATAAGGTCGATGCCCGCGTGGCGCGCGATCTGCTCCAACATGTGGTCGAAGAATCCCAGACCGGTCGATATGTCGGCGCACCCGCTGCCGTTCAGGTCAATTTCTACAACGATGTCGGTTTCTGAAGTTCGTCGCTCCACCCGTGCGCGACGACTGCCGAGTATCAGGAAACGACATATCTTGTCCCACGTAGCGGCGTGCAGCGCAACTTCCGTATCCTCAGCCGTCGCGTCGCCGAGCAGAATACCCCTGATACCCATGTTCGCGGCCAACTGCATATCGGTGGCGCGGTCGCCTATGACATAAGAGTTTTCGCGGTCGAGCAATTCGTTCAGGTACTTGTCTACCAGTCCGGTGCGTGGTTTGCGGGTCGGCGAGCTCTGCTCCGGAAAGCTCTCGTCTATAAGAACTTCGTCAAAGTTCACGCCCTCGCCGGCGAGCGTGCGCAGCATAAGATCATGCAACGGCGCGAAATCCTCGCGCGGGAAAGCGCGAGTACCCAGCCCGTCCTGATTACTCACCATGACCATGCGGTAGTCGGTCTCTGCGGCGAGGCGCGCAAGGGCGGTGATCGCACCGGGCATAAACTCGAACTTGTCGAGGTGGTCTATCTGAAACGTGACCGGCGGCTCACGCAGAACAGTGCCGTCGCGGTCGAGGAACAGTATCTTCTTTTTCATATATTTACGTAGACAAAGTAATTCATGCGAGTGCCGCGAGGCACTTTTTCATATTCGTGCTTTAAGTAATTCCAGTAAACGGTCGTTCTCTTCTGGTGTGCCGACGGTTATACGCAGGCCGTCCGGTATCAGGCGTTGGTCGCGCAGGCGCACCACTACCCCGTTCTCGGCCAGAAAGCCGTGAACGGCGCGGCACTGCGGCGAAAAAACGAGAATGTAGTTCGCCGACGAGGGTAAGACGCGCGAGAAAATGCCGAGTGCGGTAAGTTCGCCGAACATTCGCCCGCGCTCGCACTTTATCTCGGCGACCCTGCGCTCAAACCCGTCGGTATCGGCGAGCAGGTCGAGCGCCATTTGCTGCGCCATGCCGCCGATATTGTAGGGCGGTTTGACCTTGCCGAGCACGGTTACCACATCCTCACGGCCGATGCCGATGCCGATTCGCAGTCCCGCCATGCCCCATGCCTTAGAGAGCGTTTGGAGCACGAGCAGGTTGTCGGCGGTGTCGAGCAGCGTCGTGGCGGACGGCATGTCGGCAAAGTCGATATACGCCTCATCCACGACCACAAGACTATCGGGTAGCATGGAACAGATCCGTTCCACCGTGCTTAGCGGAATGACGTTGCCCGTAGGGTTGTTGGGTGAGCAGAGAAACACCAGCTTCGTATTCGCATCTGCCACTTTTGAGAGGATCTTGACATCGGGGCGAAAGTCGGGGAGCAGCAGGTCTATGCTGCGCACCTGCACGTCGTTGATGGCCGCGCTCACTTCGTACACCGAGTATCCCGGCGAAAAGACGACGATGTTGTCGAGCGCGGGTCGGCACGTGCTGCGTATCAGCAAGTCGATAATCTCGTCGCTCCCGTTGCCCATAATAATGCGCTGCGGCGCAACTCCGCGTAACTGCGCGATCCGTTGCCTCAGCGCGGTGTGGCGCGGGTCGGGATAACGGTTGCAACCATTAGGGTAGGGGTTCTCATTAGCATCTAAGAAAACTGCCTCCGCGTTCTGAAAGCCTGCAAACTCGTCCCGCGCGCACGAGTATGGCGTGAGAGCCAGAATGTTAGGACGGAAAAATTTATTCAGTTCCATATTCGCCAAGTCTTATTGCAACGGCATTCGCATGTGCTGTAAGTTGTTCGTTCTCCGCCATTGTCACGACCGCCGCGCCCAGCCGTTCCAGTCCCTCGCGCGTAAGCTCCTGAAAAGTGATTTTCTTGACAAAAGCGTCCATGTTTACACCGCTGTACGCCCGCGCCCAACCCGCCGTGGGAAGGGTGTGGTTCGTGCCCGCAGCATAATCGCCCACGCTTTCGGGCGAATAGTTACCCAAAAATACCGAGCCTGCATTCAGCACCCCGTCGGCGAAATCGTCATAATCTTCCGCCGAGATTATCAGGTGTTCGGGGGCGTATTCGTTCACAACCGAGAGAGCTTCCGCGCGGTCGCGCACCACTATCGTGCGCGAGTGGCGCAGCACACCTTCGGCCATCTCGCGGCGAGGTAGCAGAGCGAGTTGCCGCTCCGTTTCGGCCTCGACGGCAGGTAATATCTCCGGAGTCCACGTGACCAGAACAACCTGACTGTCTGCGCTGTGTTCGGCCTGTGACAGCAGGTCGGCAGCCACGAAAGCCGGAATTGCGCTTCGGTCGGCGACCACCATCACTTCCGACGGTCCGGCGGGTATGTCTATCGCCACGCCATGTGCCGTCGCCAACTGCTTAGCCGCCGTTACATAGCGGTTGCCCGGTCCGAATATCTTGCACACGGCGGGGATGCTCTGAGTGCCGAACGTCATGGCCGCTACCGCCTGAATGCCGCCCGCTTTGTAAACACGTTCCACGTCGCAAAGCCGCGCTGTCCACAATATCGCAGGGTTTATGCTCCCGTCGGCGGCAGGCGGTGTGCACAGTACGATTTCACGGCATCCGGCAAGGCGCGCCGGAATGGCGAGCATCAGTACCGTAGAGAAAAGTGGCGCTGTTCCGCCCGGAACGTACAGACCGACACTTTCTATCGGGCGCGTCTCCTGCCGACACCTCAATCCGCGCCCGTCGCTCCATTCCACAGGCTCGCTTATCTGCGCCCGATGGAATGCCTCGATGTTGGCCGCGGCAAGCCTTATGGCATTTTTCAGTTCTTCGCTTACAGCCTCTTCCGCCATCGCGAACTCCTCTTCGTTGACGCGTAAGTCTGTAATATCAACCCTGTCGTATTTTTTCGTAAAATGCCGCACAGCGGTGTCGCCGTCCGCACGAACCTGTGCGAATATCTTTTCGCACGTGCACGCAATGTCGCCATTGTCCTGCGTCGGTCGGGCAAGTATCTCGCCCCACTGCTCCCGCTGGGGATAATAAAATGTTTTCATAACTCTTCCCGGATTATGTGATCATTTTCTCGATCGGGACGACGAGTATGCCCTCCGCCCCTGCCGTCCTCAGGCTGTCGATAACCTCCCAGAAACGGTCTTCGTTCACCACCGAATGGAGCGAGACCCACCCCGGTTCGCCGAGCGGCAATATCGTCGGACTCTTTATGCCGGGTATCAGGGCACAGATCTCTCCGACCCGTTCACGCGGCGCATTCAGTAATATGTACTTGTTGTTCTTTGCTGCGAGCGCCGCGCGGACACGAAAAATGAGCCGGTCGAGTACCGCACGTTTCTCAAAGTCCAGCGAGGGGTTGGCAACAAGCACCGCTTCCGACTTAAATACGGTATGAACCTCTCTTAACCCGTTCTTTATCAGAGTACTGCCCGAACTTACAAGGTCGCATACGGCATCGGCGATCCCGATGCCCGGTGCGATCTCCACCGAACCCGAAATGACGTGCACTTCCGCCGTGATGCCGTTCTCCGCGAGAAAGCCGCGCAGCGAATTGGGATAAGAAGTGGCTATCCTCTTGCCCGCAAGCCACGAAAGTCCTGCGAACTCGGTCTCGCGCGGAACGGCTATCGAAAGTCGACACCGCGAGAACCCCAGGTCGAGCATCCGCACGATATTCGTCGGGCATTCCAGCTCGGTGTTGCTGCCGATAATGGCCACGTCGGCCACCCCGTCATCGACATACTGAGGAATGTCGGAATTGCGCAGAAACAGCACTTCCAACGGAAAATTGGACGAACGGGCGATCAGTTGGTCGCCGCCGTTGTCTATCGAGATACCGCACTCACGCAACAGAGCCATCGACTGGTCGTGCAGGCGTCCCGATTTTTGGATTGCAATTTTAAGATTTACCATAACGCTTTTTGTGGTTTTAAGCGCCGGCACACGAAAGGGCAGGGATATGCACAAAACAAAACGTGCCCGCCTCTTTCGGGCGGACACGTTTTATGCTTTTTAGTATTGGTTCAGTTTACAGCATAACGGCATCTACATACCCGGACGAGCGATGAGCATGATGATGCGTATGGTATAAAAAACTGTTCATTTTCGGTTTACTACGCCGCAAAGATAACACTTTTTTGAAAAAATGATACTACTTAATAAAATAGTCATTATTTACTGCGAGCGGAAAACGGTTGGATTTTACGGTTTGGAGCAAGGAAGTGCAAGTAGCTCAACATCAGTGAAATATGCGTTATTATGCCGTCTTGTTTTAGACGGTGAAACGCATAGAAAAGCAAAGTTGGCAACTAGTTTAGTTACCAGATCATTACCGGTAACGAAACGGGAGTAATTTGCAACGTGCTGTTTTCACTTGTTTGCATAAATCCACATCTTGACGTGCGACTCTAAGAAAAGTAGTTTTACAACCAAAATCTTAGAGCTATGAGAAGCACATTCAAGGTTCTGTTCTACCTGAAAAAGAACGCTCCTAAACCCAACGGCAAAGTGCCGGTTATGGGTCGCATCACCGTAAACGGGAATATCGCACAGTTCAGCTGCAAATTCGACATCGATTCGCAGTTGTGGGATATGAAAAGTAACCGCGCGGCAGGCAAGGGCCTCGAAGCGCAGAGGATCAACAGGATAATTGATAATATCCGTGTTCAGATCACCAGGCATTACCAACGCATATCGGATAAAGATGCCTATGTGTCGGCGACAAAAGTGCGGGATGCCTATATGGGAATGGGCGAGGAATACAAAACCCTGCTTTCGTTGTTTCAGGAGCATAACGACAGCTTCCGGAAACACGTTAAGATCGACCGGGCGCAGAGTACGTTTCGCAAATACCGTAGCGTTCACGCCAAGTTAGCCGACTTTATCAAACTCAAATATCGGACTTACGATATTCCGCTCAAAGAACTGGAACCGGAATTTATCGAGAACTTCGCCCTTTATCTGATGACTGACTGCGGACTGACTTCTTCTTCATCGAATATATACCTGCGCCCACTCAAACGGATGGTAACGATTGCCCACAATCGGGGATGGATAAGCCGTAACCCTTTTGCCGATTATCGCCTGAAAATGGAAGTTCGGGAACGTGGTTTCCTTAAAGAAGATCAGTTGCAGCGGCTGATGACACAGAAATTGGAGTTTCCGGGACAGGATTTGGTACGGGATATGTTCCTATTCAGTTGCTTTTGCGGATTGGCTCACGTCGATCTTAAAAATCTGACCCATGATAATATCGTAACGGAAGCCAACGGTTCCAAATGGATCGATACGAAGCGGCAAAAGACCAATGTGCCGACCGCCATCCGGTTATTGGATGTTCCGCTCGAACTGATGAAAAAATATGCCTGCCTGCCTACAAAAGACAACAAGTTGTTCGATGTCCCCGATCTGGCCTATTGCAATCGTGTACTTAAAGAGATAGCCAAGCAATGTGAGTTCGACATGAGGCTCTCGTATCATATCGCGCGGCACACATTTGCGACCACAGTCACTTTGTCTCAGGGAGTTCCTCTCGAAACAGTTTCCAAGATGCTCGGTCATACGAGCATCAAAACCACTCAGATTTACGCTAAGATAACCAGAGATAAGATCGGGCGGGATATGGAAATGCTGGCGGCTAAGATCGGAGATAAATATCGATTTACCGATGACCGACCTAAGTCCGACCTTCGGAATATCCGACCTGGTCATAGAAAACACAAAACGGCAGCACTATGAAACGAAGTGGAAGAATAACGATAGATGACTCGCGGGTTATTGTCGAGCCGGGATCGGACGGAGAGATTCGACTGACCCATTGGGAGTTGGCACAGTTGTTAGGAGTATATACAGCTACCATTACCGCCAATATCAGGGCGATTATCCGCTCCGGTGCGGTTAGGCTACCGTTGGACTGCCCGGTAACGCCTATGGGAAATACTCTTATGCCGGAATCGGTCGGTATGGATATAATCATTGCTTTGGCCTTCCGGCTCGATTCTCCTGCCGCCGACACGTTCAGAAAGTGGGTAATCGGTAAGGCAATGACAAAGTCGTCGTCACCAATAAAGCCACATATCATAATTGGCTGCGGCTCGGTCAAAGAAGTCAATTAGATGTCGCTAGCCAATATTAGTAGCTGTATTAAAACAAGAGGGCCTGCGCATAATAGCACAGGCTCTCTCATCATTAGAATTAGAACGGCGGTTCCGGTGGCGTATAGTTATCGCGGAGTACCTTTTGCAGTTCCCGTTCCGGATATAGTATTTTACCTCCCTTCGCTTTAACGAGCCGTCCACCGCAGACTTCGCCTGCGTGCGAATAATTACGGGCTCCGGTCAGTGAGCTCGACAAGCCTCGGTTGCCTCCTATGGTCGTGTAGCCGATTATTCCGTTGTCACGCAGGGTTTGCAACGTTCGCAGCGAGATGTGGAGGTATTTCATCACCTCGTCACCGCTCAGATAGCGTTCGTCGGCGAGCGTCGGTCGCCACTTCGAGCGCACTGTCGTCACACTGCGGCGAGCCATGTCGATCTGTCCAATAAGCTCCTTGAACTCATCGGACTCACGGGTTATAAACTCCTCCATAGCTACTTCGGGTTCATGCCGTTTTTGAGCAGTGCGTCGATATCCGACTCCTTAAAGTAAACCTTGCCGCTGAGCATCGAGAATGGTATCCTGCCGCTCGCACGCCAACTCTGCAAGGTTCGCTTGGATAATCCCAACAGGCGGCACACGTCGCCGGAGTCCAATCATCCGTCGGGCGGGTTCGGGCAATATAAAGATCTCATCTCTTCGACCTCGGAGGTCAGCAGGCTCAGGCGTTGCTTCAACACTACCCAAGCCGAGTGCTCTATACATATTACATTCATAGCTTTACTCTTTTTCGTTGAATGTGCTTGCCAGCGAACGCTTTAACCTTTCGTTGGCCGCACGGGTTATCAAATCTTTGTTTGTCACCAGATGGTCGGCCAAAATGTTCGACAGAAGTATAGTAGGCGTGATCTCCGGTACGATGTGCTGCAAAGAGGAAACCAGCGTTTGCAGTTTTTCTTCATACGGGCATCGATATATACCGGCGTGTAGTCCTTGATCTTTCGGATCGCGAGGAACCTGCGGGCATACTCCTCTCTGTCGTCCCTCTTCGTGGTCTGCCGACCTTTACCTGTTCATGTGGTATCGTCGATAATTTCGGGCAAGTCATTATTGCCCGATTCCAAATCAGTCATAATTAGGGTGTTTTAAGATTGGTAACTATATATCAAATTACAGCATGAACTAATACTTACTTACTCATACCAAACCCATTCTAATCCAGCTGGAGTCATAACATAGCCTACAATAATAATACTGTTCATAATTTTCTCTTTTTAAGTGGTGAGCAGTTGTTGCAATGGGGTGGTACCAGCACCCCATTGCTTTTCAAAAGTACTATGAAATTTTGAAATGTGCAAATCTTACACTATTTTTGTTAAAAACAACATTAAATGGTTGTAAATCAGAAATATTATTTGTATATTTGAGCAAGAGCTTAAAGGTAGTGCTATGATTGATGTAACTAAATTCGATTCTTTATTTGAACTGATGGAGGCATTCCCAAATGAAGAAACTTGCTACAATTATCTTGAAAAATTGTGTTGGTCTGATGGAGTAGTTTCACCTTTTGATGAAGCATCCAAGGTATATAACCTGGGTAACCACAGATTCATGTGTAAAAACACCCAAAGGATATTCAATATAAAGACCGGAACAATATTCAGCAGTACCAAATTACCTCTCAGAAAATGGTTCATTGCAATATGGTTGATACTGTCCAACAAAAAGGGGATTTCTTCATTACAGTTAGCAAGGGATTTGGGAGTAACACAGAAAACAGCTTGGTATATATTGCAAAGGATAAGGTTCTGCTTGGCCTATAAGGATAAAATGCAACTTGAAGGAGAAGTGGAATGTGATGAGACTTTTATTGGAGGAAAGAATAAAAATAGACATGAAAGCAAAAAGGTCAAAAATTCACAAGGCAGAGCTTGTATAGATAAAACACCTGTACTGGGTATGCTTCAAAGGGAGGGTGATGTTATTGGCAAGGTTATGGAAAATACCTCAAAGCAACAGATAACACCAAATATTTTGAAACACATAAAACCCGATACAACTCTCTACACGGATGAATGGGCAGGGTATAATGATGTTGCAAAAATGTATCCTCACTATTCAGTAGATCATGGTAGGGGTCAATATGTAAATGGAATTGCCCATACTAACACTATTGAGGGATTTTGGACTTTACTGAAAAGAGGCTATATTGGAATTTATCATTACATGAGTCCAAAACATTTACAAAAATATGTGGATGAGTTTACATTCAGATACAACACCAGGAAAATTAGTGATAGGAACAGATTTAATTTGTTACTTTGCAATACAAATCACAGATTGACCTATCAAGAATTGATTGCAGCATGAGTAAAAAAGAAAAAACTACTGGACAGGAGTTTAAGGATACTCTTAAACTGATATTTAAGTATAGGGTCAATTTGAAACCAAATCAAGATAGGGCTAAATATATCTCTGTCCCTAAATTAAGGGAAGATTATAAGAAACGAGGCGTAACAGAAGAAATGTTTAGAGAACAAATGCCTACCATTATGCCTACAATCTCACGAGAGGATATTGATAAATTGGCACAGATTATTTTTAGACCCACAAAAGATGATTTATTAAGGGGTAACTGATTTTCCTTGTTCTTCTATTTCAGCTTCAATTTCCTTTATATAATCAGGTGTTTCTTCACAAATAGAACCTGTAACATTATTTAGTAGAGGATTTAGAATAATATCACCACATATTGAGCATTCCTTACCATAAGGAGTAACGATGTAGTTGTGTGCACATTTAGTCATAGCAAATAGTTTTAGCAAAGCAAATATACTGAAATTTCATTACATTTGCAAAGTTCTTTGGAATATTAAAATAAGGAAGTGCCTTATACTTGTTAAAATCGCCATTAAGACAGTATATACTAAGGTACAGATTGGTCTATCCATGTTTCTCATGGTGGGCTGTCTGTCTATGGTATATACAGGTGTTTGGCGATACCTAACAAGTACTTAGGTAGTAGCCCACCTCTTTCTTGACAATTAACCACTCTATCAGGGCTACATAGGGAAGTAAAATTGTTGAGTTATGAAAAGGTTTGTAAGAATTACATTGGTAGCACTTGCTACATTGGTAATTGGTATTGGAAACAGCTACTCCCAAAATTATTTAGGGAAAACAAAAGCAGAGGTTAGGGCAGGAGTTACCAGACAAATTGCTCCCAAAAGTTTTGCAGATGAAGTAAGCACAAGTCCCACCAATGGATATGATAAATATTGGTGGGGAAGTAGAGGGACAGATTACTACACTTATTTTAATGGAAATGGGATTTGTTTTTTAGAGCATGCTGTAATCACTAATTCAGATTTCGCAGAACAGAGTGCAGCACACTATGGAAATAATTCAAATTATCATTGCTATGTATCCCAAAATCCACAAAATATAAATTCACATGAATTTAGGGATGGGAAAACCAGTCTTAAAGTTGTTGTAAAAAAGAATTCCTTTACAGGTAGAAATGAATATCATTTTTGGTTTTTCAAACCAGAGCATAGGCAGGATGTATTGGGATTTTTTGAAAAATATTACAAATAAAAAATGGGCTGAGGTAAAACTCAGCCCTAATTGGAAGTCACTGTAATTTGATATATAGTTACCTTAAGATTAATGATCGGTTTTGTTTGTCTGCGTGGGGGACACTTCTCAGGTATCCCTTATCCGGTTGGCTCTGTTCATGGCACCGTGCGCCGGAGGATAGACCGACGTGCTTCATTGCACGCGGCGGTTCCAGCTTCGGGTGCAAATATATGGAAGCCGAAAACCGCGATATGTTATGATAACATCACAGTATGACACTACGCTTGTAAGCGCCTGATATACAGTGCATGAATTCAGTCCGAATCAGTCCGATCCGCCATCCGCTCTATCGTCTCCTCGATAGTATTGACACCTTTTATTGACTGAATCTTATTCAACCGGCGACAGTTGGTGAGTTGCTGTGAGGTGATATGGTGAAGCCTCGAACCGTGTTTGCGCTCCATCCAGCGGGGCTGAACCGAAGCGAAGTCGCAATTATACCCTGCCACAGAAATCCAACTCTTTTTGATATATCCGTTCTCTGCAAGGCTGTCGAACAGGAATACCAATATTTTCTGATTGGTAACACGGAACAGGCGGGGTTGTTTGCCTTCGAGGAGTTCTCCGAGTTGTGCCGCAGTTATCCTGTCTTTGAACAATCCGAGCGTTTTTATGCACTCCATGAGCAACGAAAGTTGCTCTCCGCTCATTTTCGGTTCGTAAGATCGTGTGGGCGACGGGAGCGCATCGGGGGTTATGGTGCTCGGATCGAAAGGCTCTTCGCCGGCTTCGACCGGTTCATCGATTTTTACCACCTTACCCTCCATAAACGCTATCAGACGTATAAGTCCGACGAGTTTCACCAACTCTTTGAAATATGGCAAATCTACTTTGTCGAGTTCTATTGCATAGTTGGCGGGGGTTATCTGTACGGCAAGCGGAGCGAATTTGCTGTATTTCACAAGACATTCTTTGGTAATGTCATCGTAAAAGTCGCTGTACCACAGATAGTTTTCGCGGCCGTTGTCATAGTAAACAGGAATGCTCGCCAACGGGGGATTATCGGTAAGAATATCGAGCATCTGCTGTTCGAGGAATCCGAGGCTTTGCTCCATATTAATCCCTGAGCGATGGTAATAGGCATCGAGCGCAGAGTTATAATTTATCTCCGTAAAGCCGTCCAACGTCCGTTGCACCGCCTCGAACTCCGGCAGTACGTCGTGGTAGTATATAGCGTCAAAGTCGGTCATAACGTAAAGGTAAGGAATGTTTGCAATATTACCAATACTGCTATTACTACTATACCGCCAATGCCTTCATGCGATCTTCGATCCGAAGCTCGGCAGCGTGTCGCCATAACCGCTATATCGGCTCACCGACAGGCTCGTCCGACAGGTCGTAGTACCATAGCGCATCGGGACGAACCGTCCCACCCATACTAAGTAAGAACGCCTGTAATAACCGATGTTCTCCGGCAATCGGTAGCAATACTATGCAAAGGTGCATAAGGCCGAACCATTCTTGTAAACGGTGGTTATATTTGTCTCGTAACCAAAAATATCAAGCCATGTCACACAACTCTATTATCCTAACCGCTCGACCATGAATAACAGAGCGTAGCACTTCTCCCGACATACTCCTCACTCTCACCGGCCACTTGCGGCAACGCTGCGCCTACGAGCAACTCCCGAGGGGGCTCTCCGGCTTGCGCGCCGCCGTGACCTGCCATCGCACACCCAACCTCACTGCGCAACCCGATCCCGAAAACTCCGCATTCGGGAAGAGTGCCGCTATACCCGCTGCGCTCTGCCGCCCGCTCTGCCATCACGCTTTCGTTCCATACCCCGTGCAGCCTGTCCGGGACTACGGAAAATGTCGTGGGTTTTCCTCCGTCCTAACAGGCACTCCCGACCGGAACGAACTGCATCCGCTCTCCACCCGCCCCGCCCTTTGCTCGGCCATCGAAAGCTCCGCTTTCGTGAAGAGTGTCGCCGCGTTCACCGCACCTCCACTCTTCAAAAAAAGAAGGAGCAAGGTAATCGTCCGGGTAACCCGAAAATGCCTCTACGGCTTTTCGGATTCCCTTCGGACAAACCTTGCTCCTGCGGAGGGCTACGGCCTGGCATCCAAGTTCAGGGACATCTGAACTTGTCTCGCTGAACCCTCTTGCTCCCGATGGTCGGCATTGAGGGCAGGCCGATCGCAACCCTACGCTTCGGCTCCCGTTGGTCGCTCTCCACTTCGTGTTGCTACCATAACTTCTAAATGTTAAAAGTTATGGGAAATGCACAAGAGGAGAAGCAAAGGCGGGGCCGTCCGGCGAAGGAAAAAGAGAAGCTCAGCCGCTCGATCAATCTGAAACTGACCGAAGCCGATTATGAAGCGATACGGCAAAAGGCGGAAAGTTTAGGAATGACCGCTACACAGTATGCACGACATATGACGCTTACGGGGCGGATAAAGCCCCGCTATACGAAAGAAGAACTGGACTTACGCCGTAAGATTGCAGGAATGGCCAACAACCTTAATCAGATCGCACGTAAAGCGAATGTAGATGAGTTTAGACAGGCCGGATCGGATGCTTATTATCTGTTCCGTGAGATAAAGAAACTGCTCGATGATAGCTAAGAACAAGAAAGGCAGATCGTTCGGCGGAACTGTCCGGTATGTCCTGAATGAAGGTCATGAACCGACGCACGAGCGAGGGCACGGGAGTTCTACTCACGATGCCGAGCGAGAAGGAGGAAGGCGAAGCCAAATACTGGAAGCGGAGGGCGTACTGACCGAAGATACCGCGAGTATCATACGCGACTTTGCCATACAGCGTTCCGGCAGGCCTGAGATAAAGCATCCTGTCGGACATATTCCTATTGCCTTCTCACCGGATGATTCACCGAAACTGACCGATGGATTTATGAGGCAGTTGGCGTATGAGTACATGGAAGAAATGGGTATCCGCAATACTCAGTTTATTATCGTTCGGCATCACGATACAGGTAACCCGCACCTGCATATCGTATATAACCGCATAGACAACAACCTGAAAGTTATCTCGGTCAATAACGATTACAAACGCAATATCAAGGCCTGTAAGAAACTCAAAGACAAGCATGGGCTGACTTACGGCAAGGGTAAGGAGAAAGTAAATCGGCAGAAGCTGACCGGCGCGGATAAGGTCAGATATCTGATTCATGACGAGATCACAGCCAATCTGCCGAAGTGCAACAACTACGAAGACCTCGAAAAACGGCTTAGGCAGTCAGGGATAACCATACGTTATAAATACCGGAGCGTAACGGAAGAATCACCCGAAAACATTCAGGGAATATCGTTCGAGAAGAACAAATCCGCATTCAAAGCCTCCGAAATAGACCGGAAATTCAGCCACGCAAACCTGATGAAATCCTTTGCCGAGAACATGGAGATTCTCCGCGAAAAGCAAGCCGAGCGACAATCCGAACCGCCGAAACAGCAATTTCAACAGGCATCAGCTTCACGCACACCCTCGATCGAGGGTGTGGAACTGATCGCAGAACAATGGAATACGCTTCAAAACGGCGGGCATATTTACCTCGAAAACATGAACAAAAAGGACGGCAGCGGAAAGTTTTCAGCGTATGTTTTTCTGAACGACGAAAAGGGGAAAGCCTTTTTCAGTAATGAAAATCCCGATAAAATGATCGAGCATGGAGGGATCACGATACGGTTGCGGGATAAAATCCTTGTCGAAAAAGGCCACATTACCAAAGCGAAAATGAAATGGTGGGGCGGTATCGATTATCAATACCCGTTCGTATGGAAAGACCATCAGAATAACGAAATAAAATACTCATTCGCCGACCCACGAATACCAAAAGAAGTACATGAAAAAGAGATAAAAGAATTTAAAAAGCGAATCCAGCAAAACATCTCGTCGCCAAAGAAAGGGCCAAAAATAGGGAGATAAAAATTGTATTGAGGCAGATGAAACTTATAAAAGAAAGGAGTTTTTGCCCGTAAAAATAAATTATATGCCTTCAATAGTTCAGGAAGGCTTCGATACCCACTATATGTTGTCTGTAAAGTTAGTATCTTTGGTTTCGTAAAACAGAAACTCTATGAAAGAAATGAAAAAATACCTGAGGGATTGGCTTGTTTGGGTCACTGTTATATCTGTATTAGTCATAGCGGCTACTCTGATTTTCTATTTCATTCAAACCAATGGAGCATTTGACCGGGGTGAATTAGGCAGTTTGTTGGGTCCAATTACTGGTTTAATTGCATTTGTTGGAGTGCTCTTAACGTTGCGTCAAAACAAATTGCAATCACTTAACAGCGAAGAAAGGTCGGTTTTTTTCGACTTATTGAAGATTTTTATTTCATATCGAGACGACTTGCGGATAAAGAGAGTGGAATGGAAATACGATATAGACCGACACCAATGGGATATAACTACATTCGATGAATTTTGTGCACCAGAAAAAACTTTCAGACAAATTTATGTTGAGTTATACCATACGTTTTATTTGGAAATTCGCAGAACAATCCCTAAAAACTTCACTCAAAAGGAGTTCATAAAAAAGATTATTCCTCAGAAAGTATCGCAGACAGAATGGATGATGTCGTGGAGCCACATAACAGAGGCTATCAAAAACATCTATTTAGAGGATGATTGGGCCACAGGGAAAAGATCAAGTATTGAAACCCTCCCGATACATCTGCACGGATATGATTATGCCTGTCTAAATGCTATTAAGCTATACATCGAGCAAAATAATTTGAAACCTGTATCAAACGCCTACGCCAAAGCCGCCGACCATTGTTTTGCACCATATAAAAATCAACTTGGCACTTATTTCAGGAACGCGTATATATCTTGGAGATGGCATCAGAGTTCAATGCGCCTAAAAATTACTCTAAAATATTCCGGGCCCAGCTATCAAAGTACGAACTGACCGCTTTGTTCTTTAATTCGTTCGGTTCGCAATCTAATCCTAAAGTACGGGAACTATATCTGCACGCCGATTTGTTCAATAACCTTGAATTGAAGGATGTTCGGCTGAAAAAGGGGAAAAATGACGAATCTATATCCCGATTGGAATATATGGTCTTTCCCCCATTTCTGTTCAAGGCAGATAATAACGAGTATGTGTCTCGTGATTTTCTGAAAAGTTTATATGACGAGATCAATAATAGCAATAGTGAAAATTTCAAGTCCTAATAGCATCTGGCAAGAAAAGAATATTTTTGGAACGTTGCCCACGAATGGCAATGTCCAATAACTCCGAGAATATCAACATTATTTCATACCTTTGTATATGGATGTTTTGACCAAAGAGCAACGCACGAAAAACATGAAAGCGATTAGGAGTCACGGCACTAAGGACGAGGTTCTTTTGGCTAAGGCTCTTTGGCATAAAGGGTACAGGTACAGAAAAAACGACAAGACCGTTTTAGGTAAGCCCGATCTGACATTTAAGAGATACAAAATTGCTATCTTTGTGGACAGCGAGTATTTTCACGGAAAGGACTGGGATACCGAGAAATTCAGAATCAAGTCGAACAGGGAATTTTGGTGGAACAAAATAGAAGGAAATATAAAGAGGGATGCAGTTGTAAATAAGACACTGATAAATGCCGGATGGACGGTTTTGCGTTTTTGGAGCAAGGATTTACGGAAAAATCAGGCCAATTGTCTGCAAATAATTGAAAACGAAATAGGAAGAAAGAAGGATGCCTACTTACAGCGAAAGGAAAAGAGAGTTGAACATTAATGTTGACAAGCACCTCAACGATGGTTTTGCCGCCGTGACCCACTATTGGCAGAACCACGAGAACGGTGTATCTCAATATTATAAGCCTTTTGCGTATAAGTATTTGCGGGAAACGGCTCCAAGTCTTGTGCGGGATGTCAAGCAACTATATATCCCGTTTAGCTACGATGTTCCGTTTCCTAAGCCCGCAAATCCCCGATTTAGATTCATTGATCTCTTTGCCGGAATAGGCGGCTTTCGCCTTGCCTTCCAGAATCTTGACGGCCATTGTGTGTTTTCGAGCGAATGGAACAATTTCGCCAAGAAAACGTATGAGGCGAATTTCGGCGAGGTTCCTTTCGGAGACATTACCAAAATCAACGCGAACAGTATTCCCAACCACGATATTCTGATTGCCGGATTCCCGTGCCAGCCGTTCTCCATTGCCGGAGTTTCCAAAAAGAATGCTCTTGGTCGGGCGCATGGATTTAAGGATGAAACGCAGGGTACCCTGTTTTTCGATATTGTGAGAATACTTGAGGCGAAACGCCCGAAGATGTTCCTGCTGGAGAACGTAAAGAACCTGAAATCACACGATAAGGGTAAGACATTTAAGGTAATAAAATGTGCTTTGGAAGAACTTGGATATTCTTTCCATTTTCAGGTCCTCAACGGTAAGCATTTTGTTCCTCAACATCGGGAACGTATTGTAATGGTAGGTTTTAATAAGGATTATTTCCACGGCAGAGAGCAATTTCAATACCCCGACCTGCCAGAGGCCGACCACTCTATACATGAGATTCTGACAGACAACCCCGATCCTAAATACACCCTAAGTGACAAATTGTGGGACTATTTACAGGCGTATGCAATTAAACATCGGTGCAATGGCAATGGTTTTGGATTTGGCATGACCGACCTTAACGGTATTTCGAGAACCCTCTCCGCACGTTATTATAAAGATGGTTCCGAAATTCTCATTCCGCAGGACGGAGTCAATCCCCGCCGCCTTACTCCGAGAGAGTGCGCCCGCCTGCAAGGCTACCCGGATAATTTTATTATTGATGCCGTGTCCGACAATCAGGCCTATCGACAATTCGGGAACTCGGTTGTCGTGCCTCTTATGCAGGCTGTCGGCGAAAATATAGTTCAAGAATTAATACGAGAGCAAAATGGAGAATATGCTGAATAAGGTCATTCAATCAGTGCAGGAGTCACCGATTGCATTCTCCAAATACATTACAGCCAATGATGTCGGTGCTACCGGAGGACATCAGGCAGGATTCCACATCCACAAAGAGGCATGGCCACTTTTCTTCGACACTCCAGGGGAAAAAGGAGCGAACAAAGATAAATTCGTTACTATCCGTTGGCAGAGCGGTTTCGAGACGGAAAGTCGCTTTATTTATTACGGTGTCGGCACACGGAACGAATATCGTTTGACCCGATTCGGAAAAGGATTCCCATTTCTTCACGACGATAATATCGGCGACCTGTTGATTCTGGCTAAAAAGGACGATAATTGCTACGATGGTTGGGTCTTGCAGAGCGATGAGGATATAGATGAATTTCTTATTCAGCTTAATATCTCCCCGGCAGAGATTAATGGAATTATTCCACGACAGGACGAACAGACAGATGAAAGCATTCTACTGCAATGCTTTTATGCTTTCATCAATGGCTTGCAGGTGGATTTCCCATCAACGACCGACCTTTCTGCAAGGGCGCGGCACTGTTATAACAATGCTTACCATTTTACGGCTGATCGACTAAAAGCTAATCCGGACAAAGGTCTGTTAGGTTGGATAAATGCGGAGTTTCAACTATTCAAAGCCATAGAGAACAATCGTTATTCCACTCGCATAAAAACTCCATTCTCATCGGTCGAAGAGCTCGTGGAAGCAGCAAATACGATACTCAACCGCCGAAAGAGCAGAGCAGGGAAGTCGCTGGAACATCATCTCGAAGAAATTTTTAAAACGTTTGGCCTCGAATACAGTTCGCAGGCCGTTACTGAGATGAATAAACGACCGGACTTCCTGTTCCCGGGACCGAAGGCATATGCCGACCTTGGATTCGATGAAAATAAGTTAGTTGTTCTCGCATCCAAAACCACCTGCAAAGATCGTTGGAGGCAGATCCTCAACGAGGCAGACCGTATAAAGACAAAGCACCTTTTCACTTTGCAACAGGGTATTTCATCGAATCAACTGGCAGAAATGTATCGGTCTGATGTATGTTTGGTGGTACCTAAACCATACATTACGAGCTTCCCTGAGGAATACAGGCATCGCATTTTAACGTTGAACGATTTTGTGGGGCAGGTGATAGCAAAGCAAAATATGTAACTTATCTGCAAAAACCACCCGCCAAGAGGATAATTACGAAAAGAACCCGCTTCAGGCCTATGATGGCTTAACGGAATATATCAAAATCATCTTGAGCCTCTACGTCCTCTTGCCTCTTTCTTTCAGGGATTTGCACCGTAGTAGTCGGTTCTTTAAGTACTGGCTCTACTGGTTTAGACTCAATTATTACTGGAACCTCAAATATCATAGGAACATTCGATCTTAAAGCCTTGCCGGCTGCAATGGCTTGCCTAAACCTCAAATTAGGCAAGACCCTAGCGATATTCTCCCCGAAATAATTTGATAAAAATTCACTACTTGTCTTATCGAACTCTTGAAAGGATATTATAGTGTTACATTGAGTCAGAATTGTTTTAGACACATTCGCAGTGCGTTGGGCTATAACGAGAAGTCCTACGTCATATTTCCTCCCCTGCAATGCTATTTGTGCAATGCTATTGAGTAATGATTGAGATGATTTTTCGGCTACACCCACAAAATTCCATTCTGGAATAACAGTATGAGCTTCTTCTAAAACAACACATACTTTATGTCCGTAACATCTATGCCGTTTGGCAATATCAAACAAAACTTGAAAAAGTTGTCTCGTATATTCTAATATGCTTGCCGTATTTGAGACATCAGGTAATTCTAAAATTGTAATTTGTTGTTTATCATCTTTTAGGAATCCGTCTATATTGTCTTTTATAATCTTTTTTATACTCGCATTTGCTTTCGTTAGATTTTCTTTGTCTTGTTGATTGCCAAATTTTTCCAATTCTTTTGAAACCCAATTAATGAGTTTGTAAACCTCACCTTGCACTTGCTGAGACATGAGTTCAGAAGCATTAAACCTACACTTATATTCGCCTGTGAAATCAATACAAACTACTTTTATTGCTGGGTCTTTTAGATATTCTCTAATCAAGTTTCTTGAGAAAACAGATTTTCCAGTACCAGTTACGCCTAGAACGGCTGTATGATGTGTAATTGCTAAATTTTTATCGAGTATAACAGGGAAATTAGTGCTTGGAATCTCTCCTATTTTGTATTCCCCATCTCCTATTTCAATCTCTTGTATAGGAGAAGCTAGATATACAGGGGTATTGACTTCTGGAACCCATCCAAATTGTTCGAATTGCGCTTTTTCTTGATTCCATGTACCAAGTTGTATCGCTTCACCGATGATTAATCCGGATTCATTTTTGCTTTCCAGTTGTTCTATTTTAGTAACACCATCTACAATCTGATAATAGACAATGCGCTCAGGACTAATGCAAACTTCTAAAAGTTGCCCTTCTTGAACAGGTACACGAGAATTATAAATGAATCTGATTTTACCTATATTCGATTTTTCAGTAACAATTCCTACAAATCTATCTATAAAATCATTGTTCAGGGGGCTTTGAACCTTATAGATAATGCCCTTAACGTGATTGGAGTAGCATGGGGCCTTTCCGAAAAGTTCATTAATCTCATTAGTGGTTATTACTTTAATCCAATGCTCTTCATTGAGTAAATATGAATCCAAAACCAGCCCTTTTCGCACTCCTTTGCCATCATTAACGGAGTGAAGAAACTCTACACAGTCAAAACTATCAATAGTTTCTTGGATATTGGATGACAATCTTGCCAGAAAGGTGCTCTTGGCTTGGACTCCAAATATTTGTCCGAGAGCATTATCATTTTTAGTATCTGCAGTAGAAGACCACAAAGAAGATAAGATGTTCCATATAGTGTTTGAAGATACCACAATGAACAAAGCCCAAAATCCTAAAAGTACATTAAAGGCAGTTGAAATAACATTATAATCATTAATAATTCCCCAAATAAAGAGAACAGAGAAAATAATTTGAGGCTTACCTAACTGCCTGTTAATCCGAGACAAAAACTGAACCCATTTCTTTTCATATGATAGCGGCTGGTTCTGTGTCATCATCACAATGAAACTACTGATAACCAAAAATGCGACCAAACCAACACACATATAGTAAACCCCGTATCTGTATGAAGGCTGCATTATTAAGAGTGCCATACCTGCTGTAATGGCATTCACGAAAATATTAGAGTCTTTGGAGAAAAATGGTTGATCTACAAGAGACAATAAAATGAGCAGTAAAAATCCAGAGGTAAACCAAAAACCATGCAACAAGAAGTTGAAGTTGCCTTCAACCAGCCAACCTAATGCAATAAGCAGTGCTAATGATACAAGTAAAAAATTTAGCCTTAATTTCTTTTTCATATTTTGCGAGGCCGGCAGATTAAATTGCCACAAAGATAAGATTTTTTGGAATAACTTATAAAACTTAGGTAAGTCGTCATTAGTGAGTATCCGGTTGTACGACCATATGAAGTAGCTTGTACCTCACATATCAGTACGTCTGCTATGAAATGTAAATACCACATCGCACGTTGTTCGCAAAGGTATCGATGTAAAAGCTAAATCCACAAGGTCGTGGCCGTTGCTTTCGCGTTGGTTTCTGCGAAAACCTTGCGGGTTTACTTTTCCAGTATTGCGAGTCCGCTACCAACGAACAATGGGGGCAGTTCGGCAACATCAACTTTTTTATTTAATTTGAGGACTTGAAAGCAATAATGATTATCTTTGTCATAGAGTCAATCGTCAAGAAAGACAAAGCAAACCAATGAAAGCGCACTTTCGCTAAATCGTTACCTGCAAAATTCTGATTACCGCAAAGGCCTCCGTAAGTCGCTGATAAGCAAAAGAAAAGAGGTCTAATTTCTCAGACCTCCTGTTTTCGAGCGGAAAACGAGGCTCGAACTCGCGACCCTCAGCTTGGGAAGCTGATGCTCTACCGACTGAGCTATTTCCGCAGGTTTCGGTGCAAAAGTACGAGTGCAAAGATAAAAATAATATCGCTACCGAACATACGTTCGGTAGCGATATTATTATAGTGAACGCAAGTTTAATTGGTTGCTTCCATCGTGCCGATACGTTGCCAGTTCGGATCTGGGCTTAGCGTCACACTTATGTAGATATTGTTGCCGGATCTTCTGTGCGCCATCGTCGTGTCGAAATTGGAAACCTGTTCGGGATTCAGTTTGTATAAGCCGCCGGTAATCGCATCGATTGCGATACCGATAAACCCGCCAAACACGATATTTCCGATAGCCCATTCATTGAACTGTCTTGTCAGTCGCAGATTGTAGGGCTTGAAGCCATCCAGCCTGATGGTAATATCGTGATTATCTCCTCGCGTCAAACGAGCCTGTAAAGGGGTTTCGCCCAGTTTGATGCCGTTGTCGTAGACAGTAGCACTACTTGGTTCGCTTTCGAATCTGACGGCATGTTTGCTTCCGCCGATGATGGTGGCGCAACCGGTCGCGGTCACGGTTGCGGCGATTAAGAGTAGAAAAGTCAGTTTCTTCATTTTGATATTCCTGTTTCCCCTGCCCCGTGGGTTAAAACGTTTATACAGGAACATAAAAAACGTGGGACAGTACCTTTTATCTGCTTCTGAGGTCTTCGACAACCTTGCTGACAAATAGAAAGAGTAAAGCCCACGCTAGCGCGTGAGCGTTTACGCTTTACTCTTGTCAGCTTTGAAATGTCGAAGTTTCAGAAGCAAGAATAAAAGCTAACGCTTTTTATGTATTTCGTACACGGGTGCAATGATCCCGTAGCACGTGTAGTTCAAATGATCTTTACAGTCTTATCATAGGCAAAAACAAATTGGTTCGCGTACAAATATAGTGATTTTATTTCCCCGCATCGAGAATAGTCTTCAGAATTCCCTCCTCGTCAAGACCGCACAAGGCACGCAGTTCGGATTGAGTGCCGTGCTCGATAAAAGCATCGGGCAGGCCTAAACGCACCACGCGGATGTCGTAGCCATGCGCGGTGAAGAACTCCTGCACCCCGCTTCCGATACCACCCGTAACCACGCCGTCCTCTATCGTTACCACATGTCGGAAACGCCGCCCCACATCGTGAAGCAGTTCCGCGTCGAGAGGCTTTGCAAAACGCAGGTCGGCATGAAAAACCGATACGCCGCGCTCGGCGGCGCATTCGGCAGCACGTGCCGCCGCGTTACCCAAAGGCCCGAACGACAGCACCGCCACATCTTCGCCTTCGCGCAAAATGCGCCCTCGCCCTATCTCGACAGCCCCCAATTCTCCGTCCCAAGCAACGCCCTCGCCCCGTCCGCGCGGATAACGGATGACAAACGGCCGCTCCGCCTGCGAGGCCGTGAACATCAGCGCGCGCAGCTCCGCTTCGTTCAGCGGCGAGGCGATCACCACGTCGGGAATCGGGCGGAAGTAGGCTATGTCGAACGCACCGTGGTGTGTCGCGCCGTCTTCGCCGACCAGTCCGGCACGGTCGAGGCAGAACACTACGCCGAGCCGTTGCAGCGCCACGTCGTGGATCACATTGTCGTAGGCGCGCTGCATGAACGACGAGTAGATGTTGCAGAACGGCATCATTCCCGCCGCCGCCATTCCCGCCGCGAACGTCACGGCGTGTCCCTCCGCAATCCCCACGTCGAAAGTCCGTTCGGGCATCTGTTCCATCATTATATTGAGTGAACACCCCGTAGGCATCGCGGGCGTGATGCCCACGATGCGCGAATCACGGCGCGCAAGCTCGAGCAGCGTATGCCCGAATACATCCTGATACAAAGGCGGTTGCGAATTGCACTTGTCTGCCGCCACCGTCGAAACACTACCGCCATCGCGCTCCCCCGTGTCAGGGTCGAACGTTCCGGGCGCGTGCCACACGCTCTGGTCGCTCTCGGCCGGCGCATAGCCTTTACCTTTTACCGTGACCACGTGCAACAGTTTCGGGCCTGGTATCTCGCGCAGATGTTCAAAAATCCGCACGAGCTGCGCCACATCATGCCCGTCCACCGGCCCGAAATAACGAAATCCGAGGTTTTCGAAAATGTTGTTCTCCTGTAAAAGACTGTGCCTCAGCGCACTGCTCGACCTCTGCACGAAACGCCGCAGCGCCGGGACAGATTCGAGCGCCGACCACGCCTGCCGCTTGAATTTGTTATAACGCCGCGAGAGCCGCATTTTCAGCAGCGCACCTTTCATCGCGCCCACGCTTTGGTCTATCGACATGTTATTATCGTTCAGCACCACCAGCAGGTCTGCCGCCGTAGCGCCCGCGTTGTTAAGCCCCTCGAACGCCAATCCGCCTGTCATCGAGCCGTCGCCGATCACAGCCACCGCCCGTCGCGGCTCGCCCCGTAATTCGCCCGCTATCGCCATTCCCAGTGCCGCCGAAATCGATACCGATGCATGACCGCCGCCAAAGGCGTCGTATTCGCTCTCCGCCATACGCGGAAAACCGCTGATACCGTGCAATTTACGGTTGGTCGCAAACCGTCCCTTGCGCCCCGTGATGATCTTGTGCGGATAGGCCTGATGCCCCACATCCCACACCAGCTTGTCGTGCGGCGTGTCATAGGCGTAATGCAATGCCGCCGCCAGTTCCACCGCCCCGAGGCTCGCTCCCAGATGGCCCGGATTCGTTGCCAGCTGTCCGACAATAAACTGCCGCAACTCCGCGCAGTATGCCGGAAGTTCGTCCACGCCGAGTTTTTTCAGGTCATCCGGAGAGTCTATCCGGTCGAGATATTTATATCTAGTGTCAGTCATTTTTATTAATTCTACTTTGTATCTGTCATTCCGAACACACGAAGTGTGGAGGAATCTATCGCTAGTCTCCCTTTGAAATTATAAACTAACGATAGATTCCTCACGTTCGTTCGGAATGACAAAGTCCGGAAAACACACGCGTACGCCTCGTCACGCTTCGCGCTCGCTCGGGCTGACAATTTTATTGCCGAAAATGCGATAGAAGGCCGTCATAAAGTGCGCTCGCGCCAATGCGGAAAAGTGCAGGCGTAAGCCATTCGCGGCCAAGCACAGACTCGACGATCGCGCACATCATAGCAGCGTTCTGCAGCGTTCGTATGCCGCCCGACGCTTTGAACCCCACGCAGTGGTCCGTCGCCGCAGCATAATCGCGTATGGCACAGCATATTACCGCCGCTGCTTCCGGTGTTATGCCGCCCGACGGGTCGCGGCCGGTCGAACTTTTCACGAAGTCCGCCCCCGCCATCATCGACAGCAGCGAGGCATTGCGGATAAGCTCCGGCGAGCCGAGCGCGCCCGACTCGATAATAACTTTCAACGTCACGTCTTCGCCTATCTCCGAGCGGAGGGTCTCTATTTCGCTCGCCGCTTCGTCGTACCGTCCGGCGAGGATCAATCCCGGTGTCATCACCACATCGACCTCGTCCGCGCCGTTCTCGACAGCCATCGCCACTTCCAGCATCTTAACTTCGAGAAAAGTCTGCCCGTCGGGAAATCCTCCGCCCACGCTCGTGATTCTCAACCCCGTATCGCCCGCCGCCAACCCCACCGTTTCGACGAAATTGGGATGAACGCACACCGATGCAACGGGCGGCAATCCGCAGGCGGCATGACGATCGATCAGCTGCTTCGTGCGTTCCGAAATCTGCGATTCGTCCCACGTCGCCCCAAGCCATGTCACATCGAGACACTCCATGAGTTGCCGATACAGCTGCTCACTGCCGTCCGCCGCCCGCTGCTCCGCTTCGCGTACTATCGCGTCTATGGCCGAGCACGTCCCGAACTCTTTCAATCTGCTTTTATATTCCATGACTCTATATTAATTCTGTGGTGCGCTGGTCAACCCCAAATCTCCCTGCGCCCAATCGCCGCGCGCGCGCAGTACTTGTTCTATAATGTCGCGCACGCAGCCTTCGCCGCCGCCGAATTGCGATACATAACGGCTGGCGTTCAAAACTTCCGGCACGGCATCGGCAGGGGCTACGGGCATCCCGACATGCCGCAGACATTCGAGGTCGGGCAGATCGTCACCCATATAGAGCACCTGTTCGGGACGCAATGCATGTTCGGACATGAACTCACGCAGTCGTGAGAGTTTATCGCGGCATGAGTGGTGGAATGCCGTGACTTTCAGTTGCCGGAAACGCATCTCCAAAGCCTCGCCGTAACCGCCCGTGATGATCGCCACCTTATATCCGGCGCGCAGGGCGTACATCACCGCAAAACCGTCCTTGACATTATATTGGCGCAGAAAATCACCCGCAGGCAGCACACCGATGTGGCCGTCGGTGAACACCCCGTCCACGTCGAAAACAAACGCCTCGACCTGAGCTATGTCTTCTTTGAAGTTTCCCATATACTTTTACTGATGTTGATGTAAATATTTTGCAGATAGGGTTTCTGTGCAAGCAACTCGACGTGGCGACTGCGCGTCTCGAAGTCGTTGCGCACCGCCGGTCCCGTCTGCACATCACACGGCGAGCGTGCGGCCACTGCCTTGCCCGCTGTCTCGGCGATCAGCGGTTTCAGAATCTCGAAATCCGCTCCGGCTTCCCGCGTCAATTCCTCTCCCACGCTGTACATATGATTCGCGAAATTGCATGCAAAGACCGCCGCCGCGTGAACCATCATCCGCCGCTCGGAAGACATCTGCCGCACCTTGTCCGAAAGCATCTGGGCCACTTCTGTCACCTGCCGCAACGCGTATTGCGAACTTCCCTCGATTAACAGCGGAGTTTCAGAAAAATCTACCGTGCGCCCTTTCGTGAAAGTCTGAACGGGATACAGCACCGCACGGTTCTTGACTTGCGGCGGAAAAACATCCATCCCGACGCTCCCCGCCGTATGCGCCACAACGCTATCCGGCGGAAAATTGAATGAGGCTGCGACCTGCCTGATCGCCCTGTCCGTAACGGCGATAATATAAACATCGGCAGGCGCAAGCTCTTTCACTTCGGTCGCGAATGCGCACCCGCACAGCCTTGCAATGTCGGTCGCTTTCGTCCGACCGCGCGCCCACACCTGCACTGGCGGACATCCCGCCCCCGACAGTCCGCGAACCAGCGCTTCGGCCACATTGCCACTGCCTATTATTACGATTTTTTTCACACGCGCGCGTGGTTTACTTTTGTCTGATGTTTCAATCACTAATTTTTGCGGTAGCCAATAAAACACATGCGCGTGCGACGCGTTCCATGAGCCAGCGCGGTGTGGATGTCGCGCCGCATACGCCGACGGTGCGCGCTCCGGCAAACCACTGCGCGGGCAGTTCCGATTCGTCTTCGACCATGTAACTGCGCGGGTTTGCGCTCAGGCAGACCTCGTATAGCACGCGGCCGTTGGAACTTTTGCGGCCGCTGACGAATACTACGACGTCGTGTCGTGCGGCGAACGCGCGCAGGTGCGGCTCGCGGTTGGCAACGCGGCGGCAAATGGTATCGCGTACAGTCACCGTTTCCGACCGCTCGGCGCGACGCATTATCTCATCGCTCATCTGCGCAAAAAGCGCGAGGTCTTGCGTGGTTTGCGACAGAAAATATATCGGCCGTGCAAAATCTATCACCGCAAGGTCTTCTGCATTCTCGACCACAACGACCGGTGCGCCTCCTGCCGCCTGTCCCGTAAGCCCGACCACTTCCGCATGTCCCTTTTTCCCCAGAATCACCACCCGGCCACCCTCGTCGGTCATGCGGCGGTGGGCCTGCGCGACTTCCCGCTGCAATGCCGCGACCACAGGACACGTTGCGTCGATGATACGCAGGTCATGCTGCCGGGCGATGGCGTATGTCGACGGAGGTTCGCCATGAGCGCGTATGAGTACTGCCGCTCCGTCATGCAATCCGGCGAGCTGAGCGTGCGTTATCGTGCTAAGCCCCAGTCCTTCGAGCCGCTCCATTTCGAGCCGGTTGTGTACGATGTCGCCGAGCGCCGCCACGCATGTGTTCTCCGCAAGTGACCGCTCCGCCAGCCCGATGGCATTCACCACTCCGAAGCAAAAACCCGATTTATCGTCGATCTCGATTTCCATCTGCCTAACATAAACTATTATCCGGAAGGCTGGAAACCGCGCGCGCGTAATTGCTCTAATACCCACTCCATCTGCTCCTGCGGGGTCATGTGGCTGTTGTCGAGCACTATGGCATCGGCAGCGCGTCGCAGAGGCGAGACAGCGCGCTGCTGGTCGGCCGCGTCGCGCTCGCGGATATTGCGCTCGATCTCGGCCAAAGACACATCTGCGCCCGCCGCGCGAAGTTCCTTATAGCGCCGTGCAGCCCTCACCGCCGGGTCGGCCGTAAGGAATATCTTCAACTCCGCGTCGGGAAAGACCGTCGTCCCGATGTCGCGCCCGTCCATCACCACGCTGCGTACGCGCCCCATCTCCTGCTGCATCGCGGCCAACCGCCGGCGTACCTGAGGCAATGCCGCCACGCGGCTCACCGCATCGCTCACCTCGATCGACCGCAATCGCTCGTCCGCGCGCCGCCCGTCGACATAAAGCTCCGAGTTGCCGTTCTCGCCTACGCGGAATTCGAGTTTCATCCCGTCGAGTATCCGCTCCAATTTTTCGGCGTCCACCCTGTCCTTGCTAATCGCTCCGGCTTCCAGCGCACGCAGCGTCACGGCGCGGTACATCGCCCCCGTATCGATGAAAATATATCCCAAACGCTCGGCAATGGCGCGTGCGAAAGAACTCTTCCCGCTGCCCGAAAAGCCGTCGATAGCAATGATTATGCGCCCGTCGCACCGTGTGTTATCAGAGCAGGCCATCGATACGGAAATTAAGGAATTCGGAGAATATCGCCGCCAGACCGAACAGAATAATTATCACGGCCGAAATACGGTTGATCCAGAGCATGTGACGCGGGCGGAATTTCTTGCGGAACAGGTTCACCAGAAACGACAATAAGAACCACCAGGCCGCACCGCCCAGGAACACCCCGATGATCATAAACGAACTCTGCCACAGACCCACCGAGCCGGTGTTAAGTCCGAAAACGGCGAAAAGTATGATAAAAAAGAAAATGTAGACCGGATTGGCGATTGTCACCAGAAACACCGTCAGAAAATCATGCCACAGGTTGGTCTTGCCCGCCCGATTGCGCCGTATCTGGATCACGGGATTCGAGAACAACACCTTCACACCTAGACCGACGACGATAAGACCTCCTACCGAAGTTATTATCAGGCTGTTGCGTGCAATAAATTCGAGAATGAACGCCAGCGAGAAAAATGCGATAAGCGCATAGACCACATCGGCCGTTGCCGCTCCCAGCCCCGATGCCATCCCCGACCGCTGGTTTTTGCTCAGCGTGCGCTGGATACACAGCACGCCCACAGGCCCCGGCGGCATCGAAGCCAGCAGTCCCACAATAAATCCGCGCAATATGATCGACAAAAGCATTCTACAAAAATAATAAGATTCTGTCGATATTACGTTTTTTCAGGGAAGAACAGTCTCATTTCACTATATTTGTGCTTTAAGAATAGAATTACAAAATGAAGAAATTTCAAAAGCCGGCACTTACGTTTCAGGATCAGGTAAACCTTTTGAAATCAAGAGGTCTTGAAATAGTGGATGAGCCACGCGCTGCCAGACATCTGTCGAATGTCAGCTATTACAGGCTGAGCGCGTATATGATACCATTCAGGAAGCGCGATGCTGCCGGCAAAATAACAGATGATTTCGAAGACGGAACAATGTGGGATGATGTTTATAACCTGTATAGATTTGATCGGAAACTAAGATTGCTGATTTTTGACGCTATCGAACGAATAGAAATAGCATTACGAACACAGGTTATCAACCAACTGAGCCTTAAATATGGGTCTCACTGGCCGGATGATAGCGCCCTGTTCAAAACGCAGGAGGTTTTCACGAAAATGCAAGAGCGTATCGAAGAAAGACTGAAAGCCAACAGTCGGATGGAATTCATAAAACATTACCATGAAAAATACAACCATCCTCTGACACCTCCCTCATGGATGACCGTTGAACTGTTATGTTTTGGCGACCTTTCATGGATTTGCAAAAGCTGGCGCGAGAAAAAAGATGTTACGGCAATTGCACGATCATTAGGAATACCGCAGGATAAAATACTACATTCATGGCTACGTGCCATCAATTATGTACGAAACATATGTGCGCATCACGCAAGATTATGGAATATCACATTCACAAGTGTGGCAGAACCTACTAAAGCTAATATTCGGGAAGGCAGGCAAGGTGTGGCTTACAGATTACGAGGTTGATAGAGTAGAACATTCCAAACCATACTATTTTGTGTGTGTGATACTATATCTCTTACAGACAATAAATCCCAACAGCAAATTCAAGAAACATTTTTTCGATTTGCTCAATAAATTCCCTGCCACAAACGTTAGATATATGGGATTTCCGGAAGGCTGGGAGACGCATCCTTATATGGAAGGTTTGATTTTGTATAACAAAAATTTTGTGTGAAATTTTGCTTTACAAAAATTAAAGTATTACCTTTGTCTCGTAAAGTAATGCTTTACGCCTTATTAAGAACATAGTTAGCTATTAGCTATAAAAATACTCGAGCCTCCCGGGCGAGTCAGCGATGACAGCATACTTGGGGGGCCTTCTTATTTTTGACAGTATCAATCCCCCGAAAGAATCGCGCGATATCGCTCACCGTCTTGCAATACGTCGAGTGCGGCGCGCACGGCGGTATCGTGCGGAAGATGGTGCTTTGTTACGCCGCTTGCGTAGTTACGGCGCATAATCAGATTGTCCAGAATAAGGCGCGAGAGCTGCGCACGGTAGAGCCGCAGGCTGTTCTCCTTGTCGTCGCGCAAACTTCGTTCGATGCGTTCGAGGTCTTCGCGGATGTCATCGTAGAACAGTTCGCGTTCGGCGTTGCGGCGCAGTTCGGCGAGCGCGAGTTTGGTGCGTGACTCATATTCGACATCCTTGTCGGCCATAAAACGCATGAATTCGCCGTAAAGCGCGTCGTCCACAGCCAATGGTGCGCCTGCCGAAGGGTTGCGGCGCGTGTGCTCGTCACCGAAATCGTCGATGTAGCCGCGTCCCTGAACAATCATCGTGAAGAGGCTGAATTCCATGGGGTCTATCGGGATGTCGGGCACGATGCCGCCGCCGTCGTAAACCGTGCGTCCGCCTGCGGTGGCGAATGCACGCACCAGCGAGTCGGGGATCGACACAATGCCGCCATCTTCTGTGCGACGGGCATAATCGACAGCCTGAATACAACGCCCGCTCGGTATATAATAACGCGCAGTGGTGAGTTTCAGCCAAGTGTTGTAGCCCGTCGGCCGCGTACTCTGGACGAGTCCCTTACCGAACGTTCGTTGTCCGACTATCACTGCGCGGTCGAGGTCTTGCAATGCTCCTGCGACGATCTCGGCCGCCGAGGCCGAGATTTCGGGTATTGCCACACTGCCTCCCGGGCGATAATCGAGACCGGTGAGCACTACTATCGGCAGGTCGGCCGCGATGGGTTCGTTCTCGGTGCGGAACACGAAATTAGTTTCCTGCGCTCGCCCGCGCATACTCACCACCTCTGTGCCGCGCGGCACGAACATCGACAGGATTTTAACCGCCTCTTGCAGTATGCCGCCGCCGTTCCCGCGATAATCGAGCACAAGTCCTTTAAGACGACCGTCGGCGCTGAGTTCGAGCAGCGCGCGCCGCATATCGTCGCCGCAGCGGTCGCTGAAATCTGTGTGTTTGATATATCCTATGCTGTCGTTCAACATGGCGTGATAGGCCACGCCCGGAATCACGATTCTCTCTCTCGTGATTTGCATGGTTTCCTCCTCACCGCTCGCGAGTTTGCGGACCGTGAGCGTAAACGTCGTGCCCGGATCGCCTCTCAGCATCGCGCTGGCCGCTTCGCTCCCCGCTCCAACGACGCTGACGCCGTCGATAGAGAGCAACCGGTCGCCGATAGCCAATCCCGCTCTGTCGGCCGGCGAACCGGCGTAGGGTTGCGCGATCATGACATAGTCGCCTCCCGTGCGGATCAGCGATCCAATGCCACCGTACCTGCCCGTTGCGGCTACCTGAAAGTCCTCCATCTCGTCGGCCGACATCCACGTCGTGTAAGGGTCGAGTTCATACGTGATTCCCATCGCCGCTCCAGCCAGCAGTTTTTCGGGGTCGGTCTCATCTACATAGAACATGTTAATCTCGCGCAGTATGTTCACGACGATCTCCATGCTGCGTCCCAGCCGAAAATCGGGATTCTCCGACACCGCAGCAGCACCGACGCAGACTATTAATACCGCGCCGACAAACCAGTATATTATCCGTTTTTTCATCACTTACATCATAACGAGCACGCCCGCGTGTTTTATTGCCTGCCGGTTGTTTTGTCATTGCGGCCTTCGAGCTGCGATATCACATTGTTCGTCATTGCGAGCCTGAAAGGCGAAGCAATCCAGATAAAACCAATCATGGATTGCTTCGCCTTTCAGGCTCGCAATGACGCGCGCGTACTATCTGCCCAAAAAAGCGTTGAGACGCATTTCGACGCGCGGAACGATCTTCTTTGTTCCGGAGATTTTCAGATATTTACCGCTCTCGGTGGCACTGACCGTCACCGCATCGTCGAATTGCCATGCGAGGCGACGCAAAAAACTGTTTGCGCGGAACATCATTCCGTGCTCGTCTTCGCGCATGAGTGAATAACCGTAGGTCGCAAAAGCATTGATCACATCATCGCGGTTGGTTTCGAGATTGCCGCGCACGCGCACGGTGGTAAATGAAATCGACGGGTAGAGGATCGCCAGCAGCACTATCACGCCCAGCAGCACCGTGCCGCGCCATGAGACGAAGAGCACCGACAGCACTTCTGCGCCGCGTGTGGCGAGCATTCCTGCCGCCGCGAGTATGGCGAGCACGACGGCGATTATTATCACGAGCCGCAGAAAATATTTAGCGGCGCGCGTCAGGTAGAGTCCCATATTAGAGGGTTTTGAGGTTTTACAAATATTACGCAAATGTACACTAAAAACAGTATATTTGCTCCTCGATTCGGAGTTTATGGCGGAGAGATTCTACGAAATAGCAGAGCTTGTCACCGGCGGACGCACTACTCTTGGGCTGACGCTCATGGCGCTCGTGCTCGTGTTATGGGGGGCCGGGATGGTGATTTGGCTCAGGCGCTATGCACGGGTGGCCGGTTACCGCAATGTGCGACGGCGCATGCCGAGAATGGTGGACGGCATATCGGTGGTGGTGATTCTCTCCGACGATTTCCATTATCTCGAACACACTTTGCCGCGCATCATGGGGCAACAGTATCCCGATTTCGAGCTGGTGGCGATCGACGTGAATTCGTGCCCGGAATTCGCCGATGAGCTGGATGCGCAAAAGGCGCGTTATCCGAACCTGGTGACGGCGCGGCTCGACCCCGACCCGCGATTCCGCATAAGTAACAAGATGATCTACAATGTGGGCATCAAAACGGCACGTTACAACAGCGTTATCCTCACCACGTCTGACGCCTATCCCACGTCGTCGGGTTGGCTCGCCGCAATGAGTAAAGGGTTCGCGAACGGCGAGGTGGTTATTTCTTATTGTGGCGTGGAGCACGGGCGCGGCGTGGGCAATGCAATGATACGCTGCGGGCGAATGATGACGGGGGTGCGCTATCTCGCGGCGGCGGTGGCGGGACGGCCTTATCGGGGAGTGCTGCAAAATCTCGGTTTCGACAAGCAACTTTACCTTGAAAATCGCGGCTTCAATCATCTCGACATGACGGTGGGCGAGGACGATCTTTTCGTGCAGAAAATCGCCACGCGGGATAATATTTGTGTGATTATGAACCGCAACGCAACCATGCAACAGACCATTCATGGCGGCCTTGCAGGGTGGTGGCGGATGCGGCGGCTACTCGGTACGACACGCAGTTTCTACACCGCGCGGGCGCGGCGTGCGACAACTACCGAACTTGTCCTGCGATTCATGCTGTTGCTATCGGTCGCGGTATGTGCAATGTTCCTGCCGCTTTATACGGCACTCGGCGCAGTCGTGCTATGGCTTGCACGTATGCTGGTCGTGCGTCATCAAATTACGCGTATCTCGCGTCGGCTGGGCGAACGCGCTATCGGGCGGTGGATGCTGCTCTACGACCCCATCGAGCCGTTCATCTGCATCTCCCTGTTCGTGTCGCGAATTATCTGCAAGCCGAAAGCGAATTGGAAGTAAAATCAAGCAAAAAAGAAATGTCCCACGTCGAGCGATATATAATTTTGACCGACCAGCAGCTTATCGCGCTAAGTCTGTATGGCGATGCCCATGCTTTCGGACATTTGTTCAATCGTTATCGCGACTCGGTGCATCAGTTGTATGTCCAACGCACGGGCAGCAATAGCGACGATGCCGACGATTTGATTCAGGAGACTTTTTTGAAGGTTTACCTGAATTTGGAGCGATACAATCCGGCTTATACGTTCGGACAATGGATATTTACGATTGCACGTAATACGTTCATCGATTTCGTGCGCAAGCGTCAGGACAATCTCTCGATCGACGGCTCGCGATACGAGGGTGTCGCTCTCTCGCCGCCGTCGCCGCTGCCCACGCCCGAAGAGTCGATTATCAACCGCCAGCAGAGTGTGCAGCTGGAAGAGTTTCTGGGGCGTCTGAAACCACACTACCGGCGCATGATAGAGATGCGGTTCTATCGCGGGTTCAGTTACGAGGAGATAGCTGAGGAGCTGGCGATACCGATCGGAACGGTGAAGACACAGTTGCACCGCGCACGCGAACAGTTGTGCGCATTTATCGTAGATGACGGAGATATGATGCCGTAATGATGCTTTGAGATAGTGATTCACGGGATGGAACTCATCGAAAAATATTTCCCTGCGCTTACACCGTTGCAGTACGAGCGTTTCATGGCTCTGCGCGGGCTGTATGAAGAGTGGAACGCGCGGATAAATGTCATCTCGCGCAAGGATATGGGGCATTTCTGCACGAGGCACGTGTTGCATTCGCTGGCGATCGCGCGGGTATGCGAATTCGGCGCGGGAGCGGAGGTGATGGATGTGGGTAGCGGCGGCGGGTTTCCCGGGGTTCCGCTTGCCATTCTATTTCCACAGAGCCGGTTTACATGTGTCGATTCTATCGGGAAAAAAGTGACGGTGATGCGCGAAGTTGTCGAACGGCTGGGGTTGGATAACGTTACGCCGCTCAACATGCGTGCCGAGCAAATGTCGGGACAGTTTGACTATGTGGTCTCGCGTGCTGTTGCCGATGTTGCCACGCTCGTCGGGTGGACGTGGCGCAGCATCGTGCGTGAGCAGGCGGGTACGTTGCCGAACGGTCTTTTACTTTTGAAAGGCGGCGACCTGTCGGCCGAACTCGCTGCCGCAGGACGCGATTATACCTTGTATAATATCGGCGATTTCTTCCCCGACGAAGAGTTTTTCGAGACCAAGAAAGTGGTTTTCATTCCAAAATAAAATGTATTGCATGGTGAAAATATTGCATAAATACCGAATAACAGCGTGATCGCGCAAAAATCAATTCAGGAGTTTGTAATATTCAATATGACTATTTATATTTGCAGCGGCGCTTTTAATAAGTTCCTGCGTTGTTAATAATAACAGTATATAACCTTAAAATTTTATCATTATGAAGAAATTCCTTAACCGTATTACCCCGAAGACAACTTTGAACAAGGTCAATCTTGCTTTGACGTGTGTATTTTGTGTTATGCTTGCGGGCATGATTTACATGAAGTCTGTCGATGTGGCGTATGGCGATCCGGGCTGTCCTGAGGGTCCGTTTCCGGATTGTACGTCCGGAGTGTCATTTTTCCCTCACCCGACTGATTGTCACTGGTTTTTCCACTGCCAGAACGGTGTGGCCTATTGTCACAAATGTCCGGCAGACCTGCACTGGAATGTGACATTGGATACCTGCGACTTCCCGCATCAGGCGGGATGTAATAAAAAAGGTTATAATGAAATTACGACTGCCCAGCAGCATTACAAGAATGGCCAGTTGCTTCGAACGGATGTAATCACAGATTGTAAACCGAACGGGCCCGTTATGGATTGCAAACCGGGTGTAGAAACTATTTATTATTGATCATATCCAATCCGAAGCAATATGAAAAAACATATCGTTTTTGTTCTTTTTGCGGCGACAATACTATATGGTTGTCCCTCGTCCAATCGGCCAGCCCCACAGGTTGCAGATGTTGTAGTCAGCGTGATACCCTCAGAGATCGATAAAACTTTCTACCTGAGCCAGCTATACGCTAATTACGAGATCATCCCGCTTGGTTCTACGGATGATGTTTTGGTCGGTAATCCCAATAGGATAGTCTCTTTCGGCGACCGTTACTATGTGGGGGACGGTCTAACTTATAATCAGAGAGAGCAGAGGCTACATGTATTCAGTAAAACCGGAGAATACCTGCATTCGATAGGACAACGAGGGAGAGGGCCGGGTGAATATATCAGTTTATACGATTTCTCGATCTCTCCCGACCCCGTTCTTTATCTGCTTGACAGGGACACCGACAGGGTTCTACGATATCGGCTGGACGGCGCTTTCATCGATGAATTTGAAGTGAACATTAAAGCCACTAACATCGAAGTGGACGATAACCGGATCTACCTATACGCCAATGGATGGCATCCTTTCGGAGAGAGAGAAGAGGCATGGCAACTGCGTATTTTGGACAGAGAGGGGAACGAGCAGGCGAGATTACTTCATTTGGACGATGTCAGAGCATACCCTGCCGGTAGTTCTGTCATAATTTATCCTTCACGAGCGTTTTCACCGACGGAAGACGGGATTTTGTTCTCGATGCCTTTGCATGAAACGGTTTATCTGTTGGAGGGGGAAAATGCCACCCCCTGGCGCACGCTGGATTTCGGCAGGAACAGGATTCCCGATTCATTTTTCGCCCAAAATGGAGATTCTCGCGACTTTTCGGAATTGCTGAGGGAAACACAATATGCCAAGAATATACACAATGTGTTTAAGGTGGGCGACGTTCTGTTTTTTAATTTCCATATGAATAACAGGCGCTATCAAATTGCGGCAAAGGATGATGAAGCGTACAACGTCAAGGATGATATTTTAGGATTGATGCCTGATCTTCATACATTCATCATGAATAAAAATGAATATATCGGCGTATTCAGTCAAACGCATATTTCATTCATGCTTAATGGCAGCTATTCCGATTTTAAGGAGAAATTGACTGCGAGCGGTATAACAGTCGATGAAGATTCAAACCCCCTGCTCGTGCGTTATTGGAATTGATGTTACGATTCAATGCGGCGTATGGAAATCCGGGTTGTCCGGAGGGCGAATGGCCGGAGTGCCCCGAATTCGGAACTGCATTTTTCCCTCACCCGAACGATTGTGGTTGGTTCTTCTATTGCATAAATGGTGTAGCCTACTGCAATGAATGTATAGGAGGCCTGCATTGGAATGTGGAATTGGAAACTTGCGAATTGCCGCATCTGGCAGGATGCCATAAAGATCCTTGCTGGGGACCGGCAATGGCCGCAAATTGCGTTTGGACAGGAAGTGACTTTGATTATTGCGAATATGTTTGTGGCGGTAAAACATGGACACATACTAAAATGAGAGACAAATAGCATTTTGATTATTTTTTCCCGGGTAATAATTTCTTGCAAAACCAAAAAACATAACGACATGACAGCGATAAGAAAAATAATACTTGCATTGATGACCATTGCAATTCCATACATCCTGTTATCTTGCGGCGGCAGAGAGAAAAATTATTACTCGGGGATTGTTTTCACTGACAGCATCAGCGTGCGTGCGGTAGCATATAACACCGAGATCATAATGAATCCTCCCAGCGATATAGAGTTAGTCGGTTCGGAGCTATTATTGTTCGAACCACCGGGAGGACGACTTGCTACGATAGGCTTCGATATTTCGAGAGATTCGGCTGCGAGAACCATATGGCACATAGGCAATGGTCCTAATGAGTTTATCGCGCCTTTTTTTGCAGGTCAGAACCACAAGGACAGCACATTGTTCGTATATGATGTAAACAAAGCCATATTACATGGCTACAAATGGCATAGAGATGTTGATGAAAACATCTATGAATTGATAGAGACCAAAGATAATAAACATGGGTATGTTAGTTGGACAACAGTTCTTGATAACGGCTATATAGTTTCCAGAGCCATAGCGGTTGCATATAACGCATTAGTGTTGTTCGATCGGAATTACAATCTCGTTACGACTTTTTGTAATCCGTTAAACGTTCCCGTAGAGAATTTTTCACGGCTATATCAAGGTCGTCTCGCTTCATACGGCAATGAGGCGGTATTTGCCATGACTCCTATGGGGTACATAACTTATTTTGCTGTTTCGGATTCGGGAGAAGTGACGACATTATGGGAGCATTTTTTGAGCGAACCGATATTCCTGGACGGTTCGCGAGCAAGATTTGACGAGAGTAAAAATCGTCGTGGGTTTTATGATGTGAAAATAATGGGGGACTATGTGTACGCTCTTTATAACGGCTTTACTTATGATGACGGCAGAAGTTCTACGACCATTTTGGTTTTCGAGCGGCAAAGCGGCGCT
>WRDF01000006.1 GCA_009783565.1 Rikenellaceae bacterium | reverse complement strand
ATTACGAATTACGAATTACGAATTACGAATTACGAATTACGAATTACGAATTACGAATTACGAATTACGAATTACGAATTACGAATTACGAATTACGAATTACGAATTACGAATTACGAATTATCAATTACGAACAGGCTGACGTAAAGCCATGTTCGTAATTGATAATTCGTAATTCGTAATTGAATAAAATCAGCCTCCCTTCTCGATCACGATGCCGCGCACGTGGTAGAGATGCTCGATCTGCTCGGGGCGCAACACAACTTCGTCGTAATCCGTAGTGTTACGCGGCACAAGACGCAGTTCCTCATCATTGCCTTTCACACGGCGCAAATAGCGAACACCCGTGAACTCAGGGCTTATGACCAGATAGATTTCGCCCGGTATTGCCTCGCGCGTCTCTATCTTACGGAAAAACAGCACTGTCCCGCGCCGTATTTCCGGTTCCATAGCAGCCGAATTTGTGAACGCCGCGAAGTCGCAACCATCGAACATCGGGAACGACAGATAACACACCGGCTCCATAGGCTCGGTAGAGAGAGTGGAGAGCGCCACTTTCACAGCGTCCTCTTTGAAGAACGGAATATCGCATACGCGATAACTGCGGTCATTGCGGAGCATTGCGCCTTCACCCGTAAGCAACCATGCACGGCTGATGTCAGGGTATTTTGCCGAGATCCTCTCGGCAAGGTCTTTGCTGATTCCGTTATTACCACGCTTAATCTGATAAAGATTCTCGCCGCGACTGAGGTCTATATTACGGGCGAATGCGCTTACGGATGCCGAGCCGGTCCATTTGATCAGTTGCTCGATCCGCTGCCAGTAGTTTAAGTTTCTGTTGGTTTCCATAAATTCCACAAATGTAACAATTTTTGTATAAATAATGCAGTAAACGGACAATTTATTATCTGCTCATTCGTATTTTTTTCCAAATTGTATGTTTTTGCTATCGAAAAGGCTGCTATCGCAGCATCTATAAATATATTTTTCGGTGACTATTGCACGAAACGGGAAAAAGTCGCATCTTTGCGAGCCGATTCGGGCGGGAATATCTTCTTGTTCAATCAGATGCATCACCCCCGAAAAAGGCTGCAACGCCCCTGTAGTTCAATGGATAGAATACAAGATTCCGGTTCTTGCGATATGGGTTCGATTCCCGTCGGGGGTACAAAACACAGCGCGCACTGTCACTGCCGAAAAATAACACGGAGTGACAGTGTTTTTTTATTTAATTATTCTCGTACATTTGCGTGTGTTAATACCCACTGTGCCAGTAACCTAAACCCTTATGAACCCATGAAAAAATTAAGTTCATTTTTCGTGGCTCTCGTTATTGCCGTTGGAACGCTATGCGCCCAATCTACGAGAAGCCATATTCAGCAAATCGACAATGCCGCCGCGAGTGTGGCCAGAGAGCTGAACATAAAATTAACGGCAGAGAAAGCTCAGAACGTGGCTGCGGGCCAGTTCGTTTTCAGAGGGAGCGTGACCCCGTTCAGCGATTATTGGGCAAATCAGATCACGCAGGAGCTGACGAACGTGCGCAACAGGTCGTTCACGCTCGTTTCGGGCAGAATGCCGGAATGGACGATCGCGGGAGAAGTGATCGTGGTCGGGGATATTATCAGAGTGTATACCCGCTTGGTCAGGCGGAGCGATCAGGCCGTTATCGCAGTGATAAACACCGACCTGGACCGCGACGAACGCATACTTATGATGCTGTCGTCGGGCAGCGGCGAGCATTCGGTCATGTATGACGAATGGGAACCCGACAGCTGGAACAATCCGGTGGCGTATGAGATCGCCGATGCCGGTAACGTGCCGCCGATGAACCGTACTCTCCACAGCACGATAGACGGCGAGGCCGGCGACGAGGATTTTTTCCTTCTCTTGCCGAGGGCGAGCGGATGGGTCATAATGGAGACCGTCGGCGATACCGACACGTATATGGAGCTTTATGATGCCGATACGTACGCACTGCTTGCGGAAGACGATGACAGCGGCTCTAACACCAATGCCCGCATCAGACATAACTTGCAGTCCGGTCGGCGGTATATCGTCAAGGTGCGCGGATATAGCCCAGACATAACAGGGCATTACGGTTTCAGGGCTTATTCGCGGAATCAGGATTGGAGCAATGCGATCGAGCATGCGATAGATTCGGATGCCGGCAGCGCCCGCGTTGTGCAGCGCAGGCTCGGCTACGAGGGCAACGACCTTTTCCTGCTGCGGCCGGGCCGTAGCGGAACGCTCGTTGTGGAAACCACCGGAGATACCGACACCTATATGGAACTTTACGATGCCGACACGCGTGAGCTGCTTGCCGAAGACGATGACAGCGGCTCGGACCTCAACGCGCGGATCGAATATAGCGTACAGGTCGGCAAGCGATACATCGCCCTGGTGCGCGGATATAGCGCGGAGTCTACCGGCAGCTACGGTTTCAGGGCGTTTTTCAGGTAAATTTATTTAGGTAATAAATTATTTGTGTAAATAGTTCCTCGCCGGCAGGCTGGGAAACACACGCGTGTGTTATTCCGAACCGATGTTTCGTATGATGCGGCATCGGTTCGGAATAACATTTTTTTTGCTACCTTTGTCCATTAAAACTTTCTCAATGAGAATCCTCATTTCGCTGCTGACCCTTATTATCACCGCAACGACAACCGCAGGCGCGCAGCCCCCCAAACTCGTCGTGAACATCGTAGTCGGACAAATGCGCTATGACCATCTCGCGCGCTTCGAACGCAACTTCGGCAAGGGCGGATTCCGGCGGTTCAACGACCGGGGCGTGGTGTTCACCAATGCGTGGTACAATTATATGCAGACGCTCACGTCCGCAGGATTGGCGACAATCACGACGGGAGCCGACCCTGCGGTGCACGGGGTGGTGACCGACCGCTGGATAGACTACACGACAGGGCGGCTCGTGGGACTGATCGAGGACGAACATGCGCGCGGCGTGGGTTGCAGCGGAGCGGGTGTGGGCGAGTACTCGCCGCAGCATATCGTAGTGCCGACGCTGGGCGACCGCCTGCTGGAATACGACAGCGGCAGCCGTGTAGTGTCGATAGCCTCCGACCCTCTGTCGGCGATAGTGATGGGCGGACAGCACGGCACGACTTTCTGGCTCGACGACCAGCGCGGCTGTTGGATGTCGTCGAACGCCTATATGGATCGCCTGCCGCAATGGGTGACGGATTACAACAACCTGCGCGTGGCGCAGGGCTATCTGAATTACACATGGCGGCCTTTATTGGATAAGGACAGATATGTGAATACGGTCTATTCGGCGATAAATGTTACGCCCGATTCGCGCCTGCGCCGCATTGCGGGCAGTTCGCGCAGCGGGCGCAACGGCATCGACCGCGATTATGAGCGACTGCTGTTTCAGCCCGTCGGCAACACGATGGTCGCCGAGTTCGCCAAGCACGCCATAGAGCATGAACGGCTCGGACAGGGTGCGCATACCGACATGCTTTATATATGCTTCGATACGCCGCGCTTCATCGGGCAAATGTATGGCCCCGAATCGATGGAGATGGAGGATATGTTCTACCGCCTCGACGCCGAGATCGCTTTGTTGCTGGAATTCATTGGCACAAAGGTCGATATGAACGACGTGGTTGTGGTGCTGACGGCCGCACACGGTATCAGCGACTCGTTCGACCATGGCCGAGCGCCGCGTGACAGATTCAATGCCGCTCAGTTCAGGATGATTGTCAATGCGTTTATGAACGCGCAGTACGGCGAGGGCGACTGGGTACTCGACTACATCGACCGCCAGCTTTACCTCGACCGCAACCTCATATTCCGCAGCGGCCTGAGCCTCGAAGAGGTACAGAACCGTGTGGCGTCGTTCGCCCTGCAATTCCGCGGCGTATCGCACGTGCTCACCTCGACGGCGATGCAGTCGGGATATTTCGGCGGCAGCTATGCCGAAAAGATGCAGAACAGTTTCTATCCGCGACGCGGAGGCGACCTGACGATAAACCTCATGCCGGGCTGGATCGAAGAGCGCACGGGAGTACGCGCCGCAAGCGGATCGATGTACGCCTACGACACCCACGTGCCGCTGATGATGCTCGGACCGAAGTTTTTCGGGCAACGCATCTCGCGTACGGTCAATATGCGCGACCTTGCGCCTACGCTGGCCGTGATGATGCAGATCAGCCGCCCCGTCGCCGCCAAAGGAGAGGCGATGGAAGATATTGTCAGGATGTACTAATTGTCATCCCGAGCGAGCGCGGTAAGCGCGACGACACACGCGTGTGTTTTTCAGACTGTCGGATGCTATCGTCAGTTTATAAATTATGAAGTAGACGAGCGATAGATTCCTCACATTCGTTCGCAATGACAAAGAAGTAATATTTATGGATATTGTACAAGACGAGATAATCGACGAATTTTCGGTTTTCGACCAGTGGCTGGACAAATATGAATATTTGATAAGTCTCGGCAACGCGTTGGAATCGATGGATGCGGCGCACAAGACAGATAACTACGTCATAAAAGGCTGTCAATCGAGGGTATGGATCGATGCGCAGCTGCGTGACGGACGGGTGTACTACCATGCCGACAGCGACGCTATCATCACCAAAGGCATCATCGCGTTGCTGGTGCGCGTTCTGAACGGCCGCACGCCGCAGGAAATCCTCGACACCGACCTCTATTTCATCGACCGCATCGGCTTGCGCGAAAACCTGTCGCCCACGCGCTCGAACGGCCTGCTGGCAATGATCAAGCAAATGAAACTCTTTGCGCTGGCATTCGCGAGCAAACAGGACGCTTAAAGGCTGTTTAAGATTTTGAATCAATGACAACACCGCAGGAAATACTCCGTATCGAGCAGGACGTGGTCGCCGTGCTCAAAAACATATTCGACCCCGAGATTCCGATCAATATCTATGACTTGGGGTTAATCTACGCCATCGACGCCGAACCGGACGGAGTGGTGAACATCAGCATGACGCTCACCGCGCCGACATGCCCGATGGCCGATTTTCTCATCGCCGAGGTGAACCGCGAGGTCGGGAAAGTGAACGGCGTAAAGGCGGTAAATGTCGCGCTGACGTTCGACCCTCCCTGGGACCGGAACATGATGTCGGAAGAGACGCTGTTGGAGTTGGGATTGTTATAGCACACGCGCGTCATTGCGAGTAGTGCGTAAGCACGACGAAGCAATCCGGACGCAAAGAAAAACCAATGGATTGCTTCGGGCATAGCCCTCGCAATGACGATCGACAAGAATTGCGGGTCAGGCCCGCAATGACAAAGTATATAATTCATAGATTGAATATGCTGTTGCAAATGATCTGGCCGTTGCAGGCGGGGCGGAGATTCACTTCGGACATGGACGAGACGGTAGACGTCATGCGGACGGGTGAGTACGACCCCGTGACGGAGCTGTCGGCCGGCGCGGAGATCGTTGTGGATGGCGTAGTTTTTCGCGGGAATGTGGTCTTCGGCGCTCCCGGCGGCAGTAATTCCGGCGCGGCGCGGCGGCTCGAAAACTGTATTTTGCAAGTAGTTGCGCCGGACGAGACGACCCACGTGCTGAAAGACGACGGCACGTTCCTGCCTCAAATCACGCTCGATGCGGGAGCTGTGACGCAGACCGCATACGAGATGCTGCGCAGCGGGGCACGGGGATTCGGATGCGCAGGCCATATCGGCCGTATGGCAGATCATGAGCGCGTCGCGCTTTTCACGCGCCTCTTGGCCGACCGCCTGAGCCGCAAATGCGGCGACGTGCAGGCGATATACGAAGGTTGTGGCCAAAGTTGGAACGAAACGATGTACGTCATGTTGCTCCGCACGATGGGCGACATGCGCAACAAGGAAGCGTTCACCGAGCTGGCGCGCCGCGTGCGCTACGGCTACATCGCGCGCGAACGCAACTCGCAGGAATGCGTCGAGGCATTGCTATTGGGTGCATCGAGTCTGCTCGACATCTATGAGGAAGACAATTACACGCGCACTCTGCGCACACATTTCGACTATCTGCGGCGCAAATATGCGATCACGGCGATGATGCCTCGCGAGTGGACGGTATCGCATAACAACCCGAACAATCATCCCGTAATTCGAATCGCACAGACGGCGGCATTCCTCTCAACGCGCGAATTCCTGTTCGAGAATGTTATAAAATGCCGCACGGTCGAGGATATCCAATCGCTGTTCCGCGCCGAGGCGTCCGACTACTGGTCGTCGCATTATGTCCCTTCGTCGTACCACGCAGACCGCCGCCCGAAGCGCATCGGACATTTTAAAGCCAACATGCTCGGCATAAACCTCGCCGTGCCGATGATGTTCTCATACGGCAGTTACATGAATGACGAAACGCTGAAAGACACGGCGCTCGAACTGTTGGAGAAGATCGTGTGCGAAGACAACAGCATTGTGAACGGTTGGCGGGCGGGCGGCGTTCGGATGGAAAGCGCGTTCGACTCGCAGGCTGTTCTGCAACTCAACAACGAATTCTGTCTGCGCGACCTGTGTCACCGCTGCACGATCGGGCGAAGGGTCATACGCGAGGTCTATGCCAATGAGCATAAATGAAAGATGGAACAATGGAGCAGTTGAAAATAGATATTTCCGGAGCGGAGGGTGCGGTCGATAGGGCGGCGTTGGATGCGCTGTACGAAAGAGCGGCGCAGGTCGTTCGGCAGTTGCATGAAGCGTCGGACAGCGGCGGCGAATGGCTCGGATGGATACGGCTGCCTTCTTCTGTCGGCGAGGCGGAACTTGCTGAGATAGAGCGAGTTGCTGCGCAGCTGCGCAGCCGGGCGGAAGTGATCGTCGTAGTGGGTATAGGTGGCTCGTATCTCGGCAGCAGAGCGGTCATAGAGGCTCTTTCGGACAGTTTCGCGGGTCTCTCGGCGCACGCAAACGCGCAGCAGCCAAAGGTTGTTTTCGCTGGAAATAACCTGAGCGAGGATTATCTCGGAGAACTGCTCGAAGCGCTGAAAGACAAGGAAATAGCGTTGGTCGTGGTCTCGAAATCGGGGACGACGACCGAGCCGGCAATAGCTTTCCGCATTCTGAAAGCGGAGATGGAGCGGCGATACGGACGCGAAGAAAGTGCGCGGCGCACGGTCGCAGTCACCGACGCTCGGCACGGCGCGCTCCGGACGATGGCCGCGCGCGAGGGATGGGCATCTTTCGTAATTCCGGATGATGTCGGCGGCCGCTATTCGGTGCTATCGGCGGCCGGATTGCTGCCAATAGCATGTGCGGGATTCGACATTCGGGAACTCATGTACGGTGCGCGCGAGATGGCGGTAACGACCGCCGCCGCGAAAGATAACCCTGCCGTCACATATGCCGTCGCGCGCAATGCGCTATATGACAACGGATTAGCGGTAGAGATACTGTCCGTCTATGAGCCTAAGCTCGGCGCGCTGGCCGAGTGGTGGAAACAACTTTTCGGCGAGAGCGAGGGCAAAAACGGTAAGGGGATTTTCCCGACTTGCGCCACGATGACGGCCGATCTGCATTCCATAGAGCAGTATATTCAGGACGGTCGGCGCATGTTGTTCGAAACTACGCTCGGTGTTCGGCGCGCGCGACATAAAGTCGTGATCGGCAACGACGCGGACAATATCGACGGGCTTAACTATCTGACAGGCAGACGACTCGGCGAAATAAATCATATTGCCAGAGCGGCCGCAACGCAGGCGCATACCGCCGCCGGCGTGCCGAGCATCGGCATCGAGATTCCGGAAATCACGCCGCGCTCGATAGGCGCGCTCATCTATTTTTTCGAGAAATCGTGCGCCATCAGCGGTCTGCTGCTCGGTGTAAATCCGTTCGATCAGCCAGGCGTCGAAGCCTATAAACGCAATATGTTCAGGTTATTGGGAAAGCCGAGGTATTGATTACGGATTAACAAAATTGTCATTGTGGGCTTGACCCGCAATCTCGCGTCTGTTTGAGATTGCGGCTCGGGGGCCGCAATGACAGTCATCCGGCAGGCTGGAAATCACACGCGTGTGCGGCAGGCTGGAAATCACACGCTCATGCCGCTCTATAAGCCTGTCGAACTCCGCCTGCTGCACAGCAGGGAGAGAGTCGCGCATACACTGCGGAACGATTACGTATCTATTGCCGCGATAATCCATCGACACGTAGTTGCTCCAATGTTCCACGCGGTATTTAGACCTTCCGGGCGTATTCGAGATGGTGAGTTTCACGCCTATCCCGCCGTATGTGCCTTCCCACCTTTGGTTCGAAATAAAATTGCCGAGCGAATATACCGTAACGGCCGTAGTATCACCGTTATGGACGTGGTACTCAATAGGTTGCACCACATGTGGATGCGAGCCGATCACTACGTCCACCCCGTTTCGGTGCAGCCATCGGGCGAGCGATCTTTGCGCCTGTGAAGGAGTAGTCCGGTACTCTTCGCCCCAGTGCATGAAAGCGATGATATCAGTCGCGCATTTTTCTTTCGCACGTTCGATGTCCGACTTTATCTGCACGGTATCGATAAGCGGCACGATAGCCCCGCGCGGTACAGGTATACCGTTCGTCGAATAGGTGTAATTCAGCAGCGCGATCCTGCGCCCGTTTTTTCTCAGCAGCAGCGGATAGTCGCGCATATATGACGTGCTGTCCTTGAACACCCCCGTGTGGATTATCCCAAGCGAGTCGAGATAGTGGACGGTTTTCTCAATCCCGCGCATTCCGGCGTCACAGATATGGTTGTTAGCCGTAACCATTACGTTTATGCCGCTCAGTTTCGCATCGCGCGCAAGTTGCCACGGGGAGCGGAAACACGGATATCCCGCAAATCCGCTGTCGGTGAGCGTCGTTTCGAGGTTGGCAACGACAAAATCGGTATCACTCCACCGCTCGCGCACCAACGCGAAACACGGCATGTAATCGAACCCTCCCGCCGGAACTGCCGCCGCACGCACCTGAGGCATGTGCTGCATCAGGTCTCCGAGAAAAACGAACGTCACATCGTCGTTATAGACAAGTCCGTGCACAGGCTCTCCCTGCCGGTCGAACCTCAGCGCAGACAACAGCAGCAGCGCTGTTATCGCTATAAGTATCAGAAGTTGTTTAAGATTTCTCATTTGGGCGTGTTGCCACTGAAAACGGCAAGCGCTCCGAGACGATAGGACGCAAGACCGAACCCCGAAATCGACCCCTTGCACACGGCAGCGAGCAGCGATACATGGCGAAATTCCTCGCGCGCAGCAGGCTGCGAAATATGTATCTCTATGACAGGCGTCGCGATAGCCGCCACGGCATCGCGCAGCGCGACCGAAGTGTGGGTATAGCCTCCGCCGTTCAGCAGCACCGCATCATAATGCCCGTCGGCGCGTTGCAGGGCATCGATCAGCTCGCCCTCGATGTTGCTTTGGAAGTGATCGATGGTCATCATGTCGCCCAACTCGGTGCGCAACGACGCAAGATACTGCTCGAAAGTCGTATCACCGTATATTTCCGGCTCGCGCCGCCCCAGCATATTGAGGTTCGGGCCGTTAATTATCAGAATTTTCATCGTCTTGTGCCCGAATTTCTACTGCGACTGCATCTTGTGCGGGCGGCGGCGATACAACGACCTGCTCCTGCGGCGCGCGCCGGAACGGATAGCCGTAGGCGTTCCATATCTTCGTGGAGATATGCCGCCAGCGCACCGCCACCGCCACCGCCAGCACGACGCAGAGCACCACCACCGCTTTTGTCAGCGCATCCTGACGCCTGAACCACTTCCACATTGTTTCTGCCTATTGCATTTTAAGCAAATTGTCACTGCCGCACACACATGTGTTCAGCAGTGACAATTTCAGTTAATTCAGAGATTAGTTCGTTTTGAACGGCATTTTCACATCGGCGAGTTCGCGGTTTGCAGCCTCGATTTTCTTCGCCAGATCGGCCTTGAACTTAATGATCTTTTCACGCACCGCAGCGTCGCCCGTGGCTACGATCTGCGCGGCAAGGATTCCGGCATTGCGTGCACCGTCGAGAGCGACCGTGGCAACGGGAATTCCGGCGGGCATCTGCAAAATCGACAAAATGCTGTCCCAACCGTCGATCGAAATGGGCGAGCGGACGGGTACACCGATGACCGGCAGTGGAGTGATCGCCGCCACGACACCCGGCAAATGTGCCGCGCCACCTGCTCCGGCTATTATAACTTCGATGCCACGTCCGGCAGCATTTTTGGCAAACTCGACGACCTTTTCCGGTACGCGGTGTGCCGAAAGGGCGTTCACCTCGTAAGGGATTTCCATCTCGTCAAGAAATTTTGCGGCGTTTTCCATGATCTTCAAATCGGACGTGCTGCCCATGATAATGCTCACTCGTGGCTTCATACTGGTTTTTGATTTTAAAGTGTGTTGTAAAATCGGATTTTTGCCCGTATCTTCGCAAAGATAATCGAATTCAGGCGGTTTTTCAAATTTTCGCCGCATTTTTTTTCTGACTATGAGCCGTATCTTATTGAGAGACAGAGCTTTCGAGCGTGTAATTCCATATTCACGCATCGCCGACAGTATCGACGAACTGGCGACGCGCATAACAGCCGATTACGCAGGGCGGAGCGACGGCGAACCGTTGTTATTTCTGGGTGTGCTTAACGGCGCTTTTATGTTCATGGCCGAGTTGGTGAGGCGCATCGAGCTACCGTGTGAAGTGTCGTTCGTGCGGCTGGCTTCATACTCCGGCACGAAATCGACAGGCGCAGTTTCGGAACTCATCGGGCTGGCCGATAACCTGCACGAGCGGCATGTCATTGTGGTAGAGGACATTGTGGAGACGGGCGGCAGCATCGGACATGTGATACGGTCGCTCGCAGGGCACGAGCCGGCGAGCGTCGAGATCGCCACGCTGCTATTCAAGCCCGAATGCTATACTGGCGAAAAGAGCATAAAATACAGCGCACTTTCGATTCCGAACGACTTTATCGTCGGCTTCGGTCTCGACTACGACGGACTGGGACGCAACCTACGGGATATTTATAAAATTGCGCAGGGATAACAGCCGGAAAGTGTGTGGGCCTTCGCGTCTTTTTACGAAAACCGCGCGGCACGCCGCCGCCCCACGCGGCGGGACGCTACATTTCATTTCGCGTCCACACCGCCGACGGCGTGCCGAAAAACATTAAGGCGTATTCGCCGTTTCTCCTAATAACAACTTGGCCTGAGCACGTGCGGCATCGGTTATCGTGCTGCCGCTGAGCATTTTAGCTATTTCGTCTATGCGGCTCGCGCGATCGAGCCGAGCGATGCGCGTCTGCGAAGAAGCGCCGCTCACATCTTTGTAGACCACAAAATGAACATCTCCCTTGCTCGCAATCTGCGGCAAGTGAGTGATATTGATAACCTGCATCGTACCGGCGAGTTGCGCGATTATATCGCCCATAGCATCGGCGATCCGGCCGGAGACTCCCGCGTCTATCTCGTCGAAAATTATCGTCGGCAGGCGCGTACTTTTCGCCACTAACGATTTGAGAGCCAGCATCAGGCGCGACACCTCGCCGCCCGATGCCATGCGCTCGACGGGCGCGGGCACGACGTTGCGGTTCGCCGAGAAAAGAAAACGTATGACGTCCGCACCGCTTGCGCGCAACTCTGGCGCGGGTGTGATCTCGACGATAAACCGTGCGGCAGGAATTCCCAACTTCGCCAAAACCGTTTCGACATGCTCTGCGACCTTCGCCGCGCCTTGTTCGCGGCTTTCGGTGAGCTTGGCGGCAAGCTCCGTAGCTCGTGCGTGTAACTCGTCTATCTGCCTCTCCATCAATGCAATAGCTTCGTCGCTATCGGTAATGGCAGCTAATCGTCGCTCGAACTCGTCGCGCAGGATAATAAGCGCCACCATGTCCGCCGCCTTATGTTTTTGCTGCAACGAATGCAGCAGCGCGAGCCGCTCGTCCACCGCCGTCAACCGCGTCGGGTCGGACTCTATGCGCGCCTCCTCCTGCGCCAATTCGCGCTCCACATCTCGCAATTCTATGTATGCCGACTCGATGCGCTCGCCCAGCTCCTCGCCGCGCGGATAGTGCTCCGCAACGCCGCGCAAAGCCTGCCGCACGGCTTTCAGGCGCGTCAGAATCCCCATCTCGTCGGCCGTAAAATCTGCAACCGCGCCTCCAAGTGCTGCCTTAATCTCCTCAGCATGGGCCAATTCGCCCTGCTCGCCCTCCAATAGCTCCTGTTCGCCCTCCACGAGACGCGCCTCGCGAAGTCGAACGACCTGATATTCAAGCCACTCCTGCTCTTGCCGGCCTCGCTCCGCATCGTCGCACAAGCGTTCGAGTTCGCGCTGCGCCGCACGCATCTCCGCATAAACCGACGCATATTTTTGCACAGTCTCGCGATTTACCGACACGCTGTCGAGCATCGCCGTGCGAAACCCGTCGTCGGCCAACATAAGGCTCTGATGCTGCGAGTGAACGTCGATGAGCCGCGCGCCAAGTTCTTTAAGCACAGTCTGTTGCACAGGAAGGTCGTTGATATAAGCGCGGCTTTTACCCGCCGCCGAGATCACCCGCCGTACCACCGTCTGCAGCTCATATTCGAGATCGTTTGCCTCGAAAAACGCTTCCAACCCATAATCGCCCACCTCGAAAAGCCCCTCCACCACACAATTACGCCCCGCATCTTTCACCGCCGCCGCATCCGCCCGATTGCCCAGCAGCAACCCCAGCGCACCCAGCAATATCGACTTTCCCGCACCCGTCTCTCCGGTGACAATATTCAGAGAATCACCGAATTCCAGTTCGAGACTGTCGATAAGAGCATAATTTTCAACAAGAAGTTTCCGTAGCATTTTTGCGTTGATTTTTCTCGGACAGGACTGCCGTTTTCTGAAAAAACTCTTCGACGTGGTCGGCGATTGCGCTCGCAGCGGCGGTTTTCGTGATGAGAGGATAAGCGTGGCGCACGCCGTCACGTGTAAAGATAGTGACCTTATTCGTCTCCGTCCCGAAGCCCGCGCCCTCGTCACGCAGCGAGTTCAGCACGATGAAGTCGAAGTTTTTGCGCACGAGTTTCGCCTGCGCGTTAGCCTCCTCATCGTCGGTTTCGAGCGCAAAACCTACGAGCAGCCTCTCTCCCTTTTGCACACCGAGCGATGCTGCAATATCCTGAGTACGAATAAGTTGCAAATCCATCCGCCCGTCGTTTTTCTTGATCTTGCCGCTGCTCGGCCTTGCGGGGGTGTAGTCGGCAACGGCGGCGCACATCACCGCCCCGTCGCACGAATCGAAAATCCGCGCGCAAGCCTCGTACATCTGCGCCGCCGTCTGCACGTCTATGCGCTCGACACCGTGCGGCACGGGCAAAGCGGTCGGTCCGCTCACCAGCACGACCCGCGCCCCACGCGCCGCCAACTGCGCCGCAATGGCATAGCCCATACGCCCCGTCGAATGATTGGAAATGAACCGCACGGGATCGATCGGCTCGACCGTCGGCCCCGCCGTGACAAGAAATGTCTTACCCGTCAGACTTTTTTTTTTGAGAAATACCGGTGCAGATACTCCGCGATCTCCTCAGGCTCGGCCATACGCCCCTTGCCCGTAAGACCGCTCGCCAGTTCACCGTCCGCAGGCTCGATGACCTGAACTCCGCGCTCGCGCAGCGTCGTAAGATTCGCCAGTGTCGCCGCGTGCGCATACATGTCCAGGTCCATCGCCGGAGTTGCGAACACGGGGCAACGCGCCGAAAGATACGTGCACAGCAACAGATTATCGGCCACCCCCGTCGCCATTTTAGCCAGCGTATTCGCCGTCGCAGGCGCGATGAGAAACGCATCCGCCCATTCACCCAAACTCACATGCGAATTCCACCGCCCGTCCTCAGGATCGAAAAAATCGACCATTATCGGATGCCGCGACACCGTCGCCATCGTCAGCGGCGTGATAAATTCCCGCGCAGCGGCAGTCATGACCACACGCACCTCAGCCCCATCCCGAACCAACGTACGCACCAGCGTTGCCGCCTTATATGCCGCAATGCTTCCCGTCACACCGACCAATATGCGCTTGCCTTCGAGCATTTTTTGTTCTTTACCTTTTTGTCATTGTGGGCTTATCCCGCATAATCCCACACTGCTCGTCATTGCGAGCCTGAAAGGCGAAGCAATCCATTCGACTTTTCTGGATTGCTTCGGGCTATACAGCCCTCGCAATGACGCATGCGCGTCGTAAAAATGAGTTACTTGCCCCCCTCGCGGAAATAAACATCGCCGTTGAGAAATTCTTCGGTGGCTATGAGCGACGGTTTCGGCAGGCGTTCGTAATAGCGCGATATTTCGATCTGTTCGCGGTTCTCGAATGTCTCTTCGAGCGTATCGCCGGTCGTCGAGAAGTCGGCGAGTTTGCGCATAAGATCTTGCTTCATCTCCGACGACACCTGATTGGCGCGGCGGGCGATGACGGCCACCGCCTCGTAGACATTCCCCGTGCGCTCGTCGATATCGGTGAGCTTGCGCGTCACCGTGTTGTTAGGTATGTTCTTGATTTCCATATTGTCTTATTATTCGATTTCAACGTCTATCGGTCTTCACTGAACCGTGCGAGATAACTGCGCGCCTGACGCTGCATTCGCTCCACATCGCGCACGAACCGCCCTTCGGGAAACTCCGAAATGTAGGTCAGCGAACGGTCGAGCATGTCGAGATACCGGTCGCGCCGCATAGTCTCGGCCGAACCGCGCGCGAATTCGAAGCTCGAACGCACTATCATAAAGATCATCTCCTCGCGATGATTAGTCTGCGGATACTCGTCGAGAGCGTTCTGCAATGCAACGATCGCCGAGCGGTAACGCCCTATCCTGTAATAAGTCCGCGCATTCAGAAACGCCTTGTCATGCAGTTTCCGGGTCAGGGTCACGACGTTTTCTTCCAATTGCTCACGCCGCGCGGTATCCGGATAGCGCGACAGATACTCGGCTATGGCCGCCAGTGCGCGACGCGTTGCCGTTTGGTCGCGCTGCGGATCGGGCGACAGGTGATAAAATCCCATAGCATACAGAAACTCCGACTCTTGCAGGAACGGACTCCGCGTGTGAGTCTGCCGGAAGTCATCGAACACCATACCGCTCGTCTCGAAATCACCGAGCCTGAAACTCGCCAGCCCCATGTAGAACATCACCGTGTCGGCGCGCGGGTGGTTAAGGTACTGCATCCTCACACGGGTCATCAGTTCCAACGTACGTTGGTATCTACCCTCTTCGGCGAATTCCAGCGCAACGCGGTACATCTGATCATGATCGTTGGTTTTCAGCAATCTGCTGTACGATCCGCACCCTGCGACCAGCGTCATCGTCACCGCCGCAAATGCTACGTATAATACTATTCTCTTCATCCCCTGTCAGAATATCATGCAAAGTTACGCATTTTTTTGAGAATTCTCATCGAATTATTTCTTTTTAGTCCCGCCGCATCTCGTCCCGCTTGTCTATGCCCCACAACATTTTGTTTCTTAACGTGTCGTAGAACGATATATTTTGCAGACACACCAGAAAAACCGGGTTTTCAGCCCGCCGCAGCGTAAATACCGCGCCGTCACGGATACCGAAGCTGACATTGTCCAGAGCGGCGAAGGCATGTGCATCGCGCGTGGAAACGCGCAGCGTCACCACACTGCTGTCCGGCACGACCACCGGACGCATCGTGAGATTATGCGGCGCAATCGGCGAAAGCAGAAAACACTCGCATCCGGGCGCAACGACCGGGCCACCCACGCTCAGTGAGTAGGCCGTCGATCCGGCGGGCGTCGAGAACAGCGCCCCGTCGCCCCAATACGTTGCAACCATCTCGCCGTCGATGTACGCCTCTACGGAGATCATGCTCGTTGCGCCGCGCTGGATCGAGAATTCGTTGAACGCACACGGGTATTCGGGCCGTTCGGGGAAGTCGCCATCGGCGGCGATCAGAGTGCGCCGCTCGCGCGTCCAGCGGCCTGCGACGAGGTCGGCAAACGCGCGCCCGGCCTCACTTTCGGGAACATTGGCCAAAAACCCCAACCGCCCCGCATTGATGCCCAATACCGGAATGCCGTACCGCCCCAGCTCGCGCACACAGTCGAGAAACGTGCCGTCGCCGCCGTAGCTCACCGCCACGTCTGCTTCGGCTATGTGCGCGCCGTCGAGCGTGTATTCAAGTCCTGCGCGCTCGGCCGCCACAAACAGAGAGTCAGGAATGCCCGTGTCGGGGCGCGAGAAAAGTGTTATTTTCATGCGCGTATTCTTAATTTTGGCAGTGATAAAGTTTGAAAAACACGCGCGCGTGCGGATGTTTTTTCGTAACTTTACCCGCAAATATAGGTTTTTGTTATGACAAAATTGAGCGTAAATATAAATAAGATAGCGACATTGCGTAATTCGCGCGGCGGCGACATGCCGAACGTGGTGCGCGCGGCGGTGGATGCCGAGCGTTTCGGAGCGCAGGGTATCACGGTGCATCCGCGCCCCGACGAGCGGCATATCCGCTACGGCGACGTGCGCGACCTGAAAAAAGTAGTGACGACGGAATTCAATATCGAGGGCAACCCGGCGGCGGACAGTTTCGTGGAATTGGTGCTGGAAGTGCGCCCGACGCAGGTAACGCTCGTTCCCGACGCTCACGACGCTTTGACATCGAACGCGGGATGGGACACGCGGCGGCATTTGCGGTTCTTGCAGGAGCGGGTCGAACTGTTCCGTCGCGCGGGCATCCGCGTCTCGATCTTTCTCGACCCCGTGCCACAGCTCGTGCCTTATGCGAAAGATACAGGGACGGATCGCATCGAACTCTACACGGAGGATTATGCGCGCGGGTATGCCACCGACCGTGCAGCAGCCATTGCGCCCTACCTGGCTACGGCGCAGGAGGCCGCGCGGCTGGGACTGGGCGTGAATGCGGGACATGACCTGAGCCTCGAAAACCTGCGGTATTTCGCCGAGACACTGCCCTTCCTGAAAGAGGTTTCGATAGGCCACGCACTCATATCCGACGCGATATATCTGGGGTTCGAAAATACGATACAGCTGTATCTGAGAGAATTACAATGACGCATCCGCTTTCCGACCCCATATTCCGCACCATCGGCCGTATAGCCGCTGCACAGGGCGTACAGGCGTTCGTCATCGGGGGGTATGTGCGCGACTGGTATCTGCGCCGTCCGAGCACGGACGTAGACGTGGTGGTTACGGGGAGCGGCATTGCGGTGGCAGAAGAGCTTGGGCGAAGACTGAAAACCAACGTGAGCGTCTTCAAGAATTTCGGAACGGCAATGCTGCGCGCGGGCGCAATGGAGATAGAGTTCGTGGGTGCGCGCAAAGAATCTTACAGCCCCGACTCGCGCAAGCCTGCGGTCGAAGACGGCACGATAGAAGATGACCAGCTGAGGCGCGATTTTACAATAAACGCTATGGCATGGTCACTCAATGAAGAGGATTTCGGCGAGCTCGTAGACCCGTTCGACGGGATGCAGGATCTGGAAGACCTTGTCATCCGCACGCCGACCGACCCCGACCGCACGTTCTCGGACGACCCGCTGCGGATGATCCGCGCCGTGCGGTTCGCCACTCAATTAGGGTTCGACATCGAGCCGGAGACGTTCGATGCCATCGTGCGCAACCGCGAGCGTATTGCGATAGTTTCGAAAGAACGCATCGTCGCCGAACTGAACAAGATAATCCTCGCGCCGCGCCCGTCGATAGGGTTCGAGCTGCTCGACCTGACAGGACTGCTGCCGCTCATTTTTCCCGAACTGAGCGCGATGAAAGGAGTGGAACGGCGCGGCAGTAACGCGCATAAAGACAATTTCGTACACACGCTCAAAGTCCTCGACCGCGTTGCGCCGCACACCGACGACCTGTGGCTGCGATGGGCCGCGCTGCTGCATGATATAGGAAAATCGGCGACGAAGGCCTACGACCCGCGCACGGGCTGGACTTTTCACGGACACGAGGTCGTGGGGTCGAAAATGGTACCGGCGATATTCCGGCGCATGAAACTGCCGATGAACGACCGCATGAAGTTCGTGCAGAAACTCGTGTTCCTCCACCTGCGCCCCATCGTGCTGTCGGAAGACGAGGTGACCGACTCGGCCGTGCGGCGAATGCTGTTCGAAGCGGGCGACGACACCGACGCGCTGATGACCCTTTGCGAGGCCGACATCACGTCGGGCATCGAAAGCAAGGTGCAGCGGTATATGCGCAACTTCGAACTCGTGCGCACCAAAATGCGCGAGATAGAGGAGAAGGACAGGGTGCGCAACTTCCAGCCGCCCGTCAGCGGAGAGCTGATCATGCAGGTCTATGACATCGAACCGTCGCGTGTAGTGGGCGACATCAAGGCGGCGATCAAAGAGGCGATCCTCGAAGGCGTTATCGAAAACGACTACGACCAGGCGTATGCAATGATGGAAAAACTCGCGGCAGAATATGGATTAACTAAAACAGATATAATATAATATAAGATGAAGAAAGTACATTTAATTTTGTCTGTCGCCGTGTTGTTTGCGGCAGTGTTTGTAGCGGGGTGCGGAGATAAGGGCGATGAACCGACTACATACACCGTCGCTTTCGAGAGTAACGGCGGGAGCGAAGTTGAACCTTTGACCGGAGTGATCTCCGGTAGCACGATCGATGCACCGGAAGAGCCAACCAGAGCCAACTATATTTTTATCGGCTGGTTTACCGACAATGGAACTTTTGCCAAGCGGTGGGATTTTGCCACGCAGACAGTTACGGCTGACATTACGCTCTATGGCAAATGGGTTCTTATTTTTACGGTCACTTTCGATAGCAACGGCGGTAGCGCAGTCGAACCTGAAACCGTAACCGAAGGTAGCATGGCAACCAGACCCGCACTCCCCATTAAGTTTGATTTTGGTTTCGCCGGCTGGTACACTGACAATACTACCTTTGCCGACAAGTGGGATTTCGCTACCCGCAAGGTTGCCTCCGACATTACCCTTTACGCCAAATGGGTCGATTTTTATGAGATCGTCGGTGTGCGCTGGGCTGAGTATAATGTCAACGCTTTCCGCACATTCGCCACCAATCCCGAAGATTCCGGTATGTTCTACCAATGGAACCGCAGCACGGCTTGGCCTGCTACCGGCGACGTGGTTGGTTGGGATGCTACTAACGCAACCGGTGATTCTTGGGAGTCTGCCAACGACCCATGCCCTGCCGGTTGGCGTCTGCCAACCCAAGAGGAGCAGGCGACCTTGCTTGACACTGATAATGTTATTAATGAGTGGACATCCCTAAATAGTGTCAATGGCCATCGGTTTACGGACAAAGTTTCCGGTGCCTCGATCTTCTTTCCCGCAGCGGGCTCCCGCAGCGGCATCGACGGTACGCACTACAATGTCAGCATCAATGGGTTCTACTGGTCGAGCTCGCAGCTTTCGGCGATCGCCGCTTTTAGCCTGAACTTTACCAACGGCACTATCAGTCGGGGCCACTACCGCTACTCCGGCTTCTCTGTCCGTTGCGTTCGCCAATGACAGTATAGTAAATTTGACGATTTTTAACTCATAGTTGATATGAAAGGATTTTATCGGCTTCCGCCGATCGTGAACGAACCTGTGAAGAGCTATGCTCCGGGTTCGCCTGAGAAGAAAGAGCTGAAAGAGGCTCTCGCGCAAGTAAAAGCTACGGTCGCAGACCTGCCGATGATAATCGGCGGCAAAGAGGTACGCACCGGAAAACTGATGGACATCCGTCCGCCGCATGAAACGGCGCACCTGCTGGGCCGTTATCATCAGGGCGGTAAAGAGCATGTACAGATGGCTATCGATGCCGCCATGAAGGCGAAACCGGCATGGGAAGCGATGGCTTGGGAAGACCGCGCGGCAATCTTTCTGAAAGCGGCCGACCTCATAGCGGGACCGTACAGGCAAAAGATGAACGCGGTGACGATGCTGGGACAGTCGAAAAATGCCTTTCAGGCCGAGATCGACTCGGCGTGCGAGCTGACCGACTTCTTCCGCTTCAACGTGCGCAACATGCACGATATGTACGCCATCCAGCCCAATTCGGCTCCCGGAGCGTGGAATCGACTGGTGTGGCGACCGTTGGAAGGGTTCATCTTCGCGCTCACGCCGTTCAATTTCACGGCAATTGCGGGCAATCTGCCCGGCGCTCCGGCGCTGCTCGGTAATGTGTGCGTATGGAAACCGTCGAAAACGGCGGTCTACTCGGCGCACCTTATCATGGAAATATTGATGGAGGCGGGGTTGCCCGACGGCGTTATCAACCTGGTCTACTGCTCAGGGCCTGATGCGGCGGATGTGGTTTTCGAGGACGAGAATTTCGCAGGACTGCACTTTACGGGTTCGACGGGGGTGTTCAACGAGATGTGGGGCACGATATCGCGCAATGTGGCGAAATACCGCACCTATCCGCGTATCGTGGGCGAGACGGGCGGCAAGGATTATATTTTCGCCGACCCGACTGCCGACCCCGCACAGGTAGCTACGGCGATAGTACGTGGCGCATTCGAGTATCAGGGCCAGAAGTGTTCGGCCGCGTCGCGGTGCTATATACCTTCCAATATATGGCCGGCGGTCGAGCAGCGCGTGCGTGCCGATCTGGCAAAGATCAGCGTGGGAGGGGTGGAAGATTTCCGCAACTTCGTGAATGCCGTGATTGACGAATCGGCATTCAACAAGCTGTCGGCAGCGATCGAGGCGGCGCGCACGTCACCTGACGCTGAGGTGATCATGGGCGGACGGTGCGACAAAAGTGTGGGATGGTTCATCGAGCCGACAGTGATATTGGCGCGCAAGCCCGACTACGTGACGATGCAGGAAGAGCTGTTCGGCCCCGTGCTGACGGTCTTTGTCTATGATCCGGCACAGGTGGACGCGACGCTCGACCTGGTGGACGAGGGGTCGGTGTATGCGCTTACCGGATCGATATTCTCGGCCTCGCGGGCGGCCATAGCGCGCTATACCGAGCGACTGACGCACACGGCAGGGAACTTCTATGTGAATGACAAGCCTACGGGTGCGGTGGTTGATCAGCAACCGTTCGGCGGTGCTCGCGCCTCAGGGACTAACGACAAGGCGGGCAGTATCCTGAACCTGCTGCGCTGGGTGTCGCCCCAGAACATCAAAGAGACGCTCGTAACACCGACGGATTATATGTATCCGAATTTCTTGGAGGAATAGGAGCTGTAAAACAAGTCATCCCGAACGCGCATAGCATGTTCGGGATGACAAAGTTTGGTAACCGCGCGTGTGCTACTTTCTCACCGAGAGATCGACGATCTTCGCTTTGGAGGCTGTCGCATATACGGCTTTGAGGCCGGCATCGCGGTCGGCGACATTGGCGTAAGTCTCGCTCGAAGCCACCACGCGGCCGTTGACGGCACGCAGAGAGAAGTAGGGCTTTCCGCCCTTAGGCTCGAAAACGTCGAATTTCGACCTGTCGGCGCTGTTGCGGCGTACCGACTCGATGCCTTTTTTCGTACTGTCTTTGGTCATGTATTTTTCGCTTTTCATAAGCGTCTGACCGTTGCTCGCTTTCAGACAGAAAGAGAATTCCCCGTTCTTTGTCTTCGTGATTTCAAAATATCCCATAGCTTTAAACTCTTATTTATTTTTGGTGATTTTTATTTCTTGCCGCCGTCCGAACCATCGTAGCCCGTCTCTGCTTTCGCCAGTGGACGCGTACAGAACCACCATGCGTGACACGTGATGCCCGGCTCGCCCGCGTCGCGTTTGTGCAGAGCCGCCATCGTCGTCGGCGCAGGGACTATTACGGGGTCGCCCGGATGCCAGTCAGCGGGCGTCGAAACGCCATGACGGTCGGTCGTTTGCAGGGCGATGAGCACGCGCCGCAGTTCGTCGAAATTGCGCCCCAGCGACTGGGGATAGTATATTATCGCACGTATGATGCCCTTGGGGTCGATGAAAAATACGGCACGCACGGCCTTCGTCTCGCTTGCCGACGGCTGGATCATACCGTAGATTTTCGCCACGTTCATCGTTATGTCGTCTATAAGCGGGAACTCTACGTCGATGTTTTTCAGCCCTTTCCATTCGATCTTTCGAATCTCGCGCAGCCATGCGATGTGGCTCGAAAGCCCGTCGATAGACAATCCCACCAGTTGACAATTCAGCGCGGTGAACTCTTTTTGCATAGCGCCGAAAGTCATGAATTCCGACGTGCATGTGGGCGTGAAATCGGACGGGTGGCTGAAAAGAATGATCCATTTCCCAGCATAATCGGCGGGAAAATCTATCGGTCCCTGAGTCGTGGAGGCCTTGAATGCCGGTGCGGCCTCGCCTATGCACGGCATTATGTGAATAATTTGTTCTTCCATGATTTTTTATTTAAACGTTTGATTAGGGAATATGCAAAACGTATGCCGCAAATGTCATTGACTCATGCGTGTATATTTTCCGGCCTGCCGGTTTTTTTGTCATCGTCGAACGTGCGGTACGCACGGAAGAATAACAAAAAGTCCGTATATTTGTGTCCACAAAACTCGCAAGCATTATGGCACTCGTAGCGATAGTAGGCCGCCCGAACGTCGGCAAAAGTACACTCTTCAACCGTCTCGTCGGGATGCGTCAGGCTATCACCGACGACACGGCAGGCACGACGCGCGACCGCCATTACGGCCGTTCGGACTGGAACGGACATGAATTTTCGGTCATAGATACCGGAGGTTACACTGTCAATAGCGGCGATGTTTTCGAGGAAGAAATACGCAAGCAGGTGCTGCTGGCGGTGGACGAAGCGGACGTCATTCTGTTTATGGTAGAAGTGGGAACGGGCGTCACCGACCTCGACGATATGATGGCCGACCTGCTGCGCCGCAGCGGCAAAAAAACGCTGCTCGTGGTGAACAAAGTGGACAATAACAGCCAATTTCTCGGTACGGCGGAGTTTTATTCGCTGGGGCTTGGCGAACCTTACGGCATCAGTTCGATGAGCGGCACGGGGACGGGCGAACTGATGGACGCTCTGGTCGCCGCGTTGCCGGCAAACGCTCGCGCGGAAGAAGACGACAACCTACCGCGCATTACCATAGTTGGACGGCCTAACGTCGGGAAATCGTCGCTCACGAACGCCCTGCTCGGCGAAGAGCGCAATATCGTAACGCCCGTAGCCGGAACGACGCGCGACGCCATCGACACCCGCTACAACAAATTCGGCATGGAGTTCTATCTCGTAGATACGGCCGGGCTGCGTAAAAAAGGCAAGGTTACCGAAGACCTCGAATTTTACTCGGTGATGCGTTCGATACGCGCCATCGAGAACTCCGATGTCTGCATCCTGATGCTCGACGCGACACAAGGCATCGAGTCGCAGGACATGAACATATTCAGCCTCATCGTGCGCAACAAGAAAGGCTGCGTTATCGTGATCAACAAGTGGGACCTGATCGAAAAAGACACTGCGACGATGAAAAAGTGGCGCGAGGCTCTGGCGCGAAAGATCGCGCCGTTCGACGACGTACCGGTGATATTCACCTCCGTCGTAGACAAGCAGCGCATCTACGACGTGTTGCAGGCTGCCGTGCGTGTTTACGAAAACCGCCGCCGCAAAATCGCCACTTCGCAGCTCAACGAGTTCATCCTGCCGATAATAGAGCAGACGCCGCCGCCGGCAATCAAAGGCAAATATATCCGCATCAAATATGCGATGCAGCTGCCCTCGCCCACCCCGTCGTTCGCATTTTTCGCAAACCTGCCGCAGTATATCCGCGACCCGTACCGCCGTTTTTTGGAGAACAAGATTCGCACCCAATGGGACTTCGCCGGAGTGCCGCTGCAAATATTTTTCAGGAAAAAATGACGCGCACGTCATTGCGAGGGTCGTTAGACCCAAAGCAATCCAGTGGCAGATAATCATTCTGGATTGCTTCGCCTTTCAGGCTCGCAATGACGAGCAGGTTGCGGGTCAAGCCCGCAATAACAAACTAAATCAAAAAAGATTGAAATGCCCGAGACTAAGAGAAAAGGTGCGCGAACGATAAAGGATATTCCGAAAGATGTTCTGGAACAACTGAACCGCGGCGAAATCGAGGCGGCAAATCTGGTGGAATGGCTTGCCATCGACCGAAGGATTCTGCTTGAAAATCTACTGATACAACACGACAGGGGAAAATACCTGAAACCCGTCTTGGCGCACGTGGACAAGCTGGAAAAACAAACGGTGAACACGGTTGCCTGCGCAATCGGGACGGGACTTTATGAACAGATAAGCGCTTATAAAGACGAGGAATTCCTGCGGGCAATTTCGACACACCCATCCGATTTTGTCCGAAGCTGGGCTGCCGATATCGTAGGAAAAAACACAGACCCGAGCATCGGGCAAATGCTCTCGAAAATAAAGCCGTTCGCCGCAGACAGACATTTCAATGTCAGAGAATGCGCCTGGGCAGTCGTAAAATGGCGTATCGCGCAAAATCTGCATGAAAGCATTGCGATCCTGTCGGACTGGGCGCATGACGAGGACGAAAATATCAGACGTTTTGCGAGCGAGGCGACAAGGCCACGCGGCGTTTGGTGTGAACATATTACCGAGTTGAAACAAAACCCCGCGTTGGCTTTGCCGATTTTAGAGCCGTTGAAGTCAGACCCGTCCAGATATGTTCAGAACAGCGTCGCGAACTGGCTGAACGATGCCAGCAAGACGCGACCCGACTTTGTGAAAGGACTTTGCGAGCGCTGGGGAAAAGAAAGCGATACGAAAGAAACCAAATATATTATCAAAAGGGCATTGAGAACGCTCGACAAACACACGCGTGTGTTTTCCAGCCTGCCGGAATGACAAAATATTAAATAATGGAAGTACCGTCAAATATAATTTGGGTCGCATTCGGGCTGACGATGATCGCGGGGCTTGCGACGGGGATCGGGGGATTGCTGGCAGTGATGTTCAAGCGCACGGGAACGAAATTCTTATGCGCGTCGCTCGGTTTTTCGGCAGGCGTGATGCTCTATCTGGCATTCATGGAAATCATGCCGCACGCACAGGAAGAACTGGCTGGCGCTCTCGGCGAAAATCGAGGCAGGGTAGCTGCGCTGCTCGCCTTTTTCGGCGGCATGGGCCTGATCACGCTTATCGACTTCCTGATTCCCGAACGTAACAACCCGCACGAGTTGAAGGGGGTCGTCGATAAGTCGCGAAGTTGTTGTAACACCGACGCGAACGGCTGCGACAAGAAATCGCTGAAACGCACGGGGGTCGTGGTTGCGCTGTCGCTCGCGATCCACAACTTCCCCGAAGGTATTGCGATGTTCACTTCGGCGCTGAGCGGTCTTTCCGTGGCTATCCCGCTCGCTATCGCCATTATTATCCATAATATTCCGGAAGGTATCGCGATTTCCGTTCCGATCTATAAGGCTACGGGCAGCCGACGCAAAGCTCTGGCATGGGCGTTCGGCTCGGGGTTGGCCGAACCGCTGGGCGCAGTGATGGCATGGGCGTTCCTGATGCCGTTCTGGTCTCCGGCCCTGAACGGAATAGTGTTTGCAGCGGTCGCGGGTATAATGGTGTATATCCCGCTCGACGAACTGCTGCCTGTCGCCGAAAAACTCGGCAAACACCACATTTCGATTCTCGGAGTGGTCGCCGGGATGATACTGATGGCTCTGAGCTTATTTTTGTTTTAGCGCGCGTCTGATCGGCAGGCATCGGCACTCTATGGAGGCTTGGGGCCACCCGTTTTGTTTTCACGAGCGGGAAGCGACACCGAAACCGAGACGATGTGGTTTTTCGACTGAGCGGGATTTCGGTTCGCAAGCGAGGTGAACCGACGACAAGCCGAGACCAATCCGAGCTTGCTCGAAGATTGGCGAGGCGCGAAGGAGGAAGGCGCAGCCAAAACATTTAGCGGGTCAGGCCGGAGTAGCGTGCCTTGAACTTTTGGTTCTTTTGTTTCAAGACAAAAGAACAAAGAAATTATAAACTCGCGATAGATCCATCCGTCCTTTCAGAACGTTCGGGATGACAAAGCCGAAAAACTACACTCGCTTGTAGTTTTATAATATCTCCACTCCCCGCACAGCCAGAAAGTCGGCAGAGCGTTCGGCGGGTGAGGCGGCATCGATACCATAGCCGACGGCCATCATCGGGTCGGCATCCTGGCGGGCATTCGATGTGCGAGCGGCATCGATAGCAGCCCGGGCGGCATGACCGGCTTCGATAGCATGAGCAATATCATCGGCCGTCGGCCTGCGCCCAAGCTTTCCGGCAAGCACGGCCAAAGCCCATGCGCGCGCGTTGACAGCATACTCACTATCGAACAGATGCAGACGAGCGATTACAGCCTCGAAGTTCGCCAGCTCACCTTTCTCTATTTCGTCGAGCAGGCGCTCTATCTCGCAGCGCGGCGCGAACATTCCCGCAAGGTCTGCCCATTCCGGATCGCTCTCTGCAAGCGCATCGCCGCTACTTTCCGCAAGCGCTGCCGCGATCACGGCATCGAGCGCCTGACGATAAAGCCCTAGTCCGCGCCGTAACATCGACCTCCGTATGCGCACGCGTTCATAGTTGAACATCTGCACATCTTCGCGCGCGAGCATTTTCTCGCTGCGGGCGATTGCGCGGCGGAGTTTTTGCCCGATACAGGGCGTCCACTCGCGGAAATTTATTATATCGCCGCCCTCTCTGTCAGTACTCCGTCTGTCGCGCTGCGGCCATTTCGCCATATCGCGCATCATGCCGTGGCTGATAAGGTTCGCACCCGGCACAAGATAGCTATCGCCCTCTTCCTCAATAAGATAGGAGTACGGGAAATCGGCCGTATCGTGATGGCTGCGGTGAGAACCAACGACAACGGAGAACGCCCCTTCGCGCGCGGGAAGCATTATATATGCTCCGCTGCCGAACTTCACACCGCGCTCGTGAATGCCCTGATGCACGGGACCGGTGCGGAAATGATGATTACTCTGGTTCGAGTTACTCCCTGCATTGAAAAACAGGAAATATCCGGCTATGAGCAATGTCGAGCGATGATGCGAAACGGTATAAGGCCCCGCGAAAACCGACGCCGCCTCACCGTTAGCACAATGAGAATTGGCAAAAAACAACGAATCGACAGCCGTGAAAGCGCTCTCGATACGCGCGCCGTCACCGACGAAACAGCGCGTGAGCTGTGCACCGTCGCACACCGACGCTCCGGAGGCGAAAATAAAGTCGCGCGCTACGACGCTCACGCCGACCCGTGCGCCGCACCCCACAGTCCCGTTAGCCAATTCCGCAACACCATCCAGCACCGCGCCCTCGCCTATCTGCACGTCGCGCAACGTGCCGCATCCCGTAACCCGTACGCCGTCGCCTATCGTCATCTTCTGATGCACCGCACCCTCGACCGCCATGCGTTCGAGAGTTTCTATCGCACGTGGCCGGTGGCGGTACATACACATTATATATGCAGTTTGCGCCGTAAGTCTTTCATGCAGAAACACTTTACGGCCACTGTTCTCGTTCAGCACTGCGGCACGCACACCGATGCCGAATGTGCCGCCGTCGGTCGAGATGATCCGTCCCACGTCCTCGATACACACGTCAGCCCCCAACCTAAGTTCCCCGCAAAATCGTACATTCGATATACCTCGCGTTGTGAACCCTTCTGCCACGACTTCGACCGCCGCCCAATCGTTACACCTGCATCCTTGCGCTTCGAGCCGCGCTATCTCGTCATCGGCGAGCAGCCGATAAATTTTCGTCGCAATCATGCCGCAAAGGTAAAGAATTATACATATCTTTGGTCTTTCGAAAAACCATTTTTTGATATGGATAATCTGAAAAGCCTGCGCACCGCCGTCGTTATCGTCGCCGTGATCATAGCGCTCGAAATATTGATGCTCGGCGTTATGTTGCGCCCCGTCGCCGCGTTCCACCTGTGGGCCGCGCTGGGAATTCTCGCGCTTATGACCGCTTATCTGGTGCGCATTTGCTTCGTACTGCTTAAAAAACTCGAAAAAGACAAAAAATAATGAAGAAAATTATGATCGTCGGCGCCGGTGGACAGATCGGCTCTGAGCTGACGGTGAAACTGCGAAGTATCTACGGTGGCGCGAATGTCGTCGCCACCGATATCAAACCTAACGACACTCTCGGCGGCGACGGGCCGTTCGCAGTGCTCGACGCACTCGATGCACGCGCCTACGCCGAGCTGGTCGCGCGTTACGACGTCGATACCATTTTCAATCTCGTGGCGTTGCTCTCGGCGACGGGCGAGCGCGACCCGCAGCTGGCGTGGCGCGTGAATATTGGTGCACTGATGAACTCGCTCGAAATTGCGCGCGAGAACGGGTGTGCGGTCTTCACGCCAAGCTCGATAGCGGCGTTCGGCCCCGACACGCCGAAGGACAACACGCCGCAGGACACCGTGATGCACCCGACGACGATCTACGGTGTATGTAAGGTGACGGGCGAACTGATGAGCGATTATTATTACCACCGTTTCGGCATCGACGCGCGCAGCGTGCGATTTCCGGGCATTGTCTCGAACCTCACGCTGCCCGGAGGCGGTACGACCGACTATGCCGTCGAAATTTACTACGAGGCGGTAAAACATAAGCGGTTCGTGTGCCCGCTCCCCGAAGACATGTACATGGATATGCTCTACATGCCCGATGCGCTCGATGCGTGCATCGGCCTGATGGAGGCAGACCCCGCACGGTTGGTGCACCGTAACAGCTTCAACGTCACGGCAATGTCGTTCTCGCCCGAAGTCATCGCCGCTGAGATACGCAAGCATATTCCCGACTTCGTGATGGACTACGACATCGACCCGCTGAAAGAACGGATAGCCGCCAGCTGGCCTAACAACATCGACGACACCTGCGCACGCCGTGAATGGGACTGGAATCCGAAGTGGGACCTGGCTTCGATGACAGAAGATATGCTGCGCGTGGTCGGCAAAAAAATCGGGGCCGGAAAATATTAGCACGTACGTTTGCTACCGGCAGGGCTTCGGCACTCTATGTAGGTTTGGGCACCCGCTTTGTCTTCACGAGTGTCCGGCGAAGCCGAAACTGCGAGGATGTGCGTGCCAACATAAAACGCGCACATCCGGAATTTCGGTTCGCCAACGAAGTGAAGACATTAGCGGGTCAAACCGAAATAGCGTGCCTTGAACTTTTGGTTCTTTTGTTTCAAGACAAAAGAACTAAAGAATCTGTCTTTGAACTTGTAAATTCGCGATAGCTCCCTCCGTTCCTACGGAACGTTCGGGATGACACGCGCACGTCATTGCGAGGAGTGTGTAGGCACGACGAAGCAACCCAGAAAAACAGGTATAGATTGCTTCGCCTTTCGGCTCGCAATGACGATCAGGTTCGCAAACTCCTCCGTCTGCGGCGTTCAGGATGACAATTTTGCAAATATTTTTCGGAGTTACGAAAAAATATTACCTTTGCATCGCTGATTGTGGCAATAATAATTGCGACAATCGCCACAAGAGCCACTAGCTCAGCCGGTTCAGAGCATTACCTTGACAGGGTAGGGGTCGGCGGTTCGAATCCGTCGTGGCTCACACAATAAGGGGGACTCCGATGAGGAAGTCCCCCTTTTCAAATGCCGCAAATTTCAAATGCCGCACGAGACCAAAATAATCATGGGCATCGATCCGGGCACGAACGCGACGGGCTACGGCGTTCTGGAAGTATGCGGCCGAACAGTGCGGTGCGTAGTGCTGGGATACATAGAGCTGCACAAAGTAGAGGATGTTTACCAGAAACTGCGTCATATCTTCGAACGCGTGAATGCGCTGATCGCCGAATACCGTCCCGACGAGGTGGCGCTCGAATCGCCGTTTTTCGGCGAGAATGTACAGAGTATGTTAAAACTGGGGCGAGCGCAGGGCGTGGCGATGGCGGCAGCCCTCACGCGCGGCCTGCCGGTCTTTGAATATGCGCCGCGCCGGGTGAAACAGGCGATCACGGGCAACGGGGCAGCATCGAAAGAGCAGGTGGCGGCGCTGCTGAAAACGATGTTAAAAGTCGAATATTCGCTCAAAAAGCTCGATGCGACGGACGGGCTGGCAGTTGCGCTGTGTCATCATTTCGAGACCTCGCGGCCGCTCGGACGAGCGGTAAGCGGCGACGCAGCAGTGCGTCGCGGCGCGAAGTCAAAGTCGGCTTCATGGGAGAGTTTCATTGCCATGAACCCCGAACGAGAAATGAAATCAAAACGGACGAAAGAAGGAAACGAAAAGGAAAAATAATTCGTATTTCGTTTTGTAATAACCAAAATAACGCATATCTTTGCACTCGCAAAAAGGGTTCCGTAGCTTAATTGAATAGAGCATCTGACTACGGATCAGAAGGTTACAGGTTTGAGTCCTGTCGGAATCACAGCGTCAAAGCGGCTTCACAGAAATGTGAGGCCGCTTTTTGTTATACTATTGTCTGAAACGTCTGCAATTAATCTTTGGTCATCTCGTAAATAAAAATGCGAGGGCGTGGGGTATCTGCTTCTAATAATGCGAAATGTGTTGCAGAAACCAATATTTTAGCTTTATCTATGCCGTCGAATGCCATATTCTTGATCCTGACTCCCGCCGGAGAGTAAATATTCAGCGAAAGTGAGTTGCCGATCCCGGAACTTACCACCCACAGCCTGCCATGCGGATCGACCGTGAGCGAAAGAATGGCTATTTTATGAGAAAAGACAAGTTGGTCAAGAGGATACTGGCTGGCATCGAGAATTTCCGAATAAATAGCCCGCGCTGCGAGGTATTCGGCTTCGCTATATTCGATCGGATGCCACTCTTGATCATGTATAAATTCCTCGGCTACAAAGTTCCTGCCCAGCCGGATACGATATATAACATACGAGTCGTATCGCTGACGGGCGGCAAAAACATGTCGGCCGTCATAATCAAAACATATTGTACCCGGAATATCCAGATTCAGGCTTTCTCTCAGGGAGGCCGCATTCAAAACATCACCATTGAAAAGTATTCGCTCTTTACGGTTCAAAAGATTCTCTTCGACAAGAATAAAACCATACATCTGATTGTGCATCAGATCCGTAAGATAAACGCATCGATTGCCGTGCACTCTGAAATCGAACGGGAATCGATTCAGCACGACCCGCTTTTTAAACCTCATATCGCGGTCAAAAAAAGTCAGACTACGGTCGCTCATATCGGAAACTATTGTACGGCTTCTGCTATTTGTAATGCTTGTCGGCCGTTGAAAGCCGACAGGAAATACACAGCGAGACAGCTCGCCCGAATTTATGTCGACCCTACAATATCCGTTATCGACACCGGATAGTATATAAATACGGTCGCCTGCAATGCACGCCGACCGGCTGATACTGCCTGAGTCAAGCTGTATGACATGTGTCTCTTTAAACACAAAATCGGCATCCGGAGCGTTCGACCTGCCGCAGCGTGACAGTACGTTACAGAGAAGCAGGAGGATCATGGATCTTGATATTAACATGCCGCAGGTTTTCATATTTCGATTTTTGAGATTACACGTTTGCATATTAAGAAAAGAATTATCGATGAGATTAGAAACAGCAGTGCCGTAGTATAGGCATGGCCGGCCATAACACCAAGTATTATGGGCAGGGTCACCAGTGCGAAAAGCCATATCATCGCAATCATCGGCACTATGGATATGTTATTATTGCTATTGAAGTATGCGTCCGGCAATTTGAGCGTAACGAATAATCCGATAAGAGAGAATAACACGGGCATCGCGAACGTGAGAAACAGCCATGCCGACGTATCGACGAATTCGAAAAAGTTCGCGCCATAGACGACCAGCAAATACAGATATATGACAGCAGATGCTATCGTTAATGACAAAACGCCTCTGAAAAAATATTTCAGCAGATTGCTGATGAAAAATATTCTTTTAGACCTTGCCGAGCAGCGATAGATCCAAAGGTATTTAATGTCCATCTTGAAATTCGGTGCGATATATATCACAGGGAAGCCCAGTAGAGCGAACCACTGCGCCATAACGAACCCGGCGCTGTTCATCTCATCCGCGCCGGTAAAAGCGACATGAAAACTGTAAATCGATATAATGATGTATATCAGACTCGGCAGTATCAACGGCATGAACTGCCCTCCGGTGGAGAATGTCATCCGAACGATCATCCGCCGGTCGCCAGGCAATGTAAATCGTATGCGGCGACTTAATTCCGTTTTGCGCTTATCCTCTTCTGCGCGGTCGTGGCTTTCATCGATCCGGTTATTGTAATCGGCATCGCTTTTCGTTTGCACCTCGCTTTCCAGCGACATGCGATACTCTCTCGACGACAACCATTTATAGAATGCAACGAAAAGGAACGCATAGAGCAACGCATAAAAAATCAGCGACGGCGCGGCGGCACTGAATGTTAGCGGGGCGTCATATCCGAGAGCATTGACGACGGCCAGCATCGGATATATAAAGAACCTTAATGCGCTGCCTATATATATCGACCCACTTATCTGCAAAAACAGAATCGCACAAACCCCGACGAGCAGAGCGGCATTGACCGCACGACAGACGCCACGTCTCATGGAAAGCTTGCGGATTTGCAGAAAAAAAGCGGCCCCGTTAAGAACGTTTATAAAAAGGAACAGCGAGACGAATGCCGCCATTGCATCAACCGGACTACGCTGAATCACGCCGATATACAGAGCAAGCAATAATGGAATGAATACGGTCGTCGCAGTGGACAAAAACCGATATCCGATAATGGAATTGAGGTTCGAATCGGAGAGTTGCACAAGGTTGGCCTCGTCTCGTTGCAGACTGAACTTACGTGACAATAGAAGCCTCAGGAACACAAAGGCAAAAATGAGCCATGCGAAATCTGCCATATCGGCCTCCTGTGGAACAAGTGCCGTCCGGTTCAGAGCATTATATAACAACAGAAACATGCCCGCCGACAGCATCAAAAAATATATTGCCAGCTTTATAATGCCGAGCCTCCGTAGCTTATTACGGAAAGAGAGTATCTTTATCGAATAATATAAGTATACGGACCGTTTGAATAATCCCATCATTATCCGCGATATTATCCGTTGTCGTTGTCAAACATCTCCGCAAGACTGATGCTTTCATACTCCGGGCGTCGGGCCTCGCCGATGATCCGCCCGCCCTTAATGAAATAGAGATCGTCGCACAGTTTTTTTGCGGCGTCGAACAAATGAGTATTTATAAGGATCGTACACCCTGTCTCCGCCTTTATAGACAACAAACAGTCGATTACCTTATCGACTGTCATGGGGTCCAGGCCCGAAAAAGGCTCGTCCAGCAACATTATATCATTGGCCACGGCCATAGACTGTAACAACATCAACTTACGAAGATTCCCCTTCGAATGTTCCCGTATCAGTTTATCATGGTCGCGATAGTCCAGCCGTTTCGCGTATGAATAGAAAGCGGCGAGCATCTGCTTCATGTCACGTCCTTGCAGATATGTTATAAGTTTGACGGCCTGCTCGCCGGTCAGGTAATCATAAAAGTTGATCACCTCCGGAATGTAATTGATGCTGATGCCCGTTCTGTCCGTCTTGCCGTCGAATTCCACCCTCCCCTTATATTGAACATATGCGAGAATGACTTTCATCAAAGTCGTCTTACCTGCCCCGTTAGGACCGATAAGGCCATAAATATGCTTCCTCTCGATAGATAAATTCACATCACGCAATGCCTCGACATTCCGATATCGCTTAGACACATCGATTAACCTCAAAAAAGGGACATTCATATAAAATTGCTTGGTCTTTTAAAAAGTCTGTCAAAGTTTCATTCAATGCACCTCGATCCGACGCGAAAAAACGAAAAAATAACTTATAAAACAATTTTTATAGATAAAAAATCCAGCAAACTCCGAGCTTTTTCAGCCAATTCGTCGTTTATAATAAAACATAATACCGACCGATGCTTCCGCCGAACGGAGGCGTCGGTCGGCATTATGTTTCACGGCAATTATCCAAAAGCTACCGTCAATGCATAGCTTGCCGCTCCGGCGACAGCTCCCGCAACAGCCCCCGCTGCTGCTGCTGCGCCTGCGCCCGGCACCGGAACACCCGCTGCTATGGCTGTCGCCGCCACACCACCGGCTGCACCGCCGATCGCACCGCCCGCGACATTACCTGCAAATTGAGACCACGTCCAACTGGTTTCCTCAGCTGCGGCATATGCACCAGTCACCCCACTTGCGACTACAATCGGAGTGACGTAAGAAATCTTTTTAATTGCTTTGGTATCCATTATTCAAATGTTTTAAGAATTAAAAATGCCTGAAATTTATTTTGATGAAGCCAATTCAACCGACCCATCATACGGATAGACGTATACTCCGCTCAATAACTTCAATATTTTATTAGAGCCTTGCTTTCTCGAAGCTGCATCGGCGGCAAAAATATTCGCGCTATCGACCTTTCGTCCGTCCTTATAAACATTTACAAGGACAATCTCGCTGCTGTCGGTAGGCGTATAGATAACAAGTCCCGAATAATTGTTCTTGTTACCCGAGGTTTCGAACGCCTGAGGGTCATACTCGTCGGTATTCGTCGAATTCATGAATTTTGCATCGGGAATAAATGTCGTCAGAAAAGAACTGGCGATTCCGGTGTAACTGTCTTTGATAATAGTCAGTCTTTGCGGAGCTTTCACGAAATTCTTGTCTTTTTCAATAATGAAATGAGTGGATTTCTCGATCGGCACATCGACACTTTCGATGTTTTGAGCGCGACTATACCTAGCCTCATCCCATAGCGGAGTGAAACTTACGCAGAGATATTGCTCGACAAATCTCTGACTGCGAGTAGTAACGAGAGTTTCGTAATAATCTCTCGCCTGAGAAATCGAGAAAGCATCATCGTCATTGACACTAGCCTCGTTAGCGTCATGCCTCGTATTGCACGACGACAAGATCAATAACAGCGCCAGTAATGCGCACGTGATAGGAAAATACTTTTTCATGGTTTTATTAGTTTAAAATGGTTAATGTAACATTTTAGGATAACGACAACTAAGAACTACTGGGTGCAAAAATAAATAATTATTATGAAATAACACAAATACCACGCCAAAAATTATCGATAATTATTTTTTTTCTCGGAAAAATCATATATTTGTGCCATAAACTCGACAACTATTACGTATTATGGCGAAGAAACTTTTATTGGGATTTACCCTCATGTTGTTCATCGGGCTGGGTTGCTTTGGTTTTATGTATTTAAACTTTATCAAAGAACCGAACACGGCCATGCTGGTTACCGTAATTACAACGCTTCTGCTTTTGGGCATTTACGTGATCTTAGCGTTTTTTTCTATCCGCAAGAACCCTGTTCGCGAGTCTCGCAATAACACGGATAAGATGCATTCGTTCGTGTTTTTCGTAATTGCATCATTGTTTGTCGTGATAACGTCTGTGTTATTCGCCGTATTTTACGAGCAGATAGCGGCGTATTTCGCCGTACATGAAAGTACACTGAGGCTGACGATTTCCGTCTTATTTGCGATTTCCATAATATTTATTCTTTTTTCACGGAGGATCATCTCTTCTAAAAAGGTGCGTAAATAATATTGCTTAGCTTCAAGATGACCGGCATGGTTCGCGTAAATCGGGTGATAGAATGGATCGTAATCATCGCGTTTTTCGTCGGCAATATCATAATTACAAGATACACGCTAGGGCAGATAAAGGATTACGTATTCGTGAGCGGTCTGGCGGCAGTCATACCATTATATATAATAAACATATGGCGGCAAAGGGCCGGCTGCGATAAAAGATATGTCGAGACGGATTTTTTGAGTATCGCATTGGGAGGATTCTGCGCAGTCATTGCTCTGTCCGCATTGTGGAGCGGAGCATTTGTCGATCTCGATTCTCGCGGTTATTTATTGATACTGCTGCTCGCGCCGGTCTTGTATTATCATATAAGAAGCCTGGATCGTCCGGAAAAAGAAAGGTTTCTGCGACGTTTTATCGCAGTACTTTTCATCACGGGGTTGTTGCAGGCACTGATGGGAATAGCGCAGTACGCTTTCGACGAGGACGCGGAAGGCATATACAAGACACTGGCAACGGGAACGCTGATATACCCTAATTTATATGGCGGGTATCTTGCCATCGCTTTGGGTGCGGGTTGTCTGTTGCTTTACCGGCGGCGCAAAACCCGCAGCCGGTATGCCTATTGCGCCGCTATCACAGTGATCGTTTTCGCATTGCTGCTCTCGCGCTCACGAGGCGCAATGTTGAGTCTTATGCTCTCTGTCGGGACTATTTTTCTGTGTTATTTTTATACCATACGTTTCAGATTCGACCGAAGACAGCGACGGCGATTTTTATTCGGCTTTATTGTAGCGGCCACGGCGCTCACCACGGCGTTTTTATATATTGACCGGTCGAGTTCCGAAGGGCGGCTGATGAAAATGCAAATCGGGAGTTCGATGATGCGCGATCATCCATTTTTTGGTATCGGGCATGGGCAATATGCCAATGTATATCTCGATTATCAGGCCGATTTCTTTAAAACGGGCGATAATCACAGATTCATAGCGCGAGCGAACGAGGACAGAACGACCAACAATCAATTCCTGAAATTCGCCATAGAATTCGGGGTCATAGGACTCGTCATATTCGTTTTTGTGCTGTTTCTGATCGCAAGAAAAATCTTATCCTCCGATTATCTGCGTTGCGGCAATCCATATAATTATTTTATAGCATTCTCGGCACTATGCCTCATGTTTCATATGTTTTTCGACGAAACGTTAAGATTTCCGATAATCGTTATCCTCTTTCTTATATTATGCGCATTCGTTCCCGTAAGAGCCGATATTAAAATCATAATGGGCCCTGTTTTGGCGACAACGGGCAGAATTTTTTCGACCGGACTTCTCGTTGCAATATTTGTCACTTCGGGGTTATATGTACGGCAATACGCTGCGGTCAGGTCATACAGTCAGGCACGATTGTTCTTGTCGGCTGGAGACTTCTCAAACGCGAATTTTTTTGCCTTGCGTGCATTGGATATAAGCCCGGACTACCCTGCCGCTAAAATCATATCAGGACGCAGTCTGATAGGGCTTGGCGGCGACGGTATCGGCAAATCTGCGTCGCAGACAGCCGAAGGCATTGCAATTCTGGAATCACTCGGTCACCGGATGCACTCGCGGGATATTTTATTGGCACTGAGCATCGGACATTTTAAATCTCACTCCATAGAAAAGGCATACGAATATGCATATAAAGTGCATGAGTTTTTCCCTGCCCAGGTAAGACCACGTCTTATGCTTCATTTAATGAATATCGAAGATTTACCATCCGATGCAGAATTAGAATATGATATTCGCAGACTTCCTGCCGCGAATCCGGACAAAGAGCGCATAATCGCCTTAATGGAAATAATCGGACGAAATGATCCTGTGAATGCCGTTCGCTCGCCTCACGCAATACAGCTTCTCGATTTAATAATGTTAGCCCATTAATTATAATCCGATATTAACATGGAGCGTGACTCTTCTGAAATACTTTTGATTTTCCCGCCGGGTTGGTCTACCTCGTCGCCATACCTGAGTGTTCCTTTGCTCACGGCATTTCTCTCCGGCAGCGATATTCCGTGCTGCGGAATAGATCTTAATATTCGCATTCTCGACGAAATACTCACAGACAAGCAGATAGACCGGTCGGCGAAAGTGATCGAAGAATTATTAAGCCGAAAAGACCTGGGTGAAGAGCATCGGGCGGAGCTATTGCTTGCATCGGACCTTTACGGTATAGTAAAAGGAGCTGTGGATAAGACGATCGAGAGACTCCGGCACGGCACGATATCTCCGCGCGAAGCGACAAGGATCAACCGCTTCATCGATACGGTTTACAGAATATATAGCGCGCCGCACTATCCGGGGCGCATCCATGAGGGAGCTTTGGTATATTCTACCGGTAGCATTCACCACAATTTTCTCGATTACAACAGTTTTGAGATAACACCTACGCTCTCGGATTTGGAGCGCAGGGTCGGAGAAAGCCACAATACAAATCCATTTCATACTCATCTGGAACGATTCGTTGCCGATATAGATATTTCAGAGACAAAACTCGTCGGACTGAGTGTTTGCGGCTACTCACAACTTACTTCGTCTTTATGTCTGGCGCGCCTGCTGAAAGAACGCAAGCCCGACCTGAAAATCGTAATGGGCGGAGCCATAATGCCATATTTAATTTCGGCTTTGATCGAAAACCCGTTCCCGTTCAGATATCTCGACTTTATCGTTTCCGGTTCAGGCGAAAGAACTTTGATGCAATTGTATGATTACGTGTGTGGTAAGATCGAGTTCGGCGAAGTCAAGGGCGCGCTGTATTATGATTTCGAAAGGAAAGCGGTGGCGAAAAACGGCGAGGCGGCAGATATAGATATAAACAGCCTGTTCACGCCTCAATTCGACCCCGATGAATTAAAGCTATATCTGACACCGAAAGAGCATCTGGCTTTGCCTGTATTAGGGTCGAAAGGTTGTTATTGGGGCAAATGCGCATTTTGCGGCATCAACTGCAATTACGACGGTCGCTTTCAGCGTAAACGACCCGCTTTACTCGTCGATGACATGGAACGTTTGACCGAGCGCTACGGGATCAACCAGTTCAGACTGATAGACAATTGCATACATCCGAATACATTGAGAGAAATCAGCGAGACAATTATTGCGCGCGGCAACAAGTTTCTGTGGCAATGCATGGTGCGTTTCGAAGAAGACTTCACACCGGAACTTTGGCAACAACTGTATAGCTCCGGACTGAGAGTAGCATCGTTCGGACTGGAATCGCCAAATCAGCATTTGCTGGATAGAATGAATAAAGGAGTGGACGCCGGCCGTATACATGAAATTTTAAGCCAATGCCGCAGCGCCGGAATATTTACTCATTGTTTTTTTATCGTGGGATTTCCAGGCGAAGAAAATATCCATCCAAATGAATTGATCGATTTCATACGAAATAACCGCTATAATATAAATTCGCTTGTCATAACCAACTTTCGACTGGAAGGTCAGTCATATGTTTTCGGTAATCAGGAGGAGTTCGGTATCGAGATAGCGAGAATGTATCCCCGTGATTACATATTGCCCAATTACGAGCATCGGGACTTTTGCCGGGCAGCAGAGAGGGCGGCCTACGTGAGCGACTCGATAGCCGATCTGGAATGTTCGGGGATATGTTTTTCGGTACTGGACGACACATTCATTATCGGCAATGTTTTCCGCGACACAAGAGCAGAGTTGTTGTCCTGGCAACGGCATCGTATAGAAGGATACCGTAAACTGCGCAAATTTATAGATAGCTCCGACTCTATGGAGCAAATAGATCTGTCTCACATTGTACCGATAAGCTACAATCAACATTATGCACTATTTCATAATACGTCGTTTTTTAATTATTATGTATTTAAAAATGTGAATGATAATTCTCAACTGCCTTTAAGGGAATATTTAAATATCAATAGCAGTTATAATATAGATTATTTGTTCGATATTTTATCAGGAATATTTGATAGTTAACATTAAAACATTTATTTTTGCGGTAAAATCTTAAAATATTACAGTCTTGGTTACTTTATATGCTGACAGAAAACTGGAAATTCTGAGTTCCTACATTGATTTTTTAAAGGCGGAATTAGAAAAGCCCATAGACAGCCGCATCGGCACAATCGATAAAGAACATCTCGATATTGTTCGACAGATAAGGACGAACATGAAGAAAAAGGTTCAGAGCGAACGTGAATACGAAAACGATACGAGCGGAAACTTCCTATATATTAATAGCTATCCGAAACCTTTTTCTGCCCAATTCGAACTGACGTCACGCTGCAATCAAGCATGTATTCAGTGTTATAATCAGTCGGGATTGGACAATAACAAGGAGAATAAAGACATACCGATTGAAAAATGGTTGGAGACGGCGGAACAGCTGGCAGCGATCCGTATTCCACAGATCATTATCAGCGGCGGCGAACCGACGATGTTGGGCGACGACCTTTTCAAAATCATGGATATTTTTCATGAAGTAGGAACTCACTTCATTTTCATTACTAATGGAATGAATATTACGGAGAAAAACATCTCTAAATTTGCCAAGTACAATTACGCATGGTTTCAGTTAAGCATAGACGGAGCTACCGAACATACGCACGACTATATTCGCGGAGCAAAAGGAAGTTTCCGCAAGGTCATAAAGGCCGCTTCTCTGGCGCGCGCACACGGGATACCCGTAGGAATTGCCTCCACGATCGTCAGGCAAAGCCTGCATGAAATAGACGACCTGATTGATCTGGCATATCATCTGGGCGCATATAAGATAACACTTGGTGAATTCATGTATGCCGGAAGGGCGGTCGGAAACGAGGACGAGATCGGTTTGGATGACCGGGATATCTTTCAGATAAGGAGAGCAATATTAAAGAAAACGCTCCAATATGGAGGTCTGATGAAGGTGATAAAGCCCACCGACCCCGCCTTATCCCTGAGATACCGAATGTCGTCGATCTCCACCGGAATGCTGATACGGCCCAACGGCGAAGTGAGAATCGACTGCCAGGCTCCCGCCCGTATAGGCAACATCATGGAATCTAACATCATTGATATTTGGGAAAAAATAGGATATAAAGGTTGGAGTCAGCCGGCCCTGCTGGACTATATCAGTCAGATATATACTTACAAGGACCTGAATACGACTTATCCCCGAACACACGTCGATCCGGATATCGATTTGTCTTCTTTTTTATAAGCCTTGATTTTACCGGGTAAAATAAATTAATAATTGTATTGCGATGAATTTTGCGGAGATAAAAAAAATGCGATTTCTCGATTCGAAAGATCTTGTTTTTGAGGTTTCGGACCGTGGCTACATAACACAGGCAAAAGAGAATATGCTGAGCTATAACACTTTCTTTTCTAATCCGGAAATAAATGTGTTATTAAACGTTACGGCATCGGTCATTCTGATAAGAATAGATGGCAAACGTACTCTGGAAAACGTTTTTAAGGAGACATTCGATATGTTTGAGAACGTGACACCGGAGCAATACATCTGTGACTTCATGGACGTCATTAATCATTTAGAACGCAGTGGTATAATTTATTCCACTACCGAGAAAAAACGTCATATTCGCATAAGAAAAACGACTCGAAAAGCATTACTGAACAACCTGATGGCGCTGAATGGATAAAAGTGTGTTTTTCTGATAGACTGGGTTAAGCCATGTCGGAATTACAGCGAGTAAAGCGGCCTCACATTTCTGTGAGGCCGCTTTTTGTTGCTCGAATGCCCGGAAATAAATCCGACCTCCGCTATGTTACATCTACTTACAATCATTACGCAGTTTATCTATATAATCAGAAATTCTATCCGCTTGGGATTTAGAAATGTTGGCAAATGATATCTTATTTGCCAGTTTCTCGTATCCATATTCATTGAAAAAACGACCAATAGAAACGTTAAGAAACATCGATGGCAAAGATGTCACGCCAGTAAGATCAAGCTTTATTTTGCCACAGTCAATATGTCGCTCTATTTCATTATAGAGCATCTCACCGGAAGCAGGGAATGACCTGTCTTTCATGATCTCGGACAGATGAATAGTACACATGAGATTCTCCTTTCTTAATTCTAATTCGAACGTTTTAATGAATTCTTCATCTTCAAAATGATCTAACGATAGTTCATAATAAATTAATGTGCCTGGGAACTCGAATCCCAATTCCCCTTTTCTTGATAGATTTCTTTTTGCAAGAAAGATGCCATTATTACTTATAATCCTCAGGGCATCATCATCCGTACATGTCATTCGGATATTTCCAAGCCCCATCCCCATGTTATGTGTCTGAGAACGAGTAGTAAACATATCCTGTATAGCCTTTTCTATCGCATCGCAGTCTCTCTCAAATTCAGGACACACCTCTTTTACTTTATATGCAATTCCTATTCCAAAATCACATACAGCTACGTGTAGCTTATTTTCATCGTGATCAAATTTCAAAAAAGAAAAAGCATTCCCTTTTGCGTCAGCGTGGTCAAATATATTTTGAAAAACTTCATCGAGGCTATTCTTGACCGCACTCAAATCTTTATGTTTGAAAAACTGCCGCCTCAAATAATCATGAACGTTTTGACTGTATGCCACTTTCTCCTTGATCTTTTATCCTCCACAAATTAAGAGTCGTTTCGAATCGAGATTCAACATAATTCTTTTTATCCGCAAAGTATTCCTTAAATTTCAAGTCATCCAGAAACAATCTTTCTGCTTTTCCCCCGCGTAAATGAAGCAGCGAAACAATAGCTCCTTTCACGTCAAACGCCTCTATTAGTCAAGCCAAAATTACCAAATGAACCGGCTCTATCTTTTCTATATTATCATTATCGACATTGCAAACATCAAAAATAATGTTGTCGCCACTGCCCGCGACTATCTTTGCATTATCGGCAATCGTGCGTATCCAGTGACCTTTTTCAGTGCTATTGAAAATAACTTTATAATCCATTGGCAGTTTGGAGAATAAACAAATATGAAACAAAAATGACTCCTCAAAACTACTGCTTATTTTCGTGATTCGCAAAAATCCCATATATTTGTAGAATATAGAAAGAAATCTATGTAAACAGAGGCCTGAACAACGAGACAAGAAAAACCACATGCCATTCATAGTAATCGAAGGGATCGACGGAGCGGGGAAATCGACGCAGGTCAAAATGCTGGTGCGGTGGCTCGAAGAGCAGGGGCGAGCAGTCGAGTTTCTGCATTTTCCGCGTTTCGATGCGCCCGTTTACGGCGACCTCATAGCGCGATTCCTGCGCGGCGAGTTAGGCCGCGTAGGGTATGCCGACCCGCGTCTCGTAGCATTGCTTTTTGCCGGCGACCGCGCCGATGCCGCACCGATGATTCGCGCATGGCTCGACGAGGGGCGATGGATCGTTATGGATCGTTATGTCTACTCGAACGTCGCTTATCAGTGTGCGAAATTATCCGACACAGGCGCGCGGGAAGAACTGCGTGACTGGATTCTGAACCTCGAATTCGAGCACAACCGTCTGCCGCGCCCCGATCTGTCATTGCTTCTGGACGTACCGTGGGAATTTACGGAACGGCGGCTGCGTAGCAAACGCACGGGGTGCGACCGCGACTATCTGGGCGGCGGGGCGGATATTCACGAAGCGTCGCTCGACCTGCAACGCCGCGTGCGCGAAATGTACCTCTCGTGTGTCGCGGACGACGGCTTGCAGCGGATCGATTGCTCCAACGGTAAAGGTGGCATGGATACGCCGGAAAATATTTTTCAAAGAATCGTTGAGAGGTTTTTTTGATTTTTCCACCTTTTTGTATCGGTAAAAGGTGGTGTTGTAAAACGACAGTCTAAAAACAAAAAACTCTATGAATAAGCATAAATTGTACAGAGCGATGGTCGAAGTCAGCCGCGTGTTGCTGGCGCTGACATTCGTGTTCTCAGGGTTTGTGAAAGTAGTCGATCCGTGGGGAACGGCGATAAAGATCGAGGAATATCTTGCGGTTTTCGGCATGGAATGGCTAAGCGGATGCAGCTTTTTCCTTGCGATCTGGCTTACGGGCGCCGAGATGATGCTCGGACTTATGGTGCTGTTCAGGGTGCGGCTGCGTATCACGTCGATTTTGATATTCGCGGCGATGACGTTCTTCACGTTCCTGACGCTCTATTCGGCCATTTGGAGTCCTGTGGAAGATTGCGGCTGTTTCGGCGACGCGATCAGGATGACCAACTGGGAGACGTTCATCAAAAACGTGATACTCTGGCCGATGGCGTTCATCGTGATGTGGGATTCGCGCCGCAAGCCGATGATGCCGACATGGAGCGACCTGTGGCATATTCTCGCTTTCGGGGCTATCTCGTTCGGCATAGGTTTCTATTCGTTCCGGCATCTGCCGCTGATCGATTTCCTGCCGTATAAGAAAGGAACAGACATTGCGGCGGTAATGAACGCGCCGTTCGATGACGCGCCGCAGGTGCAGAGCGTGGTCATAGTGCGCAATTTGGAGACGGGCAAGCGGCACGAGTTCGACATCGAAGACCCGACGTGGTATGACGAAAGCCGATGGGAGTTCGTCGATATTCGAAACACGGCGGTCAATGCACGTATACAACCGACGGTGCGCGATTTTGCGGTCATCGACGCGGAGGGAATGCTCGTCACGGACGAAATTCTGGAATATTCCGGAACGACGCTTATGATATTCGCCACCGATCCGGCGGATATTACACCGCGATGCGCGCGCAGGCTCGAACGTGTCGTGCGGCAGGCCGTTGCAAGCGGCCACCGCGTAATGCACCTTACCGCCGCATCTCTCTCCACGCATCCTGAATTGGTGCTGGGTTCGCAGCGCGTGCCGAGTTTCAACATGGACGCGAAGACGATGATCACTATGTTGCGCGCACGCACGGGCGTGGTGGTTCTGCGCGGCGGCGTGATCGAGGACAAGAAGAATTGCCGGAGCATGTCTAATTATAAGCTATATGAATAGAACTGTCATTGCCGTTGCGGTGTGCATTTTTGCTGCAAATTGCGCTTTTGTCGCAAACGTTGCACACGCTCAGGCGCAGACGCAGACTCAGGACGACCTTACGCGGCGCGTGGACGTGACGCGGGATTATGCCCCACGGGTGGACAGGGCGGCGAAACTGTCCGTGCGTCCGCAGGTTGCCGACACGACAACATTGCGCCCCGACCTCGATTACACGATAAGGCCGCGCGTGTGGGCAAGCAGGTTCGACGTTACGCCGATCCGTGCGGCACAGCTGAGCGCCGGAGCGCGTAACGAGCTGAACCCCTTCTACTTAAAGGCGGGCGGCGGCGTACCGGGCCAGAGCGTTGTAGACCTCTATCTTACATCGACGCGACCGGGAGCGACCGCTGGCGGGGTGTACGTGAACCATCGGGGGCGATTCCATGACATCGATAACTACGACTGTGTACGCAACTCCGCAAATGCGACGTGGAACAGTTTTGGAGCGTTCGGGCGGGCGGATGTGGGGCGGCGTCTGATGATCGCCGGCGATGCGGGATGGGATTACGATGTGCTGTCGTATTACGGGGTGCGTTTCGCGGAGAGTGACGAGGCGCGTGCTGTCCCGATGCAGCACTATTCCGTACCGCGTGCTTCGGTCGTATTCGGACACGATTTCGCCGACCTGTCGCGCCTCAACTTCCGCATAGGCGCAGACGGTTATCTGCTCAGCGACCGTTATGACCGCACGGAGCGCGGCGGCGAGGCTTTCGCGGAACTCGGACGACGGTTCGGCGAGCACAATCTCGGTCTGCGCGCGGATGTGAATTCATGGGCGGGCGGCAAAGATGAAAACGAAACAGGCAGCAGCGTTTACAGTCTCGGCGGGCATTATTCCTATGAGGGACAACATTTTCTGTTCCGCATGGGCGCGGCGTTCGCCAGTGAGAACTATCCGGCGGGCGAGCAGGAGGCTAAAATGCGATTTTTGCCGCAATTGGAACTTCGATTCCGGCTTGCGGGCGGGGCATTCAACCCCTATACGCGGTTCGACAGCCGACTTACGCCTAACAATATGCGCATAATCACACAGCGAAACCCATACATTTTGCTCGATGGCAGCCCCGTCGGTTTCGCCGAATCGGAAGTGCTGTACGGCGGACGTGCAGGGGTGAACGGAGGCGTGGCGGGCGTGTTTTCGTATAACATCTATGGCGGACGCAACTCAGTAAGGAATGCCGCGGGCTTCGACTACGCAGCCGACGGAGGTTTCGACGTGCGCTTTTTCGATAAAGTGGAGTACTCGCTGTTCGGCGCGGAGATGGAAGTGCGGGCGGGCAGAATGTTGTCCGTCGCGCTCGACGGACAATATAACATATACCGCGATGAAGATATTTTATATAACTATGCTTTGCCGGACTGGGAAGTGGGTATAGAGGCGCGACTGCGCAGCCGCGGCGAGCGATTGTCCGTTGCCGCAGGAGTCAGATTGCGCGACGGTATAGCGTTCACTCCCGATACGGAGCGAAACGATCCGACGGCCGATCTGCGCCTTACCGTTGATTATCGCATTTCGAACCGATTCGGCGTATTCGTCGAAGGGCGCAACCTGCTGAATCAATCGCTCTATCCCCTGCCTTTCTATCGCGGCACGGGCGCGAGCATCACCGCCGGAGTTAAACTGACTCTATAAGTTAATGGGCAAACCTCTGATTTTCATAACGAACGACGATGGATACAGTGCGCGCGGACTGGCGGCACTGATCGAAATCGGCCGCAAGTTCGGCAACGTGGTCGTAATCGCACCCGAACAACCGCAGTCGGGCAAGTCTCATTCCATTACGATGTATAACCCGCTGTATCTTAGAACGATACGCAAGGAAGAGGGATTGGAAGTTTACGCCTGCTCCGGCACGCCGGCCGATTGTGTGAAGTTGGCGTTCGACCACTTGCTGGCCGACCGCCTGCCCGATCTGACACTATCTGGCATCAACCACGGCTCGAATTCGGCAATCAGCGTCCTCTATTCGGGGACGATGGGCGCGGCCATAGAGGCGAGTTTCTACGGGCGGCCGTCGATCGGGTTCTCGCTTACCGACCACAGCGCCGATGCCGATTTCCGTGCGGCGTCGGCGATAGCGGAAACGGTCGTCGCAAAAACGCTCGCCTCGAATATCGAAATGCCCATGTGCCTGAACATTAATATACCCGTCGGCACGCCTGAGCAGATTCGGGGGGTGCGCGTGGTGCGCCAAAACGAGGGCTATTGGAAGGAGACTTTCGTGCGCCGCCAGGACCCGCGCGGAAACGACTATTATTGGCTCACGGGCGATTTTTACAACGCCGAACCCGGCGCTACGGACACCGACGAATGGGCGCTCGACAACATGTATGTCTCGGTCGTGCCCATTCAGGTCGATATGACCAACCACCGGCAAGTGGCGACGCTCGGAGCGATTTTTAACGAGTAACACACGCGTGTGGTTTCCAGCCTGGCGGGGACTTTTTATGAACAAACCCTAGGTAAAACTCATATTATAATCCACATACATCATGAACGTAAGGATTGTCGAAAGTTGGAAGACGGCGCTCGAAGAGGAGTTTCAAAAAGCGTATTTTGCCGATTTAGCAGAATTTGTTCGCAAGGAGTATAAAAACACGCGTGTCTATCCGGCGGGGGCAAATATTTTCCGTGCGTTTGACAAATGTCCGTTCGACGACGTGCGCGTGGTTATAATCGGGCAAGACCCGTATCACGGCACGGGGCAGGCGAACGGGTTATGCTTTTCGGTGAACGATGGTGTGGAATATCCGCCATCGCTGCAAAATATTTTCCGCGAAGTAATTGACGACACGGGCGCACCCGCGCCGCGATCGGGTAACCTCGATCGCTGGGCCGAGCAGGGCGTGCTGCTACTCAATGCCGTGCTTACGGTACGCGCACACGAGGCGGCCTCGCACGCCGGAATGGGATGGGAGCGGTTTACGGACGCTGTGGTTCGCGCCATCGACACGCATCACACCGGCGTGGTCTATATGCTGTGGGGCAGCTACGCTCAGAAAAAAGCGTCGTTCGTGAATGCCGAGCGAAACCTTGTTTTGCGTGCGGTGCACCCTTCCCCGCTCTCCGCGCATCGCGGATTCTTCGGCTGCCGCCACTTCTCGCAGGCGAACATGTATTTGGAGTCGCACGGTAAACCGCCGATCGTGTGGTAGCACACACGTGTGTTTTCAAGCCTGCCGCACATACGTGTGTTTTCCAACCTGTCGGAGAATTGTCATTGCGGGGTTGATCCGCAATGACAACATATTATAGCATTCGTAATTTTAAATTACTATAAATATCCCCTGAAAATATCGAGAAACCATTGCGGCGCACGGCAGGCGCGGCGCGTAACGGCGCTCATAAACACCAGCACCACACGCCCTGTGTTCACGACCACTCCCTCTTGGTTCACGATCTCGTGGTCGAACGTCATGCGCACGCCCGGCAACTCGCGCATCGTCAGTCTGACCGTCAGCAGGTCGTCGTAGCGAGCAGGCGCATAGAAACGCATTTCGACCTCGTGCACAGGCAGCATCACGCCGCTTTCTTCCAACTCTTTATACGTTGTACCGTGCTCACGCAGCATCTCCGTGCGCGCCACCTCGTAGAAATTGACGTAATTCGAGTGGTGCACCACCCCCATCGCGTCGGTTTCCTTGTAGCGAACCCTTATCGGTATTTCATAGCTAAGCATGCGCGCGCGATTTTATCTTCCGTCGAGTTGCCTCAACAGTTCTTCTACTGCTTTTTCCAGCTGTTCGTCCTGCCCCGTAATCATACGTGCGGGAGAGTTCGCAATCCGGAAATCGGGTTCTAACTGCTGATTTTCGAGGTAACTGCCGTCGGGAAGCTGATAGCCTACAATAGGAATACCGAATACCAATGACGGGTCTTGCAGTGTTTCCCACGACACGCTGGTCATAGTTCCCGGAACGGGCATCCCGACGAGCTTACCGATATCTGTGTGGCGGTAGACCCACGGCGTGCCGTGTGCGTTCGAGTAGCTGGCCTCGCCCATGAGCATTATAGTAGGTTTGTTCCAACGGCGGCTGGGCATGTCGCAAGACTCGACGCCACGGATCACCTGAGTGAAATATTTATCGCCGCTGAACAGAATTTCCAGATCTTCGTGCATTCGTCCGCCACCGTTGAAGCGGATGTCCACCACTATGGCCTCTTTGTTGTTAAAACGCCCCAATATGTCGGAATATATCGAGCGGAAACTGGCATCGGCCATTCCCTGAATATGAACATATCCGAGCCGTCCGCCGGAAAGATGCTCGACATCGGCCTCACGGGCGCGCACCCAGCGGCGGTAGAGCAGGTCGTTCAGTGCGGAATGTGCGATAGGGCGCACCACCTCGTCCCACCGCTCACGCGTTGCGGGATTATAAAACGATACCAGCGTATTTCGCCCTGCCTGCTTGTTGAGCAGCGCGAAATGGTCGGTCGCGACAAGGATCTTTTCGCCATTTATCGCCTCGACGATCACACCGGCTGCCGCGCGGCTTTCGGCAGTGTCGAACGGCCCTTTTTCTACCACTTCGTCCACCAGCAGTCCGTCGCCGCGGTGCGTCCACGAGAAGAGCAGCCCAAGAGATGCCGTAGCGTCGGAGTTCTGGGCGCGGTGGGTATAGCGCGCTCCTGTATGCGAGACGTTCAGTTCGCCCAGCATCTCGCTCAGCATCTCGGCGAAGTCGTGGTTATTGTCGATGTGCGGCAGGAATTTTTTATAATCGTCGTACATCGCATCCCAATCGACACCATGCATGTCGGTGACATAGAAGCGTTTAGCCTGTTGCGTCCAGACGTTGTTGAACATATATTCGCGTTCGGCCGCAAGGTCGAGTTCCATCTGTGCCGAGACGTTGATCGCCTCCTTGCGCCCGCCTGCAAGCGTGATTTTCTGTGGATTGCGCCCCATCAGATAGAGCGTCTTGCCGTCGGGGCTGAGAGTTAGCGACCCGCTGCCCGCGTTTTTCACTTCCAGTTTGGTCTCACGCGTGCGCGTGTGAATAGACCACAGGTCGGGGTCTTTTTCGAACGTGGCGATATAATACAGACGGTCGCCTTCGGGCGAGAGCAGAGCATCGCCGAGCGCCGATGAATTCGGCGTGAGGCGCAGTATGCGGTCTTCGATGCCGCGCAGTTCGACCGCTATATTATTGTCATTGCTGTTACGCTCCCTACCGCTATTTCGCCCGCTGCTGCCTTCGTTCAACAGCTTATATTCATCGTCGCTCAGGCGGAATTTGTCGTAAGCCGCCTGATTGAGGAATACGATCATCGCATCGGTCAGCGTACCCCACGATGCGTGGCTACGCATCCCGTAGCGCTCCGAACGGAACAGTATGGCATCGCCGCCCAGTACCCAGCGCGGGTTTGCGCTCGTGTAGCCGCTGCCCGTAAGATTGTGCACTTCGCCGCCGCCGGCCGCGCTCACCAGCCCCACATCGCTGTACGGATCGCGCTTGTTGGGCGTGTAGAGAAGCGCGAACCACTTGCCGTCGGGCGACCATTCGTATTCCACGTGACCGGACGAATTCGGATTCCCGGTTCCGTCGGTAATCTGGCGCACTGCACCACTCGCGATGTTGTAGACCATCAGGCGGTTGCGGTCTTCGATGAACGCTATCTCCTTGCCGTCGGGCGAGTATTGCGGGTGCATGCGCTCGACGGCCGAAGGCGGGAACAGCGGTTTGTCGTCAATCAGCGTCGCATTGAAGAAATACTGCTCTTCGGGGCGCACGATACTCGCTGTGTAGAGCGTCCACGTGCCGGATTTCTGCGAAGCGTAGACCAGTGTGCGCCCGTCGGCCGAGAACGACGGCGAGCTATTCTGCGTCGCCGTATGCGTCACGGGTCTCGTGAACCGGTATTCGGTCGACGAGACGAAAATGTCGCCGCGCATCGTCGATGCCACCTGCTTGCCGTCCTGCGATATGGCGCGCGCCGAAACACTTTGATTACTGATTGTTTCGATGTTGTTGCGACGCCCGTCTTCCGTTATCCTTATCGTCAGCTTTTGCGGTTCTCCGCCCGGACGCATCGTATATATCTCGCCATCGTAGCCGAAGCAGAGTGTGCCGTCGTCAGCGATCGAGAGAAAACGCACGGGATGGGTTGCAAAATTCGTGACCTGCGTAATGCGCGACGGGTCGCTCAGCGGAAACGAATGAACATTCAGTGCTCCTGCACGTCCACTGAGATAATATACCGTCTTGCCGTCGGGAGAGATCACCGGATTCTGGTTTTCGAACGCTTCGGCCACCAACTGCGTAAACTCACCGCTCGCCGTATCGTACATCCATATATCGCGCGTGACGGACGACGTGTGGTGCTTGCGCCATTGGTTTTCCTGCCCTTTTTTATCGTGATAAACGAACCGCCGTCCGTCTTTGAAGAAGTTGACGTTTTCGGCCGGCGCTGCTATTATCTGCTCCACGCGCCCGCCATCGACCGACACTTTATAAAGTTCCGACATCACCCCCGACGGAAATGCCACGCTCGCGGCCGGCGCTTGGATATTCGCTCCGAACACTACATAACGTCCGTCGGGCGTGAACGCATAAGGTGACTCACCTCCCGAAAACGTGGTCAGCCGGCGCGGCGCGCCACCGGTAGCCGACGTTATATATACATCGAAATTCCCGTGCCTGTTGCTTGCGAACGCAATGCTGCGGCTGTCTGGCGACCACACGGGCATGTAACTGTGTGCCACATGGGTAGTGATTTGCCGCGCTGCGCCGCCTGTCGTCGCGACCGTATAAATATCGCCTTTATAGGCGAACGCCACATGCCCGGCATCGGGCGAGATCGCCGGATAGCGCAACCACAGCGGGCTATCGGCCGCGCTCAGTAGTTGCGCGGAAAAAATAAAACTTACTGCAAGAATTTTCAGGAATTTCATATCGGTGTAGTAGGTTAGTTTTTCGAAATCGTCATAAAATATAACGTAAAGTTACAAAGACACACGCGTGTGTTTTCCACCTGCCGGATGACCTCTATTGGCACAAGGTCATTGTAAAATATAATGGAAATTACAAAGATATATTTTTGTATCAAAAGTTGCAAGAAGTGTCATTGCGGACTAAGCCCGCAATGACACTTCTCCTCAAAAAAGTAGTGGGGGCGAAAATTTTCGCCCCCACCCTATTATCGATACCCACGCGCTACTCCTTGTAGCTGTCGAGGATCTTCTTCACATCCTTAGGCTCGACACGGCCAAAGACCTTCTCGCCGACCAGCACCACCGGCGCAAGTCCGCATGCCCCCACACAACGCAGGCAGTCCAGCGAGAACTCCCCATCCGGCGTCACGCCACCTACCTCAATGTTCAGTTGCTTTTTCAGTTCGTCTACGACTTTGTCCGCACCGCGCACATAACATGCCGTCCCCGTGCAAACGGCGATCGGATGCTTGCCCTTAGGGGTCATGGTGAAGAACGAGTAGAACGTCACTACACCACAGACCTTTGCGACCGAGATGTTGAGGTTTTTGGCGATTTCGCGCTGCACCTCTTCCGGCAGGTATCCGAACTCGCCCTGAGTTTTGTGCAGGACATTGATAAGTTCACCCGGATCGTTGTGGAACGACACGCAGATTTCCTTGATCTTACCCTTCTGGCAATCTGTTAATTTCAATGTACTCATGGCGTGTTATCAGATTTTTTGTTTGTCGAAATAGTGAGTGTGCAATAGGTGATGGGCATTTTCTCCCATCGGTTTGCCGAGAAATTCGCTGTACAGCTTCTGTATATACGGATTCTCGTGCGATTTGCGCAGCGTCTTACCCGCATCCTCGCGGTAGATCGCCTCGTGGCGCGCCTTGATGATGCCCGAATTACCATGGTGCAAAGGCTGTCCCGCGCCGCCGATACATCCGCCCGGACATGCCATGATTTCGATGGCGTGGAAATTGTACATCCCGTTGCGAATGCCGTCTAACAGTTTGCGCGCGTTACCCAGTTGGTGAGCTATACCTATATTAATAGGCGTGCCGTTGAAGTCGATCGTAGCCTGGCGGATTCCTTCGAGACCGCGCAACTCGGTGAAGTCCACTTTCGCCAGCGTCTTGCCCGTGAACACTTCATAGGCCGTGCGCACCGCAGCTTCGATAACGCCTCCCGTCGTGCCGAAGATCACCGCTGCACCCGTCGATTCGCCCAGCGGCGCGTCGAAATCCTCATCCGGCAACGATGCGAAATTAATATTGAACGCCCGGATCAGATTCGCCAACTCGCGCGTCGAGATCGAGTAATCCACGTCGGGATTGCCGTTCACCTTGAACTCATCCCTGTCGCATTCGTACTTCTTCGCCAGACACGGCATCACCGACACCACGACCATATCTTCGCGCTTGACACCCAGCTTGTCGGCGTAGTATGTCTTGGCCACCGCACCGAACATTTGTTGCGGCGAACGGCATGTCGACGGAATGTCGAGCATCGTCGGATAGTAAACCTCGAAGAAGTTCACCCATGCCGGGCAGCACGACGTGAGAATCGGCAGTTTGACGCTCTTGTCGCCGCCTATGAATCTGGTAATACGGTCCAGCAGTTCCGTGCCTTCTTCCATAATGGTGAGGTCGGCGGCGAAGTCGGTATCGAACACCTTGTCGAAGCCCAGACGACGCAGAGCCGTCACCAATTTGCCCGTAACGATCGTACCCGGCGTCATGCCGAACTCCTCGCCCAGCGCAACGCGCACGGCCGGAGCGGTCTGCACTATCACGGTCTTCGTCGGGTCGGCCAGCGCCTGCATCACGTTCTTCGTGTCGTCGAACTCCGTTAGCGCAGCCGTCGGACACACCGCGACGCACTGTCCGCAGAACGTACACGGCGAGTCCACGAGGTCCTGCTCGAAAGCCGGAGCTACCACCGCCGTAAATCCGCGGTTGATGGCGTTCAGCGCACCCACCGTCTGCACCTTGTTGCAGATCATCTCGCAGCGGCGGCACATCACGCACTTGTCCATATCACGGTTCAGCGCCGGCGAATAATCCTTGCGGTATGTCGAAACCTCCGCATTTTCTACCGAATGCACCTCGCGGATACCCAACGTCTGTGCCAGCGTTTGCAAGTCACACTGCCCGTTCTTCGAGCAGATGAGGCAATCCTTCGGGTGGTCGGAAAGTATGAGTTCGAGCACCGTCTTGCGTGCGTTGATCACGCGTACCGTGTGCGTTTTCACTACCATACCCTCCATACACTCCGTCGAGCACGAGGGCGCGAGGTTTTTACGCCCCTCGATCTCCACCACGCACACGCGGCAACCCGCCGGTTTGTTCTCTATGCCCATGTGCTCCAAGCGCATGTAGCACAGCACCGGAATGTTGATTCCGATCTGTTTGGCCGCCGCATAGACCGTAGTCCCTTTATCGACCTCGACGACCGTGTTATCTATCGTTAATTTGATCTTTTCCATGATTCTGTTTCTTCCGTGTGGCCTGGTTATTGAACGTTAATTGCAGCGAATTTACACTTGTCGAAGCACGCGCCGCAATGGATACACTTGTCCTGATGGATGACGTGCGGCTGGCGTTTCTCGCCCGTAATGGCTGCCGTGGAGCAGACCCTTACACATGCCGTACAGCCCGTACATTTCTCCGTATCTATCGAGTAGTGCAACAACGCCTTGCATCTACCCGACGGGCAGGTGCGCGTCGTTACGTGCGCCACATATTCGTCCCAGAAGTTGTCCAGGGTCGAGAGAACGGGGTTAGGCGACGTTTGCCCCAGTCCACACAGCGACGTATCCTTGATCACGCTGCTCAGGTTGCGCAGATAGTCCAGATCGGCTTCCGTACCCTTGCCTTCACAGATTTTTTCCAGCGTCTCGTGCAGCCTCTTGTTGCCCACGCGGCACGGAGCGCACTTGCCGCACGATTCCTCGACAGTGAATTCGAGATAATATTTCGCAACGGCCGGCATACAGTCATCCTCGTCCATCACGATCATACCGCCCGACCCCATCATCGAACCCGACGCCAGCAGGTTGTCGAAATCTATGGGCGTATCCAGGTGTTTCTCGGTGAGGCAGCCGCCCGACGGGCCGCCCGTCTGCACGGCCTTGAACTTCTTGCCGTCTTTGATGCCGCCGCCGATTTCGTAGATAACCTCGCGCAGTGTAATTCCCATCGGAACTTCGATAAGGCCCACGTTGTTTATTTTGCCCGCGAGCGCAAACACTTTCGTGCCCTTCGACCGCTCGTTGCCGATGCTTGCGAACCACTCCGGCCCTTTAAGATATATCACCGGAACATTTGCGAACGTCTCCACATTGTTCACGTTCGACGGTTTGCCCAAATAACCGCTCTCGGCCGGGAACGGAGGTTTCACCGTAGGTTCGCCCCGCTCGCCTTCCATCGAGTGGATAAGCGCCGTTTCCTCGCCACAGACAAATGCACCCGCACCATAGCGCAGCTCCACATCGAAGTCGAAATCCGACCCCAGAATGCCCGTGCCCAACAGTCCGTACTCGCGCGCCTGCCGAATAGCGATTTCGAGCCTCTGTATCGCCAGCGGATACTCCGCACGGATATAGATAAACCCTTTGTTCGCACCGATGCAATAGCCGTTTATCGCCATCGCTTCGAGCACCGAGTGCGGGTCGCCCTCCGAAATCGAACGGTCCATAAACGCCCCCGGGTCGCCCTCGTCGGCATTACAGATCACATACTTCTGGTCGGCAGCGTTCTTAGCCGCAATTTCCCATTTGATGCCCGTCGGGAAACCTGCGCCGCCGCGCCCGCGAAGGCCCGACTTTTTCAAAATGTCGATGGCCTGTTCCGGCGTATACTCCGTCAATACCTTGCCCAGCGCCGCATAACCGTCGCGCGCAATATATTCGTCGATGCACTCAGGGTCGATAAAACCACAGTTGCGCAGCGCTATACGAAGCTGCTTCTGGTAAAAACCCATGTGTTTCGAATCCTCGATGGTCTCGCCGCTGTTCGGGTCCTGATACAGCAACCGAGCCACACGGCGGCCTTTCAGCACATGCTCGGCGACTATCTCAGCCGCATCCTCCGGCATCACATGAACATAGAACGTATTGTCGGGTATTATCTTCACGATCGGCCCTTTTTCACAGAAACCGAAACACCCCGTAGTCACGACCTGCGCATCCTTTTCCAGGCCCTGTTTCACCAGCTCCTCGCCGAGCACATCGACAAGCCGCGCACTCTCCGAAGCACGGCATCCCGTACCTCCGCACACTAACAAGTGCATTTTATATTGCCCCATAATCGTAGGTTATCCTGTGTTTACTGATTGATAGACTGAAAGTTCATCGGAATGATGCCCTCGACAAGTTCGCCGTCCTTGACGTATTTATCGATTATCTCGGCCGCCTTCTTCGTATCGACGTCGCCGAACACCACCGGCTCTTTGCCCGGCACGCGCACCTCGACTGTCGGCTCGGCATAGCAATAGCCCATGCAACCGCCCTGAGTGATCACGGCGTGAATGTTGTCCTTGTTCACCTTCTCGATCAGCGCGTTCATGGTGTCGCGCGCACCGGCAGCGATGCCGCACGTGGCCATCGCTACGCGGATCTGAACGATCTTTTCCTCAGGCACATCGCCCTTTTCACGAATATCGATTCCGGATTCGACCGCCTGCTTCATGCGTCGCAGATCGTCGAGAGATTTGATTTTGTTCATAATATGGTTGTTTGTTATTTGAGTTTTTGAAAAATCACCTGCTTTCGATTACGAATTATCGCCCTGTCGTCAAATGTGGCACAAATTTAACACTTCTTTCCCGACTTTCCAAACACTCGTGTGAATTTTATAACAATAGAGTTTATTCATGCTAATTCTGTAATTCCGGCAGGATTCGGCACTCTATGGAGGCTTGAACTTTTAGCTCTTTTGTTTCAAGGCAAAAGAACTAAAAAAACGCGCGTGTTACTTCCGATACTTTTCGTCTTCTTCCAGCGTCTTCAAATAACTGACGTAACGGCTCTCGGCGATGCCGCCACCGGCGACGGCACTGCGAACGGCACACTCGGGCTCGTGCGTATGCGTGCAGTTATAATATTGACACTGCGGCGCATGTCGCATCATCTCCGGGAAAAAGCGGCAAAGTTCGGCCGGGTCGATATCGATAAGTCCGAACCCCTTCACGCCCGGCGTATCGATTATATCGCCGCCACCGGGCAGGGCGTACATCCGCGCGAAGGTGGTGGTGTGACGGCCTTTCAGATGAGCGTCGGAAATCCGGGCCACACGAGCATCCGCCGCAGGATCGAGTGCGCATATCAACATCGACTTGCCTACACCGGAGTTGCCCGCAAGCAGCGTCGTACGTCCATGCAACAACTCCCTGAGCCGGTCGATTCCCGCACCCGTAAGCGCCGAAACTTCCAGGACATCGTATCCGGCAAGCGCGTAAACATGCTTGAACTGCGCGACCGCGTCGGTAAATTCGCCCAGCAGGTCGCTTTTGTTCAGTACGATAGTTGCCGGTATGCCATACGCCTCGCACGTCACCAGAAAACGGTCGATAAACTCCGGGCGCACCGTCGGGTTGAAAAGCGTGGCCACCAGCACAGCGCGGTCGATATTAGCGGCAATGACCTGCGACTCCTTCGAGAGGTTCGACGCACGGCGGATAATATAGTTGCGGCGCGGGTGTATAGCCGTAATGACGGTCGTCGTGCCGTCGGCCTCATAATCAACCGTATCGCCCACAGCCACAGGGTTGGTCGCACGCGATCCTGCAAGGCGCAGTCGTCCGCGAATGCGCGCGTCGAAAATCTCGCCGCTCGCCGCATCGCGCAACGTATAGACGCTCCCCGTCGAGCGCATCACTATGGCCTCACCGCGTTTCATTCGATTTAGGAATTAATAAACTGTCATTGCTCCGAGCTTATGGCGCGTTCGGAATGACAGTCATCCGGCGGGTGTGGAAAACACACGAGTGTATTTTTCAGCATAGCCACGTAGGGAAACGTGAATTTGGCGACAGCCACGAGCGGAATGTAGAGCCGCGAATCTTCGAGTCGCTCCTGCTCCACCCAATGCTGTGTGCGGTTGAGTTGCCCGAACGCATAAAGCAGCAATCCGAGAATGAGTGCCGCCTTAACCAGCGACAACGCCGCACCGCCGAAGCGGTCGAGCGCCGCCAAACCCGCAAAACGGAACACGCCTTTCAGCAACCGCCCCATGACACCTATGAACAGCACGACAACCACAAGGATCACGATGAACCCTATGATCGGGTCTGCCGCAGGATCGATGCCGAACCACGCCCCGACTGCGCTTCCGTACCTCACCGCCAGCCATACGCCCGCAAACAGCCCCGCAATGCCGCCGAGCTGCACGACGATCCCGTTACGAAACCCTGCCCACACCGCCCACACGAGTGGCACGGCAAGGATTATGTCGAGGAAAATGTTCACGTCAATTCTTAATTTTTAATTGACCATTTTAATTGATTATTCATCCGGCCGTCCGAACGGGAAGCGGTTGTCCCGCACGTCTTTGAACTCCATGCACAAACCTTTTCCATAGGTGCGCATTGCGCGACGGCTCATGCCCATGCTCGAAAACCCGCCGTCATGGTAGAGGTTCTGCATTGTCACCTTGCGCGTAAGGTCGGAGAAAAGCGCAATGACATAGTTGGCGCAATCCTCTGCCGAGGCGTTCCCGAGCGGCGACATGCGCTCGGCGAAGTCCATCAGGTCCTGCATTCCCATCACGCCGCTGCCGGCCGTCGTCGGCGTGGGCGACTGCGACACGGTGTTGATGCGGATATTTTTCTCGCGACCGTAGATGTATCCGAAACTGCGCGCTATGGATTCCAGCAGCGCCTTCGCATCGGCCATGTCGTTGTAGCCGTAGAGCGTGCGCTGGGCGGCGATATACGACAGCGCTACGATCGACCCCCAGTCGTTCAGGGCATCTTTTCGTCGCGCCACCTGCATCACCTTATGGAACGAGATAGCCGAAATATCGAGCGTCTTGGCAAGATAATCATAATCGAGGTCGTCGTAAGTGCGCCCTTTGCGCACGTTGAGCGACATGCCTATGGAGTGCAGTATGAAGTCGAACTTGCCTCCGAAATGCTCCATCGCGCGGTCGATGAGATTCTCGAGATCGGCGATGCTCGTCGCATCCGCTGCCACGACGGGGGCATTACACTTTTGCGCAAGTCGGTCTATCGTTCCCATTCGGATCGAGACCGCCGTGTTCGTAAGCACGATCTCTGCGCCCTCTTCGACGGCGCGTTCAGCCACTTTCCACGCTATCGACTGTTCGTTGAGCGCTCCGAAGATGAGGCCTCGCTTTCCTTTTAACAGATTATATGACATATGCGATTAAGGTTTTTTCTCGGCTGCAAAGTTAATGCAATTTTTACTACTTTCGTCCGTTCGCGCATCAGGTGAACAAACCCTAATTATTCCCGTATTTTAATTTTTTCGCAAAAATTTGAAAACTTTTTTTGTTTTTTCAGTTTTCTCGTTTATCTTTGCGGCATGTTTTGCAGAATTTTCGGTGGTAAGGAATGTCAGCTGTTGATAAATTTTCGTGAAAATGTTGCACAGTTCAGGTTATTGTGTTTATATTTGCCCCGAATTTGGTAACGAAAACAAAACGTTTTTTTAATAATTGTTTAACTTAAATTACTCGATTTTTTGCTATGAAAAAGATTCTGATGTTGGTTGCAGTTCTCGCATTCGGTGCTGCAACGGTTAGTGCACAAAGCCCTTGGTTCATCACAGGTGAAGTCAGCGGCAATTTGATTAAAGTCGATAAAGACAACCAAAGTTCATTTGCAATCAATCCTGCTGTCGGTTACATGTTCAACGACAGATGGGGTATTATGCTCGATGGAATGTACGGTGACTTTGGCTACAAACTCGATGGCGAAAGCAGACAAAGCGCGAGCGCTTGGGGTGTAGGTCTCGGTGGTGTTTACAAATTGAAAATCAACGACCTGTTCTACTATGCTCCCACATTGCGCGTAGGTTATGTGAGCGGCGATTCGGGCTATTTCGTTGGTAGCTTGGAGCAAAACGATGTTACTGTAAATGGTATCTCGGCCGGCCTGAATTTCCTGCGTTTTGAACTTCGTCCGTCGTGCCGTTGGAGCCTGAACTTCGGCTTCGGTGGTCTTTCTTGGGCGAACGCAAAAGCCGATGCAGACGATGCAGTAGCAGTAAACCGCTTTGACTTCAACCTTGGCAGCACAACTTCGGTAGGTTTCACTTACTACTTCTAATCGCCTGATGCGATATTAAAAAGCCGGCATCCTTAACGGATGCCGGCTTTTTAATTGTCATATTTGTCATTCCGAACGCGCGGCACGCACGAATGACAGTCGCTTACTTGAAGTACCCTACCGGATGGTTGAGGTAAATAATGTGATGTTCGCCGAGTTTCAAGCCCTTGTGCAGATTTTCGTGATCCATGAGTGCGCGCGGAACTGTCGCAAAACCGCAGCCCGAGCAGAACAGCGAAATGCTCTGCGAGACGATCCCCGCATCCATTCCGCTCCATATACGCGCCCGTTCGTCGTTGCCGCCGGCTTTCTCCATGTCGGCGACGATCACTATCGACACCGGCGCAGTCGCAGCAAACGCCTGAGGGCCTGCCACATATGACCGCAGGTCATCGGTCGTCACCAGATGAAGTTCATGAGCCTTCGAGTCATAGAAATACGCGCCTTCCGCCATCACCACATAGAGCATGATCTGCTGGCGGTTGCGCGCCGTGGGCGATGTATGTTTGCTCTCATCGGGACGATTCATACCGTTGGCCGCCCACATCAGGTCCGAAAGGTCTTGCGGCGCGAGTTTGCGATCGGCAAATTCGCGCGTCGAACGACGCTGCTCGAACGCCTGCATCGTAACTTCTCCGCGTTGCAGGTTCGGAGGGTTCAACTTTATAACTTCGGCAGGTTGTCCATGCGCCCCGCACGCTGCGCAGATGCCTAAGAGCATCAGTATCAGTGATTTTTTCATGATATAGATAGATTAAGGTTTGTTACAAATTGTCGTTGCGGGCTTGACCTGCAATCTCAAACAAACGCAAAATGCGGGGCAAGCCCGCAATGACAGCCATCCGGCGGGCTGGATAACACACGTGTGTGTCATCTGAAAAAACTCCGCATACGGTCGAAAATATTCTGGCGCACTTTTTTCTCGGCTTTCGCGAACGACGGCGTACGACCCAACTCTTCGACGAGCCGTTTCTCGTCAGCCGAAAGTTTCGCAGGCACCGCAATATCGACCACCGCCAGAATATCGCCGCGCCCATAACCGTTCAGGTCGGGAATTCCCTTGCCTTTCAGCCGCAGCACCTGCCCCGCCACCGTTCCGGGCTGTACTTTCACTTTTGCCTTGCCCTCGATGGTGGGCACTTCAACCATACCGCCCAGCACCGCCTCCGGTATCGTGAGCGCCAGATTGTATAACAGATCGCTGCCGTCACGTTCGAGTTCTGGGTGGCGTTCTTCTTCTATGATCACGAGCAGGTCGCCGTTCACTCCGCCATGACGCGCGGCGTTGCCTTTGCCGCTCACCGAGAGCTGCATCCCCGCCCCGACGCCCGCCGGAATTTTGATCTCCACAACTTCCTCGCCGCGCACGATGCCCTCGCCGTGACACTTGTCGCACTTATCCTTGATGGTGCGCCCGTCGCCGTGACATGTCGGACACTGCACGGTACTCTGCGTACGCCCGAAGATGGTGTTCACGACCTGCGTAACGTAGCCGCTGCCGTTACACGCGGCACATGTAGTATACGAATCGGGAGTCTTCGCGCCCGTGCCGCCGCACTTGTCGCAGGTGACCATCTTGTTGATTTTCAGTTTTTTGGTCGTGCCGTTAGCGATTTCTTTGAGGCTCAGCTTCACTTTCACACGAAGATCCGAGCCGCGATTCACACGCCTGCCACCGCGCCCGCCGCCGCCGGCGAATCCGCCTCCCATGCCGCCCATATCGAACTCGAAGGTCGAGAACCCGCCGCGTCCGCCGCCCATGCCACCGCCGAAATGTCCGCCGAAGATATCGCCGAAATTACGGAAAATATCCTCCATCGTGAACCCGCCGCCCGAAAATCCGCCACCCGGACCTCCCGCAGCGCCACTCATCCCGGCGTGCCCGAACTGGTCGTAACGCGCCCGCTTGTCGGCATCGCTCAGCACGTCGTAGGCCTCTGCGGCCTCCTTGAACTTCTCTTCGGCGGCCTTATCGCCAGGATTTTTGTCAGGATGATACTTCAAGGCCGCCTGCCGATAGGCTTTTTTTATCTCGTCGGCCGTCGCCGTTTTCGACACTTCGAGTATTTCGTAATAATCTCTCTTTGTTGCCATTATTGGGTTGTAGTGCAGTTTTGAATCGACTATTCGCCCACGACGCATTTCGCGTGGCGAACGACTTTGTCTTTGAGTTTATAACCTTTCTGGACGACTTCTACCACCTTGCCGCGTGTTTTCTTATCGCCCGCGACCTGTGCTACCGCATCGTGCAGATCGGTGTCCAGCACACTGCCCACGGCATCGATCTCACTCAGTCCCTTTGCCCCGAGCACATCGCGCAACTTCTTGGACACCAGCTCGATACCCATGCGCACCGACGCTACGTCATCTGTCTTTTGCATCGCTTCCAGAGCGCGATCCACATCGTCCAGAACCGGTAACAGGGCGCGCATCACATCCTCGCCGCCGAGTGCCGCAAGTTCCAGCTTTTCGCGCAACGTGCGCTTGCGATAATTATCGAACTCGGCTTGCAGACGCACGTACTTATCTTTCCATTCGGCCGTTTCTGTCGCCTCTGCATCTGCCGAATTGTCACCCGGCACTTCATCTATGTCCGCCATATTGGCGCACGGCTCACCCTCGCAGTTGGGATACGCATCACCGGGCGTGAAGCCCTCGTCACCCATAACTGCCTCATTATGTGAATGTTTACCTTCGATCATATCATATTAATTTTTGGTTCGTCGTGAGAATATACTCAAATGACGTGCCATTGTGTTACGGCGGTTACGGCAGCCGCGCAAGCGGGGTCTGCGATCCCTTGACACGGTCGCCGATTTTCACCAGCACCTCGCTCCCCGCAGGCAGCATCACATCGACACGCGAACCGAACTTAATGAACCCGCACTTCGAATTCTGTGTAACCGTCTCACCCTCACGCGCATACGATACTATGCGACGCGCCACCAATCCTGCGATCTGGCGGAACAGCACCCTGTGCCGCCCCGTATCCACGACCGTCGTCGTCCGCTCGTTCTCCTCCGACGACTTGGGATGCCACGCCACCATGAACCGCCCGTGATGGTGCTTGAAATAAGCCACGCGACCGCCGACGGGATACCAATTGACGTGGACATTCGTAACGTTCATGAAGACCGAAACCTGCACGCATTCCGCGCCATCCAGAAATTCGCGCTCACGTACCGGTTCGACAACCACCACCCGCCCGTCGCAGGGCGAAAAAACCACGTCAGGGTCTTGCAGCAATGGTCGGCGCGGCTCACGGAAAAAGAAGACCGTCATGGCGAAATACCCTGCCGCGAGCGCCGTGACCGACCATGCCACCCACGCGGGCGTCAACATGAAGCAGACCGCCGTTACAGCCGCCGCCGCCACCAGCGTCACGGCTATTATCGTGTAACCTTCTTTGTTTATTTTCATTCGTTCAAGTTTGGTTTGGGTCGGCAGACCACTTAGTATAAATGCACCGCATTCGTGCGCATTCGCACGAACTTATCGACGGCCGGCATGGTGAACGCCACCGAAATGAGCATCCCCATAACGAACATTCCGCCGATGATCCACAGCAACTGCGTACGCTCGCCGATATAGCGGATTTCGGGCATCCCCTCGCCTATTCCCGCGACGAGCAGCACGAACATCACCGAGGCCATCAGCGCGGCATATATCCCCTGCCGCACGCTGCTGGCGAGGAACGGCCGCAGGATAAACCGGCGGTCTGCGCCCACGAGTTTCATCGTACTTATCAGATAGCGCTTCGAGTAGATCGAAACACGTATCATGTTATTCAGCAGAATGATAGAGATTAGCATCAGCATGAAACCGAAGACCAGCAGCACAAAGCGGAACTTCGTAAGATTTGCTCCGATCTGCTCGGCCACAGCACGCTGGTAGACCACCTCGCGCACTTCTGTCCACGCGCCCACCGTGCGTTCGAACCCGCGCAGCGCATCCCTGTCGCCGTCCGCACGCAGCCTCACCTCGAACGAGTCGGGCAGTGGATTGAAGTCGAGAAATTCGGTGAAATCGTCACCCGCATACTCGATAAAATCACGCACGGCATCGTCTTTCGAGACAAACGTTATCTCCTTTACATCGTCCATCGCCGTGAGACGGCGACCGACCGCCTCGCGCACATCGTCGTCCATGTCGTGCAACATCACATGCACCGCCACGCTCTCCCTCATGCGGTCGGCGGCGTTCATCAGGCTGAGTATCAGGTAACTCGCCGAGCCGAGCAGGAACAGCACCATCGCGATGCTCACGGTCGATATGGCATACGACAGGCGCACTTTACGCCTCAACTTGCGGTCGTTCATGTCTCTTTTCGTTTACGTTTCCTGCACAGCACTGTCGCCGCGATCGATGCCGCGAGTGCGGCGATGATCAGCAGCGAAAACACGAGCGTGATGTTCGAGATCAGGTTGAAATTATGTGCCCTGAAACGGAACTCGACAGAGTGCTCACCGGCGGGCAACACCATGCCGCGCAGGATGTAGTTCACACGGAAATGCTCTGCCGGCACGCCGTCGATGTACGCCCGCCAGCCGCGCGCATAGAAAATTTCGGAAAACACGGCCGTAGCCTCATAAGGAGTGGCGTACTCATATCTAAAATAGTTCGGACGGAACTCCACGAGCGTGATATGCGCCGCACTGTCGACGGTCGCAGTTGCCGCAGGCGAGAGCAGATGCGCAAACCGCCTGTCCACCACCGCCTCGCGGCTGAGGTCTATCACACCCAGCGCGGCTATCTCCTCATCGGCGTTCTCGGCAACGACGACGCGCTCCACGAACCACGCCGCACCGAACGCATCGGGATTCGGAACGGCAACCGGCGGTTGCCCCTGCTCGTCCGTCATGATGAAGTACCTGACATTCAGCATATTCAGCACATTCATGTCGGCACGGACGAGATAACGGTCTATCACGTCCTGATAGCGTTGCAGTTTCGCGCCATGATAGCCGCCTACCGAACGGTGGAAATACGATGTATTTGCCTCATTGAACGCTGCGGAAATGCCATTCGCAACGTTAAATACGCGGAATCCGGGTTCGATGTCTTGCAGAATCAGGCGGTCGGCATCAGTCGCCACGAAACGTGCGCCGCGCCGGAAAGTGAAGTCGCTGTGCGACAGATAGCGCATCCCTATCGGCACGAGGTCGGCACAGACTAACGCCGCCGCCAGCACGACCATCACCCCGCGTTTAAGCCGTCCGCGCATGTACAGCCACACCACACCTGCCGCCAGCGCAACGAAAACGAGCGAACGCAGCGCGTCGGCACGCATCATCGCCGCCCGCTCGCTGCGCATTGCCGCCAGCACGTCCTCCGGCAGCCCCATGTTCGCGTCATAAGGCGACACAAAGTCGAACAACATACGTCCGAACAGCATGAATACCAGCGATATACCGCCGAGTATAAGCACGGTCGGTTTGAGCGACTTTTTTACATTTTCGAATTTCACCTCATCACGCCATAGTCGCGCCAACCCCAGCGCACCCAACAGCGGCACAGCCCATTGTGCGATGACGAGCATCGTCGCCACGGCGCGAAATTTGTCATAACCGGGGAAGTAATAGAAGAACAGCTTCGTGAGCCACATGAAGTTATGCCCCCACGCCAGCATGATCGCCAGCAGCGATACCGCCACAATCCACAGCGTCTTACGGCGCGGCAGCATGAACAGAGCCAGCACGGCAAAGAACAGAGCTACCGCCCCCAGATATGTCGGCCCCGCCGTTCCGGGTTGGTCGCCCCAATAAGACAGCAAATGCGTTGCATAGCCGCGCGCACCGTAACGCGCCAACGCATCGGCCACCTCGCCGTCGGGCGCGAAATCCGCCGAGCCGCCATAAAGTCCGGGAATGTATAAGTTAAAAGTCTCTCCGATGCCGTAACTCCATGCCGTGGCGTAATCGAGGTCAAGGCCCGCTCCGCGCGTCGGAGCGTCGGCCACCAAAGTAAGCTCGCTCCCGCCGCGTATCGAATCTTTCGACCATTCGTTTATAAACCACATCGGCGCAAGGTTCGACCCCAACGCCAGCACACCTGCCACCGCAATGGCTGCCGTCGCGCGCCAGAATCGCGGCAACAGATTTTTCTTTACCGCGCGCACCAGCTCGTTTATCCACAGCGCTGCTACGACGAACGCAAAGTAATACACGATCTGCGGGTGATTGGCGGCGATAAGCAGCGACCCGAAAAACGCCGTGAGCGACGCTCCGAGCCAGATATTCCGCCGCAGCGCGTAGCGCACCGACCCGACAACGAGCGGAGCGTATGCGCACGCTATCATTTTCGTGATATGCCCTGCGCCGATTATTATTATAAAATAAGTCGAAAACCCGTACGCGAGCGACATCGGGATAGCCACCCAAGCGTTTACGCGGAACATCAGCAGCATCACGAAAAACCCGACCATCGCCAGAAATATCAGCGATGCAGGCCGCCCCATAAACTCCAACCAGTGCGACACCCGTTTGAGTATCTGGCCCGGATACTGCATACTGATCAGGCTCGCGGGCATACCGGAGAACGAATTGCCCGTCCATTGCGGGTCTTCGCCGAACCGTTCGCGATGCAGGTCGATGTCGCGCGACGAACCTTCATATTGCGTAATGTCGTGCATCGTCAACTCGCGCCCTTCGAACTGCGGCGCAAAATACAACGCCGCCGCTGCCGCGAACGTCGCAATCGCCACGATATAAGGTGCGATACAAGGCCAAACCTTTTTCATCATATCTCGTGTATAAATGTGCAAAGTAACGAAAATTTTGTCATTCCGCACGCTCGCGTATGCCGGCACGCCGACGGCGGTGTGGACGCGAAATGATAATGTAGCATCCCGCCGCATGGGGCGGCGGCGTGACGCATTTGTGAAAGACACTGAAAAATCAATAAACTGTCATTGCACCAAAGTCGGAGACTATCGATAGATTCCTCCGCCTATGGCATTCGGAATGACACCATTGCTCCACCGTTCACCGATATAGTCGAGCGTCGCGAGCAATTCGGGCACGTTTTTCAGCGTCACGAGCCTCAGGCGCGTCTCTTTGAAGTCGGGCAAACCCTTGAAATAACACGACAGGTGACGGCGCATCTCCAACACACCAATCACATCGCCTTTCACCTCGACCGATTTGAGCAGGTGTCGCCGCGCGATCTCCACGCGCTCCGTCACCGACGGCGACGGCAACAACTCACCGGTCGCCAGAAAGTGTTTGATATCGCGGAATATCCAGGGATGCCCGTAGGTCGCGCGCCCGATCATCACCCCGTCCACACCCCAGCGGTCGAACGCAGCAGCAGCAACTTCGGGCGAATCGATGTCGCCATTGCCGATGACCGGAATCCGCATCGCGGGGTTGTTCTTTACCGCGCCTATGAGCGTCCAGTCGGCCTCGCCTTTGTAAAGTTGCGCGCGCGTGCGTCCGTGAATCGTAAGCGCGGCTATACCCACGTCCTGCAACCGTAGGGCTATTTCCTCGATATTTTTACTCTCCTCGTCCCATCCCAGCCGCGTTTTCACCGTTACGGGCGTGCGTACCGCCTCGACAATGCGCCGCGTCATTTCGACCATCAGCGGCACGTCGCGCATCATGCCGCTGCCCGCGCCGCGATTGGCGATTTTCTTCACGGGGCAGCCGAAGTTTATGTCGATTACGTCAGGACTGACACTTTCCGCTATCCGCGCCGCCTCGACCATCGGCTCGATAAGGTGGCCGTATATCTGTATGCCCACCGGACGCTCGCCGTCGGCTATATTGAGTTTGGCCAGCGACTTGCGTGCATCGCGTATCAGCCCGTCGCTCGAAATGAACTCCGTATAGACCATATCCGCCCCGAACCCTTTGCACATCCACCGGAACGACGGATCGGTCACGTCCTCCATCGGCGCGAGAAACAACGGCTTTTCACCCAGATCGATATTCGAGATTTTCATTTTCCTGTTGAAGAACATGCAAAAATAGCTATCTTTGACCGAATAATTCGACTTTTGTGATGATGAATATCGAGAATTTGGTGCGCGAGCAGGCATTGCGCACGGTCGAGGCGCTGTACGGTATCAACGATATAGAACTTGTTCAGGTTTCGAAAACGCGGCGCGAGTTCGAAGGTGATTACACGCTGGTGGTCTTTCCGCTGCTTAAAGCGAGCCGCAAGGGGCCTGAGCAAACGGCGCAGGAAATAGGCGAAAACATGGCAGCGCGTGAGCGCGAGATACTCTCTTTCAACGTTATAAAAGGTTTTCTGAACCTCACGCTCAGCGAAGAGTTCTGGGCCCAACGGTTCGGCGAAATAGCGGGCGAGGCGACTTACGGCTTTGCACAAGACAGCGGACGCACGATAATGGTTGAATATTCGTCGCCCAACACCAACAAGCCTCTGCATCTGGGGCATATTCGCAACAACCTGCTGGGCTACTCGGTGGCGACTGTCATGCAGGCGAACGGACATCGCGTCGTCAAGGCTAACCTGGTGAACGACAGAGGGATACACATCTGCAAGAGCATGTTGGCATGGCAGAAATTCGGAGGCGGCGAAACGCCCGAAACGAGCGGCCTGAAAGGCGACCATCTTGCGGGAAAATATTACGTGGAATTCGACCGGCGCTATAAGGCCGAGATTGCGGAGCTCACGGCGGCGGGTATGGACGAGGAGCAGGCGCGGCAAAAAGCGCCGTCGATGGTCGAAGCGCAGGAGATGCTGCGCCGCTGGGAAGCGGGTGACGTGGCCGTGCGCGAGCTTTGGGAGCGCATGAACGGCTGGGTGTACGACGGTTTCGACAAGACATACGCCGCACTGGGCGTGGATTTCGATAAAATAGACTACGAGTCGCAGACCTATCTGCTCGGCAAGGAGATTGTCGAGGACGGCCTGCGGCGCGGCGTATTCTACCGCAAAGACGACGGTTCGGTGTGGATCGACCTCACGGACGACGGGCTGGACAACAAGCTGCTGCTGCGCGCCGACGGCACGTCGGTCTATATGACGCAGGATTTGGGTACGGCCGTTCAGCGTTTCACCGAATACCGGCTCGACAAGCTCATCTACGTCGTGGGCAACGAGCAGAACTACCATTTCCAGGCGTTGAAACTGATACTCGGCAAGCTGGGCTATGAGTGGGCAGAGAATATCTATCACCTGTCCTATGGTATGGTCGAACTCCCCGAAGGCAAAATGAAGTCGCGCGAGGGGACGGTGGTTGACGCCGACGACCTGATAGCCGATATGATCGGCACAGCGCGCGAGATGTCAGCGGAGTTGGGCAAGTTGGACGGCATTCCGACGGCAGAGGCCGAAAACATCAGCCGCATGGTGGGGATGGGTGCACTTAAATATTTCATACTCAAAGTCGATCCTAAGAAGACTATGCTCTTCGACCCGCGCGAATCGATCGACTTCAATGGCAACACGGGGCCGTTCATCCAGTACACTCATGCGCGGATTCGTTCGATTCTGAGGAAAGCGGCGGAGGCTGAGATTGCATTCGACGGCGAAGTCACCCCATCAGGAGTTTCACAGGCGGAGATAGAACTGATTAAATTATTGGCCGACTTTCCGCAGGTGGTCTCAGCGGCGGGCGAGAATTTTTCACCCGCGCTCGTTGCGCAATACGCTTACGATCTTGCCAAGTCGTTCAACGGCTATTATCACGATAATCAAATCCTGCGCGAAGAGCGCGCCGATGTACGCCACGTGCGGTTGCAGCTTTGCGAGCAGGTCGCCCGCGTAATCTCCCGCGCCATGTCGCTGCTGGGCATCGAAGTGCCGGAGCGAATGTAACATGCGCACGTGGTTTCCAACCTGCCGGATGTCATTGCCGCAGTTGCCAAATAAAAATCCGGACCCCCAATAGAGAGGGTCCGGATTTTTTTGCGAATTGCGAGACTAAACGAGATTGCTGAATATGGCGAGCATAGCTCCCATTACCAGTATGAGCAAGAGAAGTACGAAGAGCGAAATGACGAGGCCTGCTATGGCAAGCCCTTTGGGCCGTTTGCTCAATCCTACGCATGAAAGGACCAATCCGACCAACCACAGTATCCAGCCGAGTACCGGAACCCAGCAAAGTACAAGTGCGATCAGCGCACATACGAAACCCGCCGTCCCCAGACCGTTGGAGGGGTTAGGCTGAGTTATAATAACCGTTTGATTCGGGATTGAGGTTTGATTTTCTGACATAACCGTTTATTTTAAGTGTGGATTCAGATTACACGTCATCGACGTTGAACTTATACCCCATACGCTTGCCGGTGTGGAGCTTCGTGTGTTCGAACTTGGTGTTCATCTGCTCGACTGTCACCAGCTTCACATTATCGTAAGGCGGCACTAACAGATGGAAGTCGAGCGAGTAGAGAATAGCCGTCTCCACGATGCCAAGCAACGCTTCACGGTCGATGCGCCGGCTGCCGAAACAATCGTGGCGCAAATTCGCCTGACGCTTGCCCTCCACGCAGTAGCGCATGTCGTGATTTACGAAGAGACGCCCGATGAGATAACCGGTGTCGGCCGCGCGGTTGTACTTGAACGAGTCGCCCAGAAAATTATACATATCGATCATGCCGCAGTAGGCATTACGCGGTTCTTCCTGCACGTATGGGTTATTCCATATTTCGTGCTCGCGGTTGAACTCGTAAATATCAGTGTGCATGATGAATATGATCATGTCGCCGGCTACCTGCAACTGGCACTCGAACTTCCCTCGGTCGCGGTATTCTATCTTGATGCGCTTGTCCAACTGCCCTTCGAGTTCGTCGTGCAGCTCCGCCGACATTTCGTGCAGAACCTCTTTCAGGTCGTTGAAAACGCCGAACGTGTTGTCGAAAATTTTCTGCTGCAAATTGCTTTTTCCCGTCAGAGTCTCCTTGATCAGGTCTCTGAGCTGCGGATGGTCGTCCATATTCATAATTCTATGATAGCCTTATCTGCTGTCCCCGCCTCAGCGCGGCATCGGAGTTCATCCGGTTCAGGCGCGCCAAACTGCGCAGTTTTATGCCATGAAATTGCGCTATGTCGCGCAATGTTTCGTTTTCACACGCCACCACGTGCAGTAGCTTGCCGCCTTTCGAGCGGTTGGATTTGGCATGAATGTAAACCTGTTCGCCCTCGGCGGGCTGGCTGCCCGGTGCGGCATCGTTGAACCTGCGCAACCGCGACGCGCTGCGGCGCGCCTGCTGCGCAATAGCCTCATAGGTGTCGCCACGCTGTGCCACCACAAATTCCGAGCCGTTGTTGAAGAACAGCGGACGGTCGCCCAAGCGGTTCGTCGAAACGGCAAAATCGTCCACGTCCACGCGTGCAAAAACCTCCGAACCCACCTCCGACACAATGCTCGCCACGGTCGCCTGCTGCTGCGTTTCGATAACTTCAATCACCGACCCCATAGCCAAACTCGCCTCGCGCGCCGCCGCAATGCGCCGTTCCGTCGCGTCGGCAAGCTCGGGCGAGAGCGTCTCCGTGTCCAAGCGATACAACCCATGCCGCTCGATCAGCCCTATCAGCAAATCGCCATAGCGCGGATTCGTGGCGTATCCTGCCGCACGAAGTCCGTGCGCCCAAGCACGATAGTCGGTCGGCGGGAGGTCGAACAGCAATTGATAACGCGCCGATTTATCGAGAAATTCGGAATGGTCACGGAACGAACATTCGGCGGAGGCATATTTGCGAAACCCTTCCTGCGGTTCGTCGTCGTCGTGCAGTATTATCGGACCCGTCCAGTCGCGGCGGCTTTTGATGCCGAAATGATTATTCGCCAGCAGGGCAAGACGGCTGTTGCCCGAATCCGATTCGAGTATCGCCTGCGCCATCTTGATGCTCGCCGGAATACCGTATATCTCCTGGTCGAGCATCGCCAGATGCTTATATTTTTCTATATACTCTTCGGGCGTGATCCTTTGTTGCGCCTGTCCCTTTGCTGCGGCGCACACAAAGATCATCGCACATACCGTGAATTTTGCAAGTTTCATAGTTTTACAAAGATATGGATTTTCCTTAAAAAAGCGTAATTTTGCGAATTAACGGCCAAAAACAAAACTCTATTATAATTATGAAGAAGATTTTTATCGCCGCTTTTGCTGCGGCAATGATGCTTGCCGCGTGCAGCAGAGACAATGCTGCGCCGCCCGCACCGTTCGGCCCCGTGCCGACCGCACAACAGATGGATTGGCAAAAAATGGAGTACTATATGTTCATCCATTTCGGCCCGAACACGTTCACCAACGTCGAATGGGGCGACGGCAAGGAAGACCCTGACGTCTTCTATCCCACCGACTTCGACGCCGATCAGTGGGCGCAAACGGCGATGGCGGCCGGGATGACGGGCATAATCCTCACGGCAAAGCATCACGACGGTTTCTGCCTCTGGCCGAGCGCATATAGTACTCATACCGTGCGTGAGAGCAAGTGGCGCAACGGGGAGGGCGACGTTGTGCGCGAGGTTGCCGACGCCTGCCGCCGGCACGGGTTGAAATTCGGCGTTTATCTCTCGCCCTGGGATCAGAACCACCCCACGTACGGCACGCCTGAATACAACGAAGTGTTTGCCGCGACACTGCGCGAGGTGCTGACCAACTACGGCGATATTTTCGAAATGTGGTTCGACGGCGCGAACGGCGAGGGTCCGAACGGACGCTTGCAGGAGTACGATTGGGACTTGTTTCACAGCACCGTGCGCGAATGCCAGCCCGATGCTGTGATATTCAGCGACGTAGGCCCCGACGTGCGTTGGATCGGCAACGAGCGCGGCTTTGCCGGCACGACCAACTGGTCGCGTCTCAATATCGGCGGTTTCGAACCCGGTCTCGGCGCGCCGCCCGTCGATACGCTGAATCGGGGTAACATTCACGGCGCGCACTGGATTCCCGGCGAGGTCGATGTTTCGATACGTCCGGGATGGTTTTACAGCCCCCAGACCGACGCGCGCGTGAAGAGCCTCGCGCAGCTTTTCGACATCTGGCACACGTCGGTGGGGCGCAATGCCACGCTGCTGTTGAACGTGCCGCCCGACCGTCGCGGACGCATCCACGAGAACGATTCTGTGCGTCTTATGGAGTTGCGCGCGTTGGTCGACGAGACTTTTTCGCGTGATCTGGCGGCAGGAGCGGTGCTGAAAGCGGACAACACGCGTGGCCGTCATTTCGCCGCCGCGAACATGCTTTCGGCCGATTACGACGCCTATTGGGCGACAGGCGACGGCGTGCACCGGGCTTCTTTCGAGGTGACGTTGCCCGAGCCGCGCACGTTCAACCGCCTGCAATTACAGGAGTATATTCCGCTGGGACAGCGCGTAATGAGCTGGGATGCCGAATATTACGATGCGGTTACGGGCGAGTGGCTGTCTTTGTCCGAAGCGACCACTATCGGTTACAAGCGCATCGTGGCGTTCGACGACGTTACGACCGACCGCCTGCGCGTGAACATCACGGCATCGCTCGCTCCGCCGGTGCTGAACGGCTTCGCGCTCTTCCGCGCACCTGACATGCGATGAAAAAAATCGTCATTACGGGAGCTACGGGCCTGGTAGGCAGTCATTTGGCGGTTGAATTGCTGAGGCGCGGCGAACGCGACATAACGCTCGTGCTGCGCGATGCAGGGCGGCTGGAACGTATGACGGCGACGCTCGAACGCGAGGGCGTGGAGCATACCGGCGTGAAGTTCAAGGTCATAGAGACCGAGCTTACGAACCCCGTCGAACTTAAAAAAGCATTCGAGGGCGCAGATGTGGTGTATAATTGCGCGGCAGCGGTGTCGCTCGGCGCGATGGACGACGAGGTGCTGGTAGACGGTAATGTGCAGATCGCGCGCCACGTCGTAAATGCTTGTATCGATGCGGGTGTGAGGCTGCTGGTGCACGTAAGTTCCATTGCCGCGCTGGGCAGCCCGCCGGAAAACGGAACGCATGACGGGGTGAAATACATCGACGAAACGATGACACCCGAATCGCTCGACGGCCTGCCACCCTACTACGTGGGCAAACTGCTGTCGGAGAATGAGGTATGGCGCGGCGTGGCGTGCGGCCTGAGGGCGGTCGTGGTAAACCCCGCGCTGGTGCTCGGCTCGGGCGAGCAGGGCGCAGGGAGCAGCGCAGCGATGAATCCGTATCTTACCAAAGGCGTACCGTTCTACACCGACGGGGTTGTGGGTGTGGTGGATGTACGCGACGTCGGGCGTGCGATGGTTGAACTCGCGGCGTGCGAGCGGGCTGTCGGCGAGCGGTTTATACTCTGCGGCTCAAATGTTTCGTATCGTGAGCTTCTAACGTTCGCAGCCGCAGCGGCGGGTTTGCGTCCGCCTCGCATAAGGGCGGGCAAAGCGCTTCTCGGCGCAGCGTGGCGAGGAGCGTGGTTGGCGGGGAAACTCACCGGACAGCAGTTGCTTTTTACGCGCGACCTGGCTGAGGTTTTGCTGAAAAAAACTTATTACAGTTCAGCCAAGATTCAGAACCTCACCGGCTTCGAATTCACGCCCGTCGAAGAAACGATAACACGCATCGTGCGTGAATATTTGAAAAAACGATGACAAATAGACGCGGAGTCGTGATAGTGGCCGGAGGCAATAGCCGACGCATGGGCGGCGACACGCCGAAGCAGTTCCTGCCGTTAGGTTCAGGCGAGGGCAGCAAACCGGTGATCGTCCACACTGTGGAACGGTTCTTGACGGCTCTGCCACAGGGGTCGCCCATAGTGGTCGTAATTGCAGAAAGCGAAGCCGAGCGGTGGCGTCAAATCGCACAGCAGCACGGACTGTGGGAGCGCGTGCGGACATGCACGGGCGGCGCGACGCGCGCGGAATCGGTGAGGCACGGATTGGCGCAATTTACCGAATGCGATGCCGAGTGCGACGTCGTTGCAATTCACGATGCCGTGCGGCCGCTGGTAAGTGCGGTGTTTATCGGGCGGCTGTTCGAAGCGGCTGAGGCGCATGGTTCGGCAGTGCCTTATGTGCGTCCGGTCGATTCAATGCGGCTTGATGGCGAGGCTTGCGACCGCTCGCGGCTTATGGCGGTGCAGACGCCGCAGATTTTCAGTTATGACGCCATTATGCACGCCTACTCTATGCTGGCGACCGACGATGCGGCGACGCCGGCCGAGCTAACCGACGACGCGAGCATAGTGGAGCACGCACTCGATGTGCGGATCCACCTTTGCGAAGGCGAGCATCAAAATATTAAGATTACCACGCCGCTCGACCTCGTGATCGCTAATGCGCTGATCGAGGCAGGGTATTAAGCTCTGTCCACAACATGCGACAAACCGCGATATAACTGGCAAATTAAACTTATAAACACACCCCTCGTATCCGAAAGGTGCGGGGTTTATTTTTCTGCATAATATATTAAAGATAAAAACTGTTTGAAACATTGACTTATAGATTTATAAAATCATTTTGATTATGGGTTAAACTTTTATTACTTTTGTAGGTAATGACTTAAAATTATTTGATTATGGCACAGCGTTCGACATTAGAGGTACAACAAGAAAAGGCGACGCAGATACTTTTTAAAATGAATGAGCAATTAGCATCAATTAATAACGTGCTTAAAAGTGCTAATGCTATTTTGAGTAATATTAACAAAAAGGACAAAGAGTATAATAAACTCAACGCTACCCTACAATCAATTAATGAAACTACTGAGAGTGTTATAAAAGTTTTCGACGCCGATAAGAAAAAGATAGCCTTTAAGTTATCCGAAGCGAACAAATTCTATACGCAAAAATACCTCCCTTTTGCGACCAAGATTAACGATTCATCAAATGATTTATCCGCTAAATTAAGGGAGACCAAAAAAGATTACGATGCTTATAAAAAAGCAAAGGCTGACTGCGAGTCCAAATTCAAAGAGATAGCTGACATTGCTAAAAACTGCAAGGCTAAATCTATGGAGTTAGCCAAGATAGAGGCTACGATTACGAAGTTTCTCAAAAGGGCTGAAACCAACATTACAAAGATAGACCGTCTTTTGATTAAGGCGAAAGAGGCGGATTCTGAAATCAATCTAATACACAAGAATTTAATAGAGATAGAAAAAACCAGCCAAAAGTCAAAGGACAATATTGTTGTATTAGAAGATAATTCCAATAGTTTAAATGAAAAAATAATTAAATATCATGAGACATCCGGAGAGAAGTTAAAAGCTATCCAGAAGATATATGACATAGCGCACGAAACCGGATTAAGTGGCGAATTTGAGAAAAGACGTAACGACCTTAATAAAGAGATCAAAAGATGGGAAAAGTACGTTTTATGGACATCTGTGCTACTTTTGGCAGGTGTTATCATTCTTTTTGTATGTCAATATATTGGAAATGGCTGCGAGTTTGACGAAGTATTTGATTTGAATTTCTATGTGAGATTTTTAATTTTCTCTCCTGTCGTCTATTATCTATATTTCGTTTCCACCGAGCATAATAAGGCAAAAAAACTCCATGATAAATATGCGTTCAAAACAACGCTCTCTATGACAATAAAATCTCATATAGAGTTATTGACTCAGAACGGATATTTTGAAAAGTCGGAAGATTGCGATAAAATTCTTGATTTCATTTTAGACGGATTTCACAAAATTTACAGTGAGCCATATGGGACCGATAACTACAAAATGAAAATAAAACTCGCAAACTTTGAAATTGATTTGCAGAAAAAATTAATAGAAAAACTGAGCAAAATAACAGGCTTTGAATCTAGCAATAATACATTCAGAATGTAGTTGGAAATGATTCAAAACGGCTTTTAATATGGCCCGACGTTTCAAATACACGCGCGACCGACGGACGCGCCGGCTCACATGGATTATATCCGCAGTAGTTGCCGTGGCGTTCGCAGCGGTAGTGCTGCTCGTGGCGGAAGAGTATCTGCGGGCGTGGATCGTCGTGATGATGTTCATAATCCTGCTGCTGTTCATAATGTCTATCCCGCGCAGCATCAGGGTTTCGGGCGAGGCTTTCGAGATACATTGCGTGGTCGAGATGACGCGCATCGCCATTAAAGATATAAACTCTGTGCGGCACGTCACGCGCCGCGATACGGGGTTTTTGCTCCCGCTACTCGGCAGCTACGGATTTTTCGGTTACTATGGTTATTTTTTGTCGCTGCGGCGATGGGAAATGGTTTACGTCTACGCTACGCAGTGGGAGCATCTGGTGGAGATAGAAGATGTTTACGAAAGCCGTTATCTGGTGTCGTGCCAGCAGGCCGATCTTCTGATAGAGATGATCATGCAGGCCAAACTCCTTCACGCCGGCGAAGACTCCGTAGATCACCCCCCGCGCGAGGAGTGACGCGCGCGTCTCGGCACGCCGCCAACGGTGTGCCGAGACTGTTCAAGATTGCGGGCAAGCCCGCAACGACAGTCATCCGGCAGGCTGGAAAACACGCGCGCGTGTTATACCCTCCCCGCGCTGCCGAGCACACTTACACACTTGTGCATGTATAGTTTTTTCAACTCGTCGCGCGCCGGACCGAGATATTTGCGCGGGTCGAATTCGGCGGGTTTGCTCGCGAACACCTCGCGCACGGCAGCGGTCATCGCCAGACGTCCGTCGCTGTCGATGTTGATCTTACAAACCGACGATCGCGCGGCGCGGCGCAGCTGATCCTCCGGAATCCCGATAGCATCTTTCAGCCCTCCGCCGTACTTGTTTATCGTTTCCACGTACTCCTGCGGCACAGACGACGCTCCGTGAAGAACTATCGGAAAGCCTGGCAGGCGGCGTTCTATTTCCTCCAAAATATCGAACCGCAGCGGCGGCGGCACGAGCACTCCGTCGGCATTGCGCGTACACTGATCGGGACGGAATTTATTAGCTCCGTGCGACGTCCCTATCGAGATAGCCAGCGAATCGACGCCCGTGCGCGTTACGAAATCCACCACGTCGTTCGGGTCGGTGTAGGTGCTGTGCTCGTGCGCGACATCGTCCTCCACTCCGGCCAGAACGCCCAGCTCGCCTTCCACCGTAACATCGTGAGCATGAGCGTATTCGACCACCAACCGCGTCAGCGCCACGTTATCTTCGTAAGGCAGATGGCTGCCGTCGATCATCACCGACGAGAACCCCATCTCGATGCACGAGCGGCACAGTTCGAACGAATCGCCGTGGTCGAGGTGCAGCACAATCGGAATATCGTACCCCAGCTCCCGCGCATACTCCACCGCGCCCTGAGCCATGAACCGCAGCAGGGTCTGGTTGGCGTACTTTCGTGCGCCGCTCGACACTTGCAGGATTACGGGCGAGCGCGTTTCGACACACGCCTGCACGATAGCCTGCATCTGCTCCATGTTGTTGAAATTGAACGCCGGAATGGCGTAACCTCCGGCAACGGCCGCCGCGAAAATTTCGCGCGAATTGACCAGCCCCAAGTCTTTGTATGAAATCATAATCCTATTGTTTTCTTGAAGTTTCTAAATCGTCGATCTTTTCCCGTAAGCTCCGATGAGCAACGATTGAGAGACGTACACAAGTGCGAGAGTGACGGCAGAACCGGCAACAGTTTTAAACAGCACAAGGTGAAAGTCGCTGAACGTCAGCACTTCGAACGTAAAAAACACCAGCGCATGGAGCAGAATCATCATGGCGGCATATCGCAGAAACTTGCCCGCGCCCACACGCGACGACGAAGGAACGCCGCCCTCGTCGACGCTCTCCTTGCCGATCATCAGCATCATAACCTGCCTGCGAAGAAACGCCACAGGCAGTGTCGCGATGGTATTCAGTCCCGCTCCGCCACTCGTCATATCGGCCACCACGCCCGTCGCAAATCCCAGCAGCAACACCCACACCGTCGCCATCTCCATCGGCAGCAGCACGATGAACGCCACATATACGAGCGGATGTATGTACATGCTGAGGCTGAGGTTGTTGAACAGAAACATCTGCAACAACATCAGCACAACAAAAAAAAGCAGGTATTCGAAAAAACGGTGCATTTATCGAGCAATAAATCTTAAACCTTAATTCGGCCTGTACTCTTCGAGCCACAATCGTTCGGCCATGTCGTGATACCTGACCAGCAACACTTTGCGTAAGGCCGAGAAACGCGCAGCCAAACGAACACGCACATTGTGATAACCCGCCTGCGTGAGCTGATAATCCTCCACAACCCCGATAACGACATCCTTCGGAAAGCGCGACGAGTAGTCCGTGACCACCGTATCGCCAATCGCTATCTCCGCGTAACGGTGTATCTCCGTGAGAGTTACGTACTCAGGATTGCGGCCCGTCCAGAGTACCGACCCCAAATAGTCGCGTCCTTTGATGCGCCCGCTGGTGCGGAACTCTGTGTTCAGTACAGAGATAGCTACCGAATTGCGCTCGCCGACCTCCATTACATAACCCACGATATAACCTTCGGGCGTGATCACGGCCATCTCACGTTCGACGCCATCGCGCCGTCCCCGGTCGAGCGTGATGAAATTCTGCTGTCGCATCAGAGTGTTGTTGATCACCGATGCCTGCATGATCACATAGTCGCCAATCCCCGCCGCGAGTTCATGCGTAAGAGAGTCGGGCATCATCGCGCGGTAAACGGTCAGTTCGTTATGCAGTCGCGCCAGCTCGGCGGCCAGCATATCGTTATCGCTGCGCAGTTGGAAATATTCTCCTATGCGTGCAAATTGCTTATACACCCCTCCCGCCACGGAGTTCGTCATCGCCAACATCTGCGCCTGTGTGTAACTCGTGCTGTTGGCATAATAGTTTATCGCCATGACCATCAGCACGATGAAGATCACGAACACATAAACCCGTTTTATGAACAATGCGAGTTTTCTCAAAGCGGGAAAGCTACAAAAACTTCAAATGCCGTCGTGCGGCAGGCCAGGAAACACACGCACGTGCGGCAGTGACAGACTATTTTATCAAAAACGAAAACTTGTTGATGTTTTTCAGCGCCACGCCGGTGCCGCGCGCAACGGCGCGCAGAGGGTCTTCGGCAACGATGAACGGAATGTTGGTCTTCTCCTGAAAGCGGCGTGCAATACCTTTCAGCAGCGCGCCGCCGCCGGCAACGTAAATACCCTTGCGCACAATGTCCGAGTACAACTCCGGCGGTACCATTTCGAGCACCTTCATTATCGTCGCATCTATCTTCACCAGCGATTTTTCAAGCGCATAAGCGATTTCACTGTATGACATCGTAAGCGTCGATGGCAGCGACGTGAGCACGTTGGGCCCCGTCACCACAAAATCCACCGGTTCGTCCTCCAACTCCGACACCGCCGCGCCGACGGCAAGCTTTATATCCTCTGCCGTGCGTTCGCCGATGCGTATGTTGTGCTGCTGGCGCACATAGCTCTGAATATCCTCCGTCAGCACGTCGCCCGCCACGTTGATGCTCTCGCTGCATACGATGCCGCCCAACGAGATGCACGCGATCTCGGTCGTGCCGCCGCCGATGTCGATAATCATATGCCCTTCCGGAGCTTCGACGTCGAGACCCGCCCCCAGCGCCGCCGCCATCGGTTCGTATATCATGTAGACCTCACGCCCGCCCGCATGTTCGGCAGAGTCGCGCACGGCGCGTATCTCCACGTTCGTCGAACCCGACGGGATACAGATCACCATCTTCAACGACGGACTGAACAGACTCCCGCGCGAGCGCACCTTGCGGATCATACCGCGCAGCATCATCTCCGTCGCGTTGAAGTCGGCAATTACGCCGTCTTTCAGCGGACGGACGGTGCGGATATTGCCGTGCGTCTTACCGTGCATCTGCCGGGCCTGATTGCCGATTGCCACCAGCTTACCGGTATTATGGTCTATCGCCACGATCGACGGCTCGTCCACCATGATCTTACCATCGCTGATGATCACCGTGTTAGCCGTACCCAAATCGATCGCCAGCTCCTGAGTCAATGAAAAAATGCCCATTGTCTGTATTTATATTAATGGAAACTTCTAAAAACCCAAAAGACAAGGCTTGCGACCGAGCCGAAAGCGGAGTTTACTGAACGTAAGTGAGCATTTCGGCGAGGTAGCGTAACGCAGTATTTTGGGGATTTTAGGAGTTTCATTTAATGCTTAAAGTGCCGCATTCCCGTCATGGCCATTGCCATACCGTGTTCGTTACAGTAGTCTATGCTGTCCTGATCACGCAGCGAGCCGCCGGGCTGAATGACGCACTCGATACCTGCCGCATGTGCAATTTCCACACAGTCGGCGAACGGAAAGAATGCGTCGGACGCCATTGCCGCACCGCGCAGGTCGAACCCGAAGGCGCATGCTTTTTCTATGGCCTGACGCAGCGCATCGACGCGCGAGGTCTGGCCGATGCCACTCGCAAGCAACGTGCCCCCGCGCGCGAGGACTATGGCGTTGCTCTTCGAGTGTTTCACCAAAATATTGGCGAATTGAAGGTCGCGCTCCTGCTCGGCGGTTATCCCGCGCTGCGTTACGACGCGCAAATCCGTGTCACGGCCACCCAGCTTCAAATCGCGGTCCATTTCCACCACACCGTTAAGCAACGTGCGCGACTGCCGCACCGGACGTTCCATGTCTTTGAGGACAAGGATTATACGATTTTTCTTGCCCTGCAAAATTTCCAGCGCACGCGGCGAGTAACCCGGAGCGATAACGACCTCGAAAAACAGTTTATCCATCTCTGCCGCCGTCGTCTCGTCCACCGCGCGGTTGCACACCAGCACTCCGCCGAACGCCGACACGGGGTCGCACGACAGCGCGGTTTCCCACGCCTCGACCAACGTCGGGCGAACGGCCGCACCGCACGCATTGTTGTGTTTCAAAATAGCGAACGTCGGGTCTGCATCACGGAACTCGTCGATAAGAGCTACCGCCGCGTCGATATCCAGCAGGTTATTGTACGAAATTTCCTTGCCGTGCAGTTTTTCGAGCATCGCATCGAGGTCACCGTAAAACGTCGCCTTTTGGTGCGGGTTCTCGCCGTAACGCAGGGGCGTGCCGGTGAAATATGCAGCGATTGCCGTATCGTAATGAGAGCTTACGGAGAAAGCATGTCCTGCAAATCGCCGCCGCTGCCCGACCGTCGTGCTGCAATCCTGTGCGCCGAGCAGAGTCAGCAACTCGCCATACTGAGCCGCCGACGGCACTACGACCACATCGGCATAGTTCTTGGCCGCCGCGCGGATCAGCGAGATACCGCCTATGTCGATCTTTTCGATTATATCGTGGTGCGAAGCTCCCGATGCCACCGTCGCCTCGAACGGATAGAGGTCTACGATAACCAGGTCTATCTCCGGAATGCCGTAGCCGTCCATCTGTGCCACGTCGCCCGCCACGTCACGCCGTCCGAGTATACCGCCGAAGACCGCCGGATGCAGCGTTTTCACACGTCCGCCGAGAATCGACGGATAACCCGTGAGGCTCTCCACCGACTGCGCGCTAATGCCCATTCTTTCAATGAATTCGAGCGTTCCGCCCGTCGAATATATTTTCACATCCGCCTCGGCGAGCCGCCGTACGATTTCGTCCAGTCCGTCTTTGTGGTACACCGAAATCAGGGCGCTTTTTATTCTTTTCAAAGTCATCTTCAAAGCCATCGCGGTTAAATACTGACAAAGATAAAGAATTTCGAGGAAATTACGTATGTTTGCGGTCAATAAAATTCCGATTCGATGGATTATAAAATAGAGCCGAATGCGCGATGCCTTGTGGTGGGTTACGGGAGTTGGGCGACCGCGCTGGTCAAGATATTGCACGAGAACGAGACGCTCACGGGGTGGTATATCGACCATCCCGAAGTGTTCGACAGCGTGCACACCTGCGGGCGCAACTCGCAGTACCTCAGCGAAGTGCAGTTCGACACCACGCGGCTCGTGCTGTACAACGACATAAATGCGGCGGTCGAGGCAGCCGACATCGTGTTGCTCTGCGTGCCGTCGGCCTATCTGTTGCCGATGATCGAGCCTTTGCGCGTGTCTTTGGACGGGAAGTTCGTCCTGTCGGCCATTAAAGGGATCATTCCGGGCGACTATGTAACTGTGGCAGAGTACGTTAACGAGCGTTACGGCGTCGGCTGGGACCGCATCGGGATACTGTGCGGCCCCACGCACTCGGAAGAGGTTGCACTCGGTCGCCTGACCTACATCACGATGGTCGGCAAGAGTTTGGATAACGCCGAGACGCTGTGCGGCAAATTACGTTCGGGATACATCCGCGCCAACCCGTCTACGGACATCTACGGCACTGAGTACGCCGAGATACTGAAAAATATCTATGCTATCTGCGCCGGAATGGCCGACGGGCTGGGCTACGGCGACAACTTCATGGCCGTGCTGGTGTCGAACGCCCAGATGGAGATGAGCCGTTTTCTGGCCGAGAGCTACCCGTTCGAACGCAACACTGCGGCATCAGCCTATTTGGGCGACCTTTTGGTTACGTGTTACTCAGAGTTCAGCCGCAACCGCACGCTGGGACGACACATAGGCGAGGGTAAGAGCGTCGCACAGGCTTTGGGCAGCATGAAAATGGTTGCCGAAGGGTACTATGCATCGGCGTGTATCCGCCAGGTTAACAAGCGTTTCGGCATACACATGCCGATCGCCGACTGCGTCTATCGCGTACTGTACGAGGGCGCACCCGTCGCCGACGAAATCCGCGCATTGACGGGGGAGCTTTATTAGGGCATTATTCGGTTGGGGCACTTTCGCTAATGCGAAAGTGCCGCGTCACACGCCGCCGCCCTACGCGGCGGGACGCTACATTTAATTGCGCGTCCACACCGCCGACGGCGTGTCGCACACACATATCAATTCTCAATTACAGAAAGTCCCAACTCATCCAACTGCCCCTGTGCGACCGCAGACGGCGCGTCGAGCATGGTGTCACGTCCTGAGTTATTTTTAGGAAATGCGATAAAGTCGCGTATCGAATCCACACCGCCCAGCACTGCACACCAGCGGTCGAGGCCGTAGGCTATCCCCCCGTGCGGCGGTGCGCCATAGCGGAACGCATCGAGCATAAAACCGAACTGCGCCTGAGCCTCCTGCGGCGTAAAACCGAGAACCTCGAACATTCGCGCCTGCAACGCCGAGTCATGAATACGGATCGACCCTCCGCCGAGCTCCACGCCATTGATCACAAAGTCGTAGGCGTTGGCGCAAACACGCGCGGGATCGGTGAAAAACAGTTCCACGTCCTCAGCGCGCGGCGAAGTGAACGGATGATGCATGGCAAAGAACCGTCCGCTCTGCTCGTCCCATTCCAGAAGCGGAAAATCGACAACCCACAGCGGCGCGAACACATTGCGGTCGCGCAATCCCAGCCGCTCACCCATCTCTAACCTCAACTCGCACAACGCGTTAAGACTGCGGCGGCGCTCGCCAGCTATTATGAGCATAAGGTCGCCCGTAGTAGCCCCGCAGCGCTCGCACCACGCCGCGAGATGCTCAGGCGAATAGAACTTATCGACGCTCGATTTCGGCGCGCCATCCTCTCCGACGCGTACCCACACCAGGCCGCTCGCCCCTATCTGAGGCCGCCGCACGAACTCCGTCAACTCGTCGATCTGCTTACGCGTGTAGCCCGCACAACCCTCAGCCACGATTGCCCCGACGTAATCCGCTGCATCGAAAACGGGGAAATCCGCACCGCGCACAAGGTCGGTCAGTTCGTCGATTTCCATGCCGAAACGCACATCGGGCTTGTCGCATCCGTAGCGCGCCATCGCCTCGTGCCATGTGATGCGCGGGAACGCCACCTCGCCCATATCTATACCACGCACCGAGCGGAAAATATGCTTTGCCATGCTCTCGAACGTTCGCAGCACGTCCTCACGCTCGACGAACGCCATTTCGCAGTCGATCTGCGTAAATTCGGGTTGGCGGTCGGCGCGCAGGTCCTCATCGCGGAAGCACCGCACTATCTGGAAGTAACGGTCATAGCCCGCCACCATTAGGAGCTGTTTCTGCTGCTGGGGCGATTGCGGCAGAGCGTAGAATTCGCCCGGATTCATGCGCGACGGAACAACGAAATCGCGTGCACCTTCGGGCGTCGATTTTATCAAAAACGGCGTTTCTATTTCCAGAAAACCTTCGCCGTCGAGAAACTCGCGCACGCTCTGTGCAAGGCGGTGACGCAAGGCAATATTACGCTGCAACGGCGGTCGGCGCAGGTCTAAATACCGGTAACGCATCCGCAGCTCATCGCCGCCGTCGCTCTGCTCCTCGATGGTGAATGGCGGCGTGCCGGCATGGTTCAGAATGCGCAGTTCCATGATCTTTATCTCTATATCGCCGGTCGGGATCTTCGCATTTTTCGACGACCGCTCGCGCACCGCGCCGCTCGCCTGCACCACGAATTCGCGCCCCAACTGCTCCGCTGCCGTCCGAACATCGGCAGCCGAATCCTCTTCCACGACAAGCTGCGTGATGCCGTAGCGGTCGCGTAAATCTATGAACGTCATCGCTCCGAGGTTGCGCACTTTCTGCACCCATCCGGCCAGTGTTACCGTTTTTCCCGTATCCGCCGCGCGAAGTTCGCCACAAGTGTGAGTTCTGTACATATTTTTATGTATTTTTGTCTAAACAAAGTGATTTATGCGAGTGCCGCAAGGCACTTTTTGCAAAAGCCAAAGGTAAGGATTATTATGCAGTCGCCCGCAGAGCAAGACGAAAAATTTATGCGCGCCGCAATAGACCAGGCGCATCAAGCGTTAGATAGACAGGAAGTGCCCATCGGCGCGGTGGTCGTGTGTCGCGGGGCGATAATCGGACGCGGCCACAATCTGGTCGAAACGCTGGGCGACGCGACGGCGCACGCCGAAATGCAGGCGATCACGGCGGCGGCCAACCGCATCGGAGGCAAGTATCTGACAGAATGCACGTTATATGTCACCGTAGAGCCTTGCACGATGTGCGCCGGCGCGAGCGCGTGGAGTCAGGTGGGGCGCATCGTCTGGGGCGCGGACGACCCCAAGCGCGGATACCGGCAATCGGGCGGGGTGATCCTGCATCCGAAAACGACGGTCACGGCAGGTGTCCTCGCAGAGGAGTGCGGAAAATTAGTCAGCGATTTTTTTAGGAAATTAAGATAAAAAGAATATTTTTGCAAAAACTTCAAACGAACAATAAACATGAAATTCATCAGAATGACAGTCGCCGCCGTAGCGACAATGCTCGTTGTGGCAGGCGCAAATATCAATGCACAAGACTTCGAGACTTCGAGAGATGCCTACAATGCGGCCGTTGAGAAGGCACGGGCGAATAATTTCGTAGATGCGATTCCGCTGTTCGAGCGCGTACTCGAAATGGAGGGTGCGACCAGCGGCGACGCTCCCCTCAGCGAACTTGCGCTCGAAGTACGCCGGATGCTTCCACAGGTCTATTTGCGCGCCGGCGCAGGATTTGCACGCACGAACGAGTTCGATAAAGCGGCGCAATACCTCACACGTGCCATAGAACAGGCAGAGATTTCCGAAGATGTGCGCACTATGAGCCAGGCGCGCGAAATGATCGCGCAGGTATATAGGGCGATGGGAGCTTCGGCCTTCAACAACAGGGACTTTGCCGCAGCTGCCGAGATATTCCAGCGCGGCTATGACCTGAACCCTGGCGACCCGCAACTTGCGATGTTCCTTGCCCAAAGCTATGCCGAGATGGGCGAGTATGATCGGTCGTTCGAGATATTTCGGGGAATAATCGCGCTCGAAGAGCATGGCGAAAAATATAAGGCAAACGTCGAAGAGGCGCGCACGCGGATGGCGCAGTATGTGTTGCGCAATGCCAATGCAATAGCGTCGTCACAACCCGCGCGGGCAATCGAAATTCTCGCCGAATCGGTAACCGTGAATCCCGACCCGACGGCTTACATGCTGCTGTTGCAGACGGCCAATAACTCGCGGAATTGGGATAAGGTGATCGAGTTCGGCCAGCGCGCTGCGGAGGCACAGACAGATGCTGCGCTGAGAAGCACAGCTAACTTCCTATTGGCCAATGCCTATGACAACAAAGGCGACCGCACGCGAGCGTTGGAACTTTACCGCCGTGTGACGGCAGGTCCGAATGCTGCGGCCGCCCGTACACAAATCGCTGCGATCGAGGCCGGGCAATAATCGCTACGGCCTGTCTCGAAACAAAAAGACCTGCGCGCATATAAGCGGCAGGTCTTTTTGTTTGTAGTCCCTTATCTCGCACACTTCTGTGATTCGCCCTCATCTCAATTCGTATTTTGTAAATATGGCGTAAATTTTGTAAAAAAGAAGCGAAATGGTAACTTTGCCTTTTAATTCTTTGTATAAGATATGAAATTAGAGACTTTAACCGCCATAGGCCCCGTAGACGGCCGATACCGCACCGCAACCGAATCGCTCGATGCGTACTTTTCCGAATATGCCCTGATCCGCTACCGCATCCTGGTGGAGGTGGAATATTTTATCGCGCTATGCGACATCCCGCTACCGCAGCTCGAAGGCATCGGCGACGAGCAGAAAGAGGCGCTACGCGATGTCTACCGCAACTTCACGGTCGAGGATGCTGCACGCGTAAAAGAGATAGAACGCACGACGAACCACGATGTGAAGGCGGTGGAGTATTATATAAAGGAGCGGATGGACACACCGGAACTCGACGCGTATAAGGAATTCGTACATTTCGGCCTCACGTCGCAGGATGTGAACAACACCGCCACGCCCTACTCGCTGCGTGATGCGGCACACGGGGTGTATTATCCTCTGATGAACGAGTTGCTGAATAAGCTCACGGCGATGGCCGACGATTGGCGCGACATCCCGATGCTGGCGCGCACGCACGGACAGCCCGCATCGCCCACCAAGCTGGGCAAAGAAATCCGCGTCTTCGCCGAGCGGCTCGAAAAACAACTGAACATGCTGCGCCAGACGCCGGCGCCGGCAAAGTTCGGCGGCGCGACGGGTAACTTCAACGCCCACATTGTGGCATACCCGGAGATCGATTGGGTCGGGTTCGCCAATCATTTCGTGAACGATATTCTCCGCCTCGAACGCTCGCAGACCACCACGCAGATAGAGCATTACGACAATCTGGCCGCGCTATTCGACTGTTTCCGGCGCATCAACGTCATACTCATAGACCTCTGCCGCGACCTGTGGCAGTACGTTGCTATGGACTATTTCAAGCAGAAGATAAAGGTCGGCGAGGTGGGGTCGTCGGCAATGCCGCACAAGGTGAACCCGATAGATTTCGAGAATGCCGAGGGCAATCTCGGCATCGCGAATGCCATTTTCGACCACCTGTCCAACAAGTTGCCCGTCTCGCGTCTGCAACGCGATCTCACGGACTCAACCGTGCTGCGCAACGTCGGCGTTCCGATGGCGCACACGGTGATTTCGTTCCGCTCGATATTGAAGGGGCTGGATAAATTGATAATCAACCAGGAGGCCATCGACCGCGACCTTGAAGCAAATTGGGCGGTCGTCTCCGAGGGTATTCAGACCATCCTGCGCCGCGAGAACTACCCTGAACCGTACGAAGCGCTGAAATCGCTGACGCGCACCAACCGCCCGATCACGCACGAAGACCTGGTAAGTTTTATCGATACGCTCGCCGTCTCACCGAGCGTTAAGGAGGAGTTGCGAAAACTCTCTCCGCAGACATATACAGGGATATTTTAGGGCACGTGCGTGCGTCATTGCGAGCCTGAAAGGCGAAGCAATCCAGCGTGATAAATACTGGATTGCTTCGCCTTTCAGGCTCGCAATGACGAGCAATATGAGATTGCGTGCAAGCCCGCAATGACAAATCTGGAAGTCACGCGCGTGTGTTATATCTGATCGACGACCTCCCAGACAAAAGCGCGCAGGCCATGGTTGGGGAGTTGGTGGTCGAGTTCGCGCAAAGCGTCGAGGATCGGTTTAACGCGGTGGTCGGGCACGATGCTCAGGATCGAACTGTTCCTCGCCGGCCACGTATGTGTGGCATAGTGCGGTTCGCCATCTTCCGAGCCGCGCCCTGCGGTCAGTTCCCATTTTGTGAAGCCGCGCGCATTGTGATGGTCCAGCACGCTCATAACCCGCTCGCTAAGAGACTGATTGTATGATATAAATATCGCTTTCATTTTCCGAAAAATTATTTACTTCCGTTTTCGAGCCTGCGCCGCGCCCGTTTTTCTTTGCGCAGGTCACCCGCGCCGAACGACGAGTAAAGCACCGGAACCATGATCAGCGTCAGCAGCGTAGAGAATATCATACCGCCGATAATGGCTATACCCATCGGCTGCCACAGTTCCGACCCCTCGCCCAGACCTACGGCCAGCGGCAGCATCGCAAAGATCGTCGTCAATGATGTCATCAACACCGGCCGCAGACGGCTCTTGCCCGACATAATAACCGCATGGTTTATAGAATATCCGCGATCGCGCAGCAGGTTGGTGAAGTCCACCATCACCACACCGTTCTTCACCGCGATACCGATAAGCATGATCGCCCCCAGCAGAGCCATAAGGCTGAGCGGCGTGCTCGTCGCCCAGAGGATTAGGAACACCCCCGTGAACGCGGGCAGCAGCGTGAGAATAATGATGAACGGCGATTTGAACGATTCGAACTGCGTGGCAAGCACGATATAGACGAGCATGATAATAAGCATCGCGAGCGTAATGAAATCGGCAAACGCCGACTGCTGGTCTTCATATGCACCGCCTATCTCGATGTAGACCCCGTCCGGCGCTTCGATCTCGTCCAACACGGCGCGGATATCGACTATTGCCGTCCCCATCGCCACGCCATCGGCCATCGCCACATCGACATTCACGAGCCTCTGACGGTTCTCGCGCTCGATAGTGGGAGGCGCAAAGATCTGCGTTATCGTCGCCAGTTCGCCGACCTTCACACCTTGTCCGCGACTGTTATATACCATGATATTTTCCACGTCTTCGAGCGTCGTGCGGAACGGCTCGTCATAGCGTACCACGATGTCGTACTCGTCGCCGCCCTCGCGGTAGACCGACGCGCGCAGGCCGCTGATACGGTTACGCACGAACTGCGCAGCCGTCGCGGTATTCAGCCCCGCCGCCGCCAGACGGTTGCGGTCGAAATTGATATTATATTCCGGCCGCAGGTCATCGCGAGAGAGGCGCACATCGCGCAGCGTCGGTTTTTCGCGCAGACGGTCACGGATATCCAGAGCAACCTCATTCGTCAGCTCCATGTCATGGCCGAAGACCTTCACCTGCACGTTGTTCGAGAACCCGCCGCCACCGTCGGTCGAGACCGTGAATTCGCGGACCTCAGGAATGCGGTCCAGGTCGTCGCGCAGCAGATCGGCGATCGCGAATATCGACCGATCGCGCTCGCCGGGATTCGTTAGCCTCATGCGCAGACTTATGGTGTGCGACCCCGCCTGCCCCTGCATCATCATTGCAAAGATACCCGTAGACTGTCCCGATGTGACATTCAGTATCCGTACCTCCGGATAACGCTCCATAATGTCGGCTTCGATCTGCCGCGCAATGCCGGTCGTATAGTCGAGATTCACGTTCTGTTGCAGCTGGATACTTGCCGTAATCATGCTCTGGTCGGCCTCGGGCATGAACGAGAACGGTACACGACCCACCAAAAAGATACTTGCAAAGAACGTCACGAATACGATGGCCAGAGTCATCACGCGATGGCGCACCGCCCATGTCAGCATCCGCGCATAGCCGTTGTCCAGTCCGGCGAGAGCTTTGTCAACGGGTTTGAAAATAACTCCGAGCCCCCTGTAATGGTTCAGCCTGTCGGCTTTGAGCATCAGCGAACTTAGCATCGGCGTGAGCGTGATCCCTGCGATCGTCGATACCGTAGTCACGATCGTAACCAACCATCCCAACTGACGGAACATGATCCCCGCCATACCGCCGACCATCGTAAGCGGAAGAAATACTACGATAATGACCAGCGTGGTCGCAATAACGGCAAGCCACACCTCATTTGTCGCATATATCGCCGCCTCACGCGGCGTCGACCCGCGCTCGATATGCTTTTGAATATTCTCTAATATCACGATAGCATCGTCGATCACCAATCCTATCGCGATCGATAACGAACTGAGCGACACGATGTTGAGCGTCCCTCCCGTGAAGTACAGGAATATGAACGCCGTGATGAGCGATACGGGTATCGTGAGACAGATGATGATCACCGCCCGCCAGCGTCCGATGAAGAACATCAACACAAGCACGATGGCGATAAACGCAAACAGGATCGTATTGCTGAGCGTGTCGATACTCTCGTTGATGAACTCCGAAGTGTCCATCACGGTCATCAGCGTCACATCGGGCGGCAGCGTCGGAACGATCCGCTCCAACGCTTTTTCCACTTCGCGAACTATCGAAACCGTATTAGCGCCCGACTGCTTCTGGATAAGCAGAACCATCCCCTGACGGCCGTTCGTGCGCACTTCGCTGGTAGCCTTGGCGATCGTGTCTTTCAGCGTCGCCACATCGCCCAGATAGATCACCCGTCCGCCTATGTTCGCCACCACGATGTCGCTCAGTTCATCGCTGCCACGGAACTCGCTGTCGGCCTTGATACTGAACGTATTGCTGCCGATATCGAGCGTCCCGCCCGGTATATTCACATTTTCAGCCGCAATTATGCCGGCCAGCGACTCTACCGTAAGATTGAAGGCCGCCAGCCGCTGAGGATCTACATTCACCTGCACCTCGCGCGTCGGCGCGCCCATCAGCACCACCGACCCCACGCCGTCCACACGGTTCAATACATTGACCAGCCGGTCGTCGAGTATCTTCGCCAACCCGTTATAGCTCTCGTCCGCCGTAACCGACATAACCATTACCGGCATCATCGAACTGCTGAACTTCAATATGATAGGCGCGTCGGCACCTTCGGGCAGGAAACTCCCTATGCGCCCGATAACGTCGCGCACATCGTTAGCCGCTTCATTGATGTCGCTGCCCCAATCGAGCTCCAACGTAATGCTCGACACGTTGTCCTGCGAGCGCGACGTGAGCCGCCGCATGTTGTTCACCGTGTTGAGGTTATCCTCCAACGGGCGGGTGATATTCTGCTCTATGTCGGCGGCGTTCGCTCCGCGATACACCGTACTCACGCTCACCACCGGTATCTCCATGTCGGGATACATGTCCACCGCCAGATTACTCAGTGAGAACAGTCCGAGCACGATTACGCCCACATATATCAGGATCGTCGAAATCGGCTTCCGCACCGACCTTTCGTAAATTTTCATTGCTTTGTTCTATATTTAATTACAAATTCTAACTGATATGAGACTTTGTGATTTTTCGCAAAAGTCTCGCGGCACGCCGTCGGCGGCGGGTCGCACTTTCCAATTTTAATTTCTAATTCGTAACTTTTAATTGCCCCCTACTCTTCCCTGACTCTCGTTCCCTGCATCAGGCGTGAGATTCCGGCAACGACAACGCGGTCGCCCGGCTCTACGCCCGAGAGTATGTTCACGCGGTCGCCCACCTGAACACCGGTCGTCACCAAACGACGTTCGGCCACGCCGCCTGCCTCGACAAAGACATAGCGGTCGTTCGTTCCCGCCTGACGTTGTATGGCCACGTCGGGGATCATCACGCCCGGTTCTGAGCCGAAACTCAATTCCGTGCGTGAGAACATTCCGGGCCGCAGCTCACCTGCCGGGTTCGGAATTTCGACTTCGAGCGTGAACGTACGCGTTGCCATGTCTATCGCCGGATGCACGAGCGACACCTTGCCTTCGAACGTGCGGCCGGGGTATACATCGACCGTCACTGCCGCCGCCATGCCTTTGCGCACCATCGGGAAAAACCGTTCGGGCACGGACAGAGTCACCTTGACCGTCGATATCTGCATCACGACCAGCAGCGGCACTGCGCCGTTATAGAGGTTGCCCGGATCGAAGTTACGCGCCGTCACCACTCCTGCTATCGGGCTGCGCAATTCGACATTTTCGCGCAGGTTTGCGGCCTGCGTGCGCGCCACCGCCACCTGCGTCTCGACCTGATCGAGCGTCTGTTTCGACACGCCGCCCGCATCATAGACGCGTTTTATGCGCTCATAATCCGCCTCGGCATTAGCCAGTTGCACTGCAACCTGATTGTATGTCGTCGGGTCCATCGTCGCCAGCAGTTGTCCTCTTGTCACCGTCGCACCTACGTCCACGAGTATGCGGTCGATGCGTCCGGGCGCTTGCGGTGCGATGCTGTTTTGCTGCGCGGGAGCGATGTTGCTGGTGAACACGGCCGTCTGCTCCACATCTTCCAGCGTCGCCACAGCGGTGCGTACCAGCACCACGCGCTCTTCTTCCTGCTCCGTAGCCGCCGTTTCGGCTGCCCTGCGCCCGCCGCCGCACGCTGTTATTATCATGGCGAGCGCGACCAACAGAATTAATTCCTTTTTCATCGTTATGTTTTTTATATTTTTATTCTTTACCTATTATCCGTTCGTAATCCGCATGTGCCGAAAGGTAGTCGTACAATGCCTGTGTGTAATTCAGACGCGCCTGCGTAAGGTTCAGCTCGGCACTATTCAGTTCCAGAATCGTCCCCATGCCCGCGTCGTAGCGCACTTTACTGATGTCGTAGCCTTTCTGTGCCTGAGCTATGGTGCGCTGGTTCGCCATCATCTTCTCGCGCGCCGTCGAGATGGAATTTATGGCATTCGTTACCTGCACGCCCAGCCCCGCTTCGAGATATTGGCGGTTGTAGTCGAGCTGCCCGATGGCATTGCTCAACTGTTTCTCGCGCATCCGGTTCGTGCGTCCGGCGAACAACGGAACGCTCAGCCGTGCGCCTACGTTTATCGGATTCTGCCACTTGAACGCCGTACGCGGCGGCATCCCCATCATCACCTCGCCGAAGTTGGCGAGCTGGTCCTGCCCCATGAACGTGACATTTCCGAATGCCACAAGGCTCGGCATCCGCTGGGTGCGCAGCAACTGCAACTGCCGCTCCATCACGTCGCCCTGAATCTGCAATGACCGCAGGTCGGAATTATCCGAAATGTCGGTCGAGAACACCGCCGCCGCGCGCGCCGTCATTTCATCGAGCGTGCCCGTCACCGTTATTTCAACATCGGCGGGCAGGTCGAGCAGCATTTTCATCATCTGCTTGGCCGTGCGCACTCCGTTTTCCACTTCGAAGATCGTGGGCTGCAAATTGCTCAGCTGTACCTCGGCGGTTATGAGGTCGTACTCCGATGCAAGTTCGTTCTCCAACCTCACGCGCGTGTCCTCCACAACGCCCGTCATCATGCGCTCGCTACCGCGCAGCACTTCCAACGACTGCTCGGCGAGCAGTATCTGATAATAACTTTTCCGCACCTCGCTCACCAGATTCAGCCTCGACGCGCGCGCCGCCTCGACGGCCACACGCATCTGCTGTTCATTGAGCCTCAGCGTCCTGAACAGCGCCGGCACGAATAGCGGAACACTGACCGTCCCCGCAAATTGGAGCGTGTTGTCCGACCCTAAGGGTAGTCCGCCCATCGTCGCCTGCTCGATGGCGCGCGTGTAAGTCCCGTCGGCCGACACGTTGGGCAAAAAATTCCCCAACGTCTCACGGCGCACATAGCGCTGGCGCTCGATCTCCAATCCCGCCACCTTAATTGTCGGGTTATCGTCCAGCGCGATCTCCAACGCGCGGTCGAGCGTAAGCTCCAAACCTCGCGTTTGCGCACCGGCCGTCATCGCCGTAGTCGCAGCAAGGCATAAAATAAATATTGCTAATAATCTCCCATTCATTTTCGTTCGTTTTTCTTTTCATAATATTCATCAATCATCGCCACTCCCTTCTGTGTAGCTATGCCGCGTATAAAGTGCGAAACGATGTGTTTAAACGCCTCACGCTCGGAAACATTGGCAGGCATAATAAAACTTCGGTTCATTACTCCATAGAGCGAGTACATTATGATCGAAATCGACAGGTCGATATTTATACGCTCCAACAGATAGCCCTCCTCAATGCCTCGCCGAAATTTTTCGCGCGTGCGCGCCTCAATATCGCAGGCTCGTTCGCGCATAAATCTGTCGTAGATCGCGGGGTAGTACTTCCTAACGTCCACCATGATATTATACGCGGCATCGGCCTGCCCGTCCCACACGTCGAGCATTCTAAGATACTCGTCGATGATGTTATCCGCCGCCCGTGCCAATTCTTCAGACTTGGCGTGAATCTGCGCGTGAAAATAATTCATACTCTCGGCTATCAGCATCTCCCGATCACCGAAGATCTCGTAGATCGTGCGCTTCGAGATTCCCATCTCGGCGGCAATATCGTCCATGCGCACCGATTTCACCCCCGCTCGGCCGAACATTCCGGTGGTGTGAACGACGATGCGCTCACGTATCGATAACTCTTCCATTTGCGCCTGGTAAGTTTAACACGCCGCAAAGATAATGCAGAAAACTTAAAAAACAAAAAAAGTTTTCGGATTTTTCTGTTTTTTGCAATTTTTAATGAATTTCCCGGCGCAAAGATATGTTGACGGCATTCCCGCCGCAAGTCAAAACCGTCGGATACAGACTACGAATCGACGAACCGCCGGTTTCTCCCGATACATGCGTGGGAGAAACTTCTCAAAATCCCAAAAGACAAGGCTTGCGACCGAGACAAAAGCGGAGTTTACCTAAATGTAAATGAGCATTTTGGCGAGGGAGCGTGAGCGAAGTATTTTGGGGTTTTCAGTAGTTTCACACATTAAAAAGAAAGTGCATCACATCGCCGTCCTGCACCACATACTCCTTCCCCTCGATGGCAATTTTACCTGCCTCGCGGCACGCTTTTTCAGACCCAAGTCCGACATAATCGTCTAACTTTATCACTTCCGCACGGATAAAGCCGCGCTCGAAGTCGGAGTGTATGATGCCCGCAGCAGCCGGAGCTTTCGTGCCGCGCCGGTAGGTCCATGCGCGTACCTCGTCGGGTCCGGTGGTAAAATATGTTTCCAGGTCGAGCAGTTTATATGCCGCACGGATCAGACGGCTAACACCGCTTTCGGCCAGTCCGAGTTCGGCCAAAAAAAGCTGACGTTCCTCGTGCGTGTCGAGTTCGGAGATGTCGGCCTCCGCCGCCGCCGAAACTACCAATATTTCAGCCTTCTCCGCCGCAGCCGCCACTGCCGCACGTACCGCCTCGACATGTGCGTTGCCTGTCGCCGCGCTCGCTTCGTCCACATTGCAGAGATACAGCACCGGCTTGTCGGTGAGCAGGCATAACTCATCGGCCAGTCGCCGGTCGTCCTTGTTGTCGATCTCGACCGTACGCGCCGACCGACCTCGTTCGAGCGCCTCTTTATACCTTATCAATATATCGTACATGCGACGCGCGGCTTTGTCGCCGCCTGTCTGCGCCTGCTTCTGCACCTTCGCGATGCGACCCTCGACCGTCTCCAAGTCTTTGAGTTGCAACTCCATGTCGATAATCTCTTTGTCGCGCACGGGGTCGACCGACCCGTCCACATGCGTGATGCCGCCGCCGTCGAAACACCGGAGCACATGGATTATCGCGTCCGTATTACGAATATTTCCCAGAAACTTATTGCCAAGTCCCTCGCCTTGCGATGCACCTTTCACCAGCCCCGCAATGTCCACTATCTCGATGGTGGTGGGAGTCACACGGCGCGGATTGTCGATGCGCGCCAACGCGGCCAGCCGCTCATCGGGGACGGTGATCACACCCACGTTGGGTTCTATGGTACAAAAAGGGAAATTTGCCGCCTGAACCTTTGCGTTGGACAAGCAATTGAAAAGAGTCGATTTGCCGACGTTCGGCAGCCCGACTATGCCGCATTGAAGAGCCATTTTTGTCTGATTAAGGACGCGAAGTGCCTCGCGGCACTCGCATGATTAATTTTGCGTGGGCAAAGATAAAAAAATATACTTATATTTATGGGTTGATTATAATCCCGAATATCATGATCTTCCTCCAAGTCCCCTCCACCGACGAGATTGCGAAAGACGTGTCGAGCGCCTTCGACGGGTTGCACAGCGGCTGGACGCAATTCTGGAAACTGTTTCTCGATTCGCCTTTCGAAGCTCTGAAATTTCTGGGGCATGTCGCCGCCGCCTTCGCCGTGAAAGTCCTGATCGCCGTCATAGTTTTTTACGTGGGGCGGTGGTTGATCCGAAGGCTGCGGCGCACCTTTATGCGCATCGCCGATAAGCGTCATGTCGATTCGTCCGTCCAGATCTTCATCGATAATCTGGTCGCGATCACCCTTTCGATCGCACTGTTGATACTTGTCATCTACATCCTGGGTGTATCCATGACGGGCCTGATCGCCATATTCGCCGCCGCCGCCTTCGCCATCGGCATGGCGCTGAGCGGCACTATGTCCAACTTCGCGGGCGGGGTGCTCATCCTATTGCAGAAACCCTACCGCATAGGCGACTACATCGAGGCTCAGGGCTACGGCGGTACGGTTAAGAACATTAAACTTTTCAGCACGGTCATTACCACGCCCGATAACAAGACGGTGATCATCCCTAACGGGCCGTTATCGACGGGGAGTGTGAACAATTTTTCGCGCCAGAACACGCGGAGGGTCGATTGGGCGGTGAGCATATCCTACGGCGATGATTTCGACAAGGCGAGGCAGCTGATACGCTCGATTCTGGCCGCCGACCCGCGCGTGATGAATAAACCGGATTACACCATAGCCATCAGCTCTTTGACCCTCAATTCGGTAGACCTTACGATCCGCTGCTGGGTGCGATCCACCGATTTTTGGAGCGTCTATTTCGACATTAATCGGGAATTGTATATGCAGCTGCCGGCAAACGGAATAAAATTCCCGTCGACGCAGATGGAGGTGCGGCTGACACAGGCAGATGCAGCTTCAAGTACGCCGACGGCTAAGACGGATGATGCGACGAAAAAGAAATAAAAACACGGCGCGTGTCATTCCTAACGCCGAAGGCGGAGGAATCTATCGTTAGTCTTATTCTCGATAGATTCCTCCGCCTTCGGCGTTAGGAATGATAAACAGGTTGGGATTGCGGGCTTAACCCGCAATGACATGCACATGTGTGCGATGATAAGCTATACGGAAATATCGAGTATCTCGAAGTCCAGCTTTCCGGCAGGGACGATTACCTCGACCCGTTCGCCGCGTTTGTGACCCAGTAATGCTTTGGCGATGGGAGTTCCGATGGCAAGTTTGCCCTCTTTGAGGTTGGCTTCGTTCTCGGAAACAAGCGTGTATTCGACCTCTTTACCCGTCGTATGATTCAGAAGGCGCACACGGCTAAGGATCGCCACCTTATTCTTATTGAGGCGCGTTTCGTCGAGGATGCGCGCATTGGCCAAATCCGATTCCAATTTCGCGATCTTGATTTCGAGCAATCCCTGTGCGTCTTTCGCCGCTTCATACTCGGCGTTTTCCGACAAGTCGCCCTTGTCGCGCGCCTCGGCTATCATCGCCGAGATAGCAGGCCGCTCGACCGAACGCAAATGCTCCAGCTCCTCTCGCAGCTTGTGGTAGCCTTGTTCTGTTAAGTAAATAACATTATTTTTTGTCATGGCTTTCGGTTCTTACGTGTGTGGGCAAAAAAACAGCGAATCCCGACCGTTACGGCCGGAACTCTCACACGTTGTTGATCATCGCCTTTTTATGAAAGGCTTCCCTTAATTTTTCACAAAGTTAATACATTTTCCCGAATCTCCAAATACACGCGCATGTTTTTGTAGCCTGCCGGACGCGTGAGAGTGTGGCGAGCGAAAACTCGCCACACTCTCTATCGTACCTACATTACGCTCCTGCCGCGCCTCCGACCATCGTTTCGTAGTCCTCGCGTGAGCCGACGACCAGATGGTCGTAGTCGCGGATTCCCGTCCCGGCCGGAATCAGGTGACCGCAGATGACGTTCTCTTTGAGGTTCGCCAGCGGGTCTACCTTTGCGTTGATGGCCGCTTCGTTCAGCACTTTCGTGGTTTCCTGGAACGACGCCGCCGACATAAAGCTGCTCGTCTGCAACGCCGCTCGCGTGATCCCCTGCAACACCTGATTGCTCGTCGCCGGGATAATGTCTCGCACCTGCACCTGACGCATGTCGCGGCGAATGAGCGCCGAATTCTCATCGCGCAACCTGCGCACCGAAATTATCTCGCCCGGCTGCACGTTCGGCGAGTCGCCCGCATCCGTTACGACGACCTTGTCATACAGTGCGTCGTTCTCGTCCATGAACTCCCACTTATCGACGACCTGCTCTTCCAGGAAGCGCGTATCACCCGGATCCTGTATCTCCACTTTGTTCATCATCTGGCGCACGATGACCTCGAAATGCTTGTCGTTGATCTTCACGCCCTGCATTCGGTAGACTTCCTGCACCTCGTTCACGATGTATTCCTGCACCCTCGTAGGACCCAGAATCTGCAAAATATCGGTCGGCGTTATCGCACCGTCCGAGAGCGGCATTCCCGCGCGGACGTAATCGTTCTCCTGCACCAGAATCTGACGCGTCAGCGGCACGAGGTACTTGCGTACATCGCCGCCTCTGCTCGTCACGATGATCTCGCGGTTACCGCGCTTAATCTTGCCGAACTCGATTTCGCCGTCTATCTCCGACACTATGGCCGGGTTCGACGGGTTGCGCGCTTCGAACAGCTCCGTCACGCGCGGAAGGCCGCCCGTGATGTCGCCCGTCTTACCCACTATACGCGGGATTTTTATGAGCGTATCTCCCGCCTTCACCGCAGCATTCTCCTTAACCACGATATGCGCGCCGACCGGCAGGTTGTATTGCTTAACCTCTTCGCCGCCCTTACCCGAGATGCGTATCACGGGATTTCGCGTCTTATCGCGCGAGTCGATTATCACCTTTTCGCGAAGGCCCGTCTGTTCGTCATATTCGTCGCGGTAGGTCACGCCCTCCATAACGTTGTCAAAGCCGACCTTGCCGTCATACTCCGAAATGATCACGGCATTATAGGGGTCCCACTCGCAGATCATCTCGCCGCGGCTGACCATGTCGCCGTCTTTCTTATACAGCGTCGAGCCATAGGGCAAGTTGTGCGTATAGAGCGTCGCACCGGTATTTTCGTCCACGATCCGCAGTTCCGAGAGTCGGCTTATCACGATTTCGCCGATGCCTTCGTTGCGATTGGTTACCGTGCGCAGGTCGTCGATTTCCAGCCGCCCGTCGTAGCGCGACACGATGTTCGCTTCTACCGACACGCTGCCGGCAACCCCCCCGACGTGGAACGTCCGCAGGGTAAGCTGCGTGCCCGGCTCGCCAATCGACTGCGCGGCAATAACACCCACCGCTTCGCCTTTCTGTACCATACGCCCTGTCGCCAGGTTGCGCCCGTAACACTTGGCGCATACGCCGTTACGCGCCTCGCAGGTGAGCACCGAGCGAATATCGACCGTTTCCAGTTCCGAGCCTTGTGTCGCAGAAGCTATCTCTTCCGTAATCTCCTCGCCGGCACGTACGTACAACGCTCCGGTTATAGGGTCGGTCACATCGTTCACGACCGTACGTCCGAGTATGCGTTCGTAGAGCGTCTGCACGACCTCCTCGTTACGCTTGATGGTCGAGGCAGTAAGCCCGCGCAGCGTTCCGCAGTCTTCCTCGTTGATTATCACGTCGTTGGCCACGTCCACCAGACGGCGCGTGAGATACCCTGCGTCGGCCGTTTTCAACGCCGTATCCGCCAGACCCTTGCGCGCACCGTGCGTCGAGATGAAATATTCGAGTACCGACAGCCCCTCTTTGAAGTTCGAGAGAATCGGGTTCTCGATAACCTGACCGCCGTCCGCGCCGCTTTTCTGCGGCTTGGCCATCAGCCCCCTCATCCCAGACAGCTGGCGTATCTGCTCTTTCGAGCCGCGCGCACCCGAATCGAGCATCATGTAAACGGGGTTAAAGCCCTGATCGTCCGTAACGAGCTTGTCGAGCACCGTCTTGGTGAGCTTCGTGTTGATGTTCGTCCAGATATCGATGATCTGGTTATAGCGTTCGTTGTTGGTGATAAGTCCCGCGTTATAGCTTTCCAGCACTTCGTCTACACGATGATAGCCTTCGCCGACGAGCGTTTCCTTCTCTGCCGGTACGATCACCGCGTCAAGGTTGAACGACAGTCCGCCCTTGAACGCCATCGTGTATCCCATATTCTTGATATCGTCGAGAAAAGCCGCCGCCTTGTCCGCCCCCGCCTTTTTCATCACCACGCCGATAATGTCACGCAGCGATTTCTTCGTGAGCAGAGTGTTGATATAACCTATCTCCACCGGCACGACTTCGTTGAACTGGATACGTCCGACGGTGGTTTCGACCAGCTCGCGGCGGAATCCCCCGCCCTCGCCTCCGGGCAGGTTATCTATCATAACCTTAACACGCGCATGAAGGTCTACCCTGCCCTCGTTGTAGGCGATAATAGCCTCCTCCGAACCGTAGAACATCATTCCCTCGCCCTTCGCGCCATCGCGCGATTTGGTGATGTAATACAGCCCCAGCACCATGTCCTGCGACGGAACGGTAATCGGCGCGCCGTTCGCGGGGTTGAGAATGTTGTGCGACCCCAGCATCAGTATCTGCGCTTCGAGTATCGCGGCATTGCCCAGCGGCAGGTGGACCGCCATCTGGTCACCGTCGAAGTCGGCGTTGAATGCCGTACACGCCAGCGGGTGCAACTGCATCGCCTTACCCTCGATGAGTTTGGGCTGGAACGCCTGAATGCCCAACCGGTGGAGCGTCGGAGCGCGGTTCATGAGCACCGGATGCCCCTTGATGACGTTTTCCAGAATATCCCAAATCACCGCATCCTTGCGGTCTATGATTTTCTTCGCCGATTTCACCGTCTTCACGATGCCGCGCTCGATGAGCTTGCGGATTATGAACGGTTTATACAGCTCCGCCGCCATGTCTTTCGGGATACCCATCTCGTGCATCTTCAACTCCGGCCCTACGACAATGACCGAGCGCGCCGAATAGTCCACACGCTTACCCAGCAAATTCTGGCGGAAACGTCCCTGCTTACCTTTCAGGCTGTCGCTGAGCGATTTGAGCGGACGGTTGCTCTCCGTCTTCACGGCGTTGCTCTTGCGCGAGTTGTCGAACAGCGAATCGACCGCCTCCTGTAACATACGCTTCTCGTTGCGCAGAATAACATCCGGCGCTTTAATCTCGATCAGCCTTTTGAGGCGGTTGTTGCGGATTATCACGCGACGGTACAGGTCGTTCAGGTCGGACGTTGCGAAACGTCCGCCATCCAGCGGCACTAACGGACGCAACTCCGGCGGAATCACCGGAACGACTTTCAGCACCATCCATTCCGGATTATTCTTGTCACGCGCCGCACGGAACGACTCCACGATATGCAGCCTCTTCAACGCCTCGGCCTTACGCTGCTGCGAGGTTTCGGTGTTCGCCTTGTGGCGCAGCGAGAACGACAGCGCGTCCAGATCGACCCTTTGCAAAAGCGCCTGAATCGCCTCCGCACCCATCATTGCCACGAATTTCTCCGGGTCGTTGTCTTCCAACTGCTGGTTGCCTTTAGGCACGGTCGCCAGCATGTCGAGATATTCTTTTTCCGTCAGCAGTTCCAGGTCGCTCACTCCGTGAGCCGACGCCGCACCCGCCTGCACGACCACATACCGTTCATAATATATGATCGCTTCCAGCTTCTTGGTCGCGATTCCCAGCAGGTATCCGATCTTCGACGGCAGCGAGCGGAAGTACCAGATATGCACCACCGGTACAACCAGCTGGATGTGTCCCGTGCGCTCGCGGCGCACCTTTTTCTCCGTCACTTCGACCCCGCAGCGGTCGCATACTATACCTTTGTAGCGAATCCTCTTATACTTCCCGCAATGGCACTCATAGTCCTTCACGGGGCCGAAAATACGCTCGCAGAACAGCCCGTCGCGTTCGGGCTTATACGTACGATAATTAATCGTTTCGGGTTTCAGCACCTCGCCGCTCGACGCTTCCAGAATCTCCTCAGGACTCGCCAAGCCTATCGACACCTTGCTGAACTCAGTATTCTGCTTATTCTCTTTTCCGAATGACATATTTTTTGCTTTTCTTTTTCGTGTGAATAATAGCTCCTAAGCAATCTCCACTGTCATTGCGGGCTTGACCCGCAATTTCACCGGTCGTCATTGCGAGCCGTAAGGCGAAGCAATCCAGTCTTTTTTTCTCTGGATTGCTTCGGGGCCTGCCGACCCTCGCAATGACGCGCGCGTGCGCTTACTCCAATTTCACGCTCAGCGCCAGACCGCGCAATTCGTGCAACAGTACGTTAAGCGATTCGGGGATTCCGGCACGCGGCAGGTTATCTCCCTTGACAATAGCCTCGTATGCCTTTGCACGCCCTATAACGTCGTCCGACTTGATGGTCAGAATCTCTTGCAGGATGTTGGCCGCGCCGAATGCTTCCAAAGCCCAGACCTCCATCTCTCCGAACCTCTGCCCGCCGAACTGCGCCTTACCGCCGAGCGGCTGCTGAGTGATGAGCGAGTACGGCCCTATGGAGCGCGCGTGCATCTTGTCGTCGATCATGTGACCGAGTTTGAGCATGTAGATCATCCCGACGGTCGCCGGCTGGTCGAATTTCTCACCCGTGCCGCCGTCGTAGAGATACGTGCGACCGCTCGCCGGAACTCCTGCCTTTGCCGTGTACTCATTTATCTGGTCGAGGCTCGCACCATCGAAGATCGGGGTCGAGAATTTCAGTCCCAACTCTGCGCCCGCCCAACCCAGAACAGTCTCGTATATCTGTCCGAGATTCATTCGCGAAGGTACGCCGAGCGGGTTCAGGACAATGTCCACGATAGAACCGTCTTCGAGGAACGGCATATCTTCATCACGCACGATACGCGCTACGATACCTTTGTTCCCGTGCCGTCCGGCCATTTTGTCGCCCACCTTGATCTTGCGCTTCTTGGCGATGTACACCTTTGCCAACTGGATGATACCCGCCGGCAGTTCGTCGCCGTTGGTGATATTATACTTCTCGCGCTTGACCTTCGCGTCGCACTCCTTATATTTAATAACGTAATTGTTGATTGCCTGCCCTACCAGCTTGCCGATTCGCTCGTCTTCGACCCATTTACCCGTACCGAGGTTATGGTAGTCTATCTCGCCGAGCATTTTCTGCGTGATACGCGTGCCCTTCGGGAAAAGTTCCGCCCCGAAATAATCGGCGATGCCCGTCGTCGTCTTGCCGTTCAGCAGCACCCAAAGTTTATGTACAAGCTGTTCTTTCAGTGCCTGCGTATCTTTGACAAAATCGGCGTCGAGCTTATCCATTTGCGCCTTTTCGTTCGGCTTGCCCGTCTTTTTGCTCTCTTTCGCCGCGCGCGAGAACAGCTCGCGCTTAACGACCGTGCCGTAGAGCGACGGCTGCGCTTTGAGCGATGCGTCCTTAACATCGCCGGCCTTGTCGCCGAATATCGCACGCAGCAGTTTCTCCTCCGGCGACGGGTCGCTCTCGCCCTTCGGCGTTATCTTACCTATAAGTATATCGCCCGGCTTGACGTTCGCACCGATCCGAATGATACCGTTCTCGTCGAGGTCTTTCGTCGCGTCTTCGCTCACGTTCGGGATGTCCGACGTAAGTTCCTCCACGCCGCGCTTCGTATCGCGCACCTCCATTATGTACTCGTCGATGTGCACCGACGTGAAAATATCCTCGCGCACGATACGCTCCGAAATCACGATGGCATCCTCGAAGTTGTAGCCCTTCCACGGCATGAACGCCACTTTCAGGTTGCGCCCGATGGCCAACTCGCCCTTTTCGGTCGAATACCCCTCCGTAAGTATCTGCCCTTTTGTCACCCTCTCTCCCACTCTGACAATGGGTTTGAGCGTTATGGACGTGTTCTGGTTGGTCTTGCGGTAGAGCGGCAGACTGTAAACGGTCAGCTCGCCGTCGAAGCTCACGAGTTTCTCGTCATCCGTCCGGTCGTATTTTATATGTATCTGCGACGCATCGGAGAACACGCACTCTCCGTCGCCCTCCGCTACGATCTGGATACGGCTGTCTTTCACGATGTCGTGTTCCAGGCCCGTGCCCACGATCGGCGCTTCCGACGTGATAAGGGGCACGGCCTGACGCATCATGTTCGACCCCATCAGCGCACGGTTCGCGTCGTCGTGCTCCAAGAACGGAATGAGGCTCGCCGCGATCGACGCAATCTGATTCGGCGCAACATCCATGTAGTTCACCTGCTGCGGCGTAACCGTCGGGTAATCCACATCCTGGCGCGCCTTAACCTTCACCTCGTCCGACAGTCGCCCTTTTTCATCCATCGCCGCGCTCGCCTGTGCGAACACTGCACCCTCTTCCTCCTCCGCGCTCAGATAAACTACATCGTTGTTCTTTATATCGACCACGCCTTTATCGACCTTGCGGTAGGGCGTTTCGATGAATCCCAGATCGCTGATCTTCGCATAAACGCACAGCGACGAGATAAGCCCGATATTCGGCCCCTCCGGAGTTTCAATCGGACAGAGACGGCCGTAGTGCGTATAGTGCACGTCGCGCACTTCGAAGCCCGCTCTCTCGCGTGAAAGTCCTCCCGGCCCCAACGCCGACAGTCTCCGCTTGTGGGTCATCTCGGCCAGCGGGTTGGTCTGGTCCATGAACTGCGACAACTGGTTCGTCCCGAAGAACGAGTTGATAACGCTCGACAGCGTTTTGGCGTTGATCAGGTCTACCGGCGTAAACACCTCGTTGTCACGCACGTTCATCCTCTCGCGTATCGTACGTGCCATCCTCACGAAGCCCACACTGAACTGGTTGGCCAGCTGCTCGCCCACCGTTCTCACGCGGCGGTTCGACAGGTGGTCTATGTCGTCCACCTCGGCCTTCGAGTTGATAAGCTGAATCAGATATTTAATGATCGCGATAATATCCTCGCGCGTGAGTATCCTCACCGACGGGTCGATATTCAGGCCCAGTTTCTTGTTGATGCGGAAACGCCCCACTTCGCCCAAGTCGTACCTCTTATCCGAGAAGAACAGCTTGTCGATAACGTCCCTTGCCGTCGCCTCATCGGGCGGTTCGGAGTTGCGCAACTGGCGGTATATATACACCACCGCCTCTTTCTCCGAGTTGCACGGGTCTTTCTGCAACGTGTTATATACTATCGAAAAGTCCGTCGCGTTCACATTCTCCTTATGCAGAAGTATGCTTTTCGCGCCGCTTTCCATAATGTCGTCTATGTTACCCTCTTCGAGCACCGTCTCGCGGTCGATGATTATTTCGTTCCGCTCTATCGACACCACTTCGCCCGTATCCTCGTCCACGAAGTCCTCGACCCACGTTTTCAACACACGCGCTGCAAACCGCCGCCCAATGGCCTTTTTAAGATTGGCCTTGGTCACCTTCACCTCATCCGCAAGGTCGAAAATTTCCAGGATCTGGCTGTCGCTCTCGTAGCCGATAGCACGCAGAAGCGTCGTGACCGGCAGCTTCTTCTTGCGGTCGATATAGGCGTACATGACGCTGTTGATGTCCGTCGCAAATTCGATCCACGATCCCTTGAACGGTATGATACGCCCCGAATAGAGTTTCGTACCGTTCGTGTGCAGGCTCTGTCCGAAAAATACGCCCGGCGAGCGGTGCAGCTGCGATACGATCACCCTCTCCGCGCCGTTTATTACGAACGTCCCGCGCGGCGTCATATACGGGATAGCCCCGAAATAGACATCCTGCACCACCGTGTCGAAATCCTCGTGCTCCTGGTCCGTACAATAGAGCTTCAATTTCGCTTTCAACGGTACACTGTACGTCAGACCGCGCTCCAAGCACTCCTCTATCGAATAGCGCGGCGGGTCGATGTAGTAGTCGATGAATTCGAGTACGAAATTGTTTCGGGTATCTACGATGGGAAAGTTCTCCATGAACACCTTATACAGCCCCTCTTCCTTGCGGTTGGCGGCCGTGGTGTCGAGTTGGAAAAAATCCTGAAATGATTTGAGCTGCACCTCCAAAAAGTCGGGATATGGCATCCGCGTCTTAACTGAGGAGAAACTGATCCTTTGGTCGTTCGTTTTTAAGGACATAGTGTCTTTGACGAATTGTTTTAGAAGAGTAGAGAGTTGTTTTCTTTGCGCTCCTGCAAGGACGTGTCGCGTTTTTTGCGACACGCGCGGCACGCCGCCGCCCCACGCGGCGGGTCGCTATTTCTTCGCTTCGCTCAGAACGCCCCACCGCCGACGGCGTGCCTGAAACCGCATCCGTCTTAGGTTTGATAAGCTGTTTTCAAAAAACAAATCTCTGTAAATCGAAAATCAGTATAGAATAATGGAGAGAGTCTGCTCTTCACGAAAATTTGCAAACTTTTGCAAATTTTCGTGAAAACCCGACATCCCGAAAGAATTGTGTTTGCGTCCCGTTGCCGCCTTCTTTCCGTAGCGACAGTTTCCCCGCGATTTTGTGTTCCCTTATTTGTAGAATATAGGATGCGCCTCGGCAATAGGAGGAAAACAAGTTTTCCTCCTATTGCTCTCGGCTTTCGCTATATTTGACGCGAAAAAGGCATAGACCCCGTCTCTGCCGGATTCCATACCCATTTCGTGAAGAGTAGAAGCGCGCCGACTGCCAAACACCGGCTTGCACGAGCCTCCCCCGCGCAAATGCCGGTTGCAAGCCCCCTGCGCGCCCATCTCCTGATATGATTATTTCAGCTCGACTTCTGCGCCTGCATCTTCGAGCTGAGCCTTGATCGACTCGGCTTCTTCCTTGCTTACACCTTCCTTAACAGCCTTCGGAGCTGCGTCTACAAGGTCTTTCGCTTCTTTCAGACCGAGGTTCGTGATCTCTTTAACGACCTTCACGACCTGCAATTTAGCCTGTCCTGCGGTGGTGAGGATAACGTCGAACGTCGATTTTTCAGCCGGAGCTGCATCACCGCCTGCCGCCGGAGCTGCAATTGCAACTGCTGCCGCTGCCGGCTCGATGCCATATTCCTCTTTCAGGATCGCTGCAAGTTCGCTAACTTCTTTAACTGTCAAGTTTACCAGCTCTTCAGCCAGTTTTTTCAAATCTGCCATTGTTATGAATTTTTGTGTTTGTTTTTATGTGCATGTCTGCATTACGCGGGGCAAGCAGTTTCGAAGGCGCGCCTTTTCGGGTTTTTACGAACTTTCAATAACAACCATCCCCCTTTGTACGAGTCTTCGGTCATTTTTCAGCCCTCCCCTATGTCACACACCCCTTCTGTTTAATCCCCCGCGGTCTACGCAATTTTTATGCTGTTCTTTCTTCCAATGCTTTTACGATGCCGCCGATCTTGTGTCCGGCAGCGCCTTGCAGCGCCGAAACCACGTTCTTCGCCGGCGATTGCAGCAACATAACGATGTCGCCCACAAGTTCGTCTTTCGTTTTGATAGCTTTAAGCGTATCGAGCATCGCATCGCCCACGTATACGCTCTCTTCCACGAATGCCGCTTTTAGGATCGGACGGTCGTTCTTCTTGCGGAACTCTTCGATCAGCACCGCCGGCACTTTGTTCACGTGCGTGAACATGATCGATGTCGAACCTTCCAGAACTTTCACCAGTTCGGCAACATGGTCGCCGCCTACCTCTTCGAGAGCTTTCGTGAAAAGTGTGTTCTTGACCACTACCAACTGCACATCTTTCTCGTAACACTGACGGCGCAGTTGCGCAGTTTTATCAGCGTTGAGACCCGAAATGTCGGTGATGTAGAAGTGCGGATATTCGCGGAGTTGTTCGGCTATGCTTGCTATTACCTGTGCTTTTTCTTCCCTTGTCATAGCTCTTAATTTTTAGTGTCCACCGATTTGGGGTCGATCTGCAATCCCGGACTCATCGTGGACGAGAGGTAGACACTCAGTACGTATGTCCCTTTCGCGGCCGACGGTTTCAGCTTCTGTATCGTCGTCATGAACTCCTTGGCGTTGTCCACGATCTGTTCGGGCGTGAACGACACTTTACCGATTCCGGCGTGTACTATACCGTACTTATCGACCTTGAAGTCGATCTTACCGGCCTTGACTTCCTGAACCGCCTTGCCCACTTCCATCGTCACCGTTCCGGTCTTGGGATTGGGCATAAGGCCGCGCGGCCCGAGGATACGTCCCAGCGCACCCACTTTGCCCATTACGGCCGGCGTGGTGATGATAACATCCACGTCCGTCCAGCCACCCTTGATCTTCTCAATGTAATCGTCGAGGCCGAACATGTCAGCACCCGCTTCGAGAGCTTCTTTTTCCTTGTCGGGCGTAGCCAACACGAGTACCCGCGTCTGTTTACCCGTGCCGTGAGGCAGTGTCACCACGCCGCGCACCATTTGGTTCGCCTTGCGGGGGTCTACGCCAAGTCGCACGTCGATGTCCACCGAAGCGTCGAATTTCGTGTAGGTGATCTCTCTCAGAAGTGCTGCCGCCTCACTCAGCCTGTAAGCCTTGTCAGGCTCGATCTTGCCGAGGGCTATTTTTTGATTTTTAGTCAGCTTGCTCATCTTCTTCTCTCCTTTTACTCAGGCTTTTCACCCGTGACACTGATTCCCATACTGCGCGCCGTTCCGGCGACCATGCTCATTGCAGCCTCCATCGTGAAGCAGTTCATGTCGGTCATTTTGTCCTGAGCAATCGCCCTGACTTGCTCCCACGTCACCTTGCCCACTTTCTTGCGGTTAGGTTCGGCAGATCCCGATGCTACTGCTGCGGCTTCTTTCAGCTGTATGGCTACCGGCGGTTGCTTGATAACGAAATCGAACGACTTGTCGGCGTAGTATGTGATGATTACGGGCAACACCTTGCCTGCCTTATCCTGGGTCCGCGCATTGAACTGCTTGCAGAAATCCATGATATTCAACCCCTTAGAACCCAGTGCGGGCCCTACGGGAGGCGAAGGATTGGCAGCGCCACCTTTGATCTGGAGTTTTACAAACCCTGCGATCTCTTTTGCCATAACTTTCCTTTAATTTTTGGTTTGTTTTTCTCTTGTGCCGGTCTTGTGCGTAACGCCTTGTAACCTTTTGCGCGAGCACCCTGCGACACAAGAACATGCAGACCTTCTAAAAACAATAAGCCCCCTCTCTGACTCTCTCTCCTTCTTAGGCCTCTTACTCTTTTTCCACCTGCATGAAGCTCAACTCCATAGGAGTCTTGCGCCCGAATATTTTGACGGAGACCGTGAGTTTCTTGCGTTCGTTGTCGACGGCCTCGATAGTCCCCGAAAAACTCGAAAACGGACCATCGGTCACCTTTACCGTTTCACCGACAAAGAACGGAACTTCGTTCTCCTCTTCGCTAACGCTCAATTCATCGACACGGCCGAGTATCCGTGCAACTTCCGCCGCCCTGATGGGTGTGGCGAGCAGTTGCTTTCCTGCCTCTTTCGTGTCTCCGAGGAAGCCCAGAACGTTAGGAACATTCCTTAAAATATACGGGATCTCTCCGACGAATTCCGCCTCTACCAGCACGTAGCCCGGATACGACACCTTCTCTTTGCTGACTTTCTTCCCGTTGCGTATCGTATACACTTTTTCGGTCGGAATCAGCACCTGCGATATAAGATCATGAAGCCCGCGGTGTTTTATCTCCAATTCGATATACTCCTTGACCTTCTTTTCCTTACCGCCGATGGCGCGTACCACGTACCACTGTTTTTGCCCTGTTTCGTTCATTTTCGTAAGGCTGATTTCGTCCATAATTTTTCCGACGCTGCGACCAGTTTACACAGGCGACGCAGTGTCGGATAACTTCCACACAGACAGGCTCTTAATAGAGCCGTCCGTATACAAACTGCATGAAGTTCTGGAAGGTAATGTCCATGACCAGGACCACAGCCGAGATGATAAGCGCGGCTATCATAACAACGAGCGCCGAACTTCTCAGTTCGGGGAACGTCGGCCAAGTCACCTTGTGAACGAGTTCGTTGTAAGAATTCTTTACGTAACTAACTAAACCCATTTTCTTTGTTAAATTAGAATGCACGAGTGGAGAGATTCGAACTCCCATCAACGGTTTTGGAGACCGCTATTCTACCCTTGAACTACACTCGTGTGTAATTGTTGGCGGGCCGCGCCCGCCAACAATTCAAAACTTCTTATTCAAGAATTTTCGTGATCTGGCCTGCACCTACCGTGCGACCGCCTTCGCGGATAGCGAAACGCAAGCCCACGTTGATAGCCACTTCGTAGATCAGCGTAACGGTAATCGTCACGTTGTCGCCGGGCATCACCATGTCCACACCTGCCGGAAGGTCTACCTCACCCGTAATATCGAGCGTGCGCAGATAGAACTGCGGACGATACTTGTTGTGGAACGGCGTGTGGCGGCCACCCTCGTCTTTTCTGAGGATATACACCTCGGCCTCGAACTTGGTGTGAGGTTTGATCGAGCCGGGTTTGGCAACGACCATACCACGCTTAACCTCTTTCTTGTCGATACCGCGCATCAGCAGACCTACGTTGTCTCCCGCCTCGCCCTGATCGAGCAATTTGCGGAACATTTCAACGCCCGTACATACCGAGGTTTGCGTCGAGCCGAGACCTACGATCTCTACGGGGTCGCCCACGTGGACGATACCGGTTTCGATACGGCCCGTTAGAACCGTACCGCGACCCGTGATCGAGAATACGTCTTCGACCGGCATGAGGAACGGTTTTTCGTTCTCGCGCGGGGGAATCGGAATAAAAGTATCCACTGCATCCATCAGCTCCATGATCTTCTCTTCCCACTGCGGTTCGCCGTTCAGACCGCCGAGCGCCGAGCCGCGGATAACCGGAGCGTTGTCACCGTCGAAGTTATATTTGCTGAGCAGGTCGCGCACTTCCATCTCGACGAGGTCGAGCATTTCGGTGTCGTCCACCATGTCGCATTTGTTCAGGAACACCACGATCTTCGGAACGTTCACCTGACGCGCCAGCAGAACGTGCTCGTTAGTCTGGGGCATCGGGCCGTCCGTAGCGGCAACCACAAGGATCGCACCGTCCATCTGGGCAGCACCCGTAACCATGTTTTTAACGTAGTCGGCGTGACCGGGACAGTCTACGTGAGCGTAGTGGCGGCCTGCGGTCTGGTACTCGACGTGCGAAGTGTTAATTGTGATACCGCGCTCTTTCTCTTCCGGAGCGTTGTCAATCGAGTCGAACGAACGTTTTTCAGAGAAACCCTTGTTCGCAAGTACGTTGGTGATCGCTGCGGTGAGAGTAGTCTTACCGTGGTCTACGTGCCCGATAGTACCGACGTTTACGTGCGGTTTGGACCTGTCAAATTTTTCTTTTGCCATAGCTGAAATTATTTTTTTGTTGTGTTTTACCTCTATTTTTAATGACACCGCCCACCGGCAGACGGATGTTCTCCATCGGCTGGCGACCATTATGTTCCCAGAGCGGAAGACGAGGTTCAAACTCGCGACCCTCAGCTTGGAAGGCTGATGCTCTATCGACTGAGCTACTTCCGCAGTTTTTCGTTTTTCGGGCAAAAAGGATTGGCTCGTTCGCTTCGCTCACATCGACCATCCATCGACTTTCGCAATTCCATTGGATTGGCTCGCAAAAAAACGCTCGCCCATCCATCGCTTCACAAGGATTGGCTCGCAAAAAAACGCTCGCCCATCCATCGGCCTCGCGGCGCGACCCTTACAAAGATTTTCAACGAATCGAACTTGCTTCGCAAGTCTGTCGGTTTGCAGAATGACCCCGCCCATTTCGAGCTTGCTCGATGGGCGGTGTTATTCTGCAAACCGATGCCCTTCGGGCATTCGATCATTGAAAATCTTTGTGGGAGAAGATGGATTCGAACCACCGAAGACGTACGTCAGCAGATTTACAGTCTGCCCCATTTGGCCACTCTGGTATTCTCCCAATTCCTTACAATGAACTTACGGCCGCTTGCAAACGGCTACCCTATAATATGAGCCCCCCTTGCTTGACCCCTGAGCCGATGGAGGGATTCGAACCCCCGACCAGCTGATTACAAATCAGCTGCTCTGGCCAACTGAGCTACATCGGCAAACATGAATCGGGGTGCAAAATTACGAATAATTTTTTATTCCTGCAAGCGTCGCGACAAAAATATCACCACCCCTCCTCGTTTATATTTTTATGAACGCGGGGCAAAAGTACAATTCTTTTATGAATCGCGCAACTTTTCGCGGGGAAATTTTTATCGATGCGGGATAAATGATGGTATTTGGGTGAACAGACCCTAAATTCATTCCGCACGTGCGTGTCCGGCAGACTGTTACGGTGTCGCCGCAGCGACTGCGCGTGCGGCCGCCACCTCCGAAATATCGGCGACGCGTGCGCGTGAAGAGTGCCGCGCCAGCATTTTTTTACATAGCGGACAGGCCGTGACGATCACCCGCGCATCGGTCGCCGCGAATTGCGCCATCAGTGTGCGTGCAATAGCGTCTTGTTGCGTGGAGTCAATTTCAGCGTTGGCGAGGCTGCCGCCGCAGCAGAACGCATGTTCACGGTTTTGAGACACCTCGGCGAGTGTTCCGAGACGGCGCAGAACCTCTCGCGGCTCGTCGTAGATACCGCATCCGCGCCCAAGTTCACACGGATCGTGATAGACGTAACTCATTGTGTCCGAGCTCATTAAGATACGCCCCTGCTCGACGAGCCGCAATATATATTGCGAATGATGAAGTATCTCGATATCCGCCAGACGCGGCTCACCGCGAAATGCACGCAGGCATATCGGACACGACACGACGAGTATTGTAACTCCCTGACGCAGAATAAGTTCGACGTTATGGTCGGTCATTCTTTGCGCTGCGGCGATCTCGCCCAGCAGCCGCAGAGGCCGTCCGCAGCATGCTCCACCGTTGCGGTCGGCCCACCACACATCCTCGCCCGCCGCCGCAAAAACCTTCTCCATCGCGCTCAACGTCGCCGGAGTGAGCATGGTCATACAGCCCGCAAAATACCCCGTTCGACCCTCGCCGCAAGACCCGTCCACGCCGCGCAGGTATTCGTAACGCCCCTCGGCGGGCTGGTCGTTAAGCCGGCTGCGACTGTTGAGCCTCAGCGTGTTAGACTCGATGCCGACAGGACACTTCGCCTCGCAGCGTCCGCACATCAGGCAGTTCTCCGCCACCTCGCGCCGCAGCCTGTTATAACGCCGGTCGCGAAGGTAATATGCCGACTGTACGTGATTTATACCCGCATCGGCCTGCAACTGGCATGGGTCGATGCACACGCCGCACTGCGAGCACGCCTCGATCTGAAAATGGTCGAAACTGCTCGCCCGTTCGCCGCTCCGCACACCGTAACGCCGCATGAAAATCAGCGGTATCTCGGTGAAAATGTGCATGTATCGCGAAAACGGCATCGCCAGGAAAAACGCGCCCAGCACCAGCGAATATACCCACCATGCTACGGCCGAAATATTGAAAACCTGCGCTATCCCGAACTCATCGACCATCCACCGCCCGATCGCCCCCGTGAGGAACGACTGACTGCCGTCGATGCCGCTCGCCGCGCTTTCGGCCACCAGACGCACCGGAAAGATCATCCACAGCGCCGTCATCGCCACTCTGTCCCACAACGTGTGACGTGTCGTGCGGCGCATCCCCAACGCTTTTGACCTCAGCCTCTTAAACCATGCCAGCGCCACCCCCGAAAGCACGAACAGCAGCAGGAAGTCCATCATAAAATTGATGAATTTCCCTGTCATGGTCGGATGCGACGTCGGACCGAAAAATTTGAAGAATACGTGCGTATGCGGCGCGGTCAGCTCACCGCTGAAATGTACCGTCGCCTCGATCCATCCCACTACAATAAGCAGAAACCACCCCAGCGCCAGGCTCATGTGCATGTACCCCAGCGTCGGATTAACGCGCCATATCTTCCTGTGTCCCAACGCCTCGCACGCCACTTCACCTGTCGCCTGAGCCGTTTTTTTGGTAAATATCCCACGTGCCACTAACCGCCGATCCTCTTTGGGCATCCTCACGAACCACCGCACATATTTATAAATGATTACCGTGAACAGCACCAACATGCCCACCGTGAACGGTAACACGAAATGATCGTAATATCTCAGAAAACCATCCATTTCTTTCGGCCAATAATGCCTTTATCAATACCCTGTGCCGAGTTCGCGTTTTATAGTCATCACCACGGCGCGGGTGTTGATTCCGCGCGGGCAGACTAAGCGGCATTTGCCGCACAGCATACATTTGTTCATCTCGCGGTATGCGCCGCCGTATTCGCCGCGCCGCACGAGGGTCTGTACCCGCCGAAAGTTGAATTCCGTGAACGCACCAGCCGTACATGTCGCCGTGCAGCCGCCACACCCGATACACGATTCAAGCTCGGGCAAGCGACGCAATACTCTGAGCGCGACCGAAAAATCATTGCGATCGAGGTCTACCGCCCGCGGCAGACTTATGGTGTATCCAAAGTTTACTGACATTTTTTCGCAAACAATCTCTATCTGGCAAGGGCTTTCGCGTTTTTTGCGAAAGCCGCGGCACGCCGCCGCCCCACGCGGCGGGTCGCTGTTTCTTCGCTTCGCTCAGGCGACCCGCCGCCGACGGCGTGCCTGAAACCACATCGCATAATCTATGTGAGACAACTCTACTTTTCGAGCAAAAATTCCGCCGCTTTAACCGCTGCCGCCGTTGCCTCATTAAGAGTTTCGCCGATGTTTTTCGGGGCGGTCGCGCAACCGGCATAGAAAATATTCTCCGCATCGGGAGAGTACACCGCGCCCGTGAACAAATCGCGCGGCGCGATAAACCCGCCACTCTGCAACCCCACGCCGAGCCGCCCGTTACTTTCTGCCGCCGTCATACCCACGGCAAGTACGAGCATATCCACGGTCATCTTCACCGGACGCCCCAGCAGCGTGTCTTCGGCCTTGATCTGCACACGTCCGTCGATCGTCGGGCTTGCCTCCGAGATGCGCCCGCGCACGAAACGTACCTCGCCATCCTCCTGCGCAGAGCGGTACATTTCCTCGTAACCCGCACCGAACATGCGGATGTCCATATAGTAGTTGTAAATCTCAGCGTCGGGGAACGATTCACGCAGTTCCATCGCCTGCTTTACAGCCGTGATACAACACAGGCGCGAGCAATGGGGTTGCCCCACTTTCTCGTCGCGCGAGCCTACGCAATGCAGAAAGGCGACACGCCCGGGCGCGCTGCCGTCTTTAAGCCTCACGCCATCGCCGTTGAGCATATCTTCGATATCGGCGCTCGTGTAAACGTTGTCGTAGATACCGTAACCGTACTCCTCTTTCAGCTCGGCGCGAAAAAGGTCGAACCCCGTAGCCACAACCATTGCATCGGCTTTTATGTGCCGTCCGCCGGCCAGCGTAACGCCCGTCGCGTCGATGCTGTCGACCATCACGCCGCATAACGTTTCGATGCCTTCGGCGTTTTTTTCAAGCGTCGCCAACACCTCTGACGCCGACGTGAAATCGGGAAAAAGCCTGTGCCAACGCCTTACCTTTCCGCCCGTCTGCATCTCGCGCTCGATGATAAGCGGCTCGACGCCAAGCTCTTTCAACGTTGCCGCCGCCTGCAACCCCGCCGCGCCGCCGCCGACGACTATCACTTTATGATTCTTCATGGCTCTTTTACAGATTTCTTATTACCTGCTGCGTCCCGCAGTTTATGTTCACGGCCGTATCGGCGGGCTTGCCGATATATTTACCGTTGAGGCCCAGATACTTGGCTGCCGGATCGTACTTCACCCCCATCTTGTCCAACAGCGGCTCGACGTTCACCTGATGCATCTGCAAACCCAAGGCCCATGGGTCATAACCCATGACCAGTCCCGCCACCTCCTCATACGTAAGGGCCGGGATTCCCACGCCGTCCTGACCATACGTCGTGCCCTCCATCTCGGCAATGGTGTACTGCCACCGATCGAGGAACATCGGGCATCCGGGGCAGTTCGTGATGATAAAATCGGGCTTGAAAGGAGCCATCGACTCCAATTTCTTGTGAGTGTTGGCGATAGAAAAACCACGGTTGGCTTTTACCAGATAGTTGCGGAATCCGAACCCGCAGCAATGCCGCCTTTCGGGATAATCGATCACCTCGCCTCCCCACGCCTCGACCATTCCGGCAAGCACATGCGGAAATTCCGCGCCGCCTATGCCCACCTTCGGGAACAGCTTTGCATAGTGACACCCGATATGATCGACGACCCGCAGCGGCTCGCCCGTTTTGACGTTCACAAGCCTGTGCCTGACCTTTCGGGCGATCTCCTCGCGGTGATGGAACATTATGTCGGATGTGTGGGCGACGTTCTTAGGCTTGCGGAATTCGCGCCCCGTCGCCTCTTTCAGGTAACGCCGCGTGCGCTCCTCCGTCTCCGGAAATTCGTGCCACGTCTCCAACATCTCCGTGTAGAGGCCGAACGACGTGATGCACGACACGGCCAGATTCTCGCGCCCCGATTCGGTCAGCAGCGCAAACTGACGCGCCACCACCGTCATCGTCGTCTCCATCGGCACGATGTCGGAGTGGTAACCGATGCCGGTACATGTCGTATGCTCCGGATTTTCATAGATGCTGCGCCCCAGATCGCCACCGATAATATTAAGGAACGCTTTCTCCGAACCCGGAAAAAAATTCTGCCGGATACAACTGCGGACATAATAATAATCGTCGTCCGCAACCTTCTTTTGATATTCCTGCCAACTCGTGCGTTTCATCGTTGTGTGTGCGTTCCCGAATCGTGTGTGTATATCATCTCTATGTAGGAATCGTTCGCGCCGGCGAATCCCATCTCCCGCGCTTTCTGCTCGGAGTGTTCCTCGATCGCGGCGAACATCTTGGCTCCGCCGCTCACCTCGAAGATCCTGCGTATTTCATCCATCGTCGCCTCGCTGATCTTGCGGAACGGACCGGGGCCTGCTTTCCGATAATTGGGACTGAATTGCGGATAGATCTGCGTATCGTTCTCGTGTATCCACGCCCACACCGGCCCCTGCTCGGGATGCAATTCAGGCGAGACGAGTTTGGGATACAGGCAGTAGCCTTCGCTGAGGATACTTCCGCCGATAACGCGCTTGATAACAAGCTGCTGGCGTCCTTTTTCCGACTCGGCAAAGAACCCGTCTTCCTGCGAAATTTTGCGCAGTGCCTGTATTACATAACCCGGAGTGTTGCCTCTCGGACATCGCGGCCTGCACGACATACACTCGCCGCAGTACCACAGCGCGTCGCTTTTCAGCAGTTTCTCGATTTCTTCATCGTCGCGCATCTGAACGGTGTTCACCACCTGGCGCGGGTCGTAGTCATAAAACTCCGCCGCAGGACACAGACCCGTACACACGCCGCAGTTCATGCACGAGTGCAGTCCCTCGCGCATGCGCACGTCTTCCATCAGCCTATCGAAATACTTACCCATTTTAGAGCTTGCTTTAACTCCCAGCGACAAAAGTATCGCATGGGGCGGAAACCGGAAATAGAAAAAAATCGTATTTTAATGGGTATTTATACTTATTTAGGGTCTGTTTACGCAAATAATAAATTTGCGTAAACAGACCCTAAATCTTTGTCATTCCTCACGTTCGTTCGGAATGACAGTTCTCCGGCAGGCCTGGATAACACGCGCGCGTGCTATTCGTCCTTGTCCGTATCGGCGTATTCTTTGAGCAGCTTATCCTGCACATCGGCGGGAACTTGCTCGTAGGCAAGGAAACGCATTGAGTAGGTCGCGCGGCCGCTCGTGAGCGAACTGAGCGTCGTCGAATAGCGGTACATTTCGGCCAGCGGCACACGCGCCACAAGGCGGTCGAAACCCTTGTCCGAAGTCATACCCTCGATCATCGCCCTACGGCCCTGCATATCGCTCATCACGTCGCCCATCTTGTCCGACGGCACAAGCACCTCGACCTGATATATCGGCTCCATAATCTTCGGTGCGGCGGTGCGGAATGCCTCCTTGAACGCATTACGGCCGGCGAGTTTGAACGAGATTTCGTTCGAATCCACCGGGTGCATCTTTCCGTCGTAGACCACCACACGGATGTCGCGAGCATACGAGCCGGTGAGCGGTCCCTCCTCCATCTTCTCCATTATACCTTTTAATATAGCAGGCAGGAAACGTGCGTCGATAGCGCCGCCCACGATGGAGTTGTAGAACTGCAACTTTCCGCCCCAATCGAGCACGATCTCCTCCTTGCCTTTGAGGCTCACGGCGATTTCCTTGCCGCCGAGTTTGTACTTCGTCGGCTCGGGCATCCCCTCGGTGTAAGGCTCGATGAGCAGGTGCACCTCGCCGAACTGTCCCGCGCCGCCCGACTGCTTCTTGTGGCGGTAGTCGGCGTTGGCGACTTTCGTAATCGTCTCGCGATAGGAGATGCGGGGCGCGTAGAATTCTATGTCGATCTTGTAAACGTTCCCCAGAATCCACTTCACGATATTCAGATGGTGTTCGCCCTGCCCCTGAATGATCATCTGTTTCAGCTCTTTCGAGTATTCCACAAGGATCGTCGGGTCTTCGAACGACAGTTTGTTCAGTATCTCGCCCAGCTTCTCCTCGTCGCCCTGCTTGGTCGCACGCACCGCCGCGCGGTACTTCGGGTCAGGGAACTGTATAGGCTCGATCTGCACCACGTCGGCCGAGTTACACAGCGTGTCATTGGTCTTCGTGCCTTTCAGCTTGACTGTGCAACCTATATCGCCGGCATACATTTCGGTCAGCTTCGTGCGGTTCTTGCCCGCGACGGCGAACAGCTGTGCGATCTTCTCCTTATTGCCCGTGCGCGCGTTCACCACTTCTGCGCCCTCCGTGAGCTTGCCGCGTATAAGGCGGAAGTAGCTTATCTCGCCGATGTGCTGCTCGACCGTGCTGCGGAAAACGAAAGCCACCGCCGGGCCGTTTTCGTCGGCTGCGATGTCCTCGCCCTCGACCGTCTTGAACGCCGGAGACTCTTTCGGGTTCGGCGCAACGTTCACGATGAACTCCATCAGACGCTTCGTGCCGATATTTTTCTTGCCCGATGCGACGAAGACCGGTATCAGGTCGCGCTTGGCAAGGCCTGCCTTCAAGCCCTTGCGCATCTCGTCCTGCGTCAGCGTGCCCTTCTCGAAATAAAGCTCCATCAGCGCCTCGTCGTTCTCGGCTGCGGCCTCGATAAGAACGTTGTTCAACTCCGTAGCCTTGTCCATCTCCGATGCCGGAATGTCCAACTCCTCGCGCGTGCCGTTGTCGTCCTTATACTTATACATTTTCATCATCAGCACGTCAACGAACGAATCGAACTGCGGGCCCGGATTCACCGGATACTGAACGATGACGGGCTTCACGTGCGAGGCCCCGCGCAACTCTTCCAGCGTCGTCTCCCAGTTCGACTTCTCATGGTCCAACTGGTTGATCACCGCGATGATAGGCTTTTTCATCGCGCGTGCATAACGCGCCTGAATCTCGCTGCCGGCCTCGAAACCGTTCTGGGCATTGAACAGCATCACGCCCACGTCCGCTACCTTGAAAGCCGAGAAAAGCCCGCCGCTGAAATCGTCCGACCCCGGCGTATCGATAATATTAAGTTTTGCATCCTTGAACTCCGTGAAGAGCAGCGTCGGGTAGATCGAGCGTTTGTAAAGCTGTTCGAGTTCGGTGTTGTCGGAGATAGTGTTGTCGTTCTCGACCGTACCGCGTCGCTCGATCACCTTACCCTCGTAGGCCATGGCTTCGGCCATCGTGGTTTTGCCGGAGCCGGAGGCTCCGAGAAGGACAATGTTTTTGATCTCGTTCGTTTTATACGTTTTCATGCGTTTGAGGTTTTTATGACATTTTTTGGAATTGCCGTGAAAAACGCCCCAAAATAGTGATTCTTTTGCGTTTCTCCAACTCGATGCCCCGATAAATGAAAAAATCATTATATTTGTGCTACATATCCGAACATCGAGAGATACTCCGAATGCTTACGGACATTCGGCAGGAACAGGTATTTTGACTTTTTTTATAACTATGAAGAAAATTTTATTTATTTCAGCCGCCGCACTTTTTGCGTTTGCGGGATGCTCGAAAGAGTCGAACGATCCGACAGCCGGGCTGAGCGAAACGAACAAGTGGGTGCGCGAACAGATGGCCGAGAATTATCTTTGGAGCGCCGAGCTGCCCAAGTCGAACGAAGGCGGAGACGGCGATACTCCCCTGTATTTCGAACGGCTGCGATACCGCCAGAACCGCAGTGTTAATTACCGCGAAGATACCTACGGCGACCGTTTTTCGGAAATACGCCCCCTGAGCGAAGCCACGCGCAGCGGTGCGGAGGAACAATCATACGATTTCGGGTATCGGTTGCAGCCGTGGAGATATGGAGAAAATGGAATATTGGCCGAAATCTGTTACGTTATACCAGGCAGTCCGGCAGATTTGGCGGGGCTGCGGCGCGGCGATATTTTCACCAGGGTGAACAGCACTACGCTGGTCATGTCGAACTGGCGGAGTCTGCTGTTCGGAGAACAATCTTCGATGCTGATCAACGAGCTGCTGAATCGCCCCGATATGAAGTTGATCAACCTGCACAAGGGACACTTCTACGACCCGCCGATCCTGCTCGACACTATTTATGAGACACCTGCGCGCACGGCATATCTTTTATATACGCACTTTCCGGAAAGCGGTCTCTCCGATCCTTACGGCAAACAGCTGTGCGAGGCCTTCGGCCGATTCAAGGCTGCCGGAGTGGAGACCCTTTTTCTCGATCTGCGATATAACAGCGGCGGCTACTATGCAAATGCCAATCTGTTGGCAAGCCTGCTTGCGCCCGCTTCCGAACTGGGCAAGACTTTCATGTATTTCGAAACGAACCGGTCGTTCGGCCGTCCACAGGCATTTACTGCTCAACAACTGCTTAGCGCCGCCCAAATCGGACTATACAATCCCGATATTAAAAATCTCTACATTCTGACTTCGGAATACACCGCCTCGGCGAGCGAACTTATTATCCACACGCTACGGACGGTTTACGCCCGCGCTGAACGCAAGCTATGGGTCGTCGGCGAAACCACGTACGGCAAAAATCTTGGCGGACGTACTTTCACCAGTGATGACCACGACTGGGAAATGAGCCTGATTTGGAGTCGTGTGCATAACCTCGAACGGAAATCCGGTTATGAAAAAGGACTGTCTCCCGATGCTGGACCGCACTCCGAGTTCGATAAACGGCCAATACCGAGCGGAAACTATTATATCCTCGCTCCGCTGGGCGATTATCTGAACGAGCATCTGCTCAAAGTGGCGGTAAGCGAGGCGTTCCCCGGTATTTTTGCATTGCCGACAGTCGGCGTGTCGCGCTCGCCCGACGGCGGGGCGGCACGTCCATTGACCTTGCCGGCAGCGGCGATGACGTCTCAGCGTCCGACAGGGCTTATCGTGGATTTGTGCCTCGATGAAGAGTGACAGGGAATATTTGCAGAAGGCAATAGACCTGAGCCGCCGATGCGAGCCATGCAGCGGTTCATATTGTGTGGGTGCGGTGATCGTGACGCAGGACGGACGCGAATTCGGCGGTTACACCCACGAGACGGGAGCGCATAATCATGCGGAAGAAGAGGCGGTAGTGAAGGCTATGGCCGCCGGGGTTTCACTTTCGGGTGCGGCGATGTACAGTTCGATGGAACCTTGCTCCAAGCGCGCATCGAAGCCCGTGTCATGTTCGCAGCTTTTGATGCGGCACGGATTCCGGAAGGTGGTCTATGCGCTGAACGAGCCTCCGCTGTTCACCGAGTGCAGTGGCGATCGCGACCTGCGGGCGGCGGGTATTGAAGTTGTCGTTTTAGACGAATTTGCCGAACAGGTGCGTGAAGTGAACCGGCATCTTTTGAAATAGCACGTACGCGTCATTGCGAGAACCGTCAGGTTCGAAGCAACCGCAGTCGCCCTCAGGCGACAAGCTCACCGACGAAGTCCCGCCGTCGCGCGTAGCGCAGGGCGGAAATAGACGAGGAGGCAATCCAATGTTTTTGCTTTTTCTGGATTGCTTCGCCTTTCAGGCTCGCAATGACGAAAACAGATTGCAGAAAAAACACTATATTTGGAGCAAAAATTCAGATGAAAGGCATCGTACTGGCAGGGGGGAGCGGCACGCGGTTGCATCCGATGACGCGCGGCGTGTCGAAGCAGTTGCTGCCGGTCTATGACAAGCCGATGATATATTATCCCGTGTCGGTGCTGATGCTGGCCGGAGTACGCGAGATTATGATCATCTCAACCCCGCACGACTTGCCGGCGTTCGAGCGACTGCTGGGGTCGGGCGAGGAAATGGGGGTGCGGTTCGTATATAAGGAGCAACCGTCGCCCGACGGGCTGGCGCAGGCGTTCGTGCTGGGAGCGGAATTTATCGGTGATGATTGTGCATGTCTGGTTCTGGGCGATAATATATTTTACGGTCAGGGATTCACACGGATGCTGACAGAGGCGGTGCGCCGGGCTGAGCAGGAGCGCATGGCGACGATCTTCGGGTATTATGTCACCGACCCTCAGCGGTATGGCGTGGCGGAATTCGATGAAAACCTCAAAGTGCTGAGCATCGAGGAAAAACCGCAACATCCCCGCTCGGACTATGCGGTGACGGGACTGTATTTTTACCCGAACGAGGTGGTGGACGTTGCGCGCAAGATAAAACCGTCAGCGCGCGGCGAGTTGGAGATCACGGACGTGAACCGATGGTTCATGGAGAACGGCAACCTGCACCTGGAAGTGCTGAGTCGCGGATTTGCGTGGTTGGACACGGGGACGCCGCGTTCGCTTAGCGAAGCTTCGACGTTCATCGAGGTCGTGGAGACGCGGCAGGGCGTGAAGATCGCGTGTCTCGAAGAGATAGCGTTCCGTAAGGGATGGATCACCTACGAGCAGTTGCGCGCGCTGGCCGAACCGATGCGGGCGACGGAATACGGGCGGTATATGTTACGACTACGCCCTGAGATGTATAAAACAATCTGACTATATGACACTCAAAGATTTATGCAAGCTCATCGATGGGCGGGCGGTGTGCGGAGCGGACCGGCTGGACGAAGGCGTGAAATACGGCTTTGCGTCGGACCTGATGAGCGACGTACTGACGCTCAAAAGCGACGACTTCGTGCTCATCACCGGTCTGGCGAACATTCAGGCTATCCGTACGGCCGAAATGTCGAACGTCTCGTACATGGTGATATGCCGAGGCAAGACGGTGACGGAAGATATGTTGGAGCTGGCCGAAGAGAACGACATGGTCGTTATCGCAAGCCCGTTCTCGCTGTTCAAATGTGCCGGCCTGCTCTGGCAGGCAGGGCTTAAAGAGCTTTATTAAAAGGACTTTATCATGCGTTTTGAGTACAAGGTCGAAGGGGGCGATTTCACGCAGGCAGGCAACGCGGCATCGGCAATAAAGAAAACGCTGAAACAGTTGGGCGTCGATCCGGTAGTGATCAAGCGTGTGGTCGTGGCCCTGTACGAAGCGGAGGTGAATATCGTCGCTCACGCCTGGCGCGGCGTAATCTATGCCGACATCGAGGGGAGCGGGATAAAACTGCGTCTGGAAGACGAGGGGCCTGGAATTCCCGATATCGGGAAAGCGATGACGCGTGGATTTTCGACGGCATCTGAGGGTGTTCGTGAGATGGGTTTCGGAGCGGGGATGGGCCTTCCGAACATCAGCGAGAATGCCGATGAGTTCCACATCGACACCGTTGTCGGCGAAGGAACGACGCTGAATATAGGAATACGTTTCTAAATATCTGTCGTCCCGAGCGAGGCACATTAGTGTCGACGAGGGATCTATCGCTCGTCGTAAATCAGATACACCGGCGATAGATTCCTCCGCCTTTCAGGCGTCCGGAATGACAATATAATTTATAGAACTTGTAGCACTTGGAAACAAGATCGCCATATAATCGGGGTCTGGAAATAGACAATAACGTGTGCATCGGTTGTTCGCACTGCATAAAGGTGTGTCCGACGGAGGCATTGCGTGTGCGCGGCGGCAAGGCGGTCATACATGCCGACTGGTGCGTCGATTGTGGCGAGTGCTTCCGTGTGTGCCCGACGCGGGCGATACGTGTTATAGACGACGACTTCAAACGCGTCGGCGAATATAAACACCGCGTGCTGCTCATTCCGGCAATGTTCTACGCGCAGTTCGAGGAGTCTATCCCGCGCCATACGATCGATGCCATAATCGGCGAACTTGGATTCCATGAAGTGTGCGTGGTGGAGCAGAGCGTGGACAGGCTTGTCGACGAAATTAACCGGTATGTCGAAACGGCTGAGGATAAGCCCGTTATCTCGACCTACTGTCCGGCGGTGACGCGATTGATCCAGGTGCGTTTTCCGGCGTTGGTCAACCATGTGATGCTGCTTATGCCGCCGGTGGAGATCACAGCGCAGTATTATCGTCGCAAATACGCGGCAGCCGGAGTGGCGGATGAAGACCTCGGGATTTTCTATCTCACGCCGTGCATCGCGAAGATCACATCGGTGAAGTCGCCGCTGGGAGGTTATGGCTCGCCTGTGACGGGTGTCATAAACATGGACTTTTTTTACAATAAGGTATATCTCGCCTATCGTCAGCGCATGGCGGTGAGCGGCAAGGTGGCGGTGAGCGACGCACTGTCGGCAAAAGGTATGCTGTGGCCAACGACGGGCGGCGAGTCGACCAACGTGCGCGGCAAGGTGCTGGCCATAGACGGCGTAAGAAACGTTATCGATTTCCTTGAACAGCTCGAAAACGGAGAGATTACGGATGTCGATTTTTTGGAACTGCGCACGTGTGACGAGTCGTGCGCGGGAGGTATTCTTTCGCTGCGTAATCGTTTTCTGGTAGCCGACAGCATGAGGCGTATGGCGCGCGAGTTACCTGAGACACATGCGCTAATGGACGAATACCGCACCTGCGGGTCTGAGGGAGTTTGCATGGAGAAGGTCGAGCCGCGCTCGATGGTGAAGTACGACAAAAATATCGATGAGGCGCTGCGAAAAATGGAACGCGCGCGGATGCTGAAAGGGATGCTGCCGAACATCGACTGCGGCGCGTGCGGCGCACCGAGTTGCGAGGCTCTGGCCGAAGACGTGGTGCGCGACGGAGCGGATATAAATTCATGCCTGTTCCTGCGCACTGCGTGGGAATTGCAGGGGCAACTCTCGATGAACGACGCCAACACGATCATGGAGCAAATTTGGGGCAAAGAGCATTTTAAGACAGAAAACGAATAATTTTGCACGCGCGCGTGTTTTTGTGGCCTGCAGGTAGATTGTCATTGCGTCAAAAAAGCTGGATTGCTTCGGGTCTAACGACCCTCGCAATGACGCATGCACGTTTACGACATAAAGATACTTAAAAGCAAACAAAAAATCCAAAGAATATGACGGTTAAAGAAGTTGCCGAGCGACTCGGCTTGACGGTTTTCAGCGGTGCGGCGGGACTGGAACGCGAAGTCACTGGCGGTTACACCTCCGACCTGCTTTCGGACGTAATGGGATTTGCCCGCGAAGGGCAGTTATGGGTGACGCTACAAACCCACCGTAACGCGATGGGCGTGGCATCGCTCAAAGAGTTGGCGGCTATTGTTCTTGTGAAGGGTTTCCGCCCGGATGACGACACCATTTCCAGCTCGGAGGATGAGGGAATTCCGATTCTGGGTTCGGATCTTCCGGCGTTCGAACTTTCGGGGCGGCTCTATGAATTACTAAGATAAAGGGAACTTGCCAAAAATTCAAAAGACAAGGCTTGCGACCGAGCCAAAAGCGGAGTTTACTTAAACGTAAATGAGCATTTTGGCGAGGGAGCGTGAGCGAAGTATTTTGGATTTTTAGGAGTTCGCATAAACTCAAAACTACGATGAAGAAACTATTTATTTTAACTCTGCTGTTGTGTTGCGTGGCGGGAGCGGCGAGGGCGCAGAGCGTAAGCGTGAAGACGAATCTGCTGTGGGGCGGCTATACACAAACCCCTAACCTCGGCATAGAGTTCGATCTGGGCGGGCGCAAGACGCTCGACGTGGGGATCGGCTACAACCCATGGAATCTCGAAGCAAGCGAAGGAGAGAGCAACAAGAAGCTCGTTCATCTGATGGGTAACGTCGAACTTCGCCATTGGTTGTGCCGAAAGTTCAGCGGCCATTTTTTCGGTGTTCATGTGCTGGGCGCGCAGTATAATATTGCGGAGTACGAACTGCCGTTGCTGCTGGGCGAGAGGTCGCGCGACTTCCGGTTCGAGGGAATTGCCGTCGGAGCGGGCGTGTCGTGGGGCTATCAGTTCATACTCGGCATGAAATGGAATCTGGAAGTCACGGTCGGTGCCGGATATATACATCTCGATTACGACAAGTTCGAGTCCATACCGGGAGGAGGGAAGCTGGGCAGTGCGAAGCGGGATTATATGGGGCCCACCAAGGCGGGCGTGACATTAATGTATGTTTTTTAGTGCGGGATAATTATGAGAAAGATAGCGATATTTGCAATGTGCCTGTGGGCAACCGTCGGCGGTGCGTCGGGACAGATAAAAGTGAACGACCCGCAGCTGGTACGCGATGGCGATCGCGCCACGATTTCGTTCACGGGGCAAATCGACAAAAGAGCGGCAGGTTTCAGATTGGCGATCACTCCGGTGCTGTATAGCGGCGGAGAATCGGTGAGTCTCGCGCCGATACTTGTGAACAGCCGCCGTGCGCGTATTTACGACGCGCGCAACGGATTGCAGGCGCTGCCGGGCACGGTAGTCGCCGAAAGAGGCAGGCAGTTCGTTTATACCGCCGCGTTCGATTACGCGGAATGGCTATCGGGTGCAAACATGCGTCTCGACATCGCCACGACGCGCTGCCGCGCCTCCGGACGAGATGCCCGCCAGACGATCGTCGCGCACAACCTCGCGGTGGCGGATGTGAACGCTCCGGCCGTTACGGTAGCGGAAGTTCCCGCGATTGTAGTAGTGGAAACTCCTGCGCCTGCACCCGTACCTGCACCCGTACCTGCGCCAGTGCCCACGCCATCACCCGCACCTGAGGTAGAAGTGCGAATCGAAGTGCGCGAAAATGTGATTCGCGATTCGGCGGGCGAGTTGGGTTTCGGCGTGTCGTTCGCACCGAGCAGTTCGACGCTCGACCTTGGGCGCGGCAGTAATCGCCGTGCGCTCGACGATATGGTCGAAGTGATCCGGGCCTCGCGCGGCGGGACACCTTTGCGCGGCATCCGTATCATGAGCTACGGCTCGCCGGAGGGCGATGCGCTCGGGCTGCCGCATAATCGTGCACTCGCGGTGCGCAATTATCTGGCAAGCTACGTGAATTGGCTGCGTCCGAGCGATGTTGAAATCGCCGGCGGCGGCGCGGACTGGGCGGGGCTATATGCGCTGATCGCAATGTCGAACATGCCGGGACGTCAGATGGTGATGAGCATTATCGAAAGCGAACTGGTCGGCACGCGCCAAGCTGACGATGCGCGGGTGAGGCGGCGGCTGATGGCACTCGAAGACGGCCGTATCTGGCGGTACATGCGCAACAATTTATTCCCGCAACTGAGCGGCGAGGTGACAGTGACCATAGAATACTAAAAACGAAGAAATGTCATCCGGAAGGTTGAAAAACACACGCGTGTGCGGTAAAATAGTAATATGCTTAGTGGCAGCGGCGACAGCGGCGGCGTGCGGCAATAATTACGACCAGCTGGAACGCGACCGAACGACGATCGAAACGTTCCTCGACCGGCATACGATAGAGACGGGCGAGTATGACGTGATCGATAATGTATTCCGCTATGTTGCCAATGTCGACCGTCCGCAGCGAGACCGGTCGCCGGTGGTCGCACGCGGAGACGAAGTAGAGTTCTACTATGAGGCCTACGCATTTGCGGCGACCCTCAATATGGCGGCAGGACACTATAATCCGACGCTGATCTTTGCCACGAACCGTCCCGAAACGCTCGATTTTCTGTGCAATCAACAACTGATGGGGCAACGGGCGGCGTGGAATCGTACGATTTGGCCCGAAGAGCCGGTGCGAGTACGGGCGGGCGATGCGACGGTGGTGGAAGGTGTGCGGCGCGGACTTCTCGGATGCCGCGAAGGCGACCACGTGTGGTTGTTCTTTGTATCTGATCTGGGTTTCGGCGAGGAGCAGCACGGCACGGTGGCCAAAAACCAAATCCTAGCATACAGAATCTATATCGAGAATGTGACCAAGAGATAGTAACCATTTTTTAACCAATAAAACCAAAAACTATGAAAACCTTAATCAAAAGGCTTACGCCTAAAACGACCTTGAATAAGGTCAATCTTGCTTTGACGGGTGTGTTTTGTGTTATGCTTGCAGGCATGATTTACATGAAGTCTGTCAATGCGGCGTATGGAAATCCGGGTTGTCCGGAGGGCGAATGGCCGGAGTGCCCCGAATTCGGAACTGCATTTTTCCCTCACCCGAACGATTGTGGTTGGTTCTTCTATTGCGTAGATGGTGTTGCTTACTGCAATGAATGTATAGGAAGCCTGCATTGGAATGTGGAATTGGAAACTTGCGAATTGCCGCATCTGGCAGGATGCCATAAAGATCCTTGCTGGTTACCGGCAATGGCCGAAAATTGTGTTTGGTCTGAGAACAGTTCTTGTTCATATTTTTGTGGTGGTAAAGAATGGCACCATTCTAACATGAGAAGCAAATAGCATTTTCATTTGTTTTTTCCCCGAGTAATAATTTCTATGAAAAACCTCAAAAACATAATGACATGACAGCGATAAGAAAAATAATGCTTGCATTTATGATCATTGCAATTCCATACGTCCTGTTATCTTGCGGCGGCAGAGAGAAAAATTATTACTCGGGGGTTGTTTTTACCGACAGCATCAGCGTACGGGCGGTAGCATATAACACCGAAATTATAATGATGCCTCCAAGCAATATAGAGTTAGTCGGCTCTGAATTATTATTGTTCAGGCCGGGAGGAGGATACGCTGCGATAGGCTTCGATATCTCGAAAGATTCGGCAGCGAGAACCATATGGCACATAGGCAATGGTCCTAATGAGTTTATCGCGCCTTTTTTTGCAGGTCAGAATCACAAGGACAGCACAATGTTCGTATATGACTCGACCAAAGCTACACTGTATAATTATAAATGGCACAGAAATGATAATAAAAATATTTATGAATTAATAGAAACCAAAGATAATAAAAATGGGTATGGTAGTTCTACGACTATTCTCGATAACGGCTATATAGTTTCACAAAACTTGTTCGTTGCAGATAATACATTAGTGCTGTTCGATCGGGACTACAATATCGTTACGACTTTTTGTAATCCATTGAAGATTTCACAAGAAAACTTCGCACGGCTATATCAAGGTCATATAACTTCATGCGGCAATGAGGCGGTGTTCGCTATGACTGAGACAGGATACATAACTTATTTATCGGTTTCGGATTCGGGAGAAGTGACGACATTATGGGAGCATTTTTTGAGCGAACCGATATTCCTGGACGGTTCGCGGGAAAGGTTCGACGATGATAAAAACCGTCGTGGGTTTTATGATGTGAAAATAATGGGGGACTATGTGTACGCTCTTTATAACGGCTTTACTTATGATGACGGCAGAAGTTCTACGACCATTTTGGTTTTCGAGCGGCAAAGCGGCGCT
>WRDF01000005.1 GCA_009783565.1 Rikenellaceae bacterium | reverse complement strand
CGTAGGTCTTTTCTATTTCCGTCAGTTTGGCCGCCCAGAGTTCGGCCGATAGTTGAGAAGCCTGCCGCTCTGTCAGCGGCTTATCGGAATTGGCGGTAAAAACCGACGCACAGCCCGCAGTAAAGACTAAAATGACGCTAACAAGCAGCGTTAGTATTGTTCTTTTCATGGTTTCTTTTTAGTAAAGATCTGAATATAAGGTATTAAGGTTTCCCGCCAAAGAAATAATTGTGCAAAGAGCCATAATGCTGTTTGTAAAGTTTAAAAGAATCCAGCAGAATCTGCGTAGCGACATCTTTGCCGAACATTTTTTCGACCACTACCGATTTGTTTTCCAACTTTTTATAATCCTCGAAAAAGCTCATGATCTCCGTAGCAATGTGTTGCGGCAAGTCGGAAATATCGTTGTAGTGATTCACACTCGGATCGCCTGCCGATACGGCTACGATTTTATCGTCCGCTTCGCCATTGTCCAACATTCGCATCACGCCGATGATCTTGGCAGGAACGATGCAAAGCGGTATCAACTCTATTTGTGAAAGAATGAGTATGTCGAGCGGGTCTTTGTCGTCGCCGAGCGATTGCGGAATGAAACCGTAATTTGCCGGATAATAGACCGACGAATACAACACGCGGTCGAGGCGTAGCAAACCGCTTGTTTTGTCGAGTTCGTATTTGGCACGAGTACCTTTTGGAATTTCAATAATTCCATTGGTAGTACCCGTGAGAGCATTATAATCGTTCGTTACATGATGCCAGGGGTTAAAGCTATGCATAAAACTCTATGTGAAGTTAAAAGACAACGGAATAGGTGAATGGTGACAATCTGTTGAATTTATGAAAAACGTACGGTCTTTACCGGCTCGCCGTCTGCCGCAAAGGTACGGATTTTCTTTTTACCGTCGGGGAAGTGTTTCAATATATATTGCCGGCGCTTGGCCGGTTTACAGTTGTCGTCCGTAAATTCTCTTTTGCGGTGTGTCTATTCACGTGAATTCTTTCATCCGGTAGGCCGGAATACACACGTGTGTGTTATCAAAATAAAATAGCCGCATGCATCTTCATTATGAAGATGCATGCGGCTATTTTATTTTGATACTTTTTCTTTCGCAGGTTAAATCCCCACTCGGATGTGCAGGCCTCTTACTCTTAGTTCTGCGGCAGTTCGACGCCACCGAACGGCAACGACAACTCTTCGTTCGTCGGGGTGTGCATAGTGGCATCGATGATGCTCTGTTCCACTGCGTTACGGCTTGCCGCTATGTTACCGCGCGGCATGAGCATCGTAGCGGCAAGGCACAGAAAAACGATCGACACGGCCAGTCCCCATGTGAACTTTTCAAGAAAATCGGTAGTCTGACGCACTCCCATCACCTGATTCGACGCGCCGAAGTTCGCAGCCATGCCGCTCTTCGGGTTCTGTGCGAGTACGGTGAGGATTATCAGTATGCAAGCGATCAGAATCAGTACAAGTACAACGATGTGCATTTTATTTGTGTATTAAAGTTTACGTTCTATTTCGGCGATAATCTCGGCAAAATAAACACTTTTTTCCGGATTTAGCAAACTTAATCGCGAATATATCTCTTTTGCCTGCTCCACGAGGCCTTGCGTGAGGTATATTTCGGCTAATTTCTCCGATACCGGAGCATCGGCCGGGTCGAAATTTTCGCTCGCCGCCGCCGCGTCGTCGTCCGTGAACGCATCGTCCGGCGCTATGCGATAATCTTTCCGTTTTAGAAATTTTTCTATCGCATCTTCCTTTGTATCAATATATTGAGAGGATCTATCCGTTGCATTTTGCGATAAACTGTTTGTCGCAAGATTTGCCGCGAGCGCGATTTCCTCTGCCCCGTACAACGCGCGCGGATATGCCGAATAATGCAATTCGACTATGGCATCCTCCGTTCCCGCAATCCGCGCACGCATCAGCAGCGCCATCATAAACCAAGGGTACGCCTCAGCCACTTCACGTACCGCACGCGCCTCGTCAACGGTCAGTCTACCGCCGCCGGCCGCCAACGCTTTCAGAGCATCCCCGAAAGATTCTCGCATAGTAACTTCTCCCCGCTCTTTTTGCGTAACTCCTCCCAAAGCCTCTCGCATAGTTCCTCCTCCAAGAGCTTCTCGCATAGCTTTTCGCATAACTCCATCCAAAGCTTCTCGTATATTGCCTCCTCCGTCCACAGCGTCTACCAATTTGCCAACGCGGCATTATATATCTGGGTCACAAGGTCTTCGACGATCTGCGGTATAAGTTCGCCCTCCGCCTGCATAATGTCGCGCTCGGACGGGAAGTCGGCAAACGCCTGAAAACTGCGGTTGCTGAAATTATTTTCGGGCGAGTAGACATTCGTAAACGTTACCCTCACCGTGATCGTGAGGCGGTTCATCGTCGCGCCCGCGCCGAGTCCGCCATCGTTGGCCGCCGACACCATCGAAGGTACGTTCGTCCAGTTCACGATTTCGCCCGAAAAGCTCAGGTCGCCATCTTCGCGCACCTGGGAAAGCCGCGTCTGGCGGTCGATGCGATCGATCAACTCGTTAGTGAATGCGTCGCTCAGGGTCGGCGAGACATACGTCGCATTGTTCGGAAAGTGGGTCACGCTGAACGTCAGCGCCGCTGCATCGATCGCCGCCCCCGTGAACGAATACTTGACGACGCACCCCCACGCTGCCATCCCCGCTGCCGCAATTATTGCTATGAATGTTGTCAGTCTCATTTTTACCTGATATTATCATCCGGCAGGCTGGAAACCCCGCGCGCGTGATCTATCCCCAACTCCTTGATTTTTCTATAAAGTGTTCGCTCGGAGATGAATAGCTCGCGGGCGGCGTCCTTACGGCGACCATTGTTGCGGCGCAGGGCACGGATTATCTGCTCGCGCTGCGCCTGCTCCTTTGTCATTTCGCGCGCCGGCTCTTCGTCCGCGACCTCTTCGCTGTCGGTGAATTCGGCGTCATTTTCAGTAATGGCGGGTTGCACGACTGCCGACCGGCCCGCCACTTCGGGCAGCAAGCCGGCAATTTCACGAGGCTCGGAATTACGCCCCTCGCCACGCTCTGCCCTGACTTCCAGTACCATACGTCTCAGTTCGTCGATCCCGGCGCGCATTTCGCCGATATCCGCCCATACGTCGAACAGCACCTTGTAGAGCATCTCCCGTTCACCGCCTGTGTCGCCTCCTGCGGCGCGCGAGGCAGTTACCGCCACAGGCGACGAGGGTATGCGCGGCAAATATTTCAGCAGTATCGCGGCGGTTATCGTGCGTTTCTGCTCGACTGCCGAAATCTGTTCGGCCACGTTTTTCAGCTGGCGCACGTTACCCGGCCACGAATAGTTTTCGAGCACTTCGCGTGCCTCGTTGTAGAGCGAAATAGCGGGCATTCGATACTGTGCGGCGATGTCGGTCGCGAATTTCCGGAACAACAGCGCGATGTCTTCACGCCGTTCGCGCAATGCAGGAACATGTATCGGCACAGTGTTCAGGCGGTAGTAGAGATCCTCACGGAAACGCCCTTTGACGATTGCCGCAGGCAGGTCGATGTTCGTCGCCGCCACTACACGCACGTCGGTTCGACGGATTTTCGACGATCCGACGCGGATATATTCGCCGTCTTGCAGCACTCTGAGCAGTCTGACTTGCGTCGAAAGCGGCAATTCGGCCACTTCGTCCAGAAATATCGTCCCGCCGTCGGCTTCTTCGAAATAGCCTTTGCGTGCTTCGGCGGCTCCTGTGAATGCTCCCTTTTCGTGCCCGAAAAGCTCCGATTCGATCGTTCCTTCGGGTATCGCGCCGCAATTCACGGCAATATATTTCGAATGCTTACGCGCGCTGTATGCATGAATTATCTGCGGAAAGAACTCCTTGCCCACGCCGCTTTCGCCCGTCACGAGCACCGACAGATCGGTCGGTGCAACGCGCAGTGCGACTTCCAGCGCACGATCGAGCGCCTCGTCGCTGCCCACGATCCCAAAGCGTTGCTTCACCTTCCGGATATCCATTCCTTATTTCTCATATACTTATATGTATAAGCAAAGTAATTCATGCGAGTGCCGCGAGGCACTATTGCCCTTAGTCGAAAACCTCGACAGTCGAATCCGGGTCGCCGTCGAAAGCCGCAGCTGCTTCGACCTGCGGTTTGGTGGGCTTTATTTTCCCCGAATCGCCGCTCACCAACATCCCGTAGAGCATCGAACCGAGCGCCACAACCGCCGCAAGTATCGCGATTATCATTACCCAGTCGGTTTTGCTCCTGCCTCCGCCGCGATGCGCGCTTGTGCGCCGAACCTGCTGGCGCGGATGACCGCCCGGTCTATGTGGATTATGGCGCGCAGACTGTGGCGGCGTATGCGGTCGCGCTGCGGGTTGTTGCAAGTGTTGCCGTTCATCCGGACGAGCCGGATGCTGTCGATGGCGCGAATCCGGGCGAGCCGGATCTGTGTGATGTGCATGATGCGGCTGTTGTTGATGCCGCTGAGGTTGCGGCTGCGGCTCTGTGCGCGGCTCGTCCTTAATCGTATAAAGATCGTTCAATGTGAACGGACGAGCCTCTTCGCGTTGCGGTGAATGTTGCGGTTGCGAATGTTGCGGCGAATACGAATGCGATGGTTGCGCCGACGGCGCAACCGGGCGCTCCCGCTCGTTCACGATACGCTCCATCATTATTATATCGTCGCCCACCGACGGTGCGGCCGCCGCGGATTCGGCATCCGAGCCGCTTCGCGAGATGACCTGCATAGGCGGAGGTTCAGGCGCGCGTTCATTATGCCTGCTAACGTGCGCATGACTATGCTCCGCATGATGCTGCTCGCCGCCTGCAATGTGCTGTGTCTCAGTTTTTTGTGTGCGCGGATCGTACATGAGTATCAGCACTCCGTTGCCATCGGGGCGCAGTGTTCCCACGCCATCGACAACGGCGCGTCCCGTCGTCTGCACAGCATGGCGGATGCCTGACACATACTCGTCTATAATCGCACGCGCGCGTCCCTCGTCCACGCCGTATCTCTCTCGTATCAGCGAGTTAAGTACGTGGTCGTCTTTTTTAAGGAACTCCACGAATACCGTTTCTCCGTCTTCCTTTCTCAGGAATGCTCCGAAATCGGGCACGACCAGCCGCTTATTGCCGCGTATGTATGTCGCTATAATGCTGTCTATCATCACTGTGAATTGTTAGAGATCTATTGTAACCAATCGCAAAAATAGTGATTTTCAACGTTATTCGCAAAAAAGATCAGGCATTGCCTGTTCTGCCGCCCCACTGCCTGATACACCGGCAAACGTGCGGCGGTGATGCGGCGTGAGACCGTGAAGCGTTATCGCCACACGGTGCTCCCGCGTGGGATATCCCTTGTTGCGCTCCCAGCCGTAATGCGGATGCTGGGCGCTCAGTCCGCGCATATACTCGTCGCGGTGGGTTTTTGCCAGTACCGATGCCGCCGCGATGTTCGCATAGCGCGCGTCGCCGCCGATGACGCATATATAAGGTATGCCGAGCGTGGTGCGGAAACGGTTGCCGTCGATCGCCAGAAACTGCGGCGTGCGTGTGAGCCGCCGCACTGCCGCGTTCATCGCCTCGAACGATGCGTTCAGGATGTTGATTTCATCTATGCGCTGCGGCGTGACGCTCGCTACTGCCCACGCCGCCGCTTCGCATTCAATGATGCCACGCAGCCGCTCGCGGTCGCGCTCGCTCATCTGTTTCGAGTCGTTCAGCAGCGGGTGTGCGAACTTCGGCGGCAGTATCACCGCAGCGGCAAAGACCGGCCCCGCAAGGCATCCGCGCCCCGCTTCGTCGCATCCGGCTTCCGACAGTTCGGTCTGGAAACTCACAAACTCCACTCCGCGCCGTCTTTCGTATCCTTAATAGTGATGCCCAGCGCCGCGAGCCTGTCGCGGATGCTGTCCGACGCCGCCCAGTCTTTACGCGCTTTGGCTTCGGTACGCATCTCCAACAGCATCCCGACCAAAGGCGCGACCAGCCCGCTGTCGGACACTATTTCTTCCGAACGCAACCCCAGAATATCGAACACCATGCGGTGTGCCGCGCGGCGTAACTCGTCGAGTTCGTCGGGCGAGATAAACAGCTGACCTTCGGCGAGTTGATTTATTGTGCGCACAAGGTCGAAAAGCACAGCAATTGCCACAGGGGTGTTCAGGTCGTCGTTCATCGCCGTATAGAACCGTTCGGTCAGCTTGCCCGCGCCGATCGGCGTGGCTGCGTCGGAAGGCACGATTTTATCTATCGCCGTGACCGCCGCCATCAATCGCGAAAGACCTTTCTCGGCGGCCTGCAATGCTTCGTTGCTGAAATCCAGAGTCGAACGGTAGTGCGCCTGCAAAATGAAAAACCGCACGGTCATCGGCGAGTAAGCCTGAGCGAGCAGCGGATGGCTGCCGGTGAACAACTCGTCCAGAGTGATAAAATTCCCGAGCGACTTACCCATTTTCTGACCGTTGATCGTGATCATATTATTGTGCATCCAATAGTGCGCGCCGTCGTGACCACACGTCGCCGTACTTTGGGCGATCTCGCACTCGTGGTGCGGAAAAAGCAGGTCGAGACCGCCGCCATGAATGTCGAACCGCTCGCCCAGATATTTGGCGCTCATCGCCGAACACTCCAAGTGCCATCCCGGAAATCCGTCACCCCACGGCGATGGCCAGCGCATGATATGTCCCGTCGCGGCTTTTTTCCACAGCGCGAAATCGAATGCCCCGCGCTTGTCGCTCTGCCCGTCGAGGGCGCGCGTGTTCGCCCGCATATCTTCGAGGCTGCGCCCCGAAAGCCGGCCGTAATGGTGTGCCGCATCGTATTTCCCGACGTCGAAATAGACCGAACCGTTGCTCTCATAGGCATAGCCCGCCGCGAGGATTTGCTTTATAAGTTCGATCTGCTCGATAATATGTCCCGATGCGCGCGGCTCGATCGACGGCGGTAAGACATTCAGCCGCTCCATCGCATGGTGGTAGCTATTGGTGTAATACTGAGCCACTTCCATCGGCTCTAACTGCTCTAAGGCGGCCTTTCGGGCTATCTTGTCCTCGCCCTCGTCGGCGTCATTTTCGAGATGCCCTACGTCGGTGATGTTCCTCACATAGCGCACCTTGTATCCGCGCTCGCGCAGGTAACGCAGCAGGATGTCGAACGTCACGGCCGGCCGCGCGTGTCCCAGATGCGGATAGCCGTACACCGTCGGCCCGCACACATAAAGCCCCACGTGCGGCGGCGCAAGCGGCTCGAAACGCTCCTTGCTCCGCGACAGGGTGTTGTATATATATAAGTCTTTCATCTCGGCAGTGGCAATAGAATAACGCGTAAAATTAGTGATTTTTCGGTTATTTCTCTATCTTTGTCATGCGCAAAGTAATTCATGCGTGTGCCGCGAGGCACTTTTTCTATTTTTGTAACTCAAACCACTCGTAAAAACTCCACACACACAATATGAATTACTTCAAAAAGTGGAATCGCATGGTCGGCTGGGCGTCGTTCGCCGTTGCCGCCGTCGTGTACCTGATGACCATCGAGCCTACGGTAAGCTGGTGGGACTGCCCCGAACGTATCGCCTCTGCCCACGGATTGCAGATCGGACACCCGCCCGGCACTCCGCTCTTTATGATGGTAGGGCGTATATTTTCGCTCTTTGCGCCGTCGCCCGCCCATGTGGGGATGATGGTGAACGCGATGTCGGCGCTGTGCGGCGCGCTGACGGTGATGCTGCTCTGTTGGACTGTCGCGCACTTCGGACGACGGATATATGAGCGCAATGGCAGGGAAATGAGCAAGCCGCAGACGTGGGCGGTGCTCGGTGCAGGTCTGGTCGGTGCGGTAGCCTATTGTTTCACCGACACGCAATGGTTCATTTCGACCGAAGGCGAGGTCTATTCGATGTCGTCTATGTTCACGGCGCTCATCATGTGGTGCATCCTGCAATGGGAGGAGCGCGCCGACGAGCCGCACTCCGCGCGCTGGCTGGTGCTGATCGCATATCTGCTGGGGCTTACGATAGGGGTGCACCTGCTGGGCCTGCTCTGCATTCCGGCGATAGTTTTTGTGTGGTACTTCAAAAAATATCCGACGGTGACGTGGAAGGGCGTGGTGAAAACGTCGGTCGTGGCGGGGGCTATCCTTGTAGCGGTCTTTGCAATCATTATTCCTTATACGGTCAGCGTGGGCGCGGCGTTCGACAGAGTGTTCGTCAATGGGCTGAGACTGCCGGTGAACAGCGGCCTCACGTTCTTCGTATTTCTCATTTTCGGACTTTGCGCCTACGGCATTTACGCAACGCATAAACGAGGCAAGGTGGTGGCGAACACCATTGTGCTTTGCACCACTTTCATACTGCTGGGATTCGGGTCTTACGCTTCGGTGATTACGCGCGCGGCGGCCGATCCGCCCATGAACAGCAACGATCCGAGCAATCCGTTCTCGCTGCTTTCGGTGCTGAACCGCGAGCAATACGGCAGCCGCCCTCTTCTGTACGGCCCTTACTTCACTTCGCCTATTACGGGCTACGAGACAGGTTATTCGACATTTCTTAATGAGGAGACGGGCCGCTACGAACGGGCGCGGGTGCTGTTAGTGTCCAAGCCTATCATACCCGACGAGTTCAAGTACGTATTCCCGCGCGTATGGGCGCAACAGAAGGCCGAAGAATACAAGGCGTGGGCGCGTATAGAAGGGCGTCCGAAGTTTTTCAACGGCGAGCGGATAATGGTGCCGACGGCGGGCGAGAACCTTCGCTTCTTTTTCAACTACCAGCTCAACTATATGTACTGGCGTTATTTCCTGTGGAACTTCGTGGGGCGTCAGAACGACATACAGGGCGACGGCGGGCTGTTGTACGGCAACTGGCTGTCGGGTATCAGGTTCATAGACGAGAGATATCTGGGGCCGCAGGATGGCCTGCCGTCGGAGATGGCAGCGAACAAAGCGCGCAACACGTATTATTTCCTGCCGTTCCTGTTGGGGCTTATCGGATTGTTATATCAGCTGAAACGTGACAAGCGTAATTTCGTCGTCGTTATGTGGCTGTTCTTTATGCTGGGCATTGCGATGGTTATTTATTTCAACACCACTCCGAGCGAGCCGCGCGAGAGGGATTATATCTTCGTCGGGTCGTTCTATGCGTTCAGCATCTGGGTCGGGCTGGGCGTGATGGCCCTGCGCGACTGGATGGCGCGCCTCTCAAAGCGTGAGACGATGGCGGTGACGGCAGCGGCCGTTGTCGTGGCGAGCAGCGTGCCCGTCGTGCTCGCGGCGCAGAATTGGGAGAGCCACGACCGCAGCCACCGCTACGTGGCGCGCGACTACGGGTGGAATTATCTGCAATCGTGCCTGCCTGGTTCGATAATCGTCAACTTCGGCGATAACGATACGTTCCCGCTGTGGTACAATCAGGAGGTCGAGGGAGTGCGCAGAGACCTGCGCATTATGAACGCGACCTATCTGGGTATGGAGGATTATATCTCGCAGATGAAGCGGCGGATTTGGGATTCCGACCCCGTGCCGTTCAGCCTGCCGCCGGAGAAATACGTGCGCACGAACGAACAGCTGTTCCTTATCGAGCACTTCCAGGGGGAGCGCGTGCCGCTGCGTGAGGTGATGAGAGTGATAAAGAGCGACGACCGTCGAACCCGCATCGAATTTCCGGAGGGAAGCGGAGTGTGGAGCGACTTTGTTCCCGCGCGGCAAATGTACCTGCCCGTGAACAGAGAGAACGCCGTGGAGAGCGGCATCGTGCGCCCCGAAGACGCCCACCTGATCCTCGACAGCATTCCGATAAACATTCGCGGCAACAGCATAATGAAGAGCGAGATGATGATTCTCGACATGCTCGATAATTTCGACTGGGCGCGTCCGATATACTTTACGACCGTGCAGATCGTCGATAATCTCGGGTTGCAGGAGTATATGCAGTTCGACGGCTTTGCCTTCCGCCTCGTGCCGATACGAACGCCGCGCACGGCGGGCAATCCGTTCTGGGGGCGTGTGGATGCGGAGTATATATATCCGTTGCTGATGGAAACGTTCCGTTATGGCAACGTCGCCGACCCGCGCGTCTATGCCGATAATTTTACGAACTACTATTTTGCCGTTATGCAGACGCGCAATGCTTTCTCGCGCCTTGCCAACGGCCTTATGGCACAGGGTGATACGGTGCGCGCGGTCGCCGCTTTGGACCGGGCTATCGAGCTGATGCCATTTTCGCAGATACGCCACGACTTCGTACAGACCGTTCCGCTCATAAACAGTTATTATCAGGCGGGAGAGTTCGAAAAGGGTAATGCCGTGTTGGAAGATTATGCGGGCGTGCTGATCGAATATTTCGAATATTTTCTGCGTTTCCGTGGCTCTAAGGCCGGACGCGTGATGCGTGATTTTGAGAACACGTTCTTCCTGCTCGACGATTTGCTCAACCTTGCCGAACGTCATGGGCAGTACGCACAGGCCGACGTGATTTTCCGTGTCATCGGCGTTATGTACGAACAGTACGAGCGGGAGGAGTAGGGGTCTGTTTACCCAAATTTGTTTTGAATTCGTAACGAAATGAAAGTCAAAGACATAGTCGCTGTCATTGAGGAGTTTGCGCCTCTGAGTTTGCAGGAGAGTTTCGATAATTCGGGCCTGCTGGTCGGGCGGCCGGATGACGAGGTGAACAGCGTGCTGCTGTGTGTGGACATAACGGAAGCGGTGATGGGCGAGGCCGAGAGCACGGGTGCGGGTATGGTGGTCGCCCATCATCCCGTTATCTTCCAGCCGCTGCGCAGCCTGACCGATGCGAACTACGTCGAGCGCGTGGTGGCGCGGGCAGTCCGTGCGGGCATCGCACTGTATGCCAGCCACACCAACCTCGATGCGGTGCATAACGGTCTGAGTTTCAAATTGGCCGAGATGCTGGGTGTCGAGCGGCCGCGAGTGCTGTCGCCGTTGAAATCCGACTGTCCGACGACGGGTTTCGGGATCGTCGGCGAACTCGCGAACGCGATGCCGACTGAGAAGTTTTTGCGCCATGTGATGCGTCGGCTGAATCTTAAATCGTTGCGTTACAGCGATTTCCATACGCCGCAGGTGCAGCGGATAGCACTTTGTTCCGGTTCGGGCAGTTCGCAGATCGAGAATGCGGTAGGCGCGGGCGCGGACATTTTCCTCGCCGCCGATCTGCGCTATAATAACTTCCTCGATGCCGCCGGCCGCATAACGATAGCCGATATCGGACATTTCGAGAGCGAATATTGCGCGATCGACGTGCTGCATGACGTTATCTCAAAAAAAATGCCTACCTTTGTAGTTCGCACGAGCGTGAACTCGCGCAATCCCGTAAACTATTTAGTGTAAGAAAAAATATGGCAACTCCGAAGAAAAAAGCGGCCGAAACCATCGATTATTCGATGGAAGAAAAGATTGAAGCGCTCTATCGATTGCAACGGATAGATACCAAGATCGATGAAATCAACAAGGTAAAGGGTGAATTGCCGTTGGAAGTCGAAGACCTTGAAAATGAGGTCGCCGGTCTGCAAACGCGCATCGAGAACATCAACGGCGAGGTCGAAGAGCTGGACGCGCTCACCAAGCAGCGCAAAGAAGAGATCGAGCAATCTACGGCGCTGATAACCAGATACAACGAGCAACTCAAAAACGTTCGCAATAACCGCGAGTACGATTCGCTGAACAAGGAGGTCGAGTATCAGACGCTCGAAATCGAGTTGAATGAGAAGCGCCTGAAAGAGTATGCAGCGGATATCAAGGCGAAAAAAACCGCTGCCGAAGAGGCTGTTGCCATGTGCGCCGAGCGCACGATCGACCTTGATCAGAAACGTACCGAACTCGAAACTATCGATAAGGAGACCGCTGTCGAAGTCGCTGCGCTGAAAGCCGAAGCCGACCAGATGCGTGCGAAGATCGACGAGCGGTTGCTGTCGGCCTACACGCGTATCCGCAGCAACGCGCGTAACGGGCTGGCAGTGGTGACGGTAAGGCGCGATGCCTGCGGAGGGTGCTATAACAGCATTCCGCCGCAGCGCCAGTACGAAGTGCGTCAGAGCCGTAAGGTGATCGTATGTGAATACTGCGGTCGAGTGCTCGTATCGGACGAATTCGGCAGCGAGGCAGGCGCGGCTGCGACCTAGGCATAGAGCGGTCGGGGGCGTTGAGGTTGGACAATAAAGGTGCGGTCGGGAACATATGTTCCCGACCGCACCTTTTGCAGGGTGTGTGTTTACATAAGTTTTGTTATCCGGCAGGGGGTATCAAATTACACGCGCGTGTGCGGCAGACTGAAAAACACGCACATATGTTCAAAGAATCGGCATAAAAATTGTATACTTTATTTCATAAATTCAGATATCCCAAATAATGGAAAAGATGAAAATACAAGAGGGTTCGACGCGTGCGCCCGCTAAATTCCGTATCACCGTCGTGCATAACGGTCCTTATATGGTCTACGGCCAGCCGCCTATGAATCAGCAGATCATAACTCCCAATGCCGAAGGCAACAGTTGGGAATTCTTTGCCGGAGCGCGATATGAGATGACCGAGCCGACGGCGCTGTGCCGTTGCGGCGAATCGCACAAGAAACCCTATTGCGACGGTTCGCACGCCAAGGCCGACTGGGACCCGACGCTCACCGCCCCGACCGATGCGGCGTTGTTGGACGGTGCAGAGCAGTACGACGGTCCGGAGGTATCGCTCACCGATAACGAAAAATTCTGCGTCTTCGCTCGTTTTTGCGATGCAAAGGGACGCGTCTGGAATCTCGTGGGACAGTCGGACAACCCGCAAGCGCGTGAGCTGACGATCCGCGAGGCGAATATGTGTCCCGGTGGCCGGCTCAGCGCATGGGATAACAGAACCCAAAAACCGTTCGAGCCGCACTACGACCCCGGCCTCGCTCTGATAGAAGACCCCGCGCTTGGCGTAAGCGGCGGTCTGTGGGTGCGCGGCGGCATCCCTGTCGAATGCGAAAACGGTGCGACGTATGAAATCAGAAACCGCACGGTGCTGTGCCGCTGCGGCCAATCATCCAATAAGCCCTTCTGCGACGGTACTCACGCCTCGATGAAGTTCAAAGACGGATTAAAATAATGAATATCAAGAATATAAAACAAGCGGGGGGCGGCTATTTCATGGCCGACGATAATGAGCATGAAGCGGGACGAATCGTCTACGATTATTCCGGTCACGACAAGTTTATAATCACCCACACGGAGGTCGTCCCTGAGTGGGAAGGACGCGGTATAGGCAAACAACTCGTGATGGCGTGCGTGAATTTTGCGCGGGAGAACAACCTGAAAATCATCCCGATGTGCTCGTTTGCACGTGAGGTTTTCATCAGAACTCCCGAAATCCGGGACGTGCTTTATTCCTAAGCGAGCGTTACATTCTGAACACGCGGGTAGGGTGCACGTAATGTGTAACCCGACCCGCGTGTTCAGAGTTTATTATGGTCGCGTATCAAAACAGCGTTTGCTCTATAATGCGCGGTTTATCTTCAATATGTACGGCCTGCTGCTCAGCGGCAGCATCTTTCGGTATCGTTTCCTCCATCTTAACAGCCACTTCGACAGTGGTCTCGACATTTTCTTCGATGATCTGCCCGTTGCGATAGACCTCTTCTTCCGGGCCGCCTGATTTCAGTTCCTGACGGATTTCCATCAGTAATGCCCTGACCCTCAGCAACCTGTCCGTGATCTCCATATCGCGCGAGATGCCTTCCGGATTCTCTTTTATGCGCTTTTGCGCGCCGGCGAGCGTCATGCCCTTTTCTTTAACGAGATGATAGACAAGTTTCAGGTTATCTATATCGCGCGGAGTGAAAAGTCGCTTGCCATGCCGGCTTTTGTGCGGGCGCAGAATATCGAATTTCGACTCCCAGAAGCGGATCAGGGATGGATTGACGTCAAACATCTCAGCCACTTCGCCCATCGAATAATAGATTTTTTTATGTTCGCCTGAGAAGTCCATACTTTATGAAATCGACAGACAAATATAACTATATTTTTCGTATATTTGTATCACTAATGGCGGGAGAGATAATAAAAGGAGTGGTTATTGCGGGTCGGAAGTTGGGACGCGAACTGGGATTTCCAACGGCGAACGTCGCAACATCGGCTGCGCTCGATGCGCATAACGGAGTCTATGCCGTGCGTGTTCATGCCGCGGGACGCTGTTATGAGGGTATGGCGAATCTGGGGCGGCGGCCGTCGGTTTCTGCCGCCGACGATGCCTCCGATGAACGTCTGCTGGAAGTAAATATTTTCGGTTTCGAGGGCGAACTTTACGGCTGTCTGATCGAAGTCGAACTGTGTCATTTCATTCGACCTGAGCAACGGTTCGACACGCTCGCGGATCTTCGTGCCGCCATCGCCGCCGACCGCGCGGCCGTTAAAGAATATTTCGCACTACGTGAAAGACATTGAAAATAATTGTCATCCGGTAGGTAATAAACCACGCGCGCGTGTTGCTGTCGTGACGACGAAATCTTTAAGATAGAAAGGCTCGAAATAAGCTATATCTTCGAAACGGCCGGCTTCGAACGCCGCAAACGCCGGCCCGACCAGCCCGCGCGCCGAAGGTGCGACCTCTGCAAATCTTACCCCCGCGCCCGACAGCATATCTGCGCATTTTGCTGCTCCGTTGCCGAAAATCACGAACTCGCGCCCACTCGGCCGAAACTCGGCAAAACTTTCGGAATCGATTATGTATGCGCCGACCTCGTTCTGCGGCTCAATCCTCATATCGAAAACCTGGGCATAAACCTCCATGCGCCGTGCATCGATCATCGGACACAGCAACGCCGTCTTGTCGTTCGCGATGTCGAGAATCCCTGCTTCGTGATCTTCTGCCGCCACGCGCGCCAGCGATTCCAGCGACCCCACCGCAATGAGCGGAATCCCCAGTCCGTAGCACAGCCCCTTCGCTGTCGAAATCCCGATACGCAGTCCGGTGTATGAACCCGGACCGCTGCTCACCGCCACTGCAGACAGGTCCTCCGGCACAAAGTCGTTCGAACGCAACACCTCGTCGATGTATGTTGCCAGTAGCCGCGCATGGTCATATCCCTCGCCGCTTTCGCGTAACGCTATGAGTTGCCTCCCGCGTGCCAACGACACCGAACAAACGTCCGTGCCGGTCTCTATTCCCAGAATCAGTGACATCTGATTGAATATTTAATTTTACAAAGCCCTTATATACTCATCGATAGCCCGTGCGGCGGCGCGGCCTGCGCCCATCGCGAGGATCACGGTGGCTGCGCCGGTTACGGCATCGCCGCCGGCGAAAACTCCCGCGCGCGTCGTCGCACCGCCGTCGTCTGCCGTTACGATGCCGCCCCAGCGCGTAGTCTCGATACCCGGCGTGGTTGCGGCTATGAGCGGGTTGGGCGATGTTCCGAGCGCCATGATCACCACATGACACTCGATGTCGAACTCCGATCCTGCGATTGCGCGCGGCGAACGGCGCCCCGATTCGTCGGGTTCGCCCAGCTCCATGCGCACACATCGTATACCGCGCACCCATCCGCGCTCGTCGCCGAGAATCTCGACGGGGTTGGTGAGCATGTGAAACTCGATGCCCTCTTCTTTGGCATGGTGCACCTCTTCGACGCGCGCGGGAAGTTCCTGCTCCGAGCGCCGGTAGACGATAAGCGCCTCCGCTCCGAGACGTTTGGCCGTGCGCACGGCATCCATCGCCACGTTGCCGCCTCCGACTACGACCACCCGCTCGCCGACGAATATCGGCGTGTCGTGATCCTCGTGATGCGCTTTCATCAGGTTCGCGCGCGTGAGGAACTCATTGGCCGAGACCACCCCGTTCAGATTTTCGCCCGGAATGCCCATAAACTTCGGCAACCCTGCGCCCGACCCGATGAACACCGCGTCGAAACCTTCTTGCTCCAACAGCGCGTCGATGGTCAGCGTGCGTCCGATAACCGTGTCGGTCTCAATCTGCACTCCCAACCGTCTGATGTTTTTGATTTCAGGCACTACGACATCGTCTTTGGGCAGACGGAATTCGGGTATCCCGTACTCCAAAACGCCGCCCGGACGGTGCAGGGCTTCGAAAACGGTCACCCCGTAGCCCATCTTCGCAAGATCGGTAGCGCACGCCAGGCCCGACGGCCCGCTCCCCACGACTGCCACTTTCCGTCCGTTCGGTTCGGCCACGACCTCCGCCGTGCCGCCGTTCGCCAACGTCCAGTCACCCACGAACCGTTCGAGTTTCCCGATTGCTACCGGTTCGCCCTTGATGCCCAAAATACACGCTCCTTCGCACTGTATTTCCTGCGGACACACGCGTCCGCATACCGACGGCAGCGAGTTGTCTTCGGCGATTGTCGCCGCCGCGCCCGCCATGTCGCCGTCACGCACTTTCGCGACGAATTCGGGAATTTTCACCGAAACGGGACACATCGTAACGCACCGCGCATTTTTGCACTCCAAGCAACGGCTCGCTTCCAGACGCGCCTCCTCCTCGTTGTATCCGTAACTCACCTCGTGGAAGTTCCGCGATCTGGTTGCCGCCTCCTGCTCTCTGACCGGCACTCTCGGTATTTTGTTCGCCATCTCTGTTGTTTACAAAAAAATATCATCCATAAGGTCGTCTATATCGCGGCGCTCTTTTTTGGTGGGGCGTCCCGTACCGCGGTCGCGCGCTACGAATACCGTCTCGCGCGGGATGTCGAGCTTTGCCAATTCCTCCGGAGGCGTAATGTTCTCGGCATAAAGCGGCACGTTGCGCGCAGGTTGGCGGCCGCCTATGGCCGGTTCAACGACGCGGAACGTGAATGTCACCGCGCCTTTACGCACAGCTACTTCATCTCCCGCTTTCAGCTCGCGCGAGGCCTTCGCCCATGCACCGTTCACCGCCACGCGGTTCGTCTTGCACGCATCTGCCGCATCGCCGCGCGTCTTGTAAGCCCTCACGGCCCACAGCCACTTATCGATCCGTTCGCCCATCATGTCTTTGATTTGTCATTCCGAACGTTTCGTCAGAAACGGAGGAATCTATCGCTCGTCTCCCTTTTGAATATATAACTAACGATAGATTCCTCGTCGGCGCGTTCGCGCCTCGCTCGGGATGACACGCGCGCGTGGTTTGCTGGCTACCGCACAACTACTTTATTCTCTCGTGATACTCCCGCGTGCGGGTATCGACGCGGATACGCTCGCCGGTGTTGATGAACAGCGGCACGCGCACGGTCGCTCCCGTGTTCACCGTCGCGGGTTTCAGCGAGTTGGTCGAGGCGGTGTCGCCCTTGATGCCCGGCTCGGTGTAGGTCACCTCCATATCGACGATGGGCGGAAGTTCGGCCGTCAGCACCGTTTCCCTCTCGGTATGGAACAGCACCTCGATAACCTGTCCTTCCTGCATCAGGTCGGCATTTTCAATAAGGTTTTTGTCGATCGCTATCTGCTCGAACGTCTCGGTATGCATGAAGTTGCTGCCCATGTCGTCGTCGTAGAGATACTGATAAGGACGACGCTCCACGCGCACGGGTTCGATCTTTTCGCCCGCCGTGAAAGTGTTATCTATGGTGCGTCCGTTTTCGAGGTTTTTGAGTTTCGTACGCACGAACGCCGGTCCTTTGCCGGGCTTCACGTGTTGAAACTCGACGATGCTGAACGTTTTGCCGTTCAGTTCGATGCACATGCCGTTCTTGATGTCAGCGGTAGTTGCCATATAGCTCGATGTTTTTGATGTTCGGAAAGGGCAAATTTACGATTTTTTATTAATTTTACACGTCAATTCGAAATGCGGAAGATGAGAAATTTCATACTTGCGCTCATCAGCGCGCTATTGCTGTCATGCGGGTGGCTCGGTTTGGGAGGGCTGCCGCTGCTGGTCGCATTCATTCCGCTGCTGGCCATCAGCGCCGAGCAGGAGCGGGGACGTGCCGGAGCGCGGCGCACGCTGCGGTTCGTGGCGCTGGCGCTGGCGCTGTGGAGCGCGGCGACCACGTGGTGGATTGCGATGGCGGGGTCGGGTGCATGGAGCGGTGCGGTGCTGTCGGTGGTAATAACAGTGGTGTTGTTCGGCGGGGTGTTTATGCTCTATCATCACGTCAGCAAGCGCGCACCGACGGTAGTGGCTTATGTGGTATTAGTTTCGGCATGGGTCGCGGCGGAATATCTTTATACGGTGGGCGAGGTGGCCTTTCCATGGCTGGTGCTGGGCAACGGATTTGCGGGCAATGTGAGCCTTGTGCAGTGGTACTCGGCGACGGGCGTTTTCGGCGGGACGCTGTGGGTGTTGCTGTGTAATATCCTGATCTGGCAGGCGTTACGCACGCGGACAGTCGCGATGCGTATCGCGGCGGGAGCGGTCGTGTTCGTGCCTGTTGTCGCGTCGCTCGTTATATATTACACGTATCGCGAGCCGGCGGAGACGATAACGGTGACCGTCGTGCAGCCCAACTTTCATCCGGGTGAGAAGTTCGAGTATCTCAGTCAGCAGCAGCAGTTCGAAATAATGCTGAAACTTGCCGCAGGCGCGCCTGCGGATGTCGATTACATTCTTCTGCCCGAAACTGCTATCGATATAGATCGCTCGCTTGACGAGCGCGATCTGGAACGGAGCGTGGAGTTGGCGCTCTTCCGCGAGTTGTTGCGTGAAAAATACCCCGGTGCGCGTATCGTGACCGGCGCGATGACCACGCGGAACTATATGCCCGGCGAGCAGCCGAGCCGGACGGCACGCGGTTCGGGCGGTTTCTATTATGACCGCTACAACGCCGCAATCCGTATAGACACGACCCTCGCGACGCCCGTTCATCATAAGTCGATGCTCGTTATCGGGGTCGAAAAAATGCCTTATGCAGGGCGCTTTGCGTGGCTCGACGACCTGATCCTCGACATGGGCGGAACGGTGGGCAATCTCGGTGTAGATAGTGTTCGGCACGTGTTTTTCGATACGCAGGGGCGCGGCATAGCGCCGTCGATATGCTGGGAGGCGGTATTCGGCGCATACACTGCCGAATTCGTGCGGGGCGGGGCGAATGTGCTGTTTATTATCAGCAACGACAGTTGGTGGGGCAGAACGGAGGGACACAGACAGTTGTTCCGCTTTTCGCGTCTGCGCGCGGTAGAGACGCGGCGCGCGATTGCACGCAGCGCAAATACCGGTATATCGGGCTTTATCGACCAGCGGGGCAGGGTTCTGGCGCGCACGCGCTGGGACGAGCGCACGACTTTGACGGGAGAAATCGCTCTCGGTTGGCGGCAAACGCTCTACGTCCGCCACGGCGACTACATAGCCCATGCGTCGGTGTGGGTATTTGTCGCAAGTTTATTATACGGTGTTTTTTGCGTTATCCGTAAACTTTGCCGCAAACGTAAGCGTTAAGACAAAGGCAATGAATTATAAAGAGACTCTCGACGTATTGTATCGCATGATGCCCGATTTTCAGAATATCGGGGCGGATGCGTATAAGCCGGGATTGGAGCGGGTGACGGAGTTTCTCGGCAGCGTGGGGCAGCCCGATGGGGCGTTTCGGTCGGTGCATGTGGCGGGCACTAACGGCAAGGGATCGACGTCACACATGGTTGCGGCGGTGTTGCAGGCTGCGGGTGTGCGCACGGGGCTTTATACGTCGCCGCATCTTCGCGATTTCCGCGAGCGGATGCGGGTGGACGGCGAGATGATTCCGGAGCAGGGTGTGATGGATTTCGCGCGGCGGCATTTGGAAACTATGTGCGGGTTGAGGCTGTCGTTTTTCGAGGCGACGATGTGCATGGCGTTCGATTGGTTTGCACAGAGTGGGGTGGAGTGCGCGGTGGTCGAGACGGGAATGGGAGGGCGGTTGGACTGTACGAACGTGTTGCAGCCGTTGGTGAGCGTTATTACGAATATCGGGATGGATCACCAGAAATTTCTGGGCGACACGCTCGAAAAGATCGCGGCGGAGAAGGCGGGAATCATCAAGCGCGGCGTGCCGGTGGTCATCGGTGAGCGCGACGAGGCGACCGACGGCGTGTTCATCGAAAAAGCGCGGCAGATGGATGCGCCTGTCGTTTTTGCTCAGGATTTGTTTTGTGCGGAGAGCGCAGGGTGCGATGCGTTTTCGCAGACGTTCCGCGTGACGAACCTGCACGGCGGCGAGCAGTTCCCGATAACGCTCGACCTGTTGGGTGATTACCAGCGCCGCAACCTTGTGACCGTTCTCGCCGCGCTTTCGGTGTTGCGTGGGCGCATGTCCTTCGGCGAAGGTGTGATTGCCGGCGGTCTGCGTTCGGCGGCGGCTTCGACGGGGCTGCGCGGACGATGGGAAACGCTGGGGCGCGACCCGCTGACGGTCTGTGATACGGGGCATAATACACACGGTTTGAGGCTGGTGGCGGAGCAGATACGGGCGCAGCGCTACGAAAAACTGTATATGGTTATCGGGATGGTGCGCGAGAAGGATTTCGATGAAATACTGCCTCTGCTCCCGCGCGATGCGTACTACATATTCACTGCGCCGTCGAACGAACGCGCTCTGCCTTCGGCGGAACTCGCCAAGCTGGCCGCACCGTACGGTTTGCATGGCGAAGTCGTGGAGACCGTCCCGGATGCTCTTACACGCGCGCGGGAACTTGCGTCGCCGGCCGACATGATTTTCATCGGCGGCAGTACTTTCACCGTCGCCGACATCGTTATATAAGGAGGATTTTCAGGAGCAGCCATAAGAAAACGTTTAGAAATACGTTCAATAACTATGATCAATAAAGTAATACTCGTGGGAAACGTGGGCATAGACCCCGAAGTCCGCACATTGGAGAACGGCACGAAAGTGGCGCGCGTGAGGCTGGCTACGACCGAGCGCATTTACAACCGCCAGACGCAGGAATCGAAAGAACACACCGAATGGCATACCGTGACGCTGTGGCGCGGGTTGGCCGACGTTGCCGACCGCTTCGTGCGCAAGGGTAGCCAACTCTACATCGAGGGGCGTCTGCGTTCGCGCGAATGGACCGACGATACCGGTGCGAAACGCTACGCCACGGAAGTGGTCGCCGATGATATGAAGTTACTGGGGCGGCGTTCCGACAATCCGGCAGGAGCGCAGCCTTCCGGCGGGACAATGCCAAATGCGTCTTATGTCTCGCCGCAGGCTGCTGCGCCGCAGTCCGTGAACCCGACCGACGACGTGGACGACCTTCCGTTCTGACGCGCGCGTGGTTTCCGATTCTGTCATTCCTAACGCCGTAGGCGGAGGAATCTATCGTTAGTTTTTATTAATTATGAGAACGAAAATTCTATACACGGCGTTACTGTTGCTATTTCTGTGCGGCGGTGAGCGGGCGGCGGCGCAGTTCACGGTCTCGGGAGCGGCGGATACGACCCGGCGGCGCATACCCGGACTGGGAGAGCAGATACACGTCGTGCAGCTCACGCAGGAGAAATTTTACACTCCGGCGCAGGAGCGTGCCGACCGTCGCGCACGGCGCAAGGAACGTAATCTGTTCGAGATCAGCGCACGCCTCAGCTTTTCGCAAACTCAGTACGATAACTGGATACCGGGCAACGATAACACGTTCATGGGGTTGGCAAACCTCGACATAACGCATGTTTTCAGGCGTGAAAAGCTGAGTTTCGAGACGCGGTTCAACTCACGTTACGGGATGAACTACATCGACGGAAAAGCATTCAAGAATCAGGATTGGTTCAGGGTTCAGAATAAGGCGTCGTGGAATATGGCGCGCAACTGGTCATACGCGGCTACGTCGGAGCTTATCAGTCAGTTTACGGTAGGGCGTGCATCGCGTACGGACGACCGCAAGAGGTCGAACTTCATGTCGCCGGGAACATGGACGATCGACATCGGGTTTACGTATCGGAAAAGGCCCTGGGATATAACCCTCTCGCCTATCGGGGGGAATGCGAGGTTTATGCTCGACGACGATCTGGTGGCCAAGGATGCTGACGGCCGTCCTCTGCCCGATGCCCGTGCCAACTGGCAGGTCGGTTCGTCGGTGCGTTTGAAGTTCGAGAAGAAATTCCGCAGAGATATCATAGAACTGAAATCGGAGGCGTACGGCTTTACGAACTACGGCAAGCATCCGATGTCGGGCTGGTGGGAAACGAAGATCGACATAAAAGCGACCAAATATCTGACGACCACGCTGTTCAGCCGCATGAACTACAATCGTACCACCCTGCGCATACCCCATCCCGACCGCATCCAACACCACTATTCGCTGGGGCTGGGATTAGTCTACACGTTCAGGAATAAGTAGCACATGCGTGCGTGCGGCGCGCCGCACGCACGCATGTCGCACCTCAAACCTAATACCTGTAATGCTCCGCCTTGTAGGGGCCGTCGATGGAGACCCCGATGTAGTCGGCCTGTTCTGGGGTCAGTAAAGTAAGGCGCACGCCGATGCTTTCGAGATGCAGGCGCGCAACCTCTTCGTCCAGATGCTTGGGCAGGCGGTAGACACCGGGCGCGAGTTGCGAGCGATTTTGCCACAACTCCAACTGCGCGAGCACCTGGTTCGTGAACGAGTTACTCATCACGAACGACGGGTGGCCGGTGGCGCATCCCAAGTTCACCAAACGCCCCTCGGCGAGAACGAATATCGAGTGCCCGTCGGCGAAGGTGTATTTGTCGACCTGCGGCTTTATCGTGAGGCGCACCACATCTCCTGCATCGACAGCCGCATCCAGCAGCGCCATCTGAATCTCATTGTCGAAGTGCCCGATGTTGCACACTATGGCCTGATCGCGCATCCGGCACATGTGCTCGAACGTGATAATATCTTTGTTGCCCGTGCATGTTATGAAGATATTGCCTTCGTCCAGCGCGTCTTCGACCGTTTTGACCTCGAAACCTTCCATCGCGGCTTGCAGCGCACATATCGGGTCTATTTCGGTCACTATCACCCGCGCGCCGTACGATGCCATGCTGCGCGCGCAACCCTTGCCCACGTCGCCGTAGCCGCACACGACCGCCACCTTGCCCGCGATCATCACGTCCGTCGCGCGCTTGATGCCGTCGGCCAGCGACTCGCGGCAGCCATAGAGGTTATCGAACTTGCTTTTCGTGACCGAGTCGTTCACGTTTATGGCAGGGAACGGCAGTTCGCCGCGCTCCATCATGCGGTAGAGGCGGTGTACGCCTGTCGTCGTCTCCTCCGACACGCCGTAAAGCTCCGCCGACGTCGTGTGCCACTTGCGCGGGTTCTCGGCAAGGACGCGGCGCAGCGTGTTGAGAATTACTTGCTCCTCGTGGCTCTCAGCCGCACGGTCGAGCGTCGTGGCGTCTATCTCCGCCGCCTGTCCTTTCAGCACCAGCAACGTTGCGTCGCCGCCATCGTCCACAATTAGGTTAGGCCCCTGTCCGTTTGGGAACGACAGCGCCTGCGCCGTACACCACCAATACTCTTCCAGCGTTTCGCCCTTCCACGCAAAGACCGGTATGCCCGCTGCCGCCATCGCCGCCGCCGCATGATCCTGCGTCGAAAAAATGTTGCAACTGCACCAACGCACCTCTGCACCCAGTTCCACCAGCGTCTCTATCAGCACTGCCGTCTGGATCGTCATGTGCAGCGAACCCGTTATGCGTGCGCCACCGAGCGGTTTGTCCGCCGCAAATTTCCGCCGCACGGCCACGAGGCCCGGCATCTCCTTCTCGGCGATCTCGATCTCCCGCCGTCCCCATGCCGCCAACGAAATATCGGCGACTTTATAGGGTGGTTTTTCGTCTATGAACATATTTTTTCAATAACTATTTTTCCCGTGAGGCGATATACAAGATAAGCTCCCGCAGTGAGTCACGGTACTGCGACGGCGGACATTTATCCAGAAGACATGCCGCACGTGCGATATATTCTTCCATCACCGCCTGCGCCATCCCCAAGCCGCCGCGTTCGACGACGATCGAATGCAGGCGCTCGACGTTCGACGGACGGGTGCGAATGCCCGACAGCAGCGCAATAATCTCTTTACGCTCGCAGGCCGATGCGTGTTCCAGCACCGTGAGCAGCGGCAGCGTTATCTTACGCTCGCGCAGGTCGCCGCACAGCGGTTTGCCGGTCGTAGCCGAAGGACCGTAGTCGAGAATATCGTCCTTTATCTGGAATGCCATCCCCGCCGCATCACCGATCTCTTTCATGCGTTCGATCTCCGCCAACGGCGCGCCTGCCGACATTGCGCCCACGCCGCAACTCGTCCCTATGAGGGTCGCCGTTTTGCGGTAGATTATCTGCTCATAGATCTCGCGCGTCATTTCGAGACGGTCGCTCTGGCGGCTCTGCATCAGTTCGCCCTCGACCAGCGCGGGCATCACGCGCGTGATGTACTCCACTATGTCATAATCGCCGCTCTCCATGCCCGCGCGGAAACTGCGCGCGAGAATGAAGTCGCCGACGAGAACCGCCCTTTGCGACATCCACAGCGCATTGACCGAAGCCTTGCCGCGCCGCGTGAATGCCTCGTCTATAACGTCGTCGTGGATAAGCGTGGCGGTATGGATCATTTCGAGCATCATCGCCGCCATGTAGCTCGACGGGGGCAACTCCTTGCCGTCGCAATACATTGCTGCGCCCAGGAGCGCCATAAGCGGCCGGATCGCCTTCCCGCGCGAGGCGAGGACGTAGGCGACCATGTCGTTCACTAGCGGGTCGTCGCTGTGCAACGACTCGCGCAGGTAGACCTCATAGCGGTCTAATTGTGTGGCGACGGGCGCTTTTATGCGGTCGAGAGTGGTCATTCCGACTGCAAATGTAGGCAAATTTCGGCAGAGAATAGCGAGATCGAAATCTCACCAATTTTAAGGCTACACAATAATTTTGCTCGAATTGTGCGAACGCAATACTCTTCCTCGTCGTGGCATACAATATGCAGTTCTTCTCTTTAACTGTCAGTGACTTGCGATGATCACCGTCGCTCGACCTGCCGATTTGACATCGACAACGAAAGTGAAGTTTTTCAGCAGCTCGTTCATGCCAATCCTGGCATAGGCATTCTGTTCGGGCGAGCCGAACAGCCCGTAACCCTCGACCTTAACACCCTCCTCGTAACGATCGACACGCATAATACGCTGATCCACAGCCAAAGTGTAAATCGCCAGCCCTGAGAATCCACTTTTGTAACCAAAGTTCAAGAAGATTTCAGCATCCATCTTATTATGCATGTGGGAGTAGCTCTGCTCGGGGATTAGAGTCAGAAGATATGCTCCCTGTTGCCCATCATGAGAACGCTTTACTATCACAAGTTTTTGTGCGACATACACATAGCCTGGATCGCCCTCGCGCCACGCGAGTACCGTGCGTCCGGGCGAGACCGTCGGAATATCAACGGACAGTGTCTCGTCAGTGCGGCTGAAGCGAGCCGCATGCCAGTTGGGCGAAAGTTCAAAGCCGAACAGCGAAAGTTCGTCACTGCCGATTGCTGCCGCACCCTTGACAAACCTCTCAAAAAACATACGCGCCTCTTCCACGGTGTACGTCGTCTCTTTCACATCCGGACCAAGACCTGCATCATTGACGCGCGACACGACAAAAGTATCCTCATCCACCTTCGGGCATTCAGAGACTTTGCACAACGGAACATTCGCTTTCAGACAAAGCAGTCTTCCTTGCCCCAGAAAAGCCACGACTATCAGCACGCAGCTGATCCTAAAAAAGATTCTGCGGAGAAAGAGTTCACGAATGAGTTTTTTCATGGCTCGTCTGATTTAATCGTGTTGATGTTGTTCGACTTGCTTTTACAATGTTATGCATTATTTTTCGTTAAAACAAATTCATTAATTGCGAATATACAATTTTAGGGTCTGCCCAAACAAATTTATTTGAACAGACCCTGATCATAAGATGGCTAGTAGCCTGTAATTTACTCGATCACCACTACCAGCGAGTTGAATTTCGGCGCCCAGTCGTAGACGAATTTTGCGTGAGACGTGGCGTTGCGCACGCACATGTGCGAACGCGGGATCGTGCCGAGCGTCGAACTGAACTCCACCGGACTCGCACCGACACTGTTCAGCGGTACGCCGTGAATGTATCCGCCGCCGCTGAAACGGCTCGCCCACGGAGCGTAGCCGGCGATTTCCGACGATCCGTCTTTCGTATAAAGCATACGTTCTACCTTGTCCTGAACGACAAATATTCCCAAAGGCGTAGGCTGTTGATAAGGCGGGTTGTGTGCGCCCGTCGTCGCGGGATTCATACTGCGCACCAGCCAGTGGCCCCTGCCTGCTCGTTCGAACGTCGCGATGCTTTGCATCGTGCGGTCTACCACGGCTACGCGGTTGAATACCACCGTATCCGAAATATCTTTGACGTATCTCATGGGGACGCTCCAACGTCCGGGCACATTCACGCCTTCGACTATATAGCGGTCTCCCGCCGGACTGGTGGCCACGATGATGACCGGCGACCCGTCGCGCCCGTAAAGTTCAGGGACGGTGTCATCGACCGCAGCGAAAAGCGGAATGCCCTGATATTGTTCCACGCTGTTGCGATCGGCCGGGCGGTTATATTCGTTGGTATGCGATTCGCGTACCAGAGGCGGCTGTCCGTGAGAATTACTCTTGTTCTGCAACACGCCCCAGTGCAGGCGGGCGGACGTCTGCATCGAGTCGACCCTGTGCAGTTGCTCGCGTATCTTGTCCCACTGGAAATAGCGCGTGGTCTTGTTGTATATGAACGTGTCGGCCAGAGTATGTTGGTCGTATTCGAATTGCTTTTCGATGACGACGCCTCCTCTGGCGGGTGCAGAAATTAGATGTGTCGTCGTTTGAGCGTTGCTTTTCGTTACGCATGCTATGATCGCTACTGCGATCGCACAGCAAATTGTCAGGACCGGGGTTTTCATAATCACATTGGTTTTATTAATGAGAGACGATACAATTTACCTGCCAAGATAGGAAAATATACCGAGAATCCGAAGATGTACGGGGCGATTTTTGTACCTTTGCGGGTGTTATGAAGGTCGATATAAAGAAGGTCATAGGCAGTAAAAGCCCCGCGTTGGCGCGCCTCTCGCTGCTGGTGAACTACCTGCGCCGGACCGTCCACGAAGAAGAAATTAACCGTATTCTCGACATGTACGGGGGACGGCCGTCGGTGGAATTTATCCGCCTTGCGCTGCGCGAGATGGGGATTACATATGAGGCTGTGGGATTGGAGCGGCTCGACCCTGCGGGACGTTATCTTTTTGCGGCGAACCACCCGTTCGGCGGTCTCGACGGACTGATGCTCGCCGAGAAGGTGGCGGGACGTTTCGGCGATGTGCGGGTGGTGGTGAACGACCTGCTGATGAATATCGGGCCGCTGCGCGATATTTTCATTCCCGTGAATAAACACGGCCGTCAGAGCGTCGGCAACGTTCGCGCCTACAACGATGCGATGACGTCGGATATCCCCGTGATAACGTTTCCGGCGGGGCTGTGTTCGCGACGGCGGGGCGGCATGGTTTGCGACTTGGAGTGGAAGCCGAGTTTCGTACGTCAGGCCATTTCGACACAACGCGATGTTGTGCCGGTGTTTTTTGACGGGCGGCTGTCGGGATTTTTCTACCGCCTGTCGAACTTTCGCCGCGCCGTGGGCGTGAAAGCCAATATAGAGATGTTGTATCTTGCCGACGAAATGTTTCGCCAGCGCGGCAGCCATTTCCGTATCGTCATCGGCGATCCCGTGCGTTGGCAAACGCTCGACGACGGCCGGCCGGCGCGCGAACATGCGAGGGAATTGAAAGATATGGTGTACGGTTTTAAAGAATAATTATTATTTTTGTCTCTTCTCACCCGATAATCCACACCGCGAGATGAAACCTCTTATCGATCCTGTCGATCCGGCGCTCTTGGAGAGCGAACTCACCGAACGGCACTTTATGCGCGATACCAACAAGGGCAATAACCGCATTTATGTCTTCCGTGCGGCCGAGTGCCCGCAGACGATGCGTGAGGTCGGGCGGTTGCGCGAACTGTCGTTCCGCGATGCGGGAGGCGGCACGGGTGAGGCGTCGGACATCGACGAGGCGGATACCGCGCCCGACGGCTACCAGCAGCTTATCGTGTGGGACCCGGCGGCACGGGAGATCATCGGCGGCTATCGTTTCATCGTCTGCCGGTCGGAGCATCCGCCGCATCTTTCGACGGAACATTATTTCCGGTTCAGCGACAGGTTTCGCGAAGAATATCTACCGCATACGGTCGAGCTGGGCCGTTCGTTCATTCAGCCTGCCTATCAGGGCTCGCGGGCGAACCCGAAAGGGCTTTTCGCGCTCGACAACGTGTGGAACGGGCTGGGGACGATCATGGTCGATAATCCCGATATGAAATACATGTTCGGCAAGGTGACGATGTACGGCGACTACGACCGCGAGGCGCGTGACCTGCTGATTTATTTTCTGCGCAAATATTTTGCCGATACGGAGGCGCTCGTCGAGCCGATCCACCCCGTGCAGCTCGACATAGACGAGAAGCGCATGGCTGCGGTTTTCACCGGCAGGAATTACGACGAGGATTACAAGATTCTGGGCAAGGAGATACGCCGGTTGAACCAGAGCATTCCGCCGCTGATCAACTCCTATATGAATCTTTCGCAGACGATGCGCGTTTTCGGCACGGTGCGCAACCCCGACTTCGGCAACGTGGACGAAACGGGCATTCTGATCAATATCGAAGATATCTACCCCGTGAAAAAAGAACGCCACCTGCTCAATATCATGCGCGGCGGCAAACTGCGCGCCGCGAAGCTGTTCAGCAAGTGGAAGAAGCATTAAGCCGCGCGCGTGGTTCAATGCCTGTCGGATGACTGTCATTGCGACTTCCGAGCCGCAATCTCAAACAGGCGCAGGATTGCGGATTAAGTCTACAATGACAGAACAACAAGATGTGCGGTTTTCGCTTATAGCGAAAACTGTGCGTCCCGCCGCGTGGGGCGGCGGCGGGACGCACACGCGTGTGCTTTCCACCTGCCGGATAACTCTGTCATATCGGCCTGTGAGCCGCAATCTCTTCCCGACCCTCGCAATGACGTACATGCACGTGTGTTATTTATACACCTCACGTTTTGCAGCGCGTAACGTATTGCGCATCAGCGAAATAATGGTCATAGGCCCTACGCCGCCCGGAACGGGGGTGATATAGCTGCAACGCGGCGCAACTTCGCCGAACTTCACGTCGCCGGCCAATCGCCAGCCGCTCTTGGTCTCGGCGCTCGGCACGCGCGTGATGCCCACGTCGATGACCACTGCACCCTCCTTCACCATATCTGCCGTCACGAACTCAGGCTTGCCCAGCGCGGCTATAACGATGTCGCCCGTGCGCACCACCCCCGCCAGATCATGTGTCCGCGAATGGCATATTGTCACCGTGCAGTCCCACCCTTTCTGCGACAGCAGGTTGGCTATGGGGCGTCCCACGATATTGCTGCGTCCGATAACGACGCAGTGCTTCCCTGAGGTCTCGATGTCGTAATATTTTAGCAATGAAAGGATTCCGTCTGGCGTGGCGGGGATATAGGCCGGCAGTCCGCCGATCATGCGCCCCGTGTTCTCGGGATGAAAGCCGTCCACATCCTTGCGCGGGTCGATCGCCTCGATCACGCGGTCTTCCGAGATATGTTTGGGCAGCGGCAACTGTACGATAAATCCGTCTACCGCCTCGTCGGCATTCAGCCGCGCGATTTCGTCCAACAACTCCTGTTCGGTTATCGTGTCGGGGAATCGCCGTACCTGCGACCCGAACCCTACCTCGCCGCACATCTTTTCCTTGTTTCCGACATAAGCCTCGCTCGCCCCGTCGTTGCCCACCAGCACTGCCACCAGATACGGCGCACGTTTACCTTCCGCTACCATCTGTGCGACCTCTGCCGCGATCTCTGCACGCATTACCGCCGCGACTTCCTTGCCATCGATTATTTTTGTCATATTCAGGGTCTTTGTTCGCACGCAAAGATACGGTTTTTATTGGGAACGGGCGACATTTCGAACAGCAGTGTAATCGGGAAAGCCGATTTCGTTTTTCTGATTATAATTCATTCGCACTTCTGTTGCCGCTGATTTCGGGAAAATTGCTATATTTGTAACTTTACCGGCAAAAACAAATCTAAAACCCATAATTATTACACATGAAGAATCTTTTGTTATCGGCGCTGGCCGTGCTGCTTGTCGCAACGACTGCGGGGGCGCAAGACACACCGAGAAACTATCACCGATTTACGGACATCGTCTCTGTCGCTTACACGCCCGTGAAAGACCAGAGCCGCAGCGGCACATGTTGGAGCTTTGCCGCTCTCGCGCTGTTCGAAAGCGAGTTGTTGCGCGAAGGCAAAGGTGAGCACGACCTTTCGGCAATGTGGGTCGCACGTCACACATATTATGAAAAAGCAGTGAGATACGTGCGTATGCACGGCACGATAATCCTCGCGGCAGGCGGCGCATGGGACGATGTTCCTATGGTAATCCGCAAGTACGGCATCGTGCCGACGGAAGTGTATACCGGTCTGAACTACGGAACTGAGAACCACAACCACGCGGAGCTCGACGCGGTCATCAAGGCCTACTGCGACGCGGTGATCAAGAGCAGCCGGCTCTCCACGGCATGGCAAAATGGCCTGAACGGCATTCTCGATGCATATTTCGGCCCCGTGCCGGAGCGGTTCACCTATCAAGGCCGCGAGTACACGCCCGAAAGTTTCACGAAGATGCTGGGGCTGAACATGGACGACTACGTTTGCTTCACGTCGTTCACCCACCATCCGTTCTACACGTGGTTCTCGATAGAAGTTCCGGATAATTGGGCATGGAGCACCACGTTCAACATTCCGCAGGACGAACTGCTGGCGATCACGGAGGGGGCGCTCGAAAAAGGCTATTCGCTGTTCTGGGCTTCGGACGTGAGCGAACCGGGGTTCGTTTATATGCGCGGCCTGGCGTTCAATGTTCCTGCCCGTGTGGAATCTGCCGAAGGAACTGAACTCGCACGCTGGGTGAGCGTAAGTTCGGCGCGGCGTACGGAGATGGTGGGCAGGCTGCTGGAAGGCCGGATAGACGAACCGACGTTCACGCAGGAGGAGCGCCAGATGGCATTCGACAATTACGAGACTACCGACGACCATGGTATGCAGCTGGTGGGCATTGCGACGGACCAGGACGGTCGCCGATATTTCCGTGTTAAGAACTCATGGGGCGAAACGGGCGTTTATAATGGATTTTTCTATGTCTCGTATCCCTATTTCAAATATAAGACGATGGAAATAGCGATGCACAAAGATGCCGTTCCGGCTGCTCTGAGGGCAAAATTGGGGACTAGGTAGGGGGCTATCACATAAATTGTCATCCCGAACGTTTCGTCATAAACGGAGGGAGATCTATCGCGAGTTTATAAATTAGAGACAGACTGGCGATAGATTCCTCCACACGCGAAGCGTGCGTTCGGAATGACATTTTTATTTGCATATATAGATTTTTTTGATAATATTTGTACTTTTGATAAAATAACATGGTATAATGACCATCATCCAACTCGAATATCTGATTGCCGTTGCCAACTACGGCAGCTTTTCGCTCGCGGCGGAGCATTGTTTCGTTACCCAGCCGTCGCTGAGTATGCAGATCAAGAACCTCGAAGAGGAGCTGGGCGTGGTGCTGCTCGACCGTACGAAAAAGCCGGTGATTCCGACAATGGTCGGGCGCGTGGTTATCGAAAACGCGCGGCAGGCTATCAGGGCGTTCAACTACGTCAAAGAATCGGTGAACGAGATAAAGGGCGAGGTTTCGGGTGCGCTCAACGTCGGCGTGATACCTTCCATATCGCCCTATCTGGTGCATCGGTTTCTGCCCGATTTTATTACGCGCTATCCGAAGATCACGCTGGAAATCAGGGAGATGAAGCACTGCGATATAGTGGCGGCGCTGCAACGCGACGCGCTCGATGCGGCGATACTTTCGGGCGGCACGTCTCCCGAAGGCATCACGGAACACGAGCTGTTCAACGACCGTTTTTTCGCCTACGTCTCGCCTCAAAGTCCGCTTTACGGGCGCGCCAACATACGCATCGAGGACATCGATGCGCGCAGGCTGTTGCTGCCGGGCGAGGGTAACTGTCTTCGCGACCAGATTCTCGAACTGTTCCAGATTAAGGGTTCGGATTGTTCGCCGTTCGACTGCGGGTCGCTCGAAACGCTGATCCGCATCGTCGATTGCACGGCGCAGATGACGATAATTCCGGAAATGGCGCTCGATTTTATCACTGAGGAGCGGCGCGGACAGGTGAAACCGCTGGCTAAGGGCGCAACGTCGCGTAAGATCACTATCGCCGTGCGGCGAACATACGTCAAGGGTTCGTTGGTCGATGCGCTGCGCGAATCGATCATGCGCATTGTCGCAGCAGGGTAGGGCGCACGCGTGTTTTTTGCAGGCTTTTTGTTATTGTGAGTTGCCCCGAAGATTGCGGATCAAGTCCGCAATGACAAAGAAAATAATTCGGTATCGCCGTAGCGACTCTTTGACGCGATATGAAATTCCTCAGCCCGTTACGTTCGTTTTTCTCGTTCTCGCGGCGCGAAATGCGCGGTGTGCTGTGGCTGTTGCCACTGCTGGCGGTGGTCGGCATCTTGCTCGTCGTGGCGGGCAGACCACGCTTTGAAAAGAGTTTTCTCGAACGGGCGGCTGAGGGCGGAACGGTGCAAATCGCAACAGTAGAGGAGGAGTTCGAGCTTTTCGAGTTCGACCCTAATACGGTGACGTTGCAGGAGCTGTGCCGGTTGGGGTTCACGCAGCGTACGGCAGCGGGGATCATCCGTTATCGCGAACGCGGCAGGCGGTTCGAAATTCCCGAAGATTTTGCGACATGCTATGGCGTGAGCCTTGAAAAATACACCGAACTCGAACCGTATATCGTTATCGGCGAGGAGTTCAGGGCACGGCCGAGAAGTGTCGAGAGGAGTGTTACGACGAGAAATACCGCGCCCGCGCGCAGCACGTTTCGTAACAATGCGCCAGCACTCGCCGATTTCGACCCCAACACGTTGGACGCGGGCGGATTCGAGGCGTTAGGGTTTTCGCAGGCTCAGGCGGCGGCGATCGTGCGCTATCGCACGAGCATCGGCGGATTCCGCACGCCGGACGATTTCGAGCGGTCGTACGTGGTCTCCGAGCAGATGTTCGAGCGGTTGCGGCCGCATATAAAAATATCGCGTCCCGAACTTCGCAAGATTCCTGAACCGACATTGATCGAACTCAACACGGCCGATTCGGCGCGGTTGCGCACGGTGAGCGGTATCGGTGAAGTGCTGGTGGTGAGGGTGTTAAGCTACCGCGAACGGCTTGGCGGCTTTATGTGCGCGGAGCAGTTGCGCGAGATTCAGGGTATGACGCCCGAAAATTTCGAACGCATAAGGCAACAAATTTTCGTCGATAGTAGCGCGGTTCGGAAAATTAATATTAACTTTGCACCCCACGCGGAGTTGGCGGAAGTCTTGGGACGACACCCGTATATATCTGCGGAGGAATTGCGTAAGCTGCTGAGTAGCAGGCAACTGAAAGGAGGTTGGAAAACGATAGAAGATATGGTCGTAGAAAATATCATCACGCAGCGGCAGGCCGAAAGGCTTGCGCCATATCTTATGTTCAAAACCGAGTAATTTTCTGTAAATCAATCGTTAACAAGCGTAAAAATAACTAAAAACAATACACGAGCAATGATCATAATGCCGGTTAAAGAGGGCGAAAACATCGAACGCGCCCTCAAAAAATTCAAGCGTAAATACGAGCGCACGGGTGTACTGAAAGAACTTCGCGCGCGCCAATATTTTACGAAGCCTTCGGTCACGAAGCGCAAGGCGATGCAGCATGCCGTCTATGTCGAGCGGATGCAACGCGAGGAGATGGAATAGAGTGCGAACATTCCGGCCGCACCGCGAAAGCGCAGCGGCGGATTGAACTACGGGAAAAGGGTGTCTGTATTTTGCAGACGCCCTTATTTTTCAATAAGAGCTTATCCAAAAGAAATATGGCGAAAATATTTTTGAAGACAGACATACTATCTTAGTGATTGTTTTCGTTGGTGCAACATGGGTCATACTTATTAATTGTAAGTAAAACCCGCACAAAACATTACAAACAAACAATACAACTCTCCTCTAACAAACTGTTTATGAAAATCAAACGTTTAATACTCGGAGCTATTGCCGCTGTGGTCATCGGCATCGCTCCCGCTGCGTCGCAAATGCAGGTGATCCCGGTCGATCCGGAGGTACGCATCGGGCAGCTCGACAACGGAATGACTTACATTCTGCGCCATAACCCCAAACCCGAAGGGATGGCCGAGTTCTATCTCGTGACCAACGTGGGCGCATTGCAGGAAGAAGATTCGCAGATCGGTCTGGCGCACTTCCTCGAACACATGGCGTTCAACGGGACCGAGAATTTTCCGGGAAAGACGATTATCAACTATCTGGAAACGATCGGGGTGCGTTTCGGCGCGAACCTGAATGCAGGGACAGGCGTAGAGCTGACATATTATCAGCTGTCGCAAGTGCCTTTGCGGCGCGAGGCGATCATCGACTCGGTGCTGCTTATTCTGCACGACTGGTCGCACCTTATTTCGCTCGACCCTGAAGAAGTGGACAACGAACGCGGAGTTATAATCGAGGAACTGCGGACGGGCAGGAATGCGGCGGCGAGAGTTCGCGACCGCATAATGCCCATTGTCTATAACGGCAGTCGCTACTCGTATCGCAACATAATAGGTACGGAGGAGCAACTGCGCACGTTCCCGCTCAGCGAGCTGAGGGAGTTCTATCACCGCTGGTACAGGCCCGACCTGCAAGCGGTTATCATTGTCGGCGATTTCGATGTCGATATGATGGAGGAGCGCGTTATCGACATAATGTCGCGTATTCCGGCGGTTGAAAATCCGGAGCTGAAACAGTTCCACCCCATTCCCGACAATGAAAAGCCACTGGTAGCCGTCGAGACCGATCCCGAGCTTACGGGTTCGAGCGTAACTCTTTATATCAAGCGGCCGGCGATACCCGTGGAGTTGAGAAACACGGTACAGGTAAGGTTCATACAATATGCGCTTGCGGCAGCGGGAACGATGACTTCGACGCGCCTCGCGGAGATGGCGCAGAAACCCGGCGCACCGTTTCTGGTAGCGAGTTTCAGCAGCAGCGCAATGTCGGTGAGCAACGATGCCCTGGTCGGGTCGGTGATGGCGCGCGACGGCGAAATACCGACGGCGTTCGAGGCGCTGATGACCGAGATCGAACGGGTGCGCCGCTTCGGTTTCAACGAGTCGGAGCTGGAACGGTTCAAAACCAATACGCTCGAACGCTCGCGGCAGGCGTATCTGCGGCATGAAGACCGCCGCAGCGGTGATATGGTGCAGGGTTTGATGCAGCATTTTCTGACCAACCGGTCGTTCCCCAGCGCCGAGATGGCGTGGAAACTCGACAGCGCGCTTATAACGTCGCTCTCGACCGAGATTATTAACAAGCTGATGTCGGATATGATCACATCGCACAACAACGTGGTGGTGGTCACTGCGCCGGAGCGCGACGATACTCCTACGACGGAGCAGATGCTGGCGATATTGGAACAGGTGCGCACGGCAGATATCGAACCGTTCGAGGATACGGTGATCACCGAGCCCTTGATCGCGCACGAAATTACGCCCGGAAGCGTGGTGAAGAGCGAGGCAGGTATGTTCGACTCTACGATCTGGACGCTTTCGAACGGTGTTCGCGTGATCCTCAAACCTACCGACCTGCGCAAGGAACAATTTGCGATGAGCGCGGTGGCCGATGGCGGTCTCTCGACGGTGAGCGATGCGGACTACCGCACGGCACAGGCGCTGATGGGACTCGCAGGTATTTCGGGTGTGGGCAATTTTTCGAGTACCGAACTCAGCCGCGCGCTGACGGGCAAGGTGGCCACAGCCTCGCCGAGCCTCGACCGGTTTAACTCGTCGATAGCCGGCAGTTCGTCGCGGCGCGATGCCGAGACGATGCTGCAACTCACATATCTCTACTTTACCCAGCCGCGATTTGCGCGCGACGATTTCGACCGCATGACCGACCTGCTGCGCGCCACTCTTGCGAATGCTGAGAATACGCCTGCTTTCTGGTTACAGCAGGAGTCTTCGCAAACGCTCTACGGCGATCATCCGCGCGCCAAAGCGTTGACGCTCGCCCGATTGGATGAGATCGATTTCGACCGCATGAAGCCGCTCTACGAGAAATTCTTCAAGGATAAGGCCGGCAGCTACACGTTCTTCTTCATCGGCGACTTCGACCTTGCCGAACTTCAACCGCTGGTCGAGAAGTATCTCGGCAGCCTGCCCACAGGGCGCGAAAAACTCGCATGGAGCGACGACGGATTGAAAATCCTTCCCGGCGAGCGGACGAACCGTTTCTCTGTCGAAATGCAAACGCCGAAGACAACGGTTCGCTATGTCTACTCCGGTGACATCGAAAATACACAGGAAAACCGCTTGGCGATGAACATGCTGCAAAGATGTCTCGACCTGCGCTACATGGAATCGATCCGCGAGGAGAAGGGCGGAACGTATGGCGTGAGCGTTAGTGGAGGGCTTGGCCGCCGCCCGCGTGAAAGTTACTCGTTGCAGGTGGGTTTCGATACCGATCCTGAGTTGGTGGATGAGCTTGTCGGACTCGTAGAAGCCGAACTTCGCCATATTGCCGAGCATGGGCCGCGTGAAGACGACATGAGCAAGACGTTCGAACATTGGCAGAAATCACGCCCCGAACAACTGCTCCAAAATGGCACGTGGCTGGGATATTTGCAGGGCTATTATCTCTTTGGCGAGGATAATTACACCGGTTACGACGCGGCGCTGCAAGCGGTCACGGCCGATAAGGTGCGCGATCTTGCCCGTAAAATTCTGGCCGACGGCAATTTGGTAAGACTTGTGATGATGCCTAAGTAGGTTTCTGCGGCTATATATAATGTTAAATGTCGTCCCGAAAGCTTTTAAGGCTTTCGGGACGACATTTTTATATGCAGACATACTATTATCCCGATTTTTGACGTATCTTTATAAGTTGAAATAAATAAAGCACGCATGATGCTAAGAAATTCAGTGTTAGGGTTAATAACTTTGCTTTTTGCAACGACGCATACGGGTGCGCAGGAACAAATAGCCACAGACCCTGCCGTTCGGATCGGGCGGTTAGACAACGGAATGACCTACTACGTTCGCCACAATGCCGTTCCCGCAGGAAGGGCGGATTTCTACATTGTCTTCAATGTGGGCGCAATGGAAGAAGAGGATGCGCAGCAGGGGCTGGCGCACATTATCGAGCACATGGCATTCAGAGGTACGCGCAATATGCCGGAGGGAACGATAACTAACTTTTTTCGTTCGCTCGGCATGAGGGTAGGGGTGAACTATAACGCCGCGACGGCCATCGAGCATACTTATTATATGATGGCGGGAGTGCCGTTGGAGCGTGAGAGCGTTGTCGATTCGGTGCTGCTTATCCTCCACGATTGGTCGCAGTTCGTTACGCTCGACGAGGATAAAGTCGATTATGAGCGCGGTGTGGTGCTGGACGAGCTGCGGCGACGTAACGACGCACATCATCGCCTGCGCGACAAGATCAACCCTGTGCTCTACAACGGCAGCAGGTACGGGATGCGCAATATTATCAGTGACGAGGAGCAAATACGTTCGTTCCCGCATCAGGAACTGACGGATTTTTATGCGCGGTGGTATCGCCCTGATTTGCAGGCGGTTATCGCGGTCGGTGATTTCGATGCCGATGAAATGGAGCGCAAACTGCGAGAGGTGATGTCGAATGTTCCGATGCAGGAGAACCCTGCGCCCAAGCAGTATTATCCTATCCCGAATAACGAGCTGCCGGTGGTGATCATAGCGACCGATCCCGAATTGAACGGTACGAGCGTGAATCTATATGTCAAGCGCGCTGCGCAGCCTGTCGATAAGAATAATACTTTCGATGCCCTCGTCTCACGCCATGCGCACACGGCGCTGGGAGTTCTTACGACGTGGCGGTTGACGGAGATCGCCCGACAGCAGGACGCTCCGTTCACCAATGCGAGTTTCAGCAGCGGTGCTATTTCGAACAGCAACGACGCGCTGATAGGAGGCATGATGCCGCGCGAGGGCAGGGTCGGCGAGGCGTTCGAGGCATTCTATACGGAGATCGAGCGCATCCGCCGATATGGATTCGAGGCGGCGGAACTCGAACGTTTCAAAGGCATGTCATTGGAGCGTGCGCGGCAGACGCATAGTCGAAGCGCCAATCGTTCGACCGGCGAACTGGTGCAGGCTTACATGAAGCACTATCTGAAAAACGAGCCTGTACCGGATGCCGAAACGCAATGGCAGCTCGACAGTGCTGCTTTGAATATGCTCACCGTAGAGATGATAAACGCTCTGATGTCCGGCCTGATAACCGCGACCAACAATACGATCATTGTCTCCGCTCCTGAGAGCCATGAGGCATCGCTGCCTTCGCGCGAAGAGCTGACCGGAATAATGGAGCGCACACGCGTGTGTTTTCCACCTGCCGGATTATAAATCAACAAACTGTAACTGCCTGACATTGAAACAACGCGTAGTCATAGGCCTTTCGGGCGGGGTGGATTCCTCGGTCGCGGCATATCTGCTGAAAACAGGCGGGTATGACGTGGTGGGGCTTTTCATGATTAACTGGCACGATACGACGGGCACATTGTCCGGCGACTGCCCGTGGGAAGACGACCGCATGTTCGCCGAACTCGTTGCGCGGCGGCTCGATATTCCGCTCCACACGGTAGACCTGAGCGAGCATTACGGCCGCCGCGTGGTCGACTACATGTTCGCCGAATATGCGCGTGGACGCACGCCTAACCCCGATGTGCTGTGTAACCGCGAGATAAAGTTCGATGTCTTTCTGGATGAAGCTCTGAAACTGGGCGCGGATTTCGTGGCTACGGGGCATTATTGCCGCAAGGAGGAGATGGATGGCGAATTTCGTCTTCTGGCGGGCGTAGACCCCGATAAAGACCAGAGTTATTTCCTATGCCAATTATCGCAGGAGCAACTTAGACGCGCGCTGTTTCCCATCGGCGGATTAATGAAATCGGAGGTGCGGCGCATCGCCGAGCAGCAGGGGTTGGCTACGGCGCGTCGCAAGGATTCGCAGGGCATCTGCTTTGTCGGCAAGGTCGATCTGCCCGTTTTTTTGAAACAGAAATTGGCCGCACGGCAGGGAGCGATCGTCGAAATATCCACGTCTTGGGAGGGGTATAATGTCGCCTCGCATGGTATGAGCGAAGCGGCGAGAGCTTACCATTATTCGCCTTCGGACGGTATGCAGATCGGCACGCACGAGGGTGCGCATTTCTACACCATTGGCCAGCGCAAGGGGCTGAGCGTCGGTGGCCGTGCCGAGCCGCTCTTCATCATTGCCACCGACACGGAGCAGAACGTCGTTTATGTCGGACAGGGACAGAACCATCCGGGTCTATACCGCCGTGCATTACGCATCCGGGCAGAGGACGTGCATTGGGTGCGCCCGTCTGCGGCGGTGAGCGGTGGTGCGGCGAAGCGTTACGGTATCCGTATCCGCTACCGCCAGCCTTTGCAGGCGGGGGAATTGCACAATATGGCCGACGGCGAGGCGTTCATAGTTTTCGACAGTCCTCAGCGGGGCATCACGCCCGGCCAGTTCGCGGCGTGGTACGATGGCGACGAACTCGTCGGGTCGGGGGTGATAGATGAGTGATTTTTAACCGGCAGGGGGCAATTTTGCTTTAGTAAAAGTTCGCAGAAGACAGAGTTTGTGAAAAATAAACCATGAAGAAAATAATCCTCATAGTATTCATTGCGCTCGTCGCGGTGGCGGGCGGTGTGGCGTTGTGGGTGCACCGGACGCTCGGAGGCGATGCGGTGGCGGAAGAACGAAGCATTTTCGTCGCCGCAGGCACTGATTTCCAGACGTTTACCGAGCAGCTCGCAGTGTCGGGAACGATCCGCGACATGGCGCGTTTCGAGCGCGTGGCGCGGATGCTGGGCGCAAACAAAAGCGTGCGTGCGGGGCATTATCGCCTGAAAAAAGGCACGAGCTATAAACACGCGGTGCGGACGTTCCACCGCGGGTGGCAGTCGCCCGTAAGGCTGACTTTCAACAACATACGCACTCTGCCGCAACTTGCCGGACGCATATCGGCGCAACTCGAACAGGATTCGGTAGCATTCGTTCGCGCGCTGCTCTCGGACAGCTTGGCGACGCATTACGGTTTCGATCGCCGCACGTTCATCGCGATGTTCATTCCAGATACTTATGAGTTTTATTGGGATACTTCGCCTGATAAATTCGTCGAGCGCATGCACCGCGAATGGGAGCGGTTCTGGAATCACGAGCGGCGCGAACGGCTGTCCGCGACAGGCCTCACGCGAACAGAGGCCGTGACGCTTGCCTCGATAGTCTATGAGGAAACAAAAATGACCGACGAAATGCCCACGGTGGCAGGCGTTTACATAAACCGCCTGCGTATCGGGATGCCGTTGCAGGCCGACCCGACGGTGAAGTTCGCCATAGGCGATTTCTCGTTGCGCCGCATCCTCCACCGCCATCTCGAAGTCGATTCGCCATACAACACCTATCGCCACGCGGGATTGCCGCCCGGCCCCATAGCTATGCCATCGGTGAGGGCGATCGATGCGGTGCTTAACTATCGGAATCACAAGTACTTCTATTTTTGTGCCCGTGCCGATTTTTCGGGCTATCACAGTTTCGCCACCACCCTCTCCGAGCACAACCGCAACGCCGAGGCCTACCGCCGCGCATTGAATGCGAGAGGAATAAGGTGACACACGCGTGTGGTTTCCAGCTTGCCGCACGCGCGCGTATTTTTCGGTTTTGTCGTCCCTTCACACATCTGCGCGCGGAGGGACGACATTTTTTGCTACCTTTGTCAGATAGCGTGCCGAAAGATGAAAATCGCCTATTGCATAATCTGCCACAAGTTCACTCCCGTGCTGAGGGAGTTGGTCGAGTCGGTGCGGGCCGGCGGGATGAACGATATTTTCGTGCATGTGGACGAAAAGAGCGACATCACACAGTTTGCTCAGATCGCTGATCGGGTGCAGTTCGCAGAGCCGCGCATTGACGTATGCTGGGGTGCGTATTCGCAGATCGAAGCGTCGTTGAATTTGTTGAAAATGCCGACGTCGGCCGATTATATCGCGCTTATTTCGGGAGACACGCTGCCGCTTCGCACCGATGAGCAGATAAAGCGCTATCTCGGTGAGAGCGGCGGACGCGAGTTTGTCTATGAACTCCCGCTGCGGCCGTCGCATCCCGCACGGTTGAAATATAAATATCCGCCCGGAGGTAAGCCTCAGGGTTTAGTGGCGAGGCTGCGGCAACGGTTGAAACTTTTGCCGCGCAATCCTCTTTTCGATACTTTGCCGCCGTTGGCGTTCGGGTCGAACTGGTTCGTGATCACGCCGGCATTCAGAGAATATATATTCGATTTTTTGCGTGCAACACCCTCGTATACAGAGGCTTTTCGGCACAGTCATTGCGGCGATGAACTGTTTTTCGCAACGCTCATCGAGCAGTCGCCGTTTGCAACGCGACGAGACCCTCGACGTTACCTTTATGTCGATTGGCAGACGGGGCCGCAGTATCCGCGAACGCTCGATGAGAGCGATTTCGGGCAGTTGCTCGCGGCAAAATCGCGCGAAACCGATACCGAGCATTACCTCTTTGCACGGAAATTCTCCGATATGCTCGACCTTGCGGCATATCGCGCAGAATTTATTGAAAACAGCTGTCGCTGCGAATAAAAATGAACGTCGAAAAAACCACGCGCATAGCGCGCAATACACTGCTGCTGTACGGACGGATGTTCGTGCAGATGATCGTTGCGCTGTATGCGAGCCGTGTGGTGCTGCATACGCTCGGCGTAGGCGACAACAACATTTATGCGGTCGTCGGGTCGTTTGTGGCGTTGTTCTGGTTTTTGAACACTGCGATGGCGACGGCCACACAACGCTTCCTGAACGTCGAGATGGAGCGCGGCGATTGCGAGTCGCAGCGGCGCGTGTTCAGCATGAGCGTGAATATCCACGTGGGGATCGCGCTGGTGGTGCTGGTGTTGGGCGAGACGGTGGGGTTGTGGTTTGTAATAACGAAACTCAACATCGCGCCCGAACGCATGGCGGCGGCGCACTGGGTATATCAGCTGTCGTTGCTCACGTCGTGTTTTAATATCGTGCGCGTACCGTACAATGCTGCCATAGTAGCGCATGAGCGCATGTCGATGTATGCGTGGCTCACGCTGGCCGAGGCGGGCTTGCGGTTGGTGTCGGTGTGGCTGCTGATCGTCCTGGCGGGCGATAAACTGATCCTCTACGCGGCGCTCACGGCCGTCGTGGTGCTGGGTGTGACGCTGATCTATCGCTATTACTGCCGCCGCCGGTTCGATATTTGCCGCTACAAATTTACGCGCGATGGTGCGTTGGCGCGGCGTATGACGGGGTTTTCGGGATGGAGTCTGTTGGGAAGCGGCGCGAATGCGGCGTCGATGCACGGGATCAACGTCCTTCTGAACGTGATGCTGGGCGGGGTGCTGAACGTGGCGATGGAAAAGGCAGCGCAGGTGAGTAATTCGGTGAACGCCTTCGTGATGAACTTTCAGACGGCGTTCAATCCGCAGATAATGAAATCGTATGCGGCGGGCGACATGGCGTATTTTCGTTACCTGATCTTCCGCGCGTCGAAATATTCTTATTTTCTGCTGCTCGTCATCGCGCTGCCGGTGATGCTGTGCGCCGTGCCGCTGCTCGACCTGTGGCTGGGAGCGGGAGCGGTCCCCGACCATACGGCGTCGTTCATGCGTCTGCTGATGGCCACGCTGCTTATCGACGCTGCCGCAGGGCCGTTGTGGAGCGCGGTGCAGGCGACAGGCAAAATTCGCGCCTATCAGATAATGATGAGTGCGCTGACGTTCCTCAGCCTGCCGCTGGCGTGGCTTGCGGTGCGAATGGGCTACCCGCCCGAAAGTGCGCTGGCAGTGCGCGTGGGCGTGAGCGTCGTGGCGTTCTTTGTGCGTATCGCTTACGTCGGGCTACGGCTGGCGTTCCCCGTGGGGCAATATCTGCGGCAGGTGGCGTTGGTGCTTGTGGTGGTGACAGTGTTAGTTGTACCCGTACCGTGGGCAGTAAGTCGTTTTGTGGCGGGTGGCGGGTTTTCGGGTATCGCGGTGGTGACTTTTGCGTCGGTCGTGTGGGCGGGACTGGTGATCTTTGTAGTCGGAATGCGCGCGAGCGAACGTAAGTTTTTAATCGATGCCGTGCGGAAAAGAATAAGGAAGAGATAAAATGTCATTCCGAGTGAGGCGCATAGTGCCGACGAGGAATCTATCGCTAGTCTATCTTTATATTAAATTCGCGATAGATTCCTCCGTCTCTTCGAGACGTTCGGAATGACAACGTCATAATAATGTGAAGCCTTACGAAAAAATAATAGATATAGGCGAGCGATGCTTCGGCTGTGGGGTATGCGCGGCGGTGTGTCCGGTGGAAATCATCCGTTTCGAGACAGACGGCGCAGGGTTCTACCGGCCGACGGTAGCCGACGGTAAGCAATGCACCGAATGCGGGTTCTGTGCCGACAGCTGTGCGGCGTTGGCCGGCGGATGCGGGACGGCGGAAAGCGTCGGGTATTTCGCGGGGTTTTCCGATAACCGCGAGACGCGACGGCAGACCTCGTCGGGCGGCGTGGGCTATGAACTTGCACGGTCGTGGACGGCGCGCGGCGGAGCGTTCTGCGGCGCACGGTACGACGCGGCGGCGCGGGCAGCGGAACATTTTTTCACGACCGCGCCCGAAGAGACGGCGGAGGCGCGAGGGTCGAAATATATGCAGAGCGACAGCCCCTCTGCATTGCGGCGGGCACTGAGTGACAAGGGCGAGGTGATGTTCACAGGGACGCCGTGCCAGGTGGCATCTCTACGGCGTTATTTGCGCCTGCGTGGGCGTGAAGAACAGTTTTTGCTGGTTGATTTCTTTTGTTTCGGCGTGCCGTCGATGAATCTGTGGCGTAAGTATGTAGGCGACCATGCAGCGACGCTCGGCGAGGCCGACAGCGTGACGTTCCGCGACAAGACCGACGGCTGGCACGCCTCATACCGCATACGCGGTACGCGTGCCGGCGCGACGGTCTATCTCTCGAAGGAGCGCGACGACCTGTTCTACAAGTTTTTTCTGCGCCGTTACGTTCAGCAGAAGGCGTGTTACGAGTGTCCTTTTAGGGATGAAAATTCGGCGGCCGATGTGCGTCTGGGTGACTTTTGGGGCGAAAAGTATGCCGACAACGGCGAAGGGGTCTCGGTCGTCGTAGCGGTGACCGAAAAAGGGCGTACGGCATTATTGCAGACCGATGGCGTCACGCTCCATGCCGAAACGGCCGAGACGGTGATGGAAGGTCGTCCGAGCGGCGCGCAACCCGTACCTGCGGCGCGTGGCCGATTGCTGAGCGAACTTACTGGACCGCGTACGCTCGCGCAGATATACCGCCGTTACCGCCTGCGGCTCTACGCTTGGCGGCTCGGTTACAGAGTAAAACGAAAAATGTGCAGGTGGAGACGGTCGAAGTCAAAATAGGTCAGACCATTATCGGCGGCGGGCGGCCGGTAGCCGTGCAGTCGATGCTCGATTGCAGCACGATGGATACGGCGGCGTGCGTGGAGCAGATCGGGCGGCTGCGTGCGGCGGGTTGCCGCATCGTGCGCCTTGCGGTGCAAGGCGTGCGCGAGGCGGAGAATCTGGCGAACATACGCGCTGCGGCGGTTGAGGCAGGTTATGGTGATGTAGCGTTAGTAGCGGATGTGCATTTCGCGCCGCAGGCGGCTATTGCGGCTGCCGAGCACGCCGACAAGGTGCGCATAAATCCAGGTAACTTCGGCGGGGCGGACAAGAATTTCATAAGGCTTATCGAAAAGTGCCGCAAGCGTGGCGTAGCGCTGCGCGTCGGTGTCAATCACGGTTCGCTCGCCTCGCATATAGTGGAACGCTGGGGCGACACGCCGCGCGGAATGGTGGAGTCGGCGATGGAATACTTGCGCGTGTGCCGCGAGTTCGGTTTCGATCAGGTCGTCGTTTCGATGAAGTCGAGCAATGTGCGCGTTATGGTGCACGCTTACAGGCTGTTGGCTGCCACGATGCGTGTGGAATGGATGCGCTACCCGCTGCATTTGGGCGTAACGGAAGCGGGTGACGGGGTCGCGGGACGTGTAAAATCGGCGGTCGGGATAGGAGCATTGCTGGGCGAGGGGTTGGGAGACACTATACGTGTATCACTTACCGAGCCGCCCGAAAACGAGATCGTACCCGCACTCGCGCTCGTCGCACATTTCAAAGAAAGGCGGTGCAAACCGAGCGGCATTCATGAATATTGCCGCCGCAATGCGATGCCCGTCGGTAATATCGGTGGCGGTCGCATACCCTTGTTATACAGCGAACTCGATGCAGAGGCGCGTGCGGGTATCAGTGAAGGATGCGTCGCGATGTTCTTGCCCGACGAGTTCAGCGCGACAGAAGCGGACGACCACCCTGTCATTTTGTATAAAAAATATCTCGGAACATCGCCTGGAACGTTGCCGATAAAGGCGGCGGCAGATTTCGGCGCGGCGTTCGTGGACGGCCTCGCCGACGGTATTCGCATTATGAATCGTGGCACGCCGCAGGCCGAACTCGACGCGCTTGCGCTGATGATCCTCCAAGCCGCGCGTGCGCGGATGAGCAGCACGGAGTACATCGCCTGCCCGGGCTGCGGGCGAACGAGTTATGATTTGCAGGGCGCGTTGGCCGAAGTTCGCAGCCGTACCTCGCATCTCGCAGGACTGCGTATCGCCGTTATGGGGTGTATCGTGAACGGTCCGGGCGAGATGGCCGATGCCGATTACGGCTACGTAGGCGAGGGGGCGGGGCGCGTGACGATATATCGCGGCCGCGAAGTCGTGCGGCGCGGCGTACCACAGGCAGAGGCTGCGGATATTTTGGTCGAGGTTATTAAGAAGGACGGTCACATATTATAATGAATATGAAAGTAGGCATACTCTCGATGCAGCGCGTGGCCAACTACGGGTCGTTTATGCAGGCGTGGGCGCTGCGGCAGATGCTCAGTGAATTAGGCGCAGATGTGTCGTTCATCGACATCGTGCCCGGTCGGCAGCTGCCCGGGCATAACGCCAAAGGGTTCAGGAAGCATTGGGTGCGTGCGCGTGAACTCGCGAAAGCGCTGCTGACCGGAGAACTCGGCATGAAGATGCGCGGGCGAAAGTTTTACAGGGCCATGCGTGCGCGCTACCATGACGAATATTATACGATGCTCGGACTCAATGCCCTGCCGCCGGCGCGCTACGACCTTGCCGTCATCGGCAGCGATCAGGTGTTCAACTGTTTCGAGCGCAACCCATGGGGTTTCACGACGCAGCTCTATGGCGATATTCCGCAGGCCGGGCATATCATCAGCTATGCCGGATCGTTCGGCAACGCGACGCTCGGCGACTTGCAGCGCGCAGGTGTGGCGGACGAAATTGCCGCGAATCTCATGAAGTTGGACGCTATCTCGGTGCGCGACGATAACTCTTATGAGCTTGTGCGCCGTCTCACGGGGCGTGAGGCAGTGAAGCACCTCGACCCCGTGCTTGTCTATGATTTTTCGCGTGAGCTGGAAGGGCGAACGTCGGGCCGAAGCGATTATATCGTGGTCTACGCTTACGCCGAGCGCATCCGCGACCGTGCGGAAGTCGAAGCGATAAGGGCATTTGCGCGTGCGAAAGGTAAGCGGCTGGTGTCGATTTTCAGCGCCTACGATTGGTGCGACGAATCGGTTATCCCGCCGACGCCGTTTGACGTGCTGGCGTGGATCCGCGATGCCGATTATGTCGTCACCGATACGTTTCACGGCACGATCTTCTCCGCCATCACCCACCGTCCGTTCTGCACTCTGGTGCGCGCGTCGAACAGCGAAAAGTTAGGTTCGCTGTTGCGCTGGCTTGCGCTTGATAATCGCCGTGCCGCCACGTCTGCCGATATTGCCGCCGTGCTCGAAACTCCAACGGATTACGCGCAGACCAACCGCATAATCGCCGACGAGAAAGTACGTACGCGGGAGTATCTTGCGGCAGAATTGGCGCGCGCGTGCATGTCATCCCGAGCGAGCGCGCCGCGCGACGAGGGATCTATCGCGAGTTTATAAATTATAAAGACAGACGAGCGATAGATTCCTCTGCACTTCGTGCGTTCGGAATGACAATAATTCGCAGGGCATGACATTTTTGGCGTTTATTTTGCTATTTTCGCAAGTAGCGCATGTAATAAAAAAGTATGATAGATATTAAAGTCAGAATTCACGATCGGTTCAGCATCGAGTTCAAGGTCGGGTTCGTCGTGAGGCGCAAGCTCAAAGACAACGACTTTGCTATCAATACGTGGATATTCATACCCAACAGCCTCGATCTGAACCCGGTAACATATACCAAGCCGCAGTTCTATCGTGACGTTAAGTCGAACGTGAGGCTCATCACGCCGAAATTCCTGCTGCGCGAGATAGTGTCGGGCAACGCCCTGCCGCTGCATAACCTCGAAAAGGCGATGACGGCGCTGGCCAACGACCCTACGCGCACGAATGTCGGCGAGTACGAGTATCAGATAAAAATGTTCTCGGCCATCGTCAAGAGCGCACAGCGCGACGAGATTGCGCATATCATAAGCAATAAGCGCGGAAACGACCTCGATTATCTGGTGCGCTCGTATGCGCGCAATGTCGTGGATATAACGCAGCAATACCGCTCGCTGCGCAAGATAATCGACGTTCCCACGGTCACACAGGAGGTGATGAATTATTACACGTTCGGCGACGAATTCCTGAGCAACATCGCCGAGCAGAATACTTATCGCCTCATAGAGGGTCTGGAAGAAATGCGCCTGCCGCATGCCGACGCCCAGCTTATCACGCTGCTCAAAGAGCTGATCCGCGATGAGAACCGCTACAAGCGCGGGATGGGTTATCTGGTGGTGGAGAGCGACAACCCGGCCAACAACCGCGACCTGGTCTTCCGGCACGGGGTGCTGAAAAAGTACATCAACAGCGATTTATTCCTGATTTCGCGAAAAAAGAAAGACGGCGTCATTGCCGAGCAGTTCCTGTATAGTATCGCTGCCGGCATTGCGATGGTCGTCGCTACGGTCGTCGCGTTTTGGAGTCAGCTCAGATACGGTAACTTCACGTTTTCGTTCTTCTTCGCTCTGGTGATCGGATATATGTTCAAAGATCGGATCAAGGAAAAGATGCGCTATTATTTTGCTCACACGCTGAGCCGCAGGTACTTTGACAACAAGGCGCACATCGGGATCAAGGATGCCGAGATAGGATGGATAAAGGAGGCGGTGGACTTCGTGACCGACCAAAAGACACCGCCTGAGGTGATGGAAATCCGCAGCCGCTCGCCGCTGTTGGAGGCCGAGAACCGCACGTTGGACGAAAAAATTCTCCTGTATCGAAAATTGGTTCGCATCGACCGCGAGTCGCTGAATGCCAATAGCGAGTACACTCTGTCGGGCATCAACGACATCACGCGCCTTCACTTCACGCGTTTCGTCGAGAAGACCGACAACCCTGAGGTGTCGCTCCACAAACTCGACGAACAGGGCAATGTCCTCATCATCGACGGTGAAAAGGGCTACTATATCAACATCATTTTGCAGATGCAATTCGAGGGACAGACCAAATATAAACGCTACCGCGTATCGTTCAACCGCACCGGAATTACGGGAATCGAAGAGATGAGATAACACGCACGCATGTCATCCCGAACGTTTCGGAGAAACGGAGAGATCTATCGCGAGTTTATAAGTCAGAAGGGAGACGAGCGATAGATTCCTCCGCCCTTGCAGGGCGTTCGGAATGACAAATTTGTGAGGACAAACCATTAGTATAAGATTTTATAGAACATGACATTCGCTTTGCCGCTCATACAACTCGCTCAGCTGAAACTACTGATGACAGTGGCCTACACCATTTTCATCATCGTGGTTATCGGGTTTATTATCCATGATAAGCGCGATCCGGTCAAGGCGTTGGCGTGGATAACGGTCATCGCTCTGCTGCCCGTAGTGGGCATCGTGCTCTATATTCTCTTCGGGCGCAACCACCGCAAGGAAAAGATGTTCAACCTCAAAGAGATCAAGGACTTGGAACAGTTCGAGCGCATCTGCCGCGAGCAGCTCAAAGCGATCTGTGACCCCGATTTTCCTCTCTCGCCCGAAATCGCCGAGTACCGCGGCATCATCACGCTGCTGCTCAATAACAATAAAGCGCCGCTCACCACGTGCAACCGCATCAGGGTTCTGAACAACGGCAGGGATACGTTTGCGGCTATTCTGCGCGCTTTGAGAGATGCGAAAGAGACGATAAACCTCGAATATTACATATTCGAGAACGACCGCATCGGCAGCAAGGTGGCCAAGATTCTTATGGAGAAAGCGCGTGCCGGTGTCGAGGTGCGGTTCATCTATGACGATGTAGGCAGTTGGGGCCTCAGTCCGAAGTTCCTGCGCGAGTTGCGCCGTGCGGGGGTGCAGGTACGATGCTTCCAACCGGTGGTCTTCCCTTGGCTAACGAGCAAGATAAACTACCGTAACCATCGCAAGATCATAGTCGTGGACGGTCGGTTGGCATTCACGGGCGGTATAAATATCGCCGACCGTTACCTGGTGCGGCGCGGCAAGAACGGCATGTGGCGCGACACGCACTTGCAGTTAGAGGGCGAATCCGTTGCGATGCTCCAAACGGTGTTCACGACCGATTGGTATTTCCTGAATAAGAAAGAGACGCTGGACGGAAAAAAATTCTTCCCGCCGCCCTCCGTACTCACTGTCGATGAGGAGTGTGCGGTGCAGATCGCGACGTCGGGCCCCGATTCGGATTGGGCGGCCATAATGCAGGCTTTCTTCTCGGCCATCACCCACGCGCGCGAGCATATCTATATCTCATCGCCGTATTTTCTGCCGAATCAGGCGGTGCTCACCGCCCTGAAAGTCGCAGCGCTCGGCGGCATCGACGTGCGCGTGATGCTCCCCAGCCGCTCCGACTCCAAGATGGTATATTGGGCTACGCGCTCTTACATCTCCGAACTGATGGAGGCGGGTATCAAGGTCTATTTCTACCGCAAGGGGTTCAACCATTCGAAGATCATTATGATCGACAGTAAATTCTCGTCGGTGGGGACGGCCAATATGGACGTGCGCAGTTTCGAGGACAACTTCGAAGTCTCGGCGATCATTTACGATCCGCATATCACGCGCGAGTTGGAAAGCCATTTCTTCGAAGACCTGCGCAACAGTTTACTTCTTACGCCGCAGAAGTGGGATAAACGCTCCGATCTGCACGGCATCTACGAATCGTTCGCACGACTGCTCAGCCCGCTGTTATAGACAATTATGAATATTGTCATTGCGGCCTCCGAGCCGAGGATTGCGGATCAAGTCCGCAATGACAGTTATCCGGCAGGCTGGAAACCACGCGCGCGTGCTACTCCATTTTCGCGGCGTCGCGCACGAAAATTTCGACACCTTTATCCGTCAGCGGATGGTTCAGAAGGCCGAGTATCGACGACAGCGGACATGTAGCAACGTCTGCTCCGGCCTCGATGCACTGAATGATATGCTGCGTGGTGCGGATCGATGCGGCCAGGACCTGCGTGTCGTAGCCGTAATAGTCGAAAACTTCGACAATTGCCGCTACGAGAGCTATGCCGTCGCTCGAAATATCGTCCAGCCGGCCCACGAACGGCGACACATAAGTCGCGCCCGCCTTAGCCGCCAGCAACGCCTGGCCTACGGTAAAGACGAGCGTACAGTTGGTTTTTATCTTATTGTCCGTGAACCATTTGATGGCGCGGATGCCGTCGCGTGTGCACGGCACTTTCACAACGATCTGCGGGTGCAGTGCGGCCAACCGCACGCCTTCGGCGATCATCCCGTCGTAATCTACCGAGAGCACTTCGGCACTCACGTCGCCGCTTACGATATTGCAAATATCCACATAATGTTGCAGGACGTTCGCTTCGCCGCGGATACCCTCTTTGGCCATCAGCGACGGATTCGTGGTCACGCCGTCGAGAATACCCAGCGCGTTGGCCTCTCTGATCTGGTCGAGGTTGGCCGTGTCGATAAAAAATTTCATAGTTCCAGTTTTTCAGTAATTAACGCATTGAACAGATTGCCGCCCTCTTCGGTAAAGTCGCCGCTGCCTATTCTTCCCACGCGCTCCCACACTGCAACGCCTTCTTCATCGATAAGATAAAAGCGTGGCACGCCCGCTGTGGCAAACAGATCGAATACCGCTCTGTCAGGGTCGAGCCACCATGGCATGACGAGTCCATTGTCGCTCCAATATTCTTCGGTCGTCTCACGCAGCCCTTCGCGGTTCACGACAACCACGCTCAGCCCCGCCCCGCTCAGTTCACGGTATGCGTAATCGACGAACGGCAGTTCGCGTCGGCAGTGCGGGCACTGTATTGTGAAGAACATCAGTAATGTTTTATTGCCCAAAAAATCGTCGGGCGAACGGAATTCTCCGCTGCTGCTACCGTATTCCAACATGAACTCCGGCACGCGGTCGATAGGTGTTTCGGGTGGTTTCTCCCCACCGCCGCTGACGCACGAGGCGAGAAATATTGTCAAAATTAATAGATGTCTCATAATGCCGCAAAGTTACAAAATATATCTTTATATCTTTGTGACGATGGAACGGGAAAAATCGCGCACGGCAGCTTTCAGCGGTCATAGGACTTTCAAGATGGGGCGCACGCTTTTCGGGGCGGCAGGGGCTTGCGACGGTGATATGGCGGTGCGTTTGTGCGAAACGCTCACCGCGCTCGCCGAGGAAGGGTATACCGATTTTCTGTGCGGAATGGCGGAGGGGTTCGACCTGCTCGCAGCGGAAGCGGTCGTCGCCGTGCGGCGCGATTATCCTGCCGTGCGGCTTACGGCCGTCGTGCCGTTTCCCGAACAGGCCCGTGCGTTCGGCGTACAGACACGAGAAAGGTATGAAGATTTGTTGGCGGCGGCCGATAGCGTCGAGGTCATCTCGCCCCGCTACACCGCCGACTGCTTTCATCGCCGCAACGACTGGCTGGTGGCGCACGCCTCCGTGCTGATATGCTATTACAATGGTTCGCGCGGCGGCACGCAATACACCGTTCGCCGCGCACTCGCAGGCGGGCTGAGGATCATAAATCTGGAATAACACACGCGTGTGTTTTCCGGCTGCCGGCTGCCGGAATTTATGTGATTTTTATTACCTTAGCCTAATAATTCTACTAACCGCAACGTTTTTCAATTATGACAAATAAACTCTTTATAACTGCCGCCGCGCTCGTGCTATGCGTCGCAGCGTTCACACAAAAAACAACGGCTCAGGGCGTCGATTGGCGCGACATTACATTCGACGAGGCCCTTGCCGCGAGCCGCGCAGAGGGTAAGCCGGTATTCCTGGATTGCTATACCGACTGGTGCGCGCCGTGCAAGCACATGACCGACAACGTCTTTACGCTTGCGGCGGCGGGCGATTATTTCAACCGGCATTTCGTGAATATAAAGATCGATATGGAAAAGGGCGAAGGACCGGCGTTGAAGGATAAGTACGACGTCACGGCCTTCCCGACATTTCTGATACTCGACGCCGACGGACGGGAGATTCACCGCGTGGTGGGCGGCGGCGGGCTGGAAGATTTTATCGCGCGCGTCGATGTGGGCATAAACGCAGAGAAATCTGTCGAACAGTTCGGGCAGGAGTATGAAAGCGGAACGATCTCCAAACGTGACCTGATCACTTATTGGCAGATATTGCGCGCCCGTGGCAGCGTAAGTCGTGAGAAGACGGCAGAAGTGGCCGGCGCTCTTTACACAAAACTTTCGCGGCAGGAGAAACTGAGCGCAGATTATTGGCCGGTCGTGCAGAATGCGGCGGCAGACGACGTGATGGGCGAGGGAATGACGTTCGTGCTCGATAACCGCAGGGAGCTGGAACGTGAGCATGGCGAGAGTGTGGTAGACAGATTGATCGAAGGAGCATTCGGCACGGCGAACATACGGGCGCTCGATCCGCGTCGGCCGGTGGATGTGCAACTGGTGCGCGATCTCATTGCGCGCCTCGAACCGATCGAGTTGAGAAATAAAACCCGGCTGATGTCGCCGCTCTTGCTGGCGGATGCGTACGCGGCGGGTGATGCGGAAAAGTATGTCGCTTTGCTCGGCGAGAGTTATCGACAGACGCAAGATCACGAGGTGCTAAGGGCGCTCGTTCGGGCCGACGCGCTTGCTGAGGGAAGCGACGGGACGAAGGCGCTCTACGTGCATATGAATGAAATGGCAACAGAGGTGGCCGAGCGTGCGAGAGTCGAGATGAACGGGCTTGGCGCGAGTAATCTGGCGGCGCAATATAAGCGTAAGAGTACGGTGGGCATCTGCTGGGACGAGTTCGAGACGTTCGAGGCCGCGCTGGCGCAGGCTATGCGCGAACAGCGGCGGTTGTTCGTTTACGGTTATACCCAGTCGTGCGGGCCGTGCAAATATATGAGTGATAACGTCTTCACGTTGGAAGAGGTGGGTGATTACCTCAACAGCCGTTTTATAAATATCAAAATGGATATGCAGACGGACGAGGGGCGTAAGATCGCGGAAGCACACGGGATAAGGACTGTCCCGACGTTTCTTATTTTCGAACCCAACGGCGCGTTATTCGATATGCTCAGGGGCACTTCGCCCAATGGCGCGGCGTTCGTCTCGCGTTTAGAGGATGCGTTACAAAAACCGATGGAGTAATAAAGCATGGGCTACTACGAGGAAAAACAGCGGCAGTTAGACATCCGCTACATACGCATGGCACGCATCTGGGCCGAGAATTCATACTGTGTGCGCCGCAAGGTGGGAGCGCTGATCGTCAAGGACAAGATGATCATTTCGGACGGTTATAACGGGACACCGGCCGGTTTCGAGAACCTGTGCGAGGATGAACACGGCGCGACAAAGCCTTATGTCCTGCACGCCGAGGCCAATGCGATAACCAAAGTGGCCAAAAGCGCCAACAGCAGCGAGGGCGCGACGCTCTACATAACTGCCATGCCTTGCATCGAGTGCGCGAAACTCATTATACAGGCAGGCATCATCCGCGTTGTCTACTGCGATTCCTATCACTCGGCAGACGGCCTCGACCTGCTGCGCCGTGTAGGTATCGAAACAGTCCAGATTCCGGAAGAGAATTGTTTGTAGCAGATAGCTGCGATTACTCTTTGTCATCCCGAGCGAGCGCGCGAGGCGCGACGAGACACACGCGTGTGTTTTTCCGGCTTTGTCATTGCGGGCTTGACCCGCAACCTCCAATGACAATCATCCGGCAGGCAATAAAACACGCGCGCGTGCGGCAGGCTGGAAAACACACTATATGTGCTCGAAAAACCGTTCGTCGAAATTTACGAAATAGAGCCGCTCGGTTGCACGCGTGATGGCCGTGTAGAGCCAGCGCATCAGGTCGCGCGACATCGGCTCGTCGCCGAATAACATGCGGTCGATGAACACTGCGCTCCACTGTCCGCCCTGTGCTTTGTGGCATGTCACGGCGTAGGCGAATTTCACCTGCAACGCATTATAATAAGGACTTTCCATCACCAGCTTGTTGCGTTTTGCCCGATTTTTTATTTCGGGATAATCCTCAGCAATGGCGTAGAACAGCCGGCTGCCATCCTCGCGCGAGAGCGACGGGGTATCGGCAGCGAGCGTATCTAACAGCACTTTGCCCTCGATTTCCACATCGTCGTAGTCGGGAAATTCGAGCCGCGCCTCGGCGAATCGGAAACCGTAAATATTCTCGAAACGCCGGATGCGCGTGAGGCGCGCCGTATCGCCGTTGGCGATGAAATCGATACGTTCGTCGTCTTTGTGAGAATAATTATTGCGCACGACCATCAGCATATCGCCCGACTCTATTTCGTCTTCCGCACCGAGCACATGGCGGCGGACGGCCTCGTTGAACCGTCCGGCGCGTTTGTTCGAGCGCGTGATCACGATCGTTTGGTCGCGCCCGTATCGAGAGTAACACCCCTCTATTTCTTCGAGAAATTCGCCGCCCTCGATGCGACGTACATCGGTGAAACCGTCGGTGCGAAACAACGGCGGCTCGTAGATCTGCGCCTCGATCATGCAGCGCACCAGAGTGGCGTTGAACAGTATGCCCGACTCGGCCTGCTGACGCACCACCTCGTCGAGCGAACTGCTCTCCACCGTTCCATAGCGCGACATCAGCGCCACGTCGAGCGCGGGGCTGAAATCATGCCCGATGGGCGGTAGCTGCGCCTCGTCGCCCGCGACGAGCAGCCGACACCGCTTGCCGGCGCGTACATAGCTCACCAGGTCTTCGAGCAGGCTGCCCGTGCCGAAAAGCCGGTCGCTGCCGCTGCCCGTATCGCCGATCATCGACCCCTCGTCAACTATATATAAGGTGTCGGTATCTTTGTTGAAATCGAGCGCGAAACCTGCATCGATGTCCGAACTCTTTTGCCGATATATTTTTTTATGTATGGTGCTCGATTTTTCGCCGGTATATTGTGCGACGACTTTCGCCGCACGCCCCGTAGGGGCAAGAAGTACGAAGCTGATTTTCAGTTCTTTAAGCGCCGCTACAAGGGCCGCAATAAGGGTCGTCTTGCCTGTTCCGGCATAGCCGTTCAGAAGGAATATCGAACCGTCCTCAGGGTCGGCAAGCCACGCCGAAATCTTTTCTATCGTTTTTTTTTGCCCAAAAGTTGGAGCGAATCCAAAACTTTTGTAAATTTGGCTCGCGAGAAAGTCGTTCAACATTTTTCGGTGCGATTATCTTGTGATTGCAGACACAAATTTAACCCATAAAAACGAAATGAAAAAACCGTTACTAATAGGGATACAGATTTTTTTATTCCTTGCGATCGTCGGTCTGGCATGGTGGCTGATAGCCTCGATAAACAAGCCGATCCAGTTCGACAGGGAAGTGAGCCGCCGCGAAGCGGATGTCATCCAGAATGCACGCGATATACGCGCAGCGCAACGTGCATTCCGCTCCATGTATGGCAATTTCACAGACGATTTCAATGAGCTGATCTACTTTATTCTTCACGATTCGATCACGGTGATCCGTTCTGTCGGGTCGCTCGACGACTCGGTGGCTGTCGCCCGCGGGTTGGTGTATCAGGAAGAGACGCGCGTCGCGGTCATCGACACCATTTTCTCGCCGCGACGGCTCACGCCCCAGCAGGTGCATCAATTGCCGATCATTCCGCACTCGGAAAACAAACGATTCTTCCTTGAAACGGGTTTCGTAACGACGGAGACGCGGATAATAGTGCCGGTGTTCGAGTTGCGCGCGCCGTTCAATTTCTTCCTGCACGATATGGACCGCCAGATGGTGGATAACCTGATAGATGACCAGATGAACACCCGTAACCTGTATCCGGGCATCAAGGTGGGCGATTTGCGCACGGCGACGAACGAAGCTCTCAACAGACCGGAGTAGGCCTCCGCGCACGCGTAGATGCCATCGTCCAGTCGAAATACTATGAAACAGGCTCGCCTGCTGTCCATCCGGTTATCGCCGGATGGACTTTCTTTTTGGCGGGGAGACGGCTCTCGCGAGGTCACGGTGGGTTTCGATGCGGAGTTCGGCATGGGCGCGAACATTCGCGCCGCCGTAGCAAGATATATGAGTAAAGGACGGCGGCGTGGCGGTGCGGATGACGTGGCAGTGCGGGTGATCGTCGATGCCGGTAAGACGGTGATCGTTCCCGCCGTGCTGTTCGACAGCGCGCGCGTGGTCGACTATTTAAGGCTTAACAACATGACACTCGCGGCGACTGAGCGGGTTGTCGTATGCGAATTTACGGCGGGTGATGAAGAGGCAGTCTCGATCATAGTTTGCGATGGCGAGGCGGTGGATGCGTTCGGTGAACTTTTCGGCCCACGCGTAAGGTTTGCATCGCCTTTCGAGGTCATGGGCGAAATTGCGGCATCGGCTGCTTCGGCCGTCAGGGGTAAAAAAAAGACGGCGGAACACAGTTTCGCTACGTTATACCTCACGCCGCATAATGTTTACATAACCGTGCAGTGTGCGGACGATGGACGGTGGCAGTACTGCGAAGTGTTGCCTTTTGCCTCTGCGGCGGATATACTTTACTATGCATGTACGCTTGCCGGGGCAGGGTTGCTCGATGCTGCGTCATCGCCGCTGTTCGTGCATGGTACGGATGCGGCGGCGGTCGCAAAGTTTCTGCGCAAGCGATTTACACGCGCGCGTGTTTTCCAGCCTGCCGGATGAGTATCATCTAAAACATCCGCGCGTGCGAATAATCAGCGGTACACACGCGCGCGTGTTTTTGAATGGGGGCGGGGAAAGTCTGCCGATCGTAGTACGTTGTGAAATGAAATGCGAATAATCAGCGGTACACATAAGGGGCGCATCATCGAGCCGCCGCGCAACCTGAGGGCGCGGCCGACGACCGATTTCGCGAAAGAAAACCTCTTTAACGTGCTCGGCAATCTCGTCGATTTCGAGGGGCTGCGTGTACTCGACCTCTTTGCCGGCACGGGATCGATCGGTTATGAATTCGCATCGCGTGGCGCGGCGAGTGTCACCGCTGTCGAAATCAACACCGTTCATTTCACCTATATTAAACGTATGGCCTGTGAGCTTGGTTTCGCAAATTTCCATGCGGTGAAGGCTAATGCGTTACGATATTTGCGGGCGACCCCTCAGCAATTCGATTTGATATTTGCCGATCCGCCGTACGACTTGGCTTGTAGCGAAGAATTGACAGGCCTGGCCTTAGGGAACGATATTTTAGTTTCGGGCGGACTGTTTATTCTCGAACATGCACGTGGTGCGGATTACTCGGCACATCCTTTGTTCATACAGTCAAGGAGTTACGGGAACGTTCATTTTTCGATATTCGAGAAAAGATGATATTTGTCTGCGAAATTTTTGCAGATTCCGGAATTTTGATTACTTTTGCATCGCAATCGAGTTTTCTTTGTAAAGTTGTATTGCACATAAAAACGGTGTGGTAGTTCAGTTGGTTAGAATACCTGCCTGTCACGCAGGGGGTCGCGGGTTCGAGTCCCGTCCATACCGCCAAAACACCTGACAATCAATCGATTGCCAGGTGTTTTCTTTTTGTTGTGTTGCAAATTGGGTTTTGCCCAGTCTTGTCCTCGCCGATAGAAAATCATATCAAATATGATTAAACCAAAGGGAATTCGCTGATTTTACAGGCGAATTTGATTATTTCGGCCATGCAAGACAAGTATCGCAAGTTGTATAACGATAATTTTTTGAAAACTTCGGATGTAGCGATTCTGAAGTTCTACTATGCGAGTTTTAAGATTCAGCAACAGAAAGGGCAAGCGGATGTAACTCACTTTCTGCACTCGATAGCCAAAAACTTTCCCCTTTCACAGGAGCCGAGCCAATCACAGCAGGTTCAGCACTCGAATGACCACAGCACAGCCAGCTATCAACCATCCCACTCCCTCAGTACAGGTATAGGCTCGCTATTGTCCGATCTATTTACTCCGAACGGACACGGCTATCCGGGAGACGATAATCAGAATGATTTAACCCTTAAAAATAAGAAACGTAAAAAGAGAAGTTATGGACGACAACGGTAAACCGGCCAAGCGCCGGAACAAATTCGCGGGGAAAGAGGATGTTTCCCGTGAAACGGCAGACCACATACTCTTTGGACAGATAGACCGGATGAGGGAGATTTCCCGTATAAACAACGAAACTACTACCAAAGTCAGAGAAAGCGTAGGCAATTCTGTACGAAAGGCGCATCCCGATCGATACAGAGCGATTCGAGCAGTTGAACCGTTATTTCATCCATGAAATGGAGCGCAAGCTCAAAAAGGTCAAACGCCCGTCCAGAGGCCTGGTTTGGTATATCGTGATGTGAGCTATCACCCTCCTGTCCGCCTTCCTCGCCGGATACTACATACACGAATACCGTAAATGGAAACAGGATGCCACGTACTGGTATAGGCAGTATGAGGAAAGCAAAAAGTCTTGATGTTATCTCGATCCTAAATTAACGGATAATACTAAAGCATGAAAAGCCAGTTGTAAGTCGAGCCTAACAGCTCCCGAAGCCGGATAATTCCACGAGCTTTGAGCAGTTTTACCGTAGCGACGGTTATATTCATGGACTCGGCGATCTTTTCCTGCCGTAATCCCTCCAAGGTCAGCCTGATTACCTCGGCCGTGCGGGATGGCAGGGTATCGATAGCGGCAGAGAGCAGGCGTATGGTCTCGGCCCTCACGTAATTATAATGGATGTCTTCCTCCTGGACCGTCATATTGCCGGCAGGCAAATTGGCGCGTAGTTTCGAACTGCGCAGATGGATATAGCAATAGTTACGCACCGCCGTATAGAGATAATTTTTCACAGATATAACATCCGTCAGCTTTTTACGCTTTTCCCACAGATATACGAATGCCTCCTGGACGATGTCCTTCGCGGCATCTTTTCCCGGGATTATGCTTTCGGCAAACATGAACAGCGCAGGGTAATATTTCACCGTCAAGAGGTTGAATGCCTCCCTGTCGCCTTGCACGATATTATGCATCAGTTCTTTATCGCCCATTATACCGATATCTGACGTGGGGTATTACTGCAAATGTAGGATTTTTTCATTCACGATATATACTTTTCCCCTTCTCATACACCTACATTAAAAACTAAGAACAGCTATGACATTCATAAAATTGACAGAAATATCCGAAATATTATCGCGGATCGCGCTGAATATCCCGATCTCGTCCGAGGAATCCGGACTGCTCAACAGTTGGATTGACGAATCGCCACGCAATAAATTGTTTTATGAGAATATCAAAGACGGTAAAGTCATTTTACGAGACATAGTCGAAGCAGAGAAATATTCTCCGCAGGAAGCAGCGAAATCCATAAATAATATAATTAGCCGGAACAAACGGCGGCGTATCGTTGCATGGGCATCGTCGGTTTCGGCTGCGGCTGTAGCTGTTGTAGCCGTATTGTTATTCCAAAATTGGGGCGATAGCCCCGTCAATGACTTATCCACGATCGCCCGGGCGGATAATATGCCGATCCTTGAATTGTCTGATGGCTCTCGGTATGTGATGTGGCAATCGGGAGCACAGCTCGTTGAGAAAGACGGCACGCAGTTGTTGTTGGAGAACAACGAAGTATTCTACCTGAATAACGATGTTGCAGGAACAGAACTCATTTATAATAGGTTGATCGTACCGCGCGGGTCTGAGGTCCAACGGGTTACATTTGCCGATGGCAGCACCGTCTGGCTCAATTTGGACAGCCGTTTGGAATATCCTTTGAGTTTCACAGGCGACGAAAGGCGGGTACGCCTTGTGGGGGAGGCGTTTTTTGATGTCGTAAAGGATGATAATAAACCTTTTATCGTGGAGTCGGGATCGCAATCCGCTATCGTTTTGGGCACACAGTTCAATGTGAGCACTTATCCGGATGAAAACACTGTTACGACACTGGTTTCGGGGAGTGTGAAAGTACAGATAGCCCATCTTCACGAAGAAGCGATTCTCAGGCCGGGCCAGCAATCTAGATTCGATCCGGATTCGGGAAATTTCGCAATCAGGAATGTGAATGCCCGGAACTTCGCTTCATGGAAAGACGGGGAGATCAGCTTCGACGGCATTTCTTTTGAACAAATTCTTGCGAAAATATCCCGCATATTCGATGTCGAGTTTGATCTTGCCGGTAACAGTGACATAGCTGATATGAAGTTTATAGGTGGTATGTACGCCGATGAAACTTTTGAAACGATGTTGTCTACTCTTAGTAAAGCGGGAAATGTCCAATTTCAACTGAATAAATATGGGAAAATAAAAGTCGAGAAAAACTAAACAAAAAGTGGAGGAACGGTCAATTCCCCCACCTGAAATTGCAATTTGTCTGTTAGCACCAGACGTTAAACTACAAATCCATTTCAAAAGTATGAAAAAAATCTACAAGATGCGTCATTCCCAATCCGGGAAATGGCGTAAAATCCCTTTGGTGATGAAAATCAAGTTTGTTTTACTACTATGCTGTACCGTACAGGTGTATGCTAACCCGTCGTTTTCGCAGCAAGCCAAGTTGGACGTGAACTACGAGAACAGTACGATAATTTCCGTATTGGAAGATCTGAGAGCCCGCACCGGATATCTGTTTGTTTATCGGGAAGGCGTAATATCCCCAGGTCAGCGGGTGTCTGTACAACTCAATGATGCGTCTATGGAAACCATTCTCGATGCGGTGCTTGTGAAAAACGGCTTTGAATATTCTATTCAGGGACAATCTGTTGCGATAAGCAGGGCGTTGGTCGGGCAGCAGCCTGCTCAGGCTACTCCCCCCACTACTGTAAGCGGCACCATCGTCTGTGGGATGGCCGGACAACCTCTTGCCGGCGTTACCGTCGCCGTTAAGAACTCGGGCAGGGGTACGATAACCGGAGCAGACGGCAGATATACGATAACGGCCTGGCAGGGCGACGTACTGGTATACTCTTACCTCGGCAGGAAGAGCGTCGAAATACCATATACCGGCCAGCGGGTGATCGACGTTCGCATGGAAGACAGCGTGGAAGAAATCCAGCAGGTGGTGGTAACCGGTATGTTCGACCGCCGTGCCGAGAGCTTTACGGGATCATCGTCAGTTTTTACGCGCGAGGAGTTATTGACGGTCGGCAACCAGAATGTACTGCGCAGCCTTTCCAATCTCGACCCTTCGTTTATGATAATGGAAAGCCTCGAATTCGGCTCGGACCCCAACCGGATGCCTGAAATAATGCTGCGCGGCCAAAGTTCTTTCGCCGATTTGCAGGGTGAGTATTCGGGCAACCCCAACCAGCCGCTCTTTATTCTCGACGGTTTCGAAGCCTCGCTTCAAATGATATTTGACCTCGATATGAACCGCGTGGAGAGCATCACTATCCTCAAAGATGCCGCGGCGAAGGCTATCTACGGCTCCAAGGCCGGTAACGGAGTTGTGGTTATCACTACAATACGTCCCACGCCCGGAAGGCTGAGGGTTTCTTATTCTGGTTCGCTTGATATAGAGGCTCCCGACCTGACGGGTTACAACCTTATGAACGCTGCCGAAAAACTCGAATTTGAGAGATCGCGCGGTGTGTATATCGGTACCGGAAATAGCGGAACCCCCATCGTGCAGCAGGCATTGGATCGTGAATACAACGCACTACTGCGTAATGTTTTAAATGGTGTTGATACCTACTGGCTAAGCCAGCCGTTGCAAACAGGGATTGGCCATAAACATTCGTTCAATCTTGAAGGAGGCGATGAGCGGATGCTTTACGGTATCGGCCTCGGCTACAACAATACTGTCGGCGTAATGAAAGGATCAGACAGAAATACTTTCTCCGGTAACGTGAACCTTGCATATACCTATAAAAATTTGGTTTTCCGTAATTCACTCGGGGTTGTGCATAATAATGCCAATAATTCACCTTACGGCACTTTTGACGAATATACGAGACTGAACCCCTACTGGGCACCGTATGATGATGATGGTAATCTGATAATGACCTATCGGGGGTGGCATGGCAATACGAGACATAACCCGCTCTACAACGCTACGCTAAACGGGAAAAACTCTTCATCGTATAAAGAATTGCGCAACAACTTCCAGGCGGAATGGAAAGTTTTATCAACCCTCAGGCTCATCGGCCGTTTCAATTATACAAACCATACAAACGAATCGGATCTTTTTTATCCGGCGAGTCACAGTATGTTTATAAATTACGACGAGAGAGACAGTAACCGCAAAGGGCGTTATACAAAAGGGTACGGCGCGTCCACATCTTATCAGGCTGACTTCGGTGTGAATTATAGTAAATCTTTCGGCAAGCACATGTTCTTTGCCAATGCGAGATGGAACATATCGTCACAGGAAAGTGAAAGTTATCGTTTCACCGCTGAAGGATTCGGTAACGACAATGCCGATAATATATCTTTCGGCGCTCAATGGCTGACCGGTTCTCGTCCCAGCGGTTCAAGTAATAACCGTAGAGAGGTAGGCGTTGTGGGGGCATTAAACTACTCTTTCGACGACCGTTATCTTTTCGACGTTTCGACGCGTTCCAGTGCCTCTTCAATGTTTGGCGCCAATAACAAATGGGGGCTTTTCTGGTCGTTGGGGCTCGGATGGAACATTCATAAAGAGGCTTTTGCAAAGGATGTCGAGTGGCTTGACAGGTTTAAGATTCGTGGCTCAGTCGGATACACGGGTTCGCAGAATTTCGACCCATATATGGCAAGGGCGAGATATGAATACTCCGAGCACACTTACGACGGCAGATATGGCCCATTTATCCTTGGCCTGCCTAACGATAACCTTAAATGGCAGCGCGTATTCGACTACAATATAGGTACTGACTTCGTGCTCCTTAATGGTATGATAACCGCCACGTTCGACTATTTTACAGGAATTACTGACGACATGCTGATTAATGTAGCCATTCCTCCCTCAACAGGTTTCTCTACTTTCATGGAGAATCTCGGGAAAATTGAGAACAGGGGATTCGAAACAAATCTGGCGCTTCGATTGTGGCGTGATTCCAATAAGCGCGGCTGGTTTACAGTCTCAGTCTCCGGAATGCACAATAGAAACAGGATAAAAGAGATATCCGACACGTTTGAACATCGCAACAATACACAAAATGCAGATAAAACAGCAACCGCCCCTGCCACTTATATTATCAACGATGAGCTCAGAAAACAATATACCCGCCCGTCTACGCTTTACTACGAAGGGCAGTCTATGACCGCAATCTGGGGTGTGCGCTCGGCAGGCGTTAATCCGATAACGGGAGATGAGGTATTTTACGACCTCGACGGTAACTTAGTCAGAGCCTGGTCGGCGCTCAATCAGGTCGTGATAGGCAACACCGCACCTACACTTAGAGGCAACATCAACCTAAGTGCAGGCTACAAAGGTTTCACATTTGCGGTTTCGGCAAGCTACAAATTCGGCGGCGACAGGTACAACACTACGCTTGTGGATAAAGTTGAAAATGTTTATGCCGAACACAACCTTGACCGCAGGATACTGCAAAGTTGGAATAACCCCGGCGAAGCAGCGTCTTTTACCAGACTTTACATTTCCCAGATGGCTTTCACCGGTGGACAACCTACCAGACCAACATCCCGTTTCATAATGAAAGACAATGAGCTTTATATCTCTTCTGTGAATGCGGGTTACGATTTCCGGAATCTCAGGGCGCTTACGAAGGTCGGTATAGAGCGGTTGAGGGTTCAATTCTATATGAACGAACTTTTCCGTTTTTCGTCCATCGAGATCGAAAGAGGCACAAGCTATCCTTTTGCGCGCAACTTCTCGTTTTCGTTGCAAGCCACATTTTAACCAATTAAAAACGACACAAAATGAAGAAACATATTTCTTTACTGATTTGTTTCACGGCGACGCTAACCTTCGTCTCGTGCAGCGACTGGCTTGATGTGAAACCCTCTACACAGTTAGACAGGGAGGAACTTCTCTCTTCCGAAAAGGGGTATGGCGAAGCCATTGCAGGTATTTATGCACGAATGTGCCGCGCTTCTCTTTATGGCCGTGAAATGACATGGGGCGCTATGGACGTACTGGCAGGGAATTACACAGCCCTCACTCTTCCCGCAATGTACAACGGTATAAAAGAATATGCATACGTTGAATCAGGTGGCTCTTCTGTAAGCACTGATGCTGTCAGAATGCTGGAGCAATTCTGGTCGGGGCTCTATAATGTTATTGCAGGCATCAACTCAATACTTGAAAACATAGATGACAACAGGTATCTTTTCACTGAAGATAATTATTCTGTAATCAAAGGCGAAGCTATCGGCCTGCGTGCTTTCCTCCATTTCGAGCTCTACCGCATGTTTGCCGATGTATATGAAAAGAGTAAAGATCAGGAAATACTGCCTTATGTCGTAAAACTGACACCACTCGTAACGCCCCTGCTTACCGGCGAAGAGATGATGAGTGTTATTATATCCCAACTCGAAGAGGCTGTGAGGCTACTCGAAAACGATCCGATGCGCTTGGGTACCACGCCCCCACATGTATTGGCATCAAGTACTTCTGGTAACATAAGTGCATGGCACAACCGCCGCTTCCACTTTAATTATTATGCGGCAAAAGCGACGCTGGCAAGGGTATATCTCTGGAAAGGCGATAAAGAAAATGCCCTGAGAACGGCACTCGAAGTAATTGACGACCAGCCAACCCGATTCCCATGGGTACTTACAACCAACCTTACTTCTATCGAACTCGGATCGGGAACTAACCAGGACAGGACTTTTGCCACGGAGCATATTTTTGCACTCAATGTAATGAATATGGATAACCTGATATCAGGTTTCCTGAATAACATACCGGTAAGCGATGGAACTAATCTAAGACTGACATCAATGCGGAATATGTTCGCCACAAATGACCAGGGAGTTGACCCGAGGTTCAGGTATATGTACACCATGCATTCCGCCAACGAGTTTATGCTTTCCAAATTTTACCAACCCGCCATGGTTTCTTCCCATTTCAAATACCGTATGCCGCTGATCCGCATTTCGGAGATGTATTACATTGTAGCGGAATGTGCAGACAATTGGGAGGATGGTTTGGAATACCTCGAAATCGTACGCCGCCAGCGCGGATATACCACCATGCCGTTAACCAATGTGAACAACCAGCAAACACTGCTCAATGAGATATACACGGAGTACCGCAAGGAATTTACAGGCGAAGGACAGTTGTGGTTTTGGTATAAGCGACAGCAATCCCCTGCCATTACCAATATGACGTTCAACAGAGGATTGGAGGCATATATATTCCCATATCCGGAAAATGAAATCCTCTATGGAAACCGTGAACTATAAATGCAAACGAATATGAAAACAACGATTAAAGGAATTTTAACGGCTCTTTCCGTAGCGACGCTACTGTCTGCATGTCAAACGGAAAAAGTTATGACCTGGGAGCCGACCGACTGCGTATATTTTGTAAATTCTACCGATATATCGCGCTTCGGATTTGCCACGCTACCCGATCCCACGGTGGAATCGGCAATTTTCACTGTTGAGGTTAATCTCGCCGGCAATCTTGTCGGCCACGACCGTGTATTTTATGTAGAGGTATTGAAAAATGCAGGGCATTCCCAGACAAGATACGAGATTATCCAGCCTTCCATATTGAAAGCCAATGAGAGTACTGCCAATATAGAGATCAGATTGTGGCGGACGCCGAATTTAGATACGGATCGCGATACGATAACCATCAAGTTGAAAGGCTCTAACGATTTAATCGCAGATATGGCGCTCTACAACAGAAATATGGAAAACGTAGCCTCTACGCGCCACATCACGTTTTACAATGGTATAGAGAGGCCAAGTTGGTGGGGTACAGATGCTATGTCGGAGTTCTATTTTGGCAGATACCATGTAATCAAGATGCAGATACTCCAAATAGTTCTCGGAAGTATGGAAAATCCCCGCGCCGACACTGTCGCATGGAATCTATATCGGTTGTTACTGAATAACTATTGCGAGGAACATGATATCAGGTATCCGGATGACGGTACTGAAGTGCGATTTTTACCAGGATATTAAAAACTTTGATCAAGATGAAAAAGATATTTTGTTATATGATTTTGGCAGCTATGACATTTGGCTCAACCGGCTGCTATAAAGACAAGGGCAACTACGACTACACCGATATCGGGAATGTTGTCGTTACTGTTTCATCAGGTATTCACACATATCTGGTTCAAATGGGTCAGCATCTCATAATTCCCGTAACGGTTACTTCCGATGTTCCCGAATCCGAACTGAAGTACATGTGGGAAATATTCGATGAAAACAGCCGGTTTAGAGAATTCGGCGAGGGTAGGGATTTCGACTTCATTATAAGACCTGATAATTATTTCCCTACATTCGGGAGTTATAGTGTCAGGCTTAGAGTATCGAGGGAGATTGACGGCCATACCCATAGCATGTACTCTTCGCTGATTACCATTACTATCAGCGGCGGTGATCTGGGTCTTATGGTGCTGCACGGCAACGATACCGAAAGCGATATAGGAATTATCATGGACCGCCATTTCCTTGTAAGTGCCAATGCTCAGATCGAGGAAAGAATTGTCTATAACAGTTATTCTTCTGTCAACGGAGCAAAAATACCGGGCAGGGGAGTTTTTATAATACAGCAGCACATGACTGGCGGAGTAGTACCAATCGAAACGTGCAATATTTTTATAAGAACTGATCAGGCAGCGCTGTTTGCAGGAGCGGAAGGTATGGTGAAAAAAGGCGATTATATGGATTTGTTCTATTCAACTCCAACTTCGCCTTCCTTGAATAATGGCAATCTGCAAAAAATCCAATTCTACAACAACAACAACAGATGCGTTATAGATGACGGTGTTTTATTTGTTTCAACCGGCTTAGCGAATTCCAGATTCTCTATACCAAAAGTTTTTACCGGAAGGCCGAACCTAAAAGCCTCAAAACACAGTTTTATAGTGAATCAGAATCTGCAGGGCTTGATTTTCGACGAGAACACAAGAGGTTTTATACGTGCCAGTCTTACAACTGTTGGCGAGGTCGCCCCCACTATCATTAATTCTGCCGGCTGGGGACCGTTCAATCCGGCAAATATGCAGGCGGATTTGCTCTATCTCGACAACATCGGAATAGGTGCGAGTGGTAATCATCTTGGCGTATTCCAGGAAGATGATGGGACCATATTTCTTGGCGAAATCAATTTCAATGCAGCAAATACGTCAGACGCAAACGCTTTCGCGGTTGCCAAATACAATATATCGCGGCTTCCGGAATTTGAATCGGCAAAATTCCACGCAGTCGGTGCGAACAGCAGTACTTGCTACTATGCCACAAGCACGGCTGTTTATCAGTATGCCGTACTGCGGGAAAGCGGGACGAGCGACGCACGGAAACTGATGGTGGGCGCTGAACAGGTTCCGTTCACCGGAGAAATTACAATGATGAAGATTCTAAAGTCTCCTGTATTTACAGGCATATCTGCTTATCATCGCGCCAACAGAATGATGCTTGTAGGTACTTACGAAAATGGCGTCGGTACACTCCATGCAATAATGATCGATAACATGACGGGGCAAGCCGAGTCGCATAGAACGTTCACCGGTTTTGGACGCATTTATGACGTTAATCTGAAATCAATGTAATCATCGAACGACCAAACATTAAAAGTATGAAAAAATTACTGATGTTGTTGGCGGCCGTAACAATAAGCCTAAACTGCTACTCTCAGGGAATAATATTCGAACAAGGGTTAACGCTGGAGCAGGTCATCGCGAAGGCTAAAAGTGAGAATAAATTGGTATTTCTTGACTGTTACTACCAAGGGTGTGGACCATGTATATGGGTGCAAAAAAATCTCTTCACGACTAAAGAAGCAGGCGATTTTTTCAACCCTCGTTTCGTCAGCTTCAAAATAGATGTTGTAAATGATGAGGGTGGTCCCGAAATAGCGAAGAAGTACGGAGCCACCGTATACCCTACTTTCCTGGTGCTTAACGGTGACGGCGAAGTGCTGAAAAAGCAGATAGGATTCGAAAGGGATATAAGGTCATTCATAGCCCAATTCCGCCCGGTGACGGATCCGGATATATTGGACAAATCCAGAGAGAATTATATGCAGAATAAAAATCTGGAGAACGGGTTGGAATATATGAGCCACCTGAAAAATGCCGGTTACAACGATGAGGCGCACGATATTATACGAGAAATTTATTTCCTGCGGCCGTCGCACAAGTACAATGAGGAGTTGTTGAGAACCGCCATGGTCAACCTGCCCATATCCGATCCGGTTATTGACGATATCCTGTTGAATAGACCGGAGGCCGAATGGCGTTTGGGCGCATATAAAATAAACGATTTAATCAGGGGTATTTATGTGGAATATCTCAATCCCGTGGTAAGAGGACAGAGGAAAATGCCGAAGCAGGATATAGAAAAAGCAGCGCAGATTCTCGCAATAGTAAGCAACCCCAGATGGCCGAATATGGCATATATTGGAAGGATTGCACTGATGATAAACGATGACGACTATGGAGCGGCAGCCGATTACTTTTCCGCCATAAGCATGGCCCGGGGATTAGATCGCGACACTTACTTTATGGCAAGGAATGTATTTCAAAATCCGAAAGTTAAAGATCTGCCCGAAGAGCAAAAAGCTAAAATAAGGAAGTTTCTGACCGAACAGGCAGCTGCCTTCAAAAGTTATGCCGGAAGTTTAGAAAATTTAGAAAAAGCACTTCAATAACAATAGCCCGACCCTGTTGCAATGCGGCTCTACCAATAAAACAAAATCGCTAAGATATTGCACAGCAATATCTTAGCGATTTTGTTTAACACCCAGCGCCGAGACCAATTACGGATTACAAAAGCTCACTAAGCCTCCATGCCTGAATATGCTTGATGCCGCCTTTTGATGGCAGGGTAATTTCGTCAAGTGAAACGACTATTTTTTCAAAACTGTCGTCGATAGCCTCTAATGAGGAGTACTCCCGGTCGATTGTTTGCCTGTCCACCAATATATAGGCGCATTGAACGTAAAGGACGCGGTCGCCCTTGATGGCGACAAAATCGACCTCTTTATTCCGCAAACTTCCGACATATACATCAAATCCTGCACGACATAGTTCCAGGTAGATCAAATTATCGACCATGTAGCCAACCCCATATCCATAACCCGGATAAAGATAATTCTTGTAGGCTAAATCGTTGATATAGAATTTGGCATTGCCCGACAGCGTATCTTTGCCTTTTATGTCGTATCTGTTGCAGCGGTGGACAAGAAACGTATCTTCGATATAGCCTATATAGGCAGAAACGGCATCATAACTCGTCCGGCGCCCCAGCCCTTTGAAATACTTGACTATGTTGGCGATGGAAGTAAAATTCGAGGCATTGTTCACCAAAAAGACAAAGATATCTTCGAGTAGTTGCGGGTCTCTTATGTTGTAGCGTTGAATAATGTTACGCAGCAATACGGTGTCCTTTAACGCAGACACATAATTACGTTTAAGTTCCTGTTTTTGCAGCATGAAAAGCTCGGGAAGTCCGCCGCTGTTCATATATTCCGTATAGCTTTGCCGCCCGCTCTCTTTTTGAGTAATCCCCAAATATTCGGAATAACTGAACGGGAATATCTCAAATTTGACATATCTGCCGGAAAGTAGCGTTGCCAATTCGCCTGATAGCATCTTTGAGTTCGAGCCGCTAATGAATATCTCATAGCTTTCGACAAAATCCTGCGAATACGAATTGACAATCGTTTCCCAACCGTCTATCATTTGCACCTCATCTATAAAAATATAGACCTTGCCGACAGGTTTCAGCTCTTTTCTGTACGACTTTACCAGCTCGTCCAAATCTTTATAGGTTTTCAGAAAATCGAACTCGGCAAGTTCTCGGTTGATATACAGTGTATTTTCAGGTTTCGCGCCGTTATCGACAAGCTGCTTGGCGATCTGTCTTAAAATATAGCTTTTGCCGGAACGACGCTGACCTACAAGCACTTTGATAAGCCTGTTGCCGACATAGCCGGCTATCTTGTCGGAGTACTCACTCCGTCGATATCCCAAGTCGGAGACGTTTGAATCCCATAAATTATACTTTCGCAGAAGCGCTATTTTTTCGTTCATAGCAGAATGTTTTGCGCAAATATAGATATTTTTCGTTTATATTTGAATCTGATGCAAAGTTAAGACAAGGTTTTCGATCATGCAAATTTGGCAACTACTTCAAAATCAATAATTTACAAAAATCAGGTATAACTTACAACGAAAAAAATCGATTGCAAATTTCTCTCTTTCATTTGTAAGCGAAATGTTTTAGGGACGTAAATTTCTCTTTATATTATTTTAGAGTAGCTCGCAATTCTTTCAGTCTGTTTGCCGCTTGAATATTGTCCACCTTTATGTAGCGCATAAACGCTGCCGGACTTTTGTGTCCGGATATCTTCATAAGCTCCTCGGCTGACACTTTACCTTTTTTCTCTTCAATATATAAATCCAGCGTATCGAACATATTGACCCGATTAGAACGTTGCTCATACTCACGGTTCTTCTCCAATTCCAGCAGAACGAAGTCCACAGTCGGGTCAATGCCGTTATCTTTCGCATAAGTCAATATTTCGTCCAACTTTGATGTTATTTTTGTCAGGAGAGAGTCAATCTCCTCGAACTGCGGGCAGGCGCGTTTAACCCACCTCTTTTTATCATCCCGATGGTCGGGTCTTATATTACAGCCGGTAGCTATAAGCGTCCGTTTAGTGCGATCATAGTTGTAGCGCACATATAACGGTGTTTTTCCGTCAGTGGCGATATAATTAGGTTTAACATAGGGATAGAGTACTGCCATACCACAAACTGATAATCAGCAAGTTAGCCGCCTAATGGCGGCTTTTCTTTTGCTTTTTTCTCCGAAAATTTGGTTTTTGCACGTTTTTTACGAACTTTTGCGCACATTACCGCATCAAAAAAGCGTAAATCATTCGACGAGATTTTCCTGAGACCGCAAAAGGTTTATCTCGTGGGAAATCTCGCCGCTTAATCATTCGGCTATTTTGTAGTAAATCTGTCGGGACAGGACACTTGGACCTATTAAATTATACCGGAGACGATCAGGGCATACATATATTTAATGATATATTCTTTGATCTCTTTCGATGATATCTGGATGTGTTTATCAACGGTCCGTCGTGCAATATTCATTTCTGCGGCAATATCATCAGCCGATTTACCTTCGAGCCTGCTCTTGATAAAGACCTGCCTGCGCTGAGGCGGCATTGCAGCAATGGCCTCGTCCAGTATCCGGCGCAATTCAGATTCCACATAAAAGTCCGTATTATCTTTCGCCGGAGATATGTCCCCGGCTATTATTTTTTCCTGATACTGTGACCGGACCTTACGGTGTGACAGGTGATTGATGCACATATTACGGGTGGCGTTGAAAAGATAACCTCTCACTTTTTCAGGATCGATATTATCGATTTTCTCCCAAAGGTTCACAAAACAATCGTGTACGATATCCTCCGCATCCTCCTTGCTGTGCAAATATTCCACGGCATAGGCCACAAGCCCTTTGGCATAAGTAAAGAATAGAGATTCGAAAGAATCGCTCAATAATCCGAACTTATCATTCGTGCGCTTACGCATACCGGCTGAGTATAATGCAAAAATAATATAAAAATTTCATTCCGGTTACGCATTTCGCCTCTCTAAACTGTAGCATATATAAAAGTCAGGTAAATGAATAAGATCGAATCACAAGACAGGTACTGCCGAACCGATGAAGAGTTGGAAGATATCCTCAGGACTATCGAGATCATGGACGGAGTCGACGACGTCGGACTATATGAAAGAGTCGGCAATACGATACGGAAAAAACACCTTCGTCGGCGAAGAAGATTATTGCTGCGCAACGTCGCAGCCATAGCCGTCCCGCTTTTGCTGGCGGCGGTCGGGGTATGGCTCTATACGGACAATCCTGCGGAAGACGGCGTAATAGTCCGGCATACTGGCATTCCGAGACTCATAATGCCCGACGGCGGTGAGGTCGTTTTGGATGATACCAGGACCGGACATATTGCCGACGAAATCGATGTTATGCTGGAAAAGGAAGATGGCACTCTGTTAATGCGGAGAAAAGATGCCGCCATCGATATTGCGGATATGCGCTATTACGGACTGGAAGTGCCCAGGGGAGCCAAATTCGACATTGTCCTCGAAGACGGGACACGCGTATGGATGAATGCCGATTCGTACCTCCGCTATCCGGCTGTTTTTTCCGGCGGGGAAAGGCGTGTCTTCGTAGAGGGAGAGGCATACTTCGATGTAGCTCCCGACGCCGAAAAACCGTTTATCGTCGAAACGAACAGGCAGGTACTGACCGTACTCGGAACGCGGTTCAATATATCGGCATACAAAGACGACGGTGTGATCTACACAACCCTCATCGAAGGGAAAGTATCACTCAAAACCGTCGGCACACATGCCGAAATCACTCTTGTTCCGGGAATGCAGGCACGACTGAACCTCGATTCCGATCAGTTCACGCAGCATAAGGTAAAGGTGGCGGACATGGCGGCATGGCGCGAAAATGTTATCGTTTTCGAGGGCAATACACTCGAACAGATGATGACGAAACTGGCGCGCATATATGATATAGAGTTTGCTTTTGAAGACGAAAGCATTAAAAGTCTGCTAACCCGCGGTACGATGTCCGTAAAAAACGATATTTCCCAGATATTGAACTTGATCGAAGCCTCCGGGGAAGCCAGATTCGACATAAAAGGCAATCGGATAAACATAAAGAGCGCCAAATAAAAACATGAGGGGATCTGGCCATCCCCCCATGCAGTGATAAACTCCGTCTGCACGGTGCAGACGAATTCAAACACAACACAAATATATGAAAAATTTTAACTACTGCCATTTCCCGTCCGGGACGTGGAGAAAAATTCTTTTCTTCATGAAGCTCAAACTCATCGTTTTGCTCTGTTCGGTCGGGACTTTGTCGGCCTCACAGACCTACTCCCAGCAGACGAAACTCGACGTGCTATACGAGAGGGTTTCGCTTGTAAAAGTGCTGGAAGACCTGAGAACACAGACCGGCTATCATTTTTTCTATTTCGATGGAGTCGTTCCGCAGGATGTTTTCGTCACGATCGATCTCAGGCAGGCAAACATCAACGAGATCCTTAATGAAATCCTGGTCAAAAACGGATTTACTTACAAGATCGACGAGGACACCGTATCTATCGGTCGTGCCCAGACTCCACACGTCCAGACACCCCGCGTCCAGACACCGCAAGCCGCAGTTGTTCGGGGTAAAGTCACTGAACCCGACGGCACACCTATCATTGGTGTGACCGTTGCACTGAAAGGTATGAGAGGCGGAACAATAACGGATGCTAACGGAAACTTTACCTTGCAGGTGCCACCTGCCGACAGAGCGATACTGGTGTTTTCATTTATCGGAAAAGAGCTTGTCGAGGTCGCTTATACCGGACAGCCTGAGATTACGGTTACGATGAAAGATGTCGCCGCCGCCATCCAAGAGGTCGTGGTGACCGGAATCTTCGATCGTCGTAGGGACAGTTTTACCGGATCGTCAAATACGATTTCAGGTGAGGAATTAAGCAGCCTCAGCTCGGGTAATATCCTTCGTGCGGTCGAGATGCTCGATCCGGGGTTCAGAATGGATGTAAATAATATGTACGGATCGAATCCTTCGGTCATACCGCAGTTTCAAATGCGCGGACAATCGAATATGGGCGACTACTCCACAGACGGAGATGTTATCTTTCGCGGTGATCTGGATACACACCCCAATCAGCCCCTGTTCGTGCTCGACGGTATGATAGTAGAGGTAACGAAGATCATAGACTTAGACCCGGCCCAGGTTCAAAGTGTTACCGTACTCAAAGATGCAGCGGCCATGGTTCTCTACGGATCGAGGGGTGCGAACGGTATCGTCGTGGTCGAAACAAAATCTCCTCAACAAGGTTCGCTGCGGGTGTCTTATAATGGTAATTACAAATACCTGGCGCCGAACCTTAACGGTTATAATCTGCTTAATGCCGCAGAAAAACTGCAACTAGAAAAGAATGCCGGCATTTATGAAGCAGGAACCACTCCGGCAGCGATCAATCGTTTATATAATGATTACAGATTCCGCATGCTGGATGTACTGCGCGGTGTGGATACTTACTGGTTGGCGAAACCTTTGACGTCGGCATTCAATCATCGTCACGGTCTTAATTTGGAGGGTGGAGACAATACTCTTCGTTATAAGTTATACTTCGGAGTGAACAGCGCTCCGGGTGTGATGAAGAAAACCGGCGTCGAAGGCAAAAGCGGAAGTATCGACCTGCGTTATCGCTACAAAGGGCTTCTGGTGTCGAATGTAATGTTCGTAGACCACACTGTAAGCAACCGTACTTCTCCGTACGGAAATTTTACCGAATATGCCCGTATGAACCCATATTACCGTTACTATGACCTGAACGGAAACATGCAGCGTTATCTGGAAACATACTATAACTTCGGTATGGAGTACAGCGGTAGCGGCGGTATGGAGAACCCCGCCTGGGACAGTCTGCTGAAACAGAAAAATCAGAATAAGGCTTTCGAAGTACGTAATATATTCAGAGCAGAGTATCTGGTGACGGAGAATCTACGCCTGACATTCGATGCGACTATCAGCAGGATTTCATCGGACACCGATGTATTCCTGCCCGCAGAACATTCTTCATTTGGCTCTGCTACTTTCCTGACCCCGGAACTCAGAGGCTCTTACAGTTGGACTCACAATACTTCCGACAGCTTCAATACGAGCCTCATGGCCAGCTATAATAAGATGTTCGGCAGACACTTACTGGCTGTTTTTGCGCGCGCCGAGATAAACCAGCGTAAAGTTCGTATCGCAAACAATTTCGCTACCGGTTTCCCGAATGAAAATATGGATGATATATTCCTCGGGGCGAGAGCGAATGATCCTACGGGCAGCGAGAGCACCTATCGTTCGATAGGCACGGTCGGAACGGTCAGCTATTCCTACGACCGGCGCTATGCATTCGATTTCAGCGGACGGATCGACGCTTCGTCCGAATTCGGACGCAATAACCGCTTTGCACCTTTCTGGACGACAGGTCTTCGCTGGAATGCCCATAATGAAAATTTCCTGAGAGATTCCAAGATCATCAACGAACTCGTGCTGCGCGGGACTTACGGTATCACGGGTTCGCAGGGTTTCACCCCCTATCAGGCGTTGCAAATGTACACATACGACAATATGATGTATGTTTATAACGGTTCGGATGTTCTCGGTACGGTAATAAGATCTCTGGGTAATCCCGATCTGAAATGGCAGAAAACCGATAATTACAACCTCGGACTCGATTTCACTTTGTTCGATCGTATTTTTAGCGGACGTTTCGAGTATTACTATAAATACACTAAAAATACCCTTCTCGATTTCTCGCTGGCACCTTCTATCGGTTTCACCGAGATTGTCGATAATATGGGAAATATCTCCAACGAAGGCTATGAGGTTACCTTGCGTGTTATGCCGTATAATAACCCTGCCCGGCGTTTGAATGTTTCTATCGTCGCGATGGGAGGTCACAACAAGAACACGATCCGCAGTATTTCCAACGCATTGCGCGTGCGTAACGAAGAATCGCGTAACAGCACGACAGATCGCCCTCTCCCGCGTTACGAAGAAGGCTATTCGATGAGCCGCATCTGGGTCGTGAAGTCGCTGGGTATCGATCCTTACGACGGGAGGGAAGTATTCCTTACCCGTGACGGTCGGATGACCAATATATACAACAGCATGGATCAGATACCGTATGGAGATACGGAACCGACATTACGCGGAAGTTTGAACCTTAACGTAAACTGGAAAGGTTTCAGCCTGACAATGGGTAACAGATACCAGTTCGGCGGGCAGCTTTTCAATCAAACTTTGATAGACAAAGTGGAAAATGCAAATCTCCGTTACAACGTAGACCGCCGTGCATTGACCGAACGCTGGCAGAGCCAGGGTGAACTGACTGCATTCAAAGGGGTTTCCACCGCCGCCGCAGGGCAAAGTACAAGAGCATCTTCCAGATTCGTGATGAATAACAACGAATTCGTACTCTCTACGATCAACCTTCAATACCGTTTCGAAAGCCGCTTCAATCCGTTCATCAAACGTATGGGGCTGAGCAGTGCATCCGTAGGATTATACATGGAGGATATGGGCCGTTTGTCGACTATCAAAATGGAGCGCGGTATCAATTATCCGTTCACAAATTCGGTATCGATGTCCTTAAACCTCGTATTCTAAAAATCTGACGTGCTATGAAAAGAATAATAAATATCCGGATACTTTTCCTTACGATTCTTTGCCTGGGCTTTGCTTCGTGCAGAGACTGGCTCGACGTTCAACCTAAGGTTGCTGTCAGTGAAGAATTACTGTTCTCGAAAGAACAAGGCTACAAAGAAGCCCTTACCGGCATCTACATGTCCATGAACAAGACTTCTCTGTATGGTCGTGAATTGACTTACGGACTGATCGACGGATTGGCCCAACGTTACCGTCCCAGCCCTTCTATTTACTCCATCGACTATACAAGCCCTCTTAACTACCAGTTTCCTTCTACTCATAATGAAAGTAGAACCAATGCTATATGGAGAGACGGTTACAATGTGATCGCCAATATCAATAACCTGCTGTACTGGTTAGACGAGAAAGGCCATGAAGTGACTTTCACCGAAGGGTATTACAATATCATAAAAGGTGAAGCATATGGACTTAGGGCATTTATGCATTTCGACCTGCTGCGTATGTGGGGACCGATATATATGAATAACCCCGCCGACAGATCGATCATCTACCGCAGCGCATTGAAGCGCGAAGACCTCCCTTTGGAATCTGCGAATCAGATCATCGAAAAAATTATTGCCGATCTTAAACTCGCCGAAGAATTACTGGAAAATGATCCTATGAATCTCGTTTTCCCCACTTCGGTATATACACATAGAGGATTTCTGGATTTCCGCTTCAAACGTTTGAACAAATATGCCGTGAAAGCCATGCTGGCAAGGGTGTATATGTACAAAAACGATAAGGAAAATGCCTTGAAGTATGCAAGAGAGGTTATCAATGCGAGAAGACCGAATTCCGATCCGATGTTCAGACTGGTAACCGATAATACTCAGGACAGGGTCATGTCCACGGAGTTGATCTTCTCGCTAAGTATGAAGGATTTCGATGTGCAGGTGGCCGCAGATTTCAGGATATGGATGATGGGTAATTATTACTGTTCTTCCAGTGATTTTGTCTACAATATTTTCGATGTAACCGTAGACGGACGCAATGATATGCGCCTGCGCGAGGGACAAGGATTCCTGTTAGGCACTACGGGCGCTATGACATTGAAATACGATCAAACGCGCGCATTTTCGTTTTCTGTCCTGAATACGATGCCGCTGGTCCGTCTGCCTGAGATGCACTATATAGTAGCCGAATGTACCTCCGACCTGCCGGAAGCCACACACCATATCAATCTGGTACGGGTAGCACGCGGTATCAATACGGTATCTCCATTCCAAAATGAAGCTGAGCGTATAGCTGCTATCGAGAAAGAGTACCGCAAGGAATTTTATGCCGAAGGGCAGCTTTGGTATTTCTACAAACGCCATGCTTACAGGCGTTTTACGGGGTATCCGACGACACTGCCGGATCTGACCGATGCAAACTACCGTTTTGCTATTCCGGAAGACGAAGCAGTTCTGGGTTTAATCAACTAATAAATCTCTGACCTATGAAAAATATATTTGTAAAAATCGCGCTGTTTGCTTTCCTGCCGCTGGTTATAGCCGGATGTACGGAAGAGGAAGTATTCAGGTATAACGAAGCTACGCGGGTTGTATTCGTATCTGTTGGCGGCGATGAGAATAACACGTTTGCAAAAGCCTACGATTTCACTTCTGTTTACAACCCTTCCATTCTCGACAGTGTCGAGGTGCGTATTCAGGGCATGGCTATTTCAAAAGACCTGACGGTTAAGCTCGATATCGAACCGGTCGAAGGGTTCGCCTCTCCGGATGTCGTATTTATAAGCGATCCGGTGATTCCGGCTAACAGCTATACCGCTAAACTGTATTTTCGGATTAACCGTCCGGCGAATGGCGGGGTAACTTTCAGAGGCAATATTGTTATCGACTATGAAGCGTCCGGTCTGGAACCGGGCATAATGGAGCGCAGTAAATTCACGATAACCGCTGACGACAGCTTTATTTATGAATGGGGAACGGACAAGTATCTCAAAATCACGCTCGATACATATAACGAATGGCTGGCGCCTCTGATCGGCGCACCGTCGTCTATAAAAGTACGTTTCATGGTGGGTAACGATGCAACCCTGAGACGCTGGTATCCTAACGGGCTGCCGGATTACGTCGCCGATGTCAGACGCGGCGGGGTCTGGCCAAGCTATGTGATAGGCGATCTCGAAGACGCTTTGTTCCGCTATAACAGAGATAATCCGGGTAATCCGCTGACGGATGAAAATGGGAATCCGGTTGTATTCCGGCCTTAATCTCCGGCTTAACGGATGTTGTTTAACGACTAAAATTTTGAACTATGAATGCAAAACAAATATTTGTGTTATCCGTGATCACAATGTTGGCATTCTCCTGTTACGAAGACAAGGGGAATTACGACTACGACTATTCGGTAAATGATATTAATGTCGTGATGAGAAGTGTTTATGGAACACGTATGGAAGCCCAGACGTTCACGATCACACCCACTATCGAACAGTCTCGCTACACAGGAACCGATAACCTTAGTTTCGCCTGGTTTGTCAGCGATAACCCCAACGAGAAAGGTACGGAGTTCGGTACTGACGATCATATAAATATAGTGATCGATCCTGCGGAAGCCAATTTCAGATATAACCGCTTTTTCAGGTTGTATATTACCGACGTGCTGACAGGAATCGAGCAAATGTTCTTTACCGAATTGCGTATCGCGAAACCGTATGAAGGCGCATGGATGATACTCCACCACCAGGAAGGCATTTCTCGTATAGCTTCGTTGGAATACCTCGGCAATGACATGGTGATCGATAACGATGCTTATTACTCCAAAACGGGACACAGGCTCTCCGGCACCGGTTACAGCCTCGGAGTATTTCATGCTTATAGTCCTAAACAGGGCAACAGTTCGCTCACTGCATTTTTTGCGTTTACTTCCAATCCGGAAGAGAGCGGGATGCTTGCACAGGATGATAATTTCAGGCTCGTGGCAAATACTCAGCGTATGTTCCCTGTGGATTTGGCTTCATTCGACCCCGCAAAAATATACGGTTGTCGCCGTATGATAGGGGGAGGAGTTATCGCCAGTAACGGATATGTGTTTCAGGGAGCAAATAATTCGGGAGCGATGGGCAGAGCTGTACTTGATAATGCCGCAGCCGAAGATAGCCCTGACTTCTACATTTCACATATAGCTATGGTGTCACAAAGCTATCTGTTATTTGACGGACTTAACAACCGTTTCCTTCAACTCTACACGCGCGACAACACTACATGGGTCGGTTGGTCGGGAATTCCCGATATGACGCGTGGTAGAATAGAGAGGATACGAAATACTCCTTTGAACAATCAGTCGATCGATCCTAATAATATAGGGTCCGATAAGCAGATGGTGTATATGGGATCGGGACATTACCTGGGATTTAACAACACTGCACCCTGGCAGCGCTATACGATGTATGCTTACGCCGTCAATCGTGACACACCGAAATCTCATATATTCGTGTTCCACTCACGTCCGATGCTTACTGTCGGCGATAATTCGGACCCTGCTCCGTTCACCGAATATTACGTTATCGATACTCCCGCCGGAGTCGATGGAAATACACTTATGGCCAGCAGTATAGAATACAATCGTATATTGTTCTATGCTATCGACAACAAAATATACAGGCTCGATTTTGCTTTGGCGGAATCGCAGCCAACGTTGATCTGGCAGCATCCTGATCCAGGAGCAACGCCAATAGCACTTAAATTTGCCGATGATACTTCTTCTAACAGAGATATCGGGTCGAATTATCCGGATGCAATATTCCCTCTGGATCGTACTCTGGGGATAGCGTACAATATGCCTGACGGCAGCGGTGAACTGGTAGTGTTGGTTCTCAACAGCGCAGGCAGAGCCGAAGAAGGAATGCACGGCGGTTTCCCGACAGTTCAGCGGCATACCGTCAGTGCGGACGGCCGGAAATTCGGCGCTATCAAAGACATTGTCTTCATCTAAATCTAAACCTAAACTTCTAAATGTTAAGCGGGAGAACGATTAGTTCTCCCGCTTAGAGCTCACATTCACTAAAAATCCATAATCGTAATGAAAAATATCTTGATTATCGCTGTTGCAGCATTGACATTTTTTGCTTGCAAACAACAAGAAACCACCTTCACCATTACCGGCACCGTAGCCAACCATGAAATGGAGGGTGCACAAGTCAGAATGATCCAATTCATAGATGGACAAATGCTCACAATGGATTCAGCCCTGATTGTTGATGGAACCTATACGTTTACGGGCTCTGTCAAAGCACCTACTAATGTCCGGTTGAATCTGGCCGATCCCCGAACAGGGCGGATGTCTTCTCCTCTGCATCACAACGTGATTCTTGAAAATGCAAGAATCAACATAACCACTGATGCAGAAGGGGACAGCAGAGTTTCAGGAACAAAAAACAATGACATTCTTCAAGCGTTTTTGGATGCCGAACTAATTCTTCAACGGAAAAGAAGAGCATCATCATCTGAGGAAGAGTCTCGCAAATACGTCGATGAACTGCAAGAACTCAGAATAGAATTTGCAAAAAACAACATCAACAATCCCGCCGGTCAGAGTCAATTGAATAATCTAAGGAGTAGTCTGCCGATTGAACAGCTGAAAGAAATCATCGCCCATGCAACCCCTGCAACCTTGCGAGTGCCCGAAGTGGTAAGAATTGTAGACTACGTTCAGGCAATAGAACAAACGGCTATCGGACAACGGTTCGTTGATCTTCGGATGCCCGATGTCAACGGGAAAGAAATTGCCATTTCCGATTTTGCCGGAAAAGGCGACTATGTACTCCTTGATTTTACAGCTGTTTGGTGCGGCCCGTGTCGTGCGCAAAAACCGGACATGATCGCAACTTATAACAGATTCAAAGACAAAGGGTTTAATATTGTCGGCATTTGGTTCGACAGAGATCATGAGACATGGGCTAACGGTATGAAAGAACTGAACATGCCTGACTGGCCGCAAATGTCGGATTTGAAATATATCCGAAGCGAAGGTGCAATACGTTATAATGTTTCGAGCCTTCCGCACTCGGTGTTGCTTGATCCGAACGGCATCATTATCGCAAAAAACATAAAGGGCGAAGAATTGGATGAGAAATTAGAGAGACTTCTCGGAAGATAATATAAACCCGTAGGCACGGATCCTAAGCGGAGTCGAAGGACCCGCGCCAATTAACACAAAAACCCATAACAATCAAATCTTTTACACATGAAAAAAATACTAGTCTTGGCATTATTTGCGCTCGTTTCGTCGCAGGTTTTCGCACATGAAAAACAAAACCTCAGGGTATTGTACGTCGGTGGTTCAGCAAATTTGGGCGGCGGTCGCGGTAGTTCTGCTGCCGAGACCGAGAGAACTGCCGAAAGCGCCAGACAAAGAACGGCCGCGTTCGAGGCGTATCTGAATGAATATTTTACCCATGTCGGAGTTGTTCAGGGGAAAGACTACACGGAGAATATGTCAGCCCGTTACGATGTCACCATATTCGACGGTGCGATAACCCCGATATCCGGATCAGGCAGAGATGCACAATATCTTTCGGAAGATTTCGCTAATCCGGCTATGATGTTGGCGGACACGAGCCCTCTGTTAGGAGTTCCGATAGGCCTTAAATTCGACCATTATTGTCTTTGTCTTTGGGATCATGCTCTCAACTTCGACCTGAATCACCAGATATTTGCAGGCCCGTTCCCTGTACGGATAACCGTTGAACATCAACCTACGCCCGATGCGGCAAGCATTTACGTAACCTACTTCCCAAACCGCAATGTCCCCGATACGATGCCCATGTGGAGAGTGCAGCATTTTTTAAGGTTAGAAGGACAACAGGGGTCGGGAAACAGGATCGGATTGGTTTCAAGGTGGTTGGGATTCACGGACTCCCCCGACAGTGAGTTCATATCGAGCGGCACGTGCGAAAAAAGCCCTTTGGCAGTTGCAATAGGACGGCACGGCAATTATTTTCACTGGGGATTTTCAGCTTCCCCACCCTTTATGACCGATGAAGCGAGACAGGTCTTTGCAAATGCCGTGGTATATACTTCGACGCTGAAAGGGGAGAGAGTTATTGCAAGAAAATATCACGACAGGGTCGCTACGAAAGAATACGTGGACGAGATGTTGTATTTCGCCACCAGAGATCATTACAATGTGGAGATAGCCAGAGCCGCTGCGGTTGCTGACAGTAATGAAGCTATACTCAAGGTAGCTCTTGAAAAACAGGCCAGAGGAGAACCTCTTGTAGGAAGAGAACGATCTATTATAGGTTATCGACGGCCTCCGGTTCAGACTTATGAGGATTTTCTCAGAAGAGCGTTGGGAGATAAATTCGAGAGATGGGGTAACGACATGGAGGGGTATAGCAGATTTTACACCGATAACTTACCCTATCTGTACGCAGGTTCTCTGATATTCTATGACTTTATCGTCGATGAGGATGTCAAGAGTCTGGGCATCCCGAACAACGACATAAGACTGCTGGACAAGGCCATATCCATGCTCGAAAGGAACGAGGATGTGGCAAAGGCCCGCAGGATACTCGACAGATACACCCTCTGCACATTCGAAACGGCGAAAGAGTGGCGTGACTGGTTCGAGGCGAACAAATCCCGGATATTCTTCACCGAAAGCGGCGGCTGGTATTTTATGGTGAACACGCTCGATCCCAATGAGCCGGGCAATAATTACAGGGCTAAGGCAGCCCGCAGGGCCGAATAACACCGATCAATCGATAAAATAGAAATATCATGAAAAAGTATCTATTACTGGCGCTGTTTGCGATCGTTTCGTTGCAAGTTTCCGGCCAGACGAAACAGAACCTCAGGATATTGTATGTCGGGGGTTCATCGAATTTGAGCAGCGCTGCTTCTGCCGAGAGACAGGCCGAAAGCGCCATACAAAGGACGGCTGACTTCGAGCAATATCTGAATCAATATTTTACCCACGTCACGGTCGTTCAGGGAGCGGACTACACGGAGGATATGTCGGCGGGATATGACGTGACCATATTCGACGGCCTGATAAAACGGACGGCAGAAATAAAAGAGGAACTGGACAGTGACGGGAATCAGGTCAATTATTACAGTGCGAGATACCTTTCGGACGGTTTCGCTTATCCGGCTATGTTATTGGCGGATATGGGTTCGAGACTGGGCAGTGGAATAGGACTGAAAACGGACTGGTATTGCCTTTGCATGTGGGATCATGCTCTCAACTTCGACCTGAATCACCATATATTCAAAGGCCCTTTCCCGGTGACTGTAACGATAACGGAAGAACCCACGCCAGAGGCGGTATATAATTACCCGTATTATCACGATGGCCCGATACCGGACACCGTGCCGATGTGGAGAGTGCAGCATTTTTTAAGGGGAGGAGTACAGGGAGCCAGGATCGGAATGGTCGCGCGGCCCTGGGGATTCCTCGACTCTCCCGACAGTGAGTTCATATCGAGCGGCACGTGCGAAAAAACCCTCGATGCGGTGGCCATAGGCAGGCACGGCAACTATTTTTATTGGGGATTTTCGGCTTCGCCCGGTTTCATGACCGACGAAGCGAAACAGGTCTTTGCAAATGCTGTGGTCTATACTTCGACACTGAAAGGCAAGGAAGTCATCGCGCGGAAATTCTACGAACGTGCGGCTACGAAAGAATACGTAAAGGAGATCATCCACTCTACCTCCCGTGAAGGTTACGAATACGGACTTACACTGGCCGATAAAGTTGCCACCGGAAATGAAGCTATGCAAAGAGTGGCTCTTGAAAAACAGGCCAGAGGAGAACCTCTTGTAGGAAGGGAGGCAATCATGTTGAATTACAGACGGCCTGCGCCGCAGGCCTTTGAGGATTATCTCAGACGCGGTTTCAGGCCGGCAGAGAAGTTCGATATATATGGAACTGACCCGGAGGAATACCATAAATTCTATCTTGATAATTTTCCATATCTGTATGGGGCTGCGATGTTCTATAAACTTATCGTCGACGAAGATGTCAAAAGTCTGGGCATACCTAACACCGATATAAGATTGCTGGACAAGGCCATATCGATGCTCGAAAATAACGAGGATGCGGACAAGGCCCGCAGGATACTCGACAGATACACCCTTTGCACATTCGAAACGGCGAAAGAATGGCGGAATTGGTACGAGGCGAACAAATCCCGGATATTCTTCTCCCAAAGCGGCGGCTGGTATTTTATGGTGAATACTCTCGACCCCGACGTTCAGGGTAATGATTACAGGGCCAAGGCAATCCATACGGCATCGAAGGCCATAATGCTGAACAGAACCGACCACAGGAATCCGGTGGCTGCGGGGGCAGGCCTTGCGACCATGTGCAGCGGAGAGCAGTTGATCGTCATAAAATTTGCGGTTCATCCCGGCTATCATATTTACGGATATGTCTCAGAAGAAGACCCGTATACCACGACGGAAATAGATATTACGCTGCCCGAAGGATACAGATTTACCGGAAATCTGATATCTCCTCCTGAGCAATATTACAACAGTTCCGGCACGACGATATGGGATGGCGAATTCATCTTCGTGAGGCCAATAGAAGGAGTCGGAGCAGGGGATATCGTAATCAAATATTCATACCAGTGTTGCGACCCGCAGATATGCTTCCCGCCTGAGGAAAGAGTTATCAGCCTGAGAACCACTTTGGTAAGAAGCAGTCGCTAAAATATTTTTAAGCATGAGGAAGTCGATTTTATTCATCATAGCGATATTTTGTTCACTCACGGCAATGGGCCAGGTGAATATTCAGGATATTTCGCTCAAAGAAGCCGTCGCGCAGGCTAAGGCGACCGACAAGAAAGTAATGATAATCGTTTGTGCCACTTGGTGCGGGCCATGTCAGATGCTTGCAAGAGATGTATTTCCCACCGAAGAGGCAGGAGACTACATCAACGAAAGACTGGTCGTAGTGAAATATAATGTCGACGTGGCCGATCCGGAAAATCTGGTAAGAGATCATCATGTCTCGGCACTCCCTACATTTATCTTTATCGACGGGAACGGAGAGGAATATTCTAGATATGTCGGCGGCTCGCGGGGCATCCAAGACTTTATCGCAAAAACCGAAAATGCGCTGAAACTTGAAAACAGCTGGGCATACATGGACGCGAAATTAGTATCCGTATCCTACGTCCCGGAATATATTAAATATGCCAATGATGTCGGCAGGCCCGATAAGGCCCGCGATGCTCTATACAAATATTTCGATTCGAAGAGTTTAGATGAGAAATTCTCCAATGAGAACATGGAACTGTATAACAGCAATATCAGGAACACGGAGTCGCTCATTATAGTCTATATGCTGAATCATCGGCGGGAAGTATCCGGAGTCATGGGTGAAAAAGAGTACACTGATTTTATTGCCGCCATTTCCAACAGGCAGCTTAGCAGTATACTCCGAAGGTTGGATACGGATGCTCCGGAGACATTCGATAACCTGCGGAAAGACCTTGACAGGATCGACTTGAACCCTCTGTACAAAACGGCATTTTCGGATCTGGTCGAGAATAATTTCGACAATATAAGGCAGAAAAATTATGCGGGTTTATCGGATAATTCCATTAATCTGATGTCCGGCTTGGACACTCAGAACATGACGGAATTCGTTTACCTGAATGTCCATTTACCCATTACGTTTAAAGATCATGCAACATTGACTCCGGAAGAAAGACAGGCCAGAAGGAAAATGCTGGTAGAATTGCATGAAACGGCAGTAAGATATGAAACCGATCCGGGCCGGTTGAATTATTACAGAAGTTGTTTGGCGGAATATAAAAAATCCTATGAGGCTAACAAAGCGCAGGAGAATTAATTAATAAAGGGCGCTGTCCAAAAATTGCGGTAAATGAATAATGCGGGTCGATGTGATCCGCATTACTCATTTGCACACCCAGTTTCAGCCTTAATCTGCTATGGGCATATCCCGCTACCGAAATCAAAATATTTACTTAACTTTGCTCATAGATCTGCGGGAGACCCCGAATTTCGTTATCTTGAACATGAATTTTATACCTTTGTTCCGCATGAACGGCCGCAAAATAGTTAAAATGACTCTTCGTATCGCATTTTTGACGATGGCGGTCGTCGCGGGATTTGCGCTGCTATATTTCGGTATGGCGTGGTGTTTTTCGCGCATAACGATACCGGCAGAGGAGGGTGCGCCGAAAGAGGTGACGATATTCGTCAAGACCAACGGCGCGCACACCGACATAGTGATGCCGGTGCGTAACGAGGTTAAAGATTGGAGTTTGGAAATGCCTTTCAGCAACAACATCTCGCAGGACACGGTCTATTCTTACGTGGCTCTGGGATGGGGCGACAAAGGCTTTTTCCTCGACATGCCGACTTGGGACGACCTTACTTTAAGGCTCGCTTTCAACGCTGCGTTCGGGTTCAACTCGACGGCCATGCACGCCACCTACTACAAGTATCTGGAAGACGACGACTCCTGCCGCCGCATAGTTATCAGCCGCGAACAGTATGCGAGACTGGTCGATTTCGTCTCCGGCCGCTTCAAAAGATGTCCCGGCGGCCGCTTCATCAATATAAAGACCGATGCCGCTTATGGCCTTACGGATGCTTTTTACGAGGCGCGGGGCAGATACCACCTGTTCTATACCTGCAACACATGGGTTAACCATGCCTTGGCGGTCTGCGGACAGAAGCGCTGCCTGTGGACTATATTTGATAAAGGTATATTTTTGAAATACCGATAATTGGATAATCGACCGAAAAGGCCGGATATTCAGATACGAAGAAGGCGTTTTTTCAATGACTGTGACAATGAACTGATTTCGATCGACGAATAAAATCAACCTGAAACCATAATATTATGATGCTACCATTATTCATGCGTATCGGAGGTCCCCAGATATTGCTTATCGTACTTGTCGTGATACTTCTTTTCGGCGGCAGGAAGATACCGGAACTGATGAAAGGGCTCGGCAAAGGAATGAAGAGTTTTAAGGACGCCTTGAACGGCAAGGACGAAGAACCTGCTTCCAAGACCACCGACACCACCGAAGAAAAAGAGACAGAAAAATAAACGTCGGGAATGACGTTCTGGGATCATATAGACGAACTTCGCAAAACGCTGGTGCATCCGCTGCTGGCGTTTGTTGTCGTTACGGTCGTGGCTTTTATATTCAAAGAGCCGATCTTCGATACGATACTTGCGCCGAATTCACCCGACTTCATGACATACAGGATAATGCCGGGCTACGCGGGCGGCGCGGGCGCGGAAGGACTCTATCTGAACCTTATCAGCACCGAACTCACCGCCCAGCTTCGTATGCACATGAAAGTGTCGTTCTATGTGGGCCTCATACTGACTCTGCCTTTCTTGTTCTACAAACTGTTCCGGTATGCTTCTCCGGCGCTTTATGAGAACGAAAGGCGATACTCGGCGCGGATCATATTTTTCTTCTTCATCGCTTTTTTCTTCGGTATCCTCGTATCCTACTTCGTCATTTTTCCTTTTTCGCTGCGTTTCTTCGCCGGCTACTATGTCAGCAGCCAGGTCAGTAACATGATCACGCTTAACTCCTACATCGGGACACTGCTGACCCTTTCGATACTCATGGGGCTATGTTTCGAGCTGCCGGTAATGGCATGGCTGTTGTCAAGACTCGGTCTGCTGAAAGCCTCTTTCCTGAAAAAATACCGCAGACACGCCATTGTAGCGATACTTATAGCCGCCGCCATAATAACCCCGACCACCGACATTTTTACTCTGATGCTGGTATCTGTGCCCATAATCCTGCTTTACGAACTGAGCATCGTCATTGTCAGGCTAACGGAACGCAGGAAGAAAAACCAAGCCTGACCGCATCTATATCGGATTTTCTTTTTTCAGCGCATCATAGATATAATTCGCTTTTAATTTCAATCCCTCTTCTTCTGCCTGTGCCGCTCCCTCGATCGAAATATCCAATGTCCCGATCAGGGCGCTTATAAATAATTCCAATTGCTCGGTACGATTTCCGGTCCATGCCGACTGGTATACGCGAAATATCCCGTTCTGGTCGATCACAAGTGTCGAAGGATGCCCGGCCCCAATGATGTCGCCGAATTCCAGGCTGTTGAGTGTCATGGGAAATGAATACTCTGATTCTTTCCAATAGTTCAGTCCCAACTCTTCGTTGGTTTCCTTGTACGTTACAGCCAGGAGTTGCACCTTGTCCTTCGGGAACTTGGTGAGCATCTTCTCAAAATCACGCGCCATCATCTTGCAGCCCCCGCACCATGTCGCCCAGAAGTCCATGACGACGACTTTGCCCATAAGCGATTCGTTGGTAAAAACCTCGCCCTCGGGGCTTACCAGCCGGAATGCCGGCGCGGGTTTGCCTCCGAATTTCTCATTTTGGGTTTCGATCGTGGTACGCCCCATGCTGAATAGCAGCATTTTTTCGATTTCCTTGTCATGCTGTACGGGGCTCTGCGCAAAAAGCGCGTAGGGTAACAAACACAGGATAAATAATGTCTTTTTCATCGGTTCAAAATTGGTTTAGCGTTCCGGAGTGGCTCTCATTTATTTGTTAGCGGTATCGGCTTCGCAGTAGATTTTCAATAAATTTTCGGCGGCGGCCGTATCGCTATATCTTTCCTGCGACAGGTTCAGGGCGTTTCCCTGATATTGCTCATATAAAGCATTGTCGGTCAGCATTTTTCGCAACGCCTCCGCCAAATGTTCGCTATCGTTGGGCGAGTAAAGCATGCCGGCATTACCGGCGATCTCGCCGAAAGAACCCGTATCCGGCACAACGGCGGGACGGCCGGCGGCAAAGGCTTCACAAATAAACAATCCTACCGCCTCGTTGAATCGCAAAGGGGCGCAGATCAGCGAAATATCTTTATAAAAAGCGGTATGTTCGTCCAAAGTATAGTCGTCGGACCAGATTACATCGTTCGCATAAGGTTTCAGAACAGCGCGGATACCGTTTATAAAACTCCTGTTTTCGCGCGTATAGCCGCCCCCGATTTTCAGTTTGAGGTCGGGAATCGCATCCTCGCGTTTTAATTTCACGAATGCCTGCGCCAGAATATCCAGCCCGTTCTCATAGCTCATCCGGTAATAAAATCCGATGGTGGGCTGCGCAGGATAATCAACCGACTTGTAGCGCTCGATGTTCACTCCCGGATAGACGACTTCGACCTTCGTTAGCTGAGGAACTTTTTCCATCGCCACCGATTTGTAGTATTCGCTCGAAGCGACGAACCGGTCGACATATCGCACATTCTGCCCTATCGACTCCCATGCCTGCCGTGCATAACGGCTTTCGAGGTTGTCTATCCATATCTCCTCGTCCTGCAACGAACAGACTACGGGTATATCGATGTGGTTTTTGATCGCTTTGGCTATTCCTGTCAGCATCGAACTCGACAGATGGATAATGTCGGGACGGTCATGCTCCGCGATCCAGTCTATCAGTTTCTCGGTCTGTCGGGCGAAGTATTTGTCGTCGCCTTTTATCATCGAGAGTGTCATTTGTTCCATGCCTTTGGCGGAGGTTGTTCCTGAGAAAGAGGAGGCTAAGCGCAAGAGCGACGGAGAATCGAGTATCTTTTCCAAAACGGTGGGCATTTTCCCCGCTCCGAAATATTTTTGTGCAACATAGTATGATGTCGCCGGAAAGAACAGGGGCGTGTCGGCGCGAAACGACTTATCAGTTAACGGAAGATACAGAGGCATAATAATGACATCGTGTCCTGCGTTGCGCAACGCCTGCGCATATAAATTATCGCGAAAGCAGTTGCCGCAGTAGAACGCATCTCCCGAACCCGGTATTATCAGCAATATTTTCATGCCTTTTTCAGAAACAATTCCTTAAATAGTTTTTAACGGAAACCTTCACAAAAAGCGTCACGCAAAGAACGAAGACAGCCAAAAATATAACGGCCATAGCCCAAACCCAAATACCCACATTACCAAGACCCATGCTTACGCCGAGCAGAGAGCCGAGCGCGCCCGTCGAGACGGCGCAAAGCGGTATGATGATATTCTCTCTGTACAGCAGGCGTTCCATCCGTTTTTCGCCGAACCCCAGCGAGCGGTATAGCGCTATCTCGCCGAGCCGCATAAGGATATTTTTCCGCACGACTATGATAAAGCTGAATATCCCGAGCAGCAGCCCCAGTCCTCCCAGTGTGAGAAAAATTGTCAGGTAGGTATCCGTAACACTGTAAAACATTTTCAGCCGCTGGCCGGTGGTCATTATTCTGATGCCATAATTATTAAGTGCTTGGGAAACAAGCGATTTCGTATAGTCAACCTGGTCGCCCGGCACTTTTAGCAGCATGACTTCGCTGCCCGAAATCTCGCTCCATATTTCCGTGGACAGCGCTTTGTCTATCAATATATAACCCTGAAAAATAGAGTTTCGGAGCGTTCCGGCCAACTTTATGGTCACCTGCCGCCCGTTTTCGCCCGTGTATGTTATCGTATCTCCGAGTTTCTTGCCCAGACCCCATTGCAGGACGGTTTCGTCCACCAGTGCGGGGTATGCGGAATTATGGATCGTTCTGAATTTCTTAAAAATATCGGCATCGGCGAAAATGGGTTTGATTATTTCGAAGTCGCTCGCGGCGAGCTCCTCCATATTTATACCCAATACGTTGGGGGTCACGACTTTGTTGAGGTTCAGGCAGCTTGCGTCGTCGGCGCTGTATTTCAGAAGTTGAATGATTTGTACATCTTCGTGCAAATCCGTCAGGCCTAATTTTGCACGTCCTTCCTCAGTTTGGAGATTGTGGTAAACCGGCACGCTTGTTTCCGCCCAAAGCGCAAAACCTCCGGTGGCAGTTTGAATTTGAGAGCTGTCGGCAAACCCCTGTCGGTTGAGTCCGACCGAAAAGAGGATAAATACCCCCGAGGCCAGTGTGACGAACGACAGCATCGCCTGTCTGCGGGTGTAAAAGAGTGAAGACCAGACAAGTTTCAGGAACTCGACCGGTTTTTTCGCGCTTGTGCCCCTCCTGCGGATCAGATAATCCATCCAGCTCCACGCGGTAAACAGGAACACTGCTCCGGCGAATATAAAAAGCAAGGGCGACTGCACAAAAAAGATATTGACGGTCAGCGTCCCCGCGAAAATAACAGAGTATATCAAAGGAGAAATCAGGCGGTCAGTCCTTTTTTTTCTGTCTGCTTTCTTCTTAAATGAACGTGTAATGCCGATATACAGAAACGACAACGAGAGGATAATGCCCGAAATCATCCCCGCCGCAACGGTAATTAAATCGGGATACGCCCGAAAACCTTCGGTATGGGTCGCCCCTTTCCACACGCTTCCCAACAGGAATAAAATGACGTAAGTATAAGCCAGTCCGACAATTACGCCTGCTATGGCTGATAAGCAGACGACCGGGGCCGCTTCGCGCCGCAGCATCTGCAAAATACGTTTTTTCGCAAATCCGGTCGCTTTCAAAAGCCCGATCTCGCCGCGCCTGCGAAAAAGCATTTCGGACAACGGGACCATCATAAGCATAACGGCCGAAATGATGATAAAAAATCCGAGCGAAAGGAACAGGCCTGCAAAATCGACCCCCGAACGGGCGGCGGTAAGGCCTGCCTCGCGGGGATGGATGACCTCGATGCTGAACATTTCGTTTGTCAGTTTTTCCAAACGGTCGGCCGCATCGCCGCCGATGCGCAGAGCCGTAGCGCTGCCGAAAGCATTTTCCCAACGCGGAGCAAGCGTGGAATACGGAGCAATGGCCTTTGGCGTGTTTTTGTGTTTTCGCCAAAAATCCTCGTCCTCGTCCGTGATCTGCTTAATGTCTATGGGCAGGTCGCTGTTCCAGTCGGTACAACGCTCCACGTTCGACAGGCCGGGGAAGTCGGCCCTCAGCAGCCGGTCGGCTTGCAGATCGGCCAAAGGCACGATGCGGCCGACTTTGAGAAAGACCGAATCGACCGTCAGGGTTTTGAACTGCCGCGAAATGAAATAGCTGACCGATATGGTGTCGCCCAAGCGGGCGTTCAGTCTGCGGGCGGCGTAATCCGAGAGGATGATCTCGTGGGGTTGTAACGGCTCTCCCTGGAAATGATCGGCAGCGGTAATGAACGAATATGGGATGCTGATGCCGTTTCGCCGTATGGAATTGGCCAGATAAACATACAGACGGTCGGATGCAGGGTCGTCTGCGCAAAGCGTTTGTACCACTTTATCCCGGATGAAGATACGGTCGGAGGTTACGGTTGTTACGCCGTTTTCTGCTTCAACATTCAAGCCCGAAAACTCATAGTTCCACGCCGAAGCGAAATCGGCCGTCGAGATCATCCTGTCGGACAGAATAACATTGACTTTCCCCGAAACATCCATTATTTCGGCCAGCTCGGCGCGGTTTACGAAGATATTGAACGGGATCGTCTGCTCGTTCCGCAGGTTGATGTTCCCGCCCTCACTGACGGGAATCACCGAATCGAGTTCGAGACGCAGGCTCGTGGTATATGTGTCGGTCACGAACATCGAACCCAGAGGCACCATTCCGGCGGCGGGCAGGCGCAGGACGATAGCCTCTCCTGCGGTCCGCGAAGGTTTTATTTCGTTCAGCAACGCCTCGTTTATCTTTGCCCGCCCTCTTTGCACTCCATGCCCGTCGGTTCCCCAAACCATGACCGGAATGAGCCTTCCCGACACCGAAACGAACCCGTTGGAGAGAAGAACGCCCCGCGAACAATCTTTCAGCACGGGATTTTCGAGGATAGCATCGTCGAGGAAAGAGTGTTGTGAAAAAATAACCGTTTCGGTCGTTCCGAGACGCTCGGCCACGCGCCCGACCAGCGTGCTGCGCACCGAATCGCCCACGACAAGACTTCCGACTATAACCGCCACCGCCACCGTGACCGCTATGGCGATCAGGCGGTAGAACGGCTTATAGAGGAAGATACTCCCTGTTATGAAACGGCGGATATTCACGATAGCAGGCCATCTTTCAGTGTCAGGATGCGGCCGGCTATGTCGGCCGTTTCGTCCGAGTGCGTGACCATTACGATGGTCGTTCCCAGCTCTTTGTTCACTTTTGCCAGCAGCGCCGCCACATTGCGGGCGTTTTCGGCGTCGAGTTGTCCGGTAGGCTCGTCGGCCAGCACGACAAGAGGTTTCATTATGAGCGCGCGGCACAAGGCTGCGCGGCAGGCCTCCCCGCCCGAAAGGGTTGCGGGGTATTGTCGGGCGACGGCGGCGATGCCTGTCAGTTCCATCAATTTTCGGGCATAATCGGTTTGCCGCTCGTCGGCCTTGTTCCGGAAAGCCAGAGTCGGCAGCAATATGTTTTCCAGCGCCGTAAGCTGGGGCATGAGACGATGGTCCTGAAAAACGAACCCGAGTTTTTGATTGCGCACGGCAGAGTAATCCACCCCTGGCGTGTATATCTCCATGCCGCCAAGCACATAGCTGCCCCCGTCGGGCAGGAGCAGTGTCCCAAGTATCGAAAGCAGGGTGGTCTTGCCCGACCCCGACGCCCCTCTGACGGCGATAAATTCACCTTTGCCGACGCTCATGTCGACTCCGCGAAGTACGTGGTTGAATGAATTCTCTCCGTCGGGGTATTTTTTTGTTATTCCGGATAATCGTATCATGGTCTTTGATTTTTACCGTTCGGCCGCCCCGAAACAAAACAGCGTTCCCCGAAATGTCAGCACATAGAAATATCCGTTTATCACGGCGGGCGAGGCTAATATCTGCTCGCCGGTGTCGTATTCCCACAGCAGATTTCCGGTCTTTGCATCGTGTATCGAAACGATCCCGGATCTGGTACATGCCAGCAATTTGTCGTTCGCAATTACGGGGGAACTCTCGCCCGTGTTGCCTTTAAGCAGGTATTTCCACGCTATCGAACCGTCTTTGCGGTTCAGCGCGTATATGTTCCTGTCGTCGGAGATAACGTACACCATCCTCTCCGAGACCGCCGGGACCGAGACGAACGAACCGTTTTCGTCCTGCGAGCCGATCAATATTCCGGACGAGACGATCCTGCCCCTGTCGAGCCTGACCTCGTAAAGATTTCCCGAATAGTCGGCCACATAGCACCAGTCGCCGCTGATGGCGGGCGAGGCGGGAATGTAACTCGCCACCTGCATCGAGTCGGTCTGCATACCGGCAGAGCTGTCTATTACCCGCAGCCAGCCGTCACAGCCGCCGTACACGATATAATTGTCGCTCTGCGCCACAGCGCCGTTGATATAGTAGCCCGAGGCGAAACGCGCTATTTCCGTCCCGTCGCGGCTGTCGATGCAATAGAGCCAGTGGTCGTAACTGCCTACTATTATAGCCTCCCGTCCCTCGAAAGTCATACGGTTGGGCGAGGCGGCGATTTGTCCGAAAGTCTCGAAATTCCACAGGAGTTCGCCTGTCGTGAGCGAAACGGCCGAAAGATAACCGTCTATGCGCCCTATGTAGAGCACCGAGTCGTAAACCATCGGGTTCGCGTCTACCGCTGTATGCAAAGCGTACTCGAAAACCTGCTCTCCTTCGAGATTCACGCCGAAAATACGTCCGCGCCTGTCGCTCCAATATGCAACCCGGTCATACACTACGGGAGAGGACTTGGTGTAAGCACCGCTTTTGAACGTCCATAAAAGTACGGGATCGTCGGGCAGTGAGGCTTTCGTATAGGCGCTCAGAGAAGTGTCCCCTCTGAAAATACTCCAATCCGTGGACGTGTTATCGCCTTTGCCTGTTTTGTTGCTGCAAGCGGGCAAAAAGAGGATGGATAAGAGGAAAAATATGGTTATTCTTTTCATTTTCCGATATACAAAGCCCCTGTCGGGCAAATTTCACACAACGACGCGCCGACATTGCCTGCGCTCTCGGCGGGCAGCACCACTTGCATCCCGAACCCGCGATCGCTGAACGTAAAGCCATCGTTGCTGTTATAAACGCACAGCCCGCATTTGATACATTTGGCCGGCTCGAAGCGGATAGTGTCGGTCACGCGCAGTTTTGTCATGGCGGGCGAGGCGGACGACATTTCATACCGCGTCCGTTTGATACCCGCCTCCGCCGAGTAAAGCCGCAGTTTGCACCCTTCGCGCCCCTCGCAGGCGCAATGCAGGCAACCGGAGGGGGTCGTGACGCTATCTTTCAGAAGCTCTTTTTCACTCTCCGTGAAACGCCCCAGCCGTGACTGGAACAGTATGGCTTCTTCCGTTTCTTTTTTTGTTTTGGCTTTTGTTTCGACACGAGGCGGCTCGTGTTTTTTTGCCAACTCCCCGATAACGGTTCGGATGGGTACTGCCTTATCCACCGATGCGCGGCGGCAGGCCTTCTCGCAGGGCACTTTACACCCCTCGCATCCCAGCACCGGAAGGGCGAAAGCTGCGGCTATCAGCGCGTGCGCCTCTTCGAGCCTGCCGGTGTCGTACAGGCCGAGCATCAGCTCTATATCCAGACCATACGGGCAGACCGTCGAACAGGGAGCCTCGCAATCGGCGCGATGGTCGCTCAGCAATAGTTCGAGCGACATTGCGCGCAGTTGTTTTACCTCTTCGCTCTCAGTCTGAATATCCATGCCTTCGGCCACCGGAGTGGAACATGCCGGTATCATACGGCCGCCGGTCAGCTCTTTTACCACGCAAACCATGCACGACGCGCGGTGCTTAAAGCCCGGTGCGTAACACAGCGCAGGTATCCCGATGCCCAGACGGCGAGCGACTTCTATTACTTTTTCGCCCTCGGAAACCTCTGTCTCTTTATCGTTTATCCTGATCTTCATATTATTGCGCCGTCCGCTTTATTCAACGGGACTTTATGAATTGCGTCGAAAGTACATTCGTCGATACAAAGGCCGCACTGCACGCATTTCGCGGTGTCGATATGGTGAACCTCGTAAGGAACGTAAGCAATGGCATCGACCGGACATGCCTTTGCACATTTGGTGCATCCGGTGCAGTTGTCGTCCACGACATATTTTACCATAGCCTTGCAAACGCCTGTGGCACAGATGCCTTTTACGTGCTCTTCATATTCCTTGCGGAAATATTTTATGGTGGTCAGCACCGGATTGGGGGCTGTCCTTCCAAGTCCGCACAGTGAGGCTTTTTTGATGTTCAGCGCAAGTTGCTCCAACTTGTCGATGTCGGCCGACTCGGCCTTGCCCGAAGTTATTTTGTCGAGAATGCCCAGCATCCTTTTGATACCCACGCGGCAGAAAGTACACTTTCCGCACGACTGTTCGCAGGAAAATTCGAGGAAATAACGTGCCACATCGACCATGCAGTCCTTGTCGCTCAGCACGACAAGCCCGCCCGAACCCATCATCGCCCCCATACGGTCGAAAGCGTCGAAATCGACCGGAACATCGCACAGCTCCGCAGGGATACATCCCCCGGAAGGGCCTCCGACCTGCACGGCTTTGAGACGGGCGTCTCCCTCGACGCCTCCGCCGATCTTTTCCACTATGTGGTTGAGTGTCATGCCCATCGGCACTTCTATCAGACCGCCGTGCCTTATCTTTCCGGCCAGGGCGAAAACTTTCGTTCCCTTGCTGCCTTTCGTACCTATGGCTCTGAATTTTTCGTCGCCCTCTTTTATAATGAACGGTATCTGGCTGAGGGTCTCCACATTGTTGACCAGAGTCGGAAAGCCGTTAAGTCCCCGTTCCGCCGGATAGGGAGGGCGTTGTCTGGGAAATCCACGTTCGCCCTCGATGGAGGCTATCAGCGCGGTCTCCTCGCCGCAGACGAATGCGCCTGCGCCTTCGTAAACTTCTATATCGAACGAAAATTCACTGCCCAGGATGTTATCGCCTGTCAATTTGCGCTCTCTGCAAATCTCTATGGCGGCGCGTATTCGCGTGACTGCCAGAGGGTATTCGGCGCGAATGTAGAAAATCCCATGTGACGCGCCGACCGCATAAGCAGCGAGCAACATTCCCTCGATCACGCGGAACGGATAGGATTCCAACAGCATCCTGTCCATAAATGCGCCCGGGTCGCCCTCGTCGCCGTTACAGATGACATATTTAACCCGGCTGTCCGATTTTGCGACGATCTCCCATTTGCGTCCGGTAGTAAAACCGCCGCCGCCCCGTCCGCGTATCCCGCTTTTCAGTACCGATTCGACCACCTCGCTGCGGGAGGCGGAAGCGAGCGTTTTTCTCAAAGCCTCGAAACCGCCGTGCGCACAGTATTCATTTATATTCAGAGGCGTAATGACCCCGTATCCTTCGGTGGAGATATGCCGCTGATCCGTAAGGAAGCTGTCTATAACCCCCATACGTTCGTTCTCCGGTTTCCAGACCACGTTGTCCCACGTAGTGTCGGTATGGTACATGTGAAGGTGTTCCAGCACGCTGTTCTTCAAACGTTTCAGGGGTGACGCCGCTTTGAAATGCTGATGCAGTATCTCTTTTATCTCGGCGGCCTTCACATTGGGGTAACGCACGACCGAGCCGTCGGGCTGAACCACGTCGATGAGCGGCACTTTGGCGCAGACCCCTACGCAGCCCACCTGTTTGATATGTATTTCGATGCCCAGCTGCCGCGAGGCCTCGACCAACTCCTTATAAATATCGCCGCAGCCGCTTGCTATACAGCACGAGCCCATGCCCAGACGGATCTCGCCTGCAACCTGTTTTCGCTCGCCGCGCTTCTCTTCTTTTTCATTTTCTTCGGCGAGGCTCAGGAAATCTTCGACTACTTCGCCGATCTTTCCGGGCTGGACATGTCCGTATATTTTCTCGTCGATCTGGACTACCGGCGCAAGAGTGCAGCACCCCAGACAGGCGATCTTTTCTACGGAAAAGAGCTTGTCTTCGGTGGTCATTTCTCCCTCGCCGATCCTCAGTTCGCGGATAAAGGCGTCATAAACGTTCCCCGCTCCTTTTACGTGACAGGCAGAGCCTGTACAGACCCGTATGATATGTTTTCCCGAAGGGGCGTGCTTGAATTGTGAGTAAAATGTCGAGACGCTGATAAGTTGCGCGCGGTCGATCTCGGTCTTTTCATAGACGCGTTCGAGGGCGGCATGGGGCAGATAACCGAACTCGTTCTGTAAAGCCTGCAACAGCGGGATTACAGACTCGCGGCTCGTGCCGACAGACTCTATTATGGCGTCTGTACGGACGAGCATACCCTCCCGCTCCTGTGCTGTGATATTCGAGCAGTTACAACCCATTTCTCTATAAGCTGCTTACGCAATAAATACTATCCTCGGTCTTGATAACGATCTTGTTGTCGGTAAAGGCCGGAGTGGCGTATGTTCTCTCGCCCGTATCGAACGAGTTGATAAGGCTGAAATCGCTCCGGGCGGAAAGAATGAACACCCTCCCGTCCGTGCCGACAAGGTATATCTTACCCTCGACTATCATGGGCGAGGCGTAAAATTCGGAGTTAAGCTCCATAGTTTTCGTGATCTCGCCGGTCTTGGCGTCATAGCGTGCAAAGAGGCCGTAGTGTGTGGCCACGAACACATCGTTCGGTGTGGCTACGGGACTCGAAGTGTCGGGCAGAATATCGTTGTCCCGCCAGAGCACCGTGCCGGTCTCGGCATCGATGGCTATTATGACCGCATATTCGCTGGCGGCATAAACGACCCCGTTGGAGAAGGCGGGACTCGTTGCGGCCTCTCCCGACAGCATACACTCCACACGCCAGTTCTCCTCGCCGGTATTGGGGTTATACGAAATAATATTGGGGTCGCCCATAAGGATCAACTGCGGGCGACGGTTGACATAAGCGATTATCGGAGAACTCCATGCGATTTTCTGCGGACGCTCTCTGACCCAGCGTTGGTTGCCTGTTTCCAGATCGAGCGATATAACCCTCGGCGAGTTGGAGTTGTCGTACTGTATTATCAGCGAATTGCCGAAAATAAGCAGAGAAGAAGCGTATCCGTAACGGTTCGAGGGCACGCCTATGTTTTTAGCCCAGAGCCGGTTGCCGTCCATATCGGCACAGATAACATCGCCCGTGGCGAAAATAGCGCAGACCCGAACCCCGTCTGTGGCCACGGTCGAGGCCGCAAGACCGGTATCGTCCGTGGTTTCGGGCACTTGTGCGGGCGAACCCGGAATGTTCCTTGCCGCCAGCCTCCACAGCTCCTTGCCCGTGGTCAGGTCATAGCAGTAAAGCTCCCTTGCCTCTTCGTCGGCTCCGGTAAAGAAAACCCTGTTGCCGTTGATCACGGGCGAATTATAACCCTGGCGCGACACAGGTACTCTCCACAGGATATTTCGGCCTGAGGCCGGGTCCCACGATGTCGGAATTTTTGTCGCGCTGCTATGGCCGAGCGAATTATTGCCCCGAAATGCGTTGTGCGTAACTCTTGACACCTGAATGGTGTCGGCTGCGGCAACTGTCTCCGTTGTTGCGGGATCGGCTGCGGCGGCTACTGCCGTCTCCGTTGTCTCAGGATCGGACGCTATGGATTGCGATTCCGGCTCGGCGGTCATAGCCAGAGCCTCTTCGGGCATTTGGGATTCATACTCATATTCGTCTGCATATGCGACCGTCTCGCTGCGCTCCGTTCTCATATATGGCGAAGTGAGTATGGCAAAAAGCAGACCGCACACCGCCAAAGCACCGGCCGACCGGACTATATATTTTCTCGTTCGCGATTTGGTGAGCCAGTCGTCGATGGGATCGATCTCCTTGTCGGGAATATCCCTGCTCTTGGCAAAATAGACTTGCAAGCTGACCGCGAAGGCAACGACCATGACCAGCAAAATGACAACGCCCGTTCTCAGTCTGTTAAGGCTGATGAAGTAGGCTTTTCTTGCCAGCAGGTCCAACTCCCGGATCTGCTCCTGCAATTGGAGGTTGCCGCCGCTCTCTTCGTTGATCTGTCTGAGCCCTTCGAGCAGCTCCGACTGGATGGTCTGCGAGCCGCTGACCTGAAAATAGTTGGTTATGAGCATGGTGGAAAACACGACAATAAAAATTGCCGACACCAGGGCTATATTTCTGCTTATCGCTCGTCTCATTTTTTATTAAGCTGATTCTGTGGGCAATAACCGAAACATCTTCCGCAACTGACACAATTCGCATCGTCGATTTCGTAGAACCTGCGGGTCCTTTTGGTCGACAGACCGATGAGCGTCAGCGCGATAACCAATCCTATGAACGCTCCGATCACGATCGACCAGATGCGGAATGCTTTATTTATCTCCGCGACCTCTGCGGCGAGCTCCTCTACGGTTTTCCCGTGTCCGTAGAATGTCTGTAATTCGAGCGGCTGCACTTCCATCGGGCGGGTTTCGTTCTGCACTACCATGTCATAGAGGCGGACATCGCTGTTCACCTTGCTCAGCCTGTCGCTCAGCATATACATTATGACCGCCCCCGCCACCGTTACGAGCGGCAACAGGATGATATAGCGCAAAATACGGTTCACTCCCGCCGAGCGGCTCTCCTTGACCTTGTTCTCATACGGAGGGCGTATCGCATCGACAGGGCAGGCGTTATGGCAAAGCTGGCAATTTATGCACTCTTTCTTCGTAATCTTCACGCGCATGAACGAAACCCTCGAAAAAAGGCTCAGGATAGCTCCATAGGGGCATATAAACCGGCAGAACGGCCGTCCGACAAAAATGGAAAGAACCAGCAGCGCCACCCCGAAAAGGAGCAGCGGCAACTCGCCCCCCAAACGGAAAATCCCGACAAAGGGGTCGAACTTACAGATAATAAAGCGGCTGTTGGTAACGGCGAACAGCACGGCCAGCCCCAAATAGACCCAGGGGAAAACCCCCAGGACCGATGTAACGGTTTTCGACAGCCTGTAATTCCTGACATTGACCAGTTCCTGCAACGCCCCGAACGGACACACCCCCGCGCAAAATACCCTCCCGAAAAAGAGGGTGAAGATGATGGGCAGGGTGAACATCAACAACACAAAGAGCGGTATCGTGTATGAACTGCTCACCAGCCCCAATGCCACATTCTGCACTCCGCCGATACTGCACACACATGCGGCTCTCATAAAGCCGAAGTATGCCACCGAGATCACCGACACCAGAATAACCGGCCACCTAACCTGTCTGCGAATAACGGCCCATGCGACAAAACCCATCAGCAGCACGAGCATCGCAACATCCGCATACGACCAGAAAGGTTCGGCGGGAGTGAAGTAATGCCTTTCCGGATAGACGTATCCCGACTCGAAATCCGGCTGAGGGAAACGATGCTGGGCAAATATTGCCATCGGAACGAGCACTGAAATTATGGTTATTAGCGCTTTCTTCACTTTCTTTGTCTATGTAAAGTCATTCATGCGAGTGCCGCTAGGCACCCTTCAAAACATACGCTTCGGAGGGCGAAACCCGCCTGATTGCGCCTGAGGGACAGTTCTGCGCTATCCGGCACTCGTTGCACCTTTTACATAACTCCTGTTTTATTTGCAGGTAGAGCGAGCCGTTGCCGAACGCATTACACCCTTTTGCGCACTTTCCGCAGCCGTTGCAGAGGGTTTCGTTTATGCTGTATTCGAAATAGGGGTCTTCCACGAACCTGCGCTCGATGGCGCCGGTGGGACACATCAGATTCTCGGCGGCGGTGTTCAGGTCCTTCACGTTCGCGCGGTAATAGCCTCCGCACAGATCGCAGAAACCGCAGACCTTTATCGCATGCATACATTTTACGGCCGACGTCGGCAGCACGCAATCGGTCTCGCAGCGTCCGCAGAAGGTACACTTCTCAGGGTCGATCTGCCACAAAGAGGTCGTATTCCATACAGCGACATCACGAAAAGAGAAGCCGAAAAGCGACACTACCGCTCCGCCTGCAAGCACTCTGCCACAGGTGCGCAGAAATTCGCGGCGTTGTTCGGGAGTAGCCTTATTTTTTTTGTTCGCTTTCATTTTTTACGCTATTTAATATCCCGTATACACCACCCGTTACCTACTGGCATTCAATCATATTTAATTCGCTCGTAAAAATCCTTCAACATTTGTCCATTTTGGATCTTCACTGATTTCGTACTTAAAATCTCGAATAAGTCCTTCTTTATTGACTTGAGTTTGTAGATATTCGTGAACTTTTTCAGGTTTGTCTAAATAAACATAAATATCTAAAAATGTGTTATTAAATAGATGTCCGATATAGTGCGCTGTTGCCAATTTTTGAATTTCGGCGAATAGTTCGTCTTCAAGTTTATTTGCAATAACACTTTCTTCGTTTTTAGGAAGTCCGTTTTCAAATAGATTTTCAATGTCAAGTGCGATAGAAATTGTTAAACACCAAGGATATTGCGATTTTTTGTCATATGTTTTGTATGCCATGTTAAATGACCCAATAACTGGTTTATCCCCAAATTGTGCTTCTATTACCGAAAAATTTTCTTTCGGAAATATTTCTTTCGTTTTTTGCGTACTACCTTGTCCGCATCCGAATAGAGTTGATAAAAATCCCATAGTTGTTATTATTAAAGTACGGTGTTTCATTTTAACTTATTTGTCATTTTGTTTTATCATCAAACTGTTATTTCGAGAACTAATTCTCGCCTGCTTGAAGCCAACATGCCTCATTTGCGCAACGGGCAAACCGCTGTGCATCCGGCGCATGACCCCGCCGAAAGCGCCGGATCGAAAGTGTAGACCGAGATCGTCCTTTTACTCGCTATATATATCTTTTTGCCCGAAACGTGCATTTCGTAAGCGCTCGTTCCGCCTCCCAGCGCATGGCTGTCGAAGAGGATCGTGCGGAATTTCCCGTCTCTCGAATAGCACGAGATGCGGGGGTTGCCCTTTTCCGAAGTGAGTATATGCCCGTCGGGGCTTTGTGCGAGGTAGACCGGGTTGCAGCATCCGGCAAAGGCCCCCGCCTGCGCTCCGCTCTTGCCGAACGAGGAGATGAACCTGCCGTCGAGCGTGTAGCTTTCAATCCTGTGCCTGCCCGAATTCGCGCAGTAGATAGTATCGTTTATGTTGATAATGTCGAAAGTATAGCTGGGAATGATAAAGCCTTCGGGACTTCTTATGAACCGTATCAACCCGCCCTCCTTATTGTATTGGGTGATATGTTTATGAGTCGCGTCCGTTACGAAAACATACTCGCGTGAGGTCGTGAGCGCGCAATAATCGGCATTGTCGCTGCATGATCTCCACCCGCCGCCCGCCTCTCCGGCCAGAGTATATACGTCTATTCCGGCGGGATAGAGCAGATAGACGCCCGTGTCGTCCGCAGCGATGTCGCGCACGCCGGTCTCTATCCCGAAATCGTTCAGGTGACTGCCCGAAAGGTCGAAAATGGAAACCCGGTCGGCCAAAACGGCGTAAATCTTCTCTTCATATATATAAAAGCAGATTATGTCGGACGCCGCATCGAAACTGCCTGTTTTTTTGTAGGGGGATACGAATCCGCTTTCCAGGTCATCGGCTGCGGCCGGAATCGTTTTCTCATCCGACATCACGGTGGAGATCATGTAATATCCGAATCCCGCTATCAGGAGGAGTACCAGGATATTTACAGTTATTTTTAATCCCTTGTTCATAAAACTTGGTCTATTTATGCGTTGGTAAATCCGCTTCGGGTAAAGGATCAGTCGATTCTCAGACAATAGACCCGATAGGAATCGCGCAATATCAGATATCCGTCGGCATAAGCCATCGGGCCCCAAGCGTCTATACCGTCCATTATGCGTTGTTTTTTGATCAGCGTCGCCCTTCTCCGTTCGGGTTTGTAGACGAACAGCTCGCCGTCGTCTTTAAGGACGAACAGATGATCGCCGACCATCAGGTAAGGGCCCAATCCGAAACGCTCGTCCGCCGCCGACTCCCAAAGCGGAACGCGCAGGTCGGTCGGCGAATAGGCAACCAATTTTCCGCGCAGCCCGCCGCCGTCTTTCGGCATGACCGTTATGACCATCTGATCGTACAATATGGGCGTCTGCTGTTCGCTCGACATTCCTTCGTTGGGACGGTAGCGGTCCATGTTCGCCGTCCATCGGCCATCGCTGTTTTTCACGCTCAACAGTGCGCCGCCCGCCCCGTAACCGGCCGTCAGGGCTACTTCGCTGCCCGACAGCTGCAAAGCGGAGGGCGCAACCACCGAAGGCGGCCAATTAACGTTCCACAGCAGTTCACCCTTATCGGCGGCTTCGCCCGACACTCCGACGACCCCTCCGACCGCCATATATACATAGGTCTTCTTGCCGCCGAGCGTCATAGGCATGACCGAAGAGTGCGACATTTTATATCCTAACGTATTGGGCGTCTGCCAAAGTATCTCGCCCGTTTCGCAATCGATGCCGGCCATCAGCACATCCTTTCCGGCAGGAGCGATGATCAACTGGTCGCCGTCTATCAGCGGACACTGCCCCGCATACCAAGGGGGCACGTCGGTCTCGAAATGTTTCTTCACGTCGAACGTCCATTTCAACTCGCCCGTAACGGGGTCGCAGCACATGACATGCGCCTGCGGCCCGAACGTGATTACATATTTGTCGGTCACGGCGGGAACAGTACGCGAAAATCCGTGATTACGTTTCATGGGCACCCGATACCAGCGGCGCCAAAGCTCGACGCCCGTCTCCAACGAGAAACAGCGCAAGGCATCGGAACTCAACTTCTCATCGTAATCGAGCAGATATACCCGTCCGTTGTATATGGCGGGTGCGGCGTGTCCTTCGCCGGTCTCTATTATCCATTGCACCGGGAAATCGGCCGAAAAATCTATATTGCCGATCGGGCGGGCAATATTCCTTAGGTCGCTGCCTCTGAAACCGGGCCACTGCCCCGTGAGCGAAGGGGTGTATTCGGCATAACGCATAAAGAACTCGCCTATAACGACGTCTTCGGCCGTGCGCGCCGTCCCCTCGGGGCGGTTATCCGCTCCGGGATTCTGGACGGTTATACTGTGATCGGGCGTATGGAGATGCCAAAATACGATCGCACCGATGTAAAACGATACAACGAGTACAGTGACAAGTATGGTTATACTTCTCTTTTTCAGTTTATTCGGGTTGTAATTATTTGTGTTTTTTTGTGTCTTCCCCGCGGGCGGAGTGGGGGAATACCCCGAAGGAGCAGAGGCTGTTTTGAATGAAATTCAAAACAGCCTCCAAGCCCGCTATTTTATCCTGTACGCCATCAGCGTATCTCCGTGACGCACGTACAGAACGCCATTGTGAATGACCGGATGCGCCCAATGTTGATGAGTGCCCATAGTGATAGGGAATTTGCTGACAATATCGAATTTTTCGGGAGTAGCCCTTGCCAACGCCATATCGCCCCTTTCGGTGTAGCAGTAAAGCATACCGTCGGCAGCGATCACTACGCCGTTGGAAGCGAGCACAGCGTCTTTATATTTGACTTCGCCCGTTTTCCAATCCACACACCACCAGAATCTCGCATTATTGCCGGGGTCTCCTCCGAGATAGACGTAATTGCCGATTTTGACCATTCCGCCGTGCCTCGATTTGACCTCATCATTCTCCCAAACTTTTTCAACCGCACGTCCGCCGTCGGTCAAACGTAGCATTATTGAACCTTTTTCGTAACCGCAGCTAAAAAGCAGCATTTTATCGTCATAAACGGGAGTATTCGGCTGAATGCCCAGCCGATTTTTGTAAGGGTATGACCAAAGCAGTTGTCCGCTGGAAATATCGATGCCCAGAATGTGACTCTCTGTCATCGTTACCACCTGCGGGGCTACTCCCTGATCATCGACATAGAGCGGCGAACAATAGGACGAAAGACCGCCTCCTCCGGCGCACGACCAGATAAGCGAACCGTTATTTTTATTGAGCGCCACTACGTTATGCTCCCTTCCTCCGGGAGTGAAGATCACTTTATCGCCCACGACTAACGGCGATTCGGTTATTCCCCATCTGATGTTCCTCGCTCCGAAATCGGCCTGTATGTTTTTCTGCCAGAGAATGTTCAGTGTGTTCTGATCCATGCAGATCAGATTCCCCGTTCCGGATACCAGGTACAGTTTGCCATCGCTGACGGTAACCGTTCCGCGAGAGCCGTTGTAGCTTTCTATCCACTCCGAACCGTATTCTTTTTTATTCAGCAACTTGCCGCTCATGTCGAATACATAGAGATAGCCCGTCTCTCCGGTGAGGCCGGTGATATAGATCTTGCCCCCGTCGATGGCTACGGACGAATGCCCTTCGCCCAAACCGTCATAGTGCCACAACAGCTCGGGGCCGCCGTCAGGCCATGACTTCAACAAGCCCGTTTCCTTGTAAATTCCGGTGCGGTCTTCTCCGCGCCACTGGATCGTGGTCTGTGCCGACATGGACAGTACGGCACACATCATGATAGCTGAGAAAATCGTTGTCTTCATCTTGTAATTTGGTTTTAGTCAATCACTTACTTTGTCATCTTAGCAAAGATAGTCCTTTTTTGCAAATTTTACAAAATTCAAGATCAGTATAGTTCATTTTTCTGTGTTCTTTGAGCGAATTCGGTAGTTTAAAAGACATTCACTGGCGTTAGAGCGGTTCTGAATTTAATCATTCGAAGTGTCCGGAGCTACCCGTTAAATTAAAAATCGGAGAAGATACTTCCGGAAGCGCGGGAAACAAAGTTTAAGTAAAATAGCGGATTTTATAAAAAATAATGATAAATTTGCGCTGGTAATACCTCCGGTTGTAATTTGATGCAGGAAGTAAAATAAATATAGAAGCGGCATGAAAAACGCAGTAGGACTGATGTTCTTATTGTTTGTCAATACGATTATATTGACCCATGCCGTTATTCCTCACCACTATCATGACGGGGTTTATGTCTCGACTGCCACCTGTAATGTGCATGAGGAAAGTCCGTACGATCATTGTCCGCTCAATCACGAGGAATGTTTTTTAACAAAGGCTTATGTAAGGCCTGATAACGATAGAGCGATATTCCAAGCGTTCGACCTTGGCATCGATCTCGACCTGCCGGCCTTATTGCCCGATTATCCCGAATCCCCGATAGAAGACGTTCTCGGCTTGCCGTTCCGGCAAAAACCATATTTACTTTCCCGCCATACCGAGTATGTCGCCCGGTCTCTCGGATCGAGAGCGCCTCCCGTTTGCTAAGGCGCATTGCCGCTAATCCCCCCGTTTCTTTCCGGTCAAGCTCTTTGCCGCGCGTAGAATCCGTGTGCATTGTGTTTGCATCCGGTTTATCTTAAATTCATTTACAGCAAACAAAAAATATCATGTTCAGCGCCATCATACGCTTTTCGGTATCCCAGAAACTGTTTATCGGTCTGCTCACTTTCGTGTTGCTGGTCAGCGGGATTTACGCCATGCTCACTCTTCCGGTGGATGCCGTGCCCGATATCACCAACAATCAGGTGCAGATCGTGACCATATCGCCCGCGCTCGCTCCGCAGGAGGTCGAGCAGCTGATCACCTTCCCGATAGAGATCGCCATGAGCAACATTATGAACGTCGAGGAGATACGTTCCGTATCTCGGTTCGGGATGTCGCTGGTAACGGTAGTGTTCAAGGAAAGCGTGCCGATACTCGATGCGCGGCAGCTGATAAATGAACAGATACAGTCGGTGGCAGGCGAAATACCTTCCGAACTCGGCACGCCGGAGATGATGCCTATCACCACGGGGCTGGGCGAAATATACCAATATTATCTCGCGGTTGCGCCGGAATACGAGCATAAATACGATGCAATGGAGCTGCGCACGATACAGGATTGGATCGTCAAGCGGCAGCTGTCGGGCATACCGGGCATCGTCGAGATCAACAGTTTCGGCGGCCATCTCAAACAGTACGAGGTCGCCGTCGATCCCGACGCACTCTATTCGCTGAACATCACTATCGGCGAAGTTTTCGAGGCGCTGAGCGTCAACAACCAGAATACGGGCGGCGGTTATATCGAAAAAGGCCGCTATGCCTATTATATACGTTCCGAAGGCATGATCCACAGCCTCGGCGATATAGAGCAGATCGTGGTGACCAGCCGCGGCGGGATACCGATACATATTCACGATGTGGGTACGGTGCGTTTCGGCTCACCCAAACGTTTCGGCGCTATGACCATCGACGGCAGGGGCGAGTGCGTGGGAGGTATTGCCATGATGCTCAAAGGCGCAAATGCCAACGCGGTGACCAAAGAGCTGGAAAAACGTGTGGAACGCGTGCAGAAAATGCTGCCCGAAGGAGTGAGTATCGTTCCGTATCTCAACCGCTCGGAACTGGTCAAGCGCAATATTTTCACCGTTATCAGAAATCTCGCGGAGGGTGCGCTTATCGTTTTCCTCGTGCTTATGATATTTCTGGGCGATGTCCGCGCGGGGTTTATCGTAGCCTCCGTGATACCGCTCGCCCTGCTGTTCGCATTTATCATGATGCGGTTTTTCGGGGTGACCGCCAACCTGATGAGCCTCGGAGCTATCGACTTCGGCATCGTGATCGACGGGCCTTTCGTGATCATCGAGGGCGTCCTCGCTTACATATACAGCCGACGGTTTTTCGGGCGCACTCTGACCAAAGAGCAATTCAACAACGAGATCGTCAATGGTGCGGCGCTCGTGGCACGTTCGGCTTTTTTCGGGGTGCTTATCGTTATCATCGTTTTCTTCACGATACTTTACCTGAAAGGTATCGAAGGGAAAACTTTCACTCCGATGGCCAAGACGCTGATATTCTGTATTTCCGGCGCGCTTATCCTGTCGCTCACCTACGTGCCGATGATGGCCTCGCTGCTGCTGAAACGCCAGGTGAAAGAACGGCGCACTTTTTCCGACCGTTTCTTCGAGAGGCTGAACCGTGTCTATCGCCGCGTGCTCAATTTCACTCTGCGTCATGCGTGGAAGACGCTGGCGACGGCATTTCTTGTGCTTGCCGCAAGTATCGTACTGTTCACGCGACTGGGCGCGGAGTTTATTCCTACGCTCGACGAAGGCGATTTTGCCATGCAGATGACACTTCCGGCGGGAAGTTCGCTCTCCCGCAGCATAGAGGTATCGGGCGAGGCACAGCAGATACTGCTGGACAGGTTTCCCGAGATCAGGCACGTGGTGGCCAAGATCGGCACGGCCGAAGTGCCTACCGACCCGATGGCGATCGAAGACGCCGATGTGATGATAATAATGAAACCTTTCAGGGAGTGGACGAGTGCCCGCTCGCGCGCCGAGATGGTGGATAGGATGAAGGATGCGCTGGAAGAGGAAATAGACGATGTGGAATTTATTTTCAGCCAGCCCATACAGCTGCGTTTCAACGAGCTGATGACCGGCGCTAAGGCCGATATCGCCATCAAACTCTTCGGCGAGGATATGGACGAGCTGTATGCCCGCGCGGTGGAAGCCGCCGGATATGTGGAGCAAGTCCCAGGAGCGGCCGATGTGCTGGTGGAGCGCGCTCTCGGCCTGCCGCAGTTAGTGATAACTTATGACCGCAGTAAATTAGCCCGCCACGGGGTCAGTATCTCAGAACTCAACACCATTATCCGCGCCGCTTATGCAGGCGAAAAGGCGGGTACTGTATTCGAGAACGAACGCCGTTTCGACCTGGTAGTGCGGCTCGACCGGGAGAAAGTGCCCGAGTTGAACATCGACCGTCTTTTTGTACGCACCGCCGAAGGCATACAGATACCCGTCAGCGAGGTGGCGAGCGTGGACCTTGTCAGCGGCCCGTTGCAAATCAACCGCGACGACACCAAACGGCGTATCGTTATCGGGGTGAATGTGCGCGACGCCGACATACAGCACGTAGTGGAGCGCATCCGCGAGCTGCTCGAACAGAATATCACTCTGAAACCCGGGTATTATTTCGAATACGGCGGTCAGTTCGAGAATTTACAGAATGCTATAAACACTCTATTGGTCGTCGTCCCCATAGCGTTATTCCTGATCTTGCTGCTGCTGTTCATTTCCGTCAGAAGTATAGCCTACACTCTGATAATTTTCACTACTGTTCCGCTGTCTATCATCGGCGGCGTTCTTGCGCTGTGGGTTCGCGGGATGCCGTTCAGTATTACGGCGGGTGTGGGTTTCATCGCGCTGTTCGGCGTATCGGTAATCACGGGCATACTGATGATCAACCATTTCCTCGAACTTGCCAGGCGTAGCAAATACCGGATGACCACCCTGAATATTATCCGTAAAGGCACGCCCCGTCTGCTGCGTCCCGTGTTCCTGACGGGATTGACCACCGCGCTCGGCTTCGTCCCTATGGCCGTCGCCACATCGGCGGGAGCGGAAGTGCAACGCCCGCTGGCGACGGTGGTCATCGGCGGAGTGATCGTGTCCACCCTGCTCACTCTCATCATCATTCCCATTTTCTATTACCTCGTCAATTCATCGAGCGCCGTTATGCGAAAATCCTTCATGCGTAAAATATTCCGTCCCAAACCGATATTGCCGCTGTTGTTGGTGGCGATGATGGCGACTCCCGCTCTCGCACAGCAGACCGTTACTCTGGAACAGGCTGTGGCAATGGCGAAGGAGAACGATCCCCGACTAAAATCGGCCGAAGCGTCGATAGAAGTCGCCAGAGCGAGCAGAGGTGCATCGTGGGAGTTGAGCAACACATCGGTGGACTATTCATGGGGTCAGCTCAACGGCCTTACCAGAAACGACCGGCAGCTTAACGTCGTTCAGAGCGTAGGCTCTGTCATCACGCCTTTTTACAAAAATGCGCTCGCCGAGCGGCAGATCGTTACGGGGCAACGTAACCGCGACATCGTGGAAAAAGAGATCACCGCCGAAGTAACCCATGCCTATGTTTATTATCTCTACACGCTCGGCCTGGTGCGGATATACGGTGACATGAACAGTTTTGCCGAACAGCTCCTCCAAACGGGCGAACTCCGCTACCGCACGGGCGACATAACGCTCCTCGAAAGGAATATGATTGCCACGCAGGCAGCCACCATGCGCAGCAAGGCGTTCCAGGCAGGTGAGGAGCACCGGCTCGCCGCCGCGCGACTGCAATGGGCATGTTTTTCCGATACCTCCGTCGTGCCGTCGGACGCTGTGCTCATGCTGCTGCCTGTCCGTAGCCTCGACGGGCCGCTCGGCGAAACGTACAGAGCATATCATAACAGTCTTGCAGAAGAAGCGCGGGTGCAGGTCAGCATAGAGCGCAGCCGCCTTTTCCCCGAACTCTCTGCCGGATACATGCGCCAGAATATCCTTCCCGACAAAGGACTGAATGCATGGACAGTGGGCATTACCGTACCTCTCTTCTTCACGCCGCAGAAAAGCCGTATCAAGCAGGCAAGACTGAACGCCGAGGTCGCCCGTTATGACGCGCAGACCAACATTCGCGAACTTAACAACAAACTCGAAACAGTAAGGGCCGATCTGCGCCGCTATGGCGAAACGGTCGAGTTCTATCGCATATCGGCGCTTTCCGAAGCCGAAGCACTGATAGCTGCCGCAAAACTTCAACTCGAACACAACGATACGGACATAAGTCAGTTTATCCAAAGCATGAACAATGCGCTGGAAATCAAACGGGCCTATGCCGAAGCCATATATCTTTACAATGTGGCGGTTATCGAATATGAATTGTATCAATAAAACCAAAGTGAAAATGAAAGCCATTTTGATTTCTGTCGTTGCTTTGACGCTTGTTTCCTGCGGTGGCCGGAAAAGTGAACAGACGATCGTGCTTGCCGAACCCATGTCGGCCGGTATTTCGATCACGATCGACGACGACCCGCAGACAGATGCCATAAGCTCCGCAACACGGGCAAACAACCGGCCGACGTTCAACGGTATCCTGACCATACCGCCCCAGTATCACGCTACGGTCACATTGCTCATGGACGGGGTGGTGAAAAGCACGTCGTTGCTTGCCGGTAAGTTCGTGAGAAAAGGCGAGCTGCTGGCCACGCTCGAAAAACCCGAATTCATCGCGCTGCAACAATCGTATATCGAAAACCACGCCCAGGAAGAGTTCCTCGAAGCCGAATATCGCAGGCAGGAAATATTGGCCGAAGGCGAAGCCACATCGAAAAAAACATTGCAGCAAAGCCGTGCCGACTACCTGTCGATGCGAAGCCGCCGGGAGGCTGCTGCCGCGCAGCTCGTTCTGCTCGGCCTAGACCCTGCACGGGTGCTTGCCAACGGCATCGTCCCGTACCTGGAAGTTCGCTCGCCAATCGACGGTTATGTTGCCGATGTGCAGATAAATCTTGGGAAACACGTAGCCGCAGGAGACCCCGTATGTGATATTATCAACAAAAACATGGCGTTGCTGAGGCTCACCGTTTACGAAAAGGATATCGGCAAAATAAACGTGGGCGACAGGATGGAGTTTCGCGCAGGCGGACTGGCAGGACAGGTTTTCGAGGCTACGGTGACCTCTCTGGGGCAAACGGTGGATAACGCCAGCCGTTCGATAGAAGTCTATGCCCGTGTAAACGAACCCGTCCCGCAATTTCGTCCCGGAATGTACGTCAATGCACAATTGGCAGGAGAGTGAGGCCGAAATAAACGGCAGATTATACTACAATCGTAAAGCAGTTCATCGAAGGAATGCAACAAGCTGAAAATCAACGGAAAACGCGCTGGGCTGATTCACGGGTGCGGATTTTCAGACTTTGCTGAAATATTGGTTGGACGACGTTTAGCCTTAGGTTACAAAGCACCGTCCATTTACTGCCGAAAAGGTTGAGTGGAAATGAGAAAATCCCAAAGAATCGTCTGATTCTCTGGGATTTTTCTTTGTATGCAAATTCGTTATAATTATGTTTGACCCGAAACTGCTCACTCCCAGTACGACTCCATAACCCGCTTCAATTCGGAGGAGTCGTCCGTGTCGCCGTATTCGGCTTTCAGTTCGAGCAGGCGCGATTTCATCGCAGCGACAATCTCTGCAAAAGCCGCATCGCCGTATATGTTCCTGTTCTGCTGCGGGTCGGTGGCCAGATCGTAGAGTTCCCAGAGCCGCAGGCCCATGTCGGGATCGCCTTTCGCTATTTCGCGCTCTCCCTTGCCGTAGAAAAATATAAGTTTGTAGCGGTCGTTGCGGATGCCGAAATGGGCAGGACGTATAACCTCGTTCATCCAATAGCGGTAGTACATATCTTTTCTGAACCGCTCGCCGTCATCGCCTGCCAGCAGACGGCGGAAACTGCGCCCCTGTGCATTTTCAGGCGTTTCGCTTTTGGCGTAATCGGCCAGCAGCGATGCGAAGTCGATATTAAGCACTATGTCCCCACTGCGCCGGCCGGCCGGAATTTCACGCGGGTATCGGACTACAAAAGGCATCCGTATCGACTCCTCGTACATTACGCGCTTGTCGAAAAAGCCATGTTCGCCGAGAAAATAGCCCTGGTCGGAGGTGTAGATGACTATCGTATTGTCGGCGATACCCTCGCTGTCGAGCCAGTCGAGAAGGCGGCCGATATTCTCATCAACCACCGCCACACAGCGCAGGTAGTCGCGCACTAATTTCTGATATATCTTGCGGCGGGCGGCGACGCTGTCCAGTCCCGCTGTCGAGAACGGCAGTTCGGGATAGTCCGTCCACCAACTTTCGGGCGTCTCGGACGCGATCGTCCACCGCCGTCCCATATTTTCGAGTTGCTGGCCGGGGAAAACACGCCCCGACGCCTGCGGCCCGAACTCCATCAGGTTAGCCGGTTCGGGAAACTCCTCAACATGGTCGTATATATGCGCCAGGCGCTCGGGAAAGTGGAACGGCTCATGGGTCGCCTTGAAATGACAGAACATCATGAAAGGTTTCGAGCGGTCTCGGGTCGAGAGCCACTCTATCGTCTTGTCTGTCACGATGTCGGTCGAGAAGCCTTCGACGACCGTTCCTGTGCGACCCTCGCAGTCGTCTACCCAGTCGTGCGCCCCTTTGAAAATCGGGTCGAAATACTCGCCCTGATCGTGGAGAACCGAGAAATAGTCGAACCCCGAAGGCTGTTTTTTGAGATGCCACTTGCCGATAAGCGCGGTCTGATAGCCTGCTGCCTGCATCCGTTTGGCGATATTGTCCTGCTCCGGTTTCAGCGCGTCGTCGAGCGTATAGACCCCGTTCGAATTGCTGTACTGTCCTGTGAGTATCGCCGCGCGGCTCGGCACGGAGATCGAATTGGTGCAAAAGCAGTTATCCAGCACGCACCCCTCGCGGGCCAGCCGCGCGATGTTGTCGTTCCGCACGTATGGCGCTAATATGCCGCCGTAGATCCCCCATCCCTGCGCCGTATGGTCGTCGGAAAGAATGAAGAGGATATTGGGACGCTGCTGTGGAGCAGCCGCAGTCGGAGGCGCTCCACCCGCAGCCGGAACGGCAAACAAAGCGGCGACAGAGCCGCTCAATATGTATTTTCCTTGCACCATCTTTTACAAAACTAATGTCTCAGCGTGCTGATGTCGAGGGCGATCTCTGCGCCCGCGGCATCGAACAGCCTCAGACATATGACCCCTCCGTTGTCCATGTCGAAGTAATATAGTTTAATCGGGTGCAGGCCTTTGGCAAGCGCTATCTGTCCGTCGATCGTGATCGGCCCGTGCGGCCCGTCATTATCTATCACCATTTCGCCGCCGATGTAAAGCATGCTGCCATCGTCGGAAGTGAGGCTGAACGTGTAGATGCCGTCGACCGGCACTTCGACGTAGCCTGTATAAACCAGTCCGCGCTTGCCGCCCACTCCTTTGGGCACGACAATCGCTTCGACGACGTATTCTGCCTTGATCGGAACGGTCTCTATCTGCGCGCATCTGTTAAAAATACCCTCGTGCCATACGCATTTCAGGCCGGGTGTGTACTCCGCAACCTCGACCGCCGCTCGGTACTCCTCTTTGCGGTAGACGGTGCGGATAATATCAGCCGCGCTTTGGTCGGGGCGGAACATACGTATCGTGAACTCGGTCGTTTCGTCGATATGTATCGGGCCGGTGTAGGGCTGCGAGTTGCGGTCGGGGATCGTGCCGTCGGTCGTGTAACGCAGCTCGACGGCAGGCAGCGGATAGTCCCACACCACACTCGTCTCTCCGACGAAAGAGTTCACGGCATAGACGCCGGGAAGGTCGAGCGGGCGGTAGTTGACGCCGAAACGGTCGAGGCGCGGGAAGTGCGCCAGAAGACGCGGATAGAACTCATCCCACTCGCGTCCGGTCTCACCCCTCCATGCCACATCGGCAAAGACCGGCATACGCGGGAACGTCATATACTGCATCCTCGCCCGCGATGGAATATACTCAGTCCACACATTGGCCTGAATGCCGAGCAGATGCTCTTTCTGCGCATCGTCGAGTCCCGCCGGGACCGGCGAGAATGCGTATAGGTCGCGCAGAGTGTTCGCGTGTTGCTGGTAGTCGAAATAGTAATGGGAATTTGGAGTGAGAATCACTTCGTTGCCCTGTGCGGTTGCGAGCGGTACGGCATTGCGCGCCCACGTGCGCCACCACATCATGATTGCGGTCGGCGAAAGGCCGCCCTCCGTTATCTCATCCCAGCCGATCATTTTGCGGCCGTTGTCGATAAAGAACTGCTCCATCTGCCTGACGAACCACGATTGCAGTTCCTTCTCGTTCGCAAGACCCTCTGTTTTTATCCTGCGCCGGCAATGCGGGCACTTCTCCCAATTTATCTTCTCTACCTCGTCCGCACCCAGATGCGCATATTCATACGGGAACAGCTCGAATATCTCGGCATAAACGTCTTTGCAGAACTGCAATGTCCAATCCTTGCCGGGGCAGATGGGCGCAGAGAACGTCTCACCCCAACCCGCCTGGTCGAAACACGAAAGCTGCGGGAATGCCGCAATAGCCCCGCTCATATGGCCCGGCATGTCGATTTCAGGGATCACGTCGATGCCGAGCGCCGCCGCATAGGCAACCACCTCGCGCACATCCTCCTGCGTGTAGTAGCCGCCGTATTCGGTCACGCCGTTGCGCTCGCGGAGTCTGTCCTGCGGCAGCATGTAATCGGGGTTATGGTCGCGCCGTGCAATCGCAATACACCCCAGATCGTGGTTATTGAACTGACGCCAGCCGCTCACTTCGGTAAGTTGCGGGTACTTCTTTATCTCGATACGCCAGCCCTGATCGTCGGTCAAGTGCCAGTGGAACTTGTTGAGCTTATAGAAAGCCATCAGGTCGAGGAATTCCATCACCTCCTGCTTGGCGAAAAAGTGGCGCGACACGTCCAGGTGCATCCCGCGCCAACCCCATGCGGGCGCATCTTCTATCCGCACGGCGGGTAGCCGCATCTTGCCGCCATCGGCCGGAAACAACTGTCTGATCGTCTGAATGCCGAGTACAGCCGAGCGGGGATTGGCCGCTTCGAGCCGGACGCCTTTTTTGGTTACGGTGAGCCGGTAGGCATCGTCATCGCCGACTTCGGGTTTCAGCGACAGGACGATATCGCCGCCGTCACCTTCGCCCGCAACCGTCATTTCTATGCCGGTGTCCGCTTTCACAAGCCGCACGAGCAGCTCCGCCTGCTCTTTGAGATCGTGAGAGGCATAGCTGACGGTGGTTTGCGAAGTTACCGCAAAATATCCTTTGCCCGTCTCCATCTTCACGGGCAGGGGGATGATATTTATATCCGCAGGGTTTACGGGCTTGTCGCACGCTGCGGCAAACGCTGCGACTGCCAAAAGAAACAGTAATCTCTTCATATCAGGGTTATTATGTTTTCGGTAGTATTATGTGTTATTTTTCGAAACTATATATTTAACGGCATATATAACTTCTTTATTCTATCCTCCCTATCGGGCGGCGGTTAGCCCCCGCGCGGCCGGTCAGCACATCGCCCATATCCTCGCGCGCCGCTTCGACCACCCGCATCAGCTGCTCGATAACTTCGGGATGTTGCTCCTGCACGTCGTAGCGTTCACCCGGATCACGCCGCAGGTCGTAGAGCGCCTGCGGAACGTCCATATTCTCTGAAACCTCGCCCGGCCTGCCATCGTTGCCCGGCAGGTAGCCTTCATAGGTACGGCTTCGGTGCGGCAGCACGAGCTTGAACTCCGCATTACGCACTGCTTGGAGTTGGTTATCGCGGTAGTAATATAGGAAATACTCGCGCGGGTTGGTATCGGGATCGCCCATGAAAACCCGCGTCATATCCACGCCGTCGATCTTCTTCTCGGGCAGTCGCGCGCCCGCCATCGACACTATCGTCGGCAGCAGGTCGATATTGACCGCCAACCGGCTGCTCACCACGCCAGCCGGTATTTTGCCCGGCCAGCGGATTATGAACGGCACGCGCTTGCCACCCTCGAACGACGTTCCTTTGCCCTCGCGCAGGCCACCGGTCGAGCCGGCATGGTTGCCGTAATTGATCCACGGGCCGTTGTCGGAGGTGAACATCACCACCGTATTGTCGTCGAGTCCGTTATGTTTGAGCGCCTTTAATATTTCGCCCAGACTCCAATCGAGCTCCATCATCACGTCGCCGTAAAGCCCCTGCTCGCTCTTGCCAGCGAATTTATCCGAAACGAAGAGCGGAACGTGCGGCATGGTATGCGCAAGATAAATAAAGAACGGTCTGTCGCGGTTTTCCGTGATGAACCTGACCGCACGTTCGGTGTAATCCGTAGTAAGTTGCGTCTGGTCCTCGCCCGTCATTGCGGGGTTTATCACCTCGTTGCCTTCGTAGAGCGGCAGCGGCGGATAGTAGCTCCCGGCGGTCGGATGATAGGGCCACATATCGTTCGAGTAGAGCAGGCCGTAATATTCGTCGAATCCGTGGTCGAGCGGCATGAACGGCTGCTTGTCGCCCAAGTGCCACTTGCCTATCGCACTGGTCGCATAGCCCCTTTCCCTGAGCAGCGAGGCAATCGTCCTTTCTTCGGGGTTCAGGCCGACGGGGGAGTTAGGATTGAGCGCACCCGCAAAGCCGAGCCTGTTGGGGTAGCATCCCGTGAGCAGCCCCGCGCGCGACGCGGTGCTAACGGCCTGCGCGGCGTAAAAGTTGGTAAGACGCATACCTTCCGCACACATGCGGTCGATATTGGGCGTGCGGTATCCTGTCGCTCCGGCGGCCGTAAAGTCGCCGTAGCCCATGTCGTCGAGGTTGATCACTATGAAATTGGGCGGCGGGGATGGCTCGGCGGCGCATCCGGCGGGAGCGAATACCGCCGCTCCGAGCAATAAACTCCTGACGTTATTTTTCATCGTATTTATTTCCATTCTTTTTCATGTATGACATTACATTGGCGGGCGAGCGACGGGCGGCAAGTTCACCAGCCATAAACTTCATGCAAGCGTCGGCATGAGCAAAGAACATCCGATACCCTTCGCACAACGAATTTAAGCCTTTTTCGCCGTTTTCCGCCATATCGAACCTGTGTTTGGGACACTCGCCGCGACATGCGAAAAGCCATTCGCAACGCTTGCACTGACCCGGAAGCTCGTTTCGCTTGGCCAGCCCGAACCACATCTGCCGCTGGCATTTAACCATGTCCGCCATCGTTTCGTGCGCGATATTTCCGAGCCGGTATTCCGGAAACACGAAGTGGTCGCAAGCATAGACATCGCCGTTGCTCTCTACCGCCAACGCCCGGCCGCAGGTTTCGCCGAGAGTGCAGAGAGCAGGCGTAAGGCCCACGTACTGAGCCAGCACCGCATCGAAAAAGGGCACGAAATAATTTCCCACATCATGCGCGACCCAGCGGTCGAAAATGTCTACCATAAACTGCCCGAACCCCGCCGCCGACACCGCCCATTCGGCACGCTGCGAACCCGGCGTTCCGGGCGGAACTATCGCGGCCCGACAGCCATCCCCGACCGTATGCTCGACCACCGGCATAAACTGCATGTAGCGGCTGCCGACCGATTTCAGGAACTCGTAAACCTCCGTGCCGCGCCCCTCGCTCATGCGGTTCACCGTGCTCAGAGTGTTGAACTCCACGCCCTCTTCACGCATCAGCGAGACGGCGTGCATAACTTTGGCGAACGTTCCGCCTCCGGCACGGTCGCGACGGTATGCGTCGTGAATATCTTCGGGGCCGTCGATCGAAATGCCGACAAGAAACCCATTGCGGCGAAATAAACTACACCATGCGCGGTCGAGCAGCGTACCGTTGGTCTGGACCGTATTCTCTATACGGCGACCGCGCCCGTGCTTTTTCTGGTACGCCACCGCGCGCTCGAAAAAACCGATACCGGCCAGCAACGGCTCGCCGCCATGCCAGCAGAACGAGACCACTTCCGCAGCATTGTCAGTAATATACTGACGCACATACTCTTCGAGCACGCTGTCGGTCATTTTTTGCGGCTGCCCGCTCTGTCCGCCTTTGCCGAGATAATAGCAATAGGCGCAGTCGAGATTGCAGGCCGAACCTACGGGTTTCACCACCGAAGCAAATACCGTGCGGCCTGTCGCACGCTGCGCATCTTCGTATGTGAAAAGACGGTTCAATATGCGAACAAAAGATTTTCGCGAAGTTTTCAAGCAAAGATAAGTACAATTTTCGGTTTCGGCAGTTGTCTCTGATTTCGCAAACGTAGCTGTCTGATAAAAAAGAAGCTCCCACCGAAGCGGGAGCACAGGATAAAATCCTTCGGCATATAGCCTTATTGTGATAAGATGTAGAAATCTTATGGTGCAAATATACGTATATATTTTTATATTTGTACTTTTATTGCACAATATTTCGAATTATGAATAAGAATAAGGTATTGGGGCTCGATCTGGGGACGAACAGTATCGGATGGGCGATTGTAGAGGAGCGGCCGGACGGTTGCGCCCTTCGTGAGCATGGGGTGGATATTTTTCAGGAGGGGGTGAAGATCGAAAAGGGTATCGAATCGTCGAAAGCCGCCGAACGGACGAAATATCGCGCCGCCCGTCGCCGGCTGATGCGGCGCAAACTGCGCAAGATCAGAACGTTGGAAGTGTTGTCGGAACAAGGTCTGTGCCCCCGCATTGTGCCGGAAAGACTTAAAGCGTGGAAGCAGGAGGGGCAATATCCGCTCGACGACGAGTTTATCCTGTGGCAACGCACCGACGGGGATAAGAATCCGTATCACGACCGAAACGAAGCCCTGACCCGAAAGCTCGACCTCAGCGTGCAACGGGACAGATACATTCTCGGCAGAGCCATGTATCATCTCGCCCAACGGCGCGGATTCCTCAGTAATCGCCTCGAAAAGACCAAAGAGAGCGACGGCGCGGTAAAAACCGGTATAGATGAACTCAGCCAAGACATAGAAAAGTCCGGATGTCGGTTTCTCGGCGAATATTTTTACCGGTGCTATTGCGAAGGCGAAAAAATACGCACGAGATACACCTCGCGCAAAGAGCACTACAATGCAGAGTTCGACGAGATCTGCCGCGTGCAGCAACTGGACGAAAACTTGAAAAAAGAACTCGAAAAGGCGATTTTCTTTCAGCGTAAACTCAGATCACAAAAAGGGCTGGTCGGGAAATGCACTTTGGAAAAAAGTAAAAGTCGCTGTCCGGTATCGCACCCGCGATTCGAGGAGTACAGGATGCTGCAACTCATCAATAATATAAAGATACAGACCCCGATAGATGAAGCGTTGCGTCCGTTGAGTCGCGAAGAAAAAGAACAGATCATTCCGCTGTTCCTGCGGAAAAGTAAGAAACAGTTCGATTTCGAGGATATTGCTAACAAACTTGCAGGGAAAAACAATTACGCTTATTACAAGGATAATTCGGGTAAACCGTATTTGTTCAATTATAAAATGAATACATCTGTCTCCGGTTCTCCGGTTACGGTATCGTTGCAAGATATTTTCGGCGAGCAATGGGATGCGGTTCTTGCCGAACGGTATACGGCAAAAAATGGGAAAACACAGCAGCAGATAGTCAATGACGTGTGGCATGTTCTTTTCTTTTTCGATGACGACGAAAAGTTGAAAGAGTTTGCCATGAACAAACTGCAATGCTCCGAAGAAGAAGCGAAAAAATTCAGCGAAATACATCTCCCTCAGGATTACGCCGCACTGAGCCTCAACGCGATAGAGAAAATATTGCCGTTTCTGCGTGAAGGGATGCTCTACTCGCACTCTGTTTTTCTGGCCAATATGGGTAAGGCGCTGCCGGCCGAAGTATGGAATGATCCTGAGAGCCAAAGAGTTATTATCCGCCATGTTGCAGATATAATAGACGACTTCCCCAAAGAAGGTCGTCTGCCGATCGGAGATACGATAGAATCACGTATCGCGAGTTTTATAGAGGCTCATTTCAACGTGCTGCCTTGTAGGGTCAAAGATAGGCTCTACCACCCCACCATGATGGAAACATATCCCGAAGCCAAATCCGACGAATTCGGCAGGCTGCGGCTCGGCTCGCCGCGAACGTCATCAGTGCGCAATCCTATGGCCATGCGAGCGCTGTTCAGACTTCGCAAGCTCGTCAATACCCTTCTGGATGAAAACAAAATTGACAAAAGCACGAAGATACGAATAGAATTCGCACGGGGACTGAACGACGCCAATCGCCGCAAAGCCATCGAGGACTATCAACGCGAAAGGGAGACGGAGCGAAAAAAATATTATGAAGAAATTAAAAAACTCTATCTGGAAGAGAGTGGCCGAGAGATCGAACCTAATGAGACGGATGTTCTGAAATTTCAGCTATGGCGGGAGCAAAATAAGATTTGTCCTTACACGGGGCGTACGATTTCTATCTGCCAATTCATCGGTGCAAATCCCGAATTCGACATCGAACACACGATCCCGCGCAGTGCGGGCGGTGACGACTCGCAGATGAATAAAACACTGTGTGAGTCGGCGTTCAATCGAAACGAGAAAGGGAGCAAGCTGCCGTCCAAGCTTGCCCGCCATGCAGAAGTACTTGTGCGGATAGCCCATTGGAAAGAGCGTTGCGACGAACTCCGCAAGCAAATAGAACGTACCAAAGGCTCGTTCTCGACGAAAGAGATAAAGGATGCCATGATACGGAAGCGCCATAAGTTGAAACTGGAATTGGATTATTGGTCGGGGAAATACCGCCGTTTCGAGATGACCGAAGTCCCGGAAGGGTTCAGTAACCGCCAGGGAATCGACATCGGCATTATTTCGAAATACGCCCGCCTCTACTTACAAAGCGTCTTCCCTAAGACTTATGTGGTAAAAGGCCTGACGACAGATGCGTTCCGCAAGATGTGGGGCTTGCAGGAACAGTATGAGAAGAAAGAGCGGGGCAATCACGCACATCATTGCATGGATGCCATTACGATAGCCTGCATCGGGCCGAACGAATATGCGCGAATGGCCGAGTATTTCCGCAATCAGGAGCAATACAGGTGGTATCGTAATCGCGAAAAACCACAATTCCCCAAGCCCTGGCCGACATTTACCGAAGATGTGATAGCCATAGAACAGAAGCTGCTCGTTTCGCACCACACGCCCGATAATATGTCGAGGCAGACTAAGAAAAAGTGGCGAAAGCATGGACAGGTGCAGAGGGACGATAATGGCAAAGACCTCTACGTTGCCGGAGACTCGGCGCGCGGCTCGCTTCATCAGGATACCTTCTACGGTGCGATAATGCGTGACGGAGAACTTAAACACGTGGTGCGAAAATCGCTCGGTTCGCTCAAAGAAGGCGATGTCGATAAGATTGTAGACGAAGTGGTGCGCGAAAAAGTCCGTCAGGCGGTCGAAGAAAAAGGGTTCAAACAAGCGATGGCCGGCCCGATCTGGATGAGCGAGGAGAAAGGTGTGGAAATTAAGAAAGTGAGGTGCTTTACCCCGTCGGTCACTTCTCCGATCCGCCTGAAAGAACATCGCGACCTTTCGCGGCACGAACACAAACAGCATCTGCGCGTTGTCACTGGCGGTAGCTATCTGATGGCTGTATATGAGGTGGTAGATGCAAAAGGAAAATCGAAGCGCGACTTTGAAATAGTTAATAACCTGGATGCGGCGAAATATTTCAAGGCGAGCAGCGACCATGCGGCGTTTACAGATATTGTGCCGCTCACGAGCGAAAAAGGCTACCCGCTGAAATGGACGCTCAAATCGGGGACGATGGTGCTTTTCTACGAAAATTCGCCGGAGGAGGTCTATGAGGCCGATAATACAGAACTCAAGAAAAGGCTGTATAAAATCACAATAATGAAAAAAAACGGACAAATCACTTTTATATTCCATCAGGAAGCAAGGTCGAAAGGCGAGCTCAATGAAAAAGATGGCGAATACAAATCGGGAGAAGAGCATCGTCCTTTAATTAGAATGTATTCCACTCGGCTCAGAGCCCTCGTCGAAGGCCATGATTTCGAGCTAAGTGTCACGGGCGAGGTGAAATTCAAAAACGGATAGATTATGTTGAGGCGCGCGCTGTTTTTCTCGACCCCCATGAACCTGTCGCTAAAAAACGGGCAACTGGCATTTCATCTGAAAGAGGCGCCGGAGCAAAAACGCACTGTTCCGATAGAGGATATCGGTTTTGTTGTTCTGGAACATCAGATGATCAGCATTACGTTACCGTTGCTTGGCGCTTTGTCCGAAAACAACGTGGCCGTGATCTTCTGCAACGACAAGCAGTTGCCCGCCTCGATGCTGCTGAATCTCGACTCCAATTCTACACAGGGAGAGAGCTTCCGTGCTCAGATCGATGCCAGCGAACCGTTGAAGAAAAATTTATGGAAGCAGACCGTCGAGGCTAAGATCCGAAATCAGGCGAAGTTACTGCACAAACTCGGTATGGATGGGGATGCGCTCAAACCGCTGTATATGAATGTGAAGAGCGGTGATTCCGACAATCGGGAAGGGGTGGCGGCAAAACTATATTGGAACATGCTTTTCGGCAGGGATTTCGTGCGCGAACGTGAGGGCGCTCCGCCCAACAACCTGCTTAATTACGGCTATACTATTCTCCGGGCTGCCGTAGCCCGTTCACTGATGGGGTCGGGTTTGCTGCCCGCATTCGGCATTTTCCACCGTAACCGCTACAATGCATTTCCGCTCGCAGACGATATAATGGAGCCTTTCCGGCCTTTTGTGGATGAGATCGTGCACAATCTCTATTTCAGCGGAGAGGTAGAACTTACGAAAGAGACGAAAGAATCGTTGTTAAAGGTTTTGTTTAAAGATACATATTTTGATAAAATAACCCGTCCGTTGGATGTGGGATTATCTGTCACAACTGCTTCGCTGGCAAGATGCTTCATCGGTAAGGAGAAAAAAATTTCCTATCCGCTCCTGGAATAATATGAGTGAGATACGCTTAAATTCATATCATATTATGTGGGTATTTGTGTTCTTCGACCTGCCGACCAACACCAAAACCGAGCGGAAAGCGGCGGCTCAGTTTCGCAAGTCGTTGGAAAAAGATGGATTCACCATGATGCAGTACTCTGTATATAATCGTTATTGCGCCTCTCGCGAGAGTATGGAGGTACACATAAAACGTGTTCGTGGCCTGACCCCGCCGAGTGGACAGGTAAGCATTTTGTCAATAACGGACAAACAATACGGGGACATAGTCAATTATTGGGGCAAAATCGAACGGGCCAAACCACAGGCCCCGCAGCAATTGGAATTTTTTTAGTACATTTACATAATATAAGATGCGGTTCGGCAATCTATTGGAAACTTTTTTCAGCGATTGTGCTCACCGTACACTATAATTTGGACGAGAAAAATCTGCATTATATTTACTTCCATAGGACGAACAGTTCGATTTTCGGTTGGTTTTACAGTGCGTAATTGACTGATTTTCAATGTAAAATTCGACGGTGGTTGTGATTTGATGTAGAAAAGAAATAAGAAACAACTTACACACATGAACTTCGAGTTCCATTGCTGTTGTGATTTGATGTAGAAAAGAAATAAGAAACAACTTTTTAATCTAAAATATGATATTGCAAATAGTTGTGATTTGATGTAGAAAAGAAATAAGAAACAACGATTGCCGCAGGCTTTCGCTATAATCATAAGTTGTGATTTGATGTAGAAAAGAAATAAGAAACAACGAAGTGTGGCTGCCCGCGACAAAGGCTGCTGTTGTGATTTGATGTAGAAAAGAAATAAGAAACAACCGTGAACAATGTCGAATGGGATAAAAGCGAGTTGTGATTTGATGTAGAAAAGAAATAAGAAACAACATGCCGAGAAAACGCATGAATTAGTATCAAGTTGTGATTTGATGTAGAAAAGAAATAAGAAACAACCTAATAGTCGACGGGTTAAAGTCGGCTAAGTTGTGATTTGATGTAGAAAAGAAATAAGAAACAACTTGCGTTGCGATTTGCGGCTAATGCAGCCTGTTGTGATTTGATGTAGAAAAGAAATAAGAAACAACCATAGAGGCTATGCGGAAACTCCACGCGGCGTTGTGATTTGATGTAGAAAAGAAATAAGAAACAACATATTTTCAGCGCGAAGTGCAGATCGCGGTGTTGTGATTTGATGTAGAAAAGAAATAAGAAACAACCAATGCTCGTATTTGGGCTATAAAAACCTAGTTGTGATTTGATGTAGAAAAGAAATAAGAAACAACAAGCTTTTCTGAAATGTGTACGACAAATAAGTTGTGATTTGATGTAGAAAAGAAATAAGAAACAACATGGCCCGCTGACATTATTCGTGAAAGCGAGTTGTGATTTGATGTAGAAAAGAAATAAGAAACAACAGCAGCGCAGCTCGATAAAAACTGCAAAGAGTTGTGATTTGATGTAGAAAAGAAATAAGAAACAACATGCGCTACATTCCCGCTCGTAAGGCGACCGTTGTGATTTGATGTAGAAAAGAAATAAGAAACAACCTTCTTTCTCGCAACAAATGCAATGTTCGAGTTGTGATTTGATGTAGAAAAGAAATAAGAAACAACCAACAAGGGATTCTTAATAATGACCTCCCTGTTGTGATTTGATGTAGAAAAGAAATAAGAAACAACCCTGTCGATTTCCACTACTATGAATCGCAAGTTGTGATTTGATGTAGAAAAGAAATAAGAAACAACCGCTGGGGCGGGTCATGTTTTTGTCGAATGGTTGTGATTTGATGTAGAAAAGAAATAAGAAACAACCTTTGCTCTTATGATTCGACCAAAAACACGGTTGTGATTTGATGTAGAAAAGAAATAAGAAACAACGTGTAGAGCGCGCAAAGCAGCATCAGGCGGTTGTGATTTGATGTAGAAAAGAAATAAGAAACAACAGTCTCCAGCGCCAGGACTTCAGCCTCAATGTTGTGATTTGATGTAGAAAAGAAATAAGAAACAACCGAGTGTGGTTTCGATGTTCTCGGGAATGAGTTGTGATTTGATGTAGAAAAGAAATAAGAAACAACCTTTCGAACAGATTGACAAAAACGATTTCGTTGTGATTTGATGTAGAAAAGAAATAAGAAACAACCATTGATAAATTAAAAATCAAAGAACATGAGTTGTGATTTGATGTAGAAAAGAAATAAGAAACAACACCCGCGATGGTAGTGCGCGCCGCTTGGAAGTTGTGATTTGATGTAGAAAAGAAATAAGAAACAACCTATAAAAATCAAGGCAAAATAAAAAACGGGTTGTGATTTGATGTAGAAAAGAAATAAGAAACAACCTCAGGCCAAAGAGGAGCGCCCATTTCGCGTTGTGATTTGATGTAGAAAAGAAATAAGAAACAACTATGATTTGGTGAACAACGCACCGTTCGAGTTGTGATTTGATGTAGAAAAGAAATAAGAAACAACCTCTCAAAAGGCTTGGATGGTGTGAGTGGGTTGTGATTTGATGTAGAAAAGAAATAAGAAACAACGTAGAGTGGATGCAACGGCGATGTAAATGGTTGTGATTTGATGTAGAAAAGAAATAAGAAACAACCGTTGCTGCCTTTTCAGATTCGGCGGCGAAGTTGTGATTTGATGTAGAAAAGAAATAAGAAACAACCGTTGCAAAAGCAGTCGGCTTTGATGATCGTTGTGATTTGATGTAGAAAAGAAATAAGAAACAACTAACATATATTAATTATGACACCTACGAAAGTTGTGATTTGATGTAGAAAAGAAATAAGAAACAACGTAGCCTATCCTGTTCAATAGTATACTTAAGTTGTGATTTGATGTAGAAAAGAAATAAGAAACAACCGTCGTCAGGGGGAGAAGCAAATTATGACAGTTGTGATTTGATGTAGAAAAGAAATAAGAAACAACTTTTATCGGGGAATACATCCTCAGCCAGCTGTTGTGATTTGATGTAGAAAAGAAATAAGAAACAACAATCGTTTTTCGTCGGCGATAAAGCTCATGGTTGTGATTTGATGTAGAAAAGAAATAAGAAACAACGTTCGCTTGTCATAAACTGGTAGTTGAACGGTTGTGATTTGATGTAGAAAAGAAATAAGAAACAACTGGACGGCAGCAAAGACAGCGCTACGCGCGGTTGTGATTTGATGTAGAAAAGAAATAAGAAACAACCATAACCGATTTCATTATTCGCCAGCGAATGTTGTGATTTGATGTAGAAAAGAAATAAGAAACAACTATTGGCTTACAAATGCATGGGGCAAAGGGGTTGTGATTTGATGTAGAAAAGAAATAAGAAACAACACGTTTTTGTTCACTTCGCCCTGCTCACGAGTTGTGATTTGATGTAGAAAAGAAATAAGAAACAACCGGATGGGAATTGCCTAAAAACTCGAAATAGTTGTGATTTGATGTAGAAAAGAAATAAGAAACAACTTCTGGTTCTTAACACAAACGGGACCGGCAGTTGTGATTTGATGTAGAAAAGAAATAAGAAACAACCAAGACTTATGCGACGGATGTACAGCGACCGTTGTGATTTGATGTAGAAAAGAAATAAGAAACAACTGTCGGGAACTGTTACGTTCCCATCTTCAAGTTGTGATTTGATGTAGAAAAGAAATAAGAAACAACTTCGACATGCGCGAAGCTTTGGCGCAAAGGTTGTGATTTGATGTAGAAAAGAAATAAGAAACAACTTGCGTTGCGATTTGCGGCTAATGCAGCCTGTTGTGATTTGATGTAGAAAAGAAATAAGAAACAACGATTGCCGCAGGCTTTCGCTATAATCATAAGTTGTGATTTGATGTAGAAAAGAAATAAGAAACAACTCCTACGAAATGGATAGAAAAGAACAGGCTGTTGTGATTTGATGTAGAAAAGAAATAAGAAACAACAGATTCTATGCTAAGGCCGCCGCCGCGAATGTTGTGATTTGATGTAGAAAAGAAATAAGAAACAACCATCGGCTTGCAGATGCACGGGGCAAATGGGTTGTGATTTGATGTAGAAAAGAAATAAGAAACAACCATTCATCTTTGTACATACATCAAGTTTTTGTTGTGATTTGATGTAGAAAAGAAATAAGAAACAACTTGTTAGCGAAACGCCCGCCCAGTCACGTAGTTGTGATTTGATGTAGAAAAGAAATAAGAAACAACTCCCGATGTATCGATATAAAGAGCTTCGTAGTTGTGATTTGATGTAGAAAAGAAATAAGAAACAACATTTATAACCGCGACTATATTTACCAAATGGTTGTGATTTGATGTAGAAAAGAAATAAGAAACAACCAAAGGTAACTTAAGAGCATCGGATCCAAAGTTGTGATTTGATGTAGAAAAGAAATAAGAAACAACGACGATCCATAACGGTCATCCTTGGCCAATGTTGTGATTTGATGTAGAAAAGAAATAAGAAACAACTCCTTTCGAGTTCGGCGATACGTGCGGCCAGTTGTGATTTGATGTAGAAAAGAAATAAGAAACAACTTGCGTTGCGATTTGCGGCTAATGCAGCTTGTTGTGATTTGATGTAGAAAAGAAATAAGAAACAACCACGACCACTGCGAGAAGAAAGAAAATGAAGTTGTGATTTGATGTAGAAAAGAAATAAGAAACAACTTTTTAATCTGAAATATGATATTGCAAATAGTTGTGATTTGATGTAGAAAAGAAATAAGAAACAACAGTGACATCATCCATATATGAGAACTGCAGTTGTGATTTGATGTAGAAAAGAAATAAGAAACAACACCGCCGAGATAGCGGATACCGCGACCCTGGTTGTGATTTGATGTAGAAAAGAAATAAGAAACAACAGATAGACGGCAATCATGAAGTCGCAGAAGTTGTGATTTGATGTAGAAAAGAAATAAGAAACAACCGAGCCTCGCGCGGGCAATTTCATCGTCGTGTTGTGATTTGATGTAGAAAAGAAATAAGAAACAACAAGAGTGCAGAATTTCCGTGTGAGCAATCCGTTGTGATTTGATGTAGAAAAGAAATAAGAAACAACCAACACGACCTCAATTCTGGCGATGCTGGAGTTGTGATTTGATGTAGAAAAGAAATAAGAAACAACAAAGAGGCTGAATTTAATAAATGCACACAGGTTGTGATTTGATGTAGAAAAATAAAAAACAACCAAGCTACTCGTCGCTCACCGCCGCGTCGCCCTGCAATCGGGCGAAAAAGGATTATTCGGATATCGTATAAATTTAGATAGAGGTCTGTCTACACAAATTTGTGTAGACAGACCTCTATGTTATGCGTTAGCCAATAGACTATGTGTGTGCGGCCGAGCCGGAAAATTCACGCGTGTGTAACTATCTTTTCCCTCGCTTTTTTTCTTTTCCTTTTTCGATCAATGCCCGCACCGCATCGAGGTCGAGCGTGGCAGGGTCGGTGTTTTTCGGGATCGGATAATTCGCCCCGTCGAAGACTATATAGGGACCATAGCGGCCGTTCATTATGTTTATCACAGGTTCGACATCGAATGTTCGCAGCGGTGTTTTGGCCGCTATATCGTTTGCGCGTTTCACCGAAATAAGTTCCGCGGCGCGTTCGAGCGTTACAGTATGCGGGTCGTCGGTTTTGGCCAGCGACACGAATTTGCCGTCGTGGCGCACATAAGGTCCGAACCGCCCTACGCCGATGACTACCTCCGACCCTTCGAACTGGCCGATATTACGCGGCAGTGAGAACAGCTCCAAAGCCTCTTCCAAAGTGATTGAGGCGATGAGCTGGTCTTTTCTCATACTCGCATATCGCGGCTTTTCGCCCTCCTCGACCGGTTCTATTTGCACGATCGGGCCATAACGGCCGATGCGCGCCAATACTTCGCGTCCCGTCGCCGGGTCGCGCCCCAGCACGCGCGACTGTCCGGGACGATGCTCTTTCTCCTGCATCGCTTCGGATACCGTCGTGTGGAACGGCGCGTAGAACGCTGCGAGCATCGCCTCCCAACTCTTTCCACCCTCGGCAATTTCGTCGAATTCCTTCTCAACGCGCGCCGTGAAATGATAGTCCATTATGCCCGTGAACTCCGCTTCGAGATAGTCCGTCACGACCATCCCTATATCGGTCGGAGCGAGCTTGTTTTTTTCACGCCCTACGGTTTCTGTACCGGGTTTTTCGCTTACAGCGCTCTTTTCGAGTACAAGGCGGTCGAACGTGCGTTTCACTCCGTCGCGGTTTTGCTTCACCACATAGCCGCGCGTTACGATTGTCGAGATTGTGGGCGCGTATGTGGACGGCCGGCCGATGCCGAGTTCTTCGAGCCTGCGCACGAGTGTCGCCTCGCTGTATCGCGGGGGCGATTGCGTGAACCGTTGCGTCGCCACGAGGCGGCGGTCGGAAAGGCGCGCACCTTTTTTCAGCGGCGGCAACTTGTCGTCGGCCGTCTCGCTCTCATGGTCGTCGTCCGTAGATTCGGAATACAGCCTCAGAAAACCGTCGAACATGATCACCTCGCCGACGGCCGTAAAATGCTCCGGCGTGGTGTTTATATCTATGTGCACCGTCGTGCGTTCTATTTGTGCCGCCGACATCTGCGAGGCAAGCGTGCGCTTGCGGATAAGGTCATAGAGTTTTTTCTCCGCAGGCGTGCCCTCGATGTCCGCCTTGTCGATATATGACGGACGGATTGCTTCGTGCGCCTCCTGCGCGCCCTTGCTCTTGGTCGTGAAGTTGCGCGTCTGGGAATATTCAGCACCGAAAAGCTTCACGATTTCTTCCTTAGCCGCCGCCAGCGCCTGCCCCGAAAGGTTCACCGAGTCGGTTCGCATGTAAGTGATAAACCCGTGCTCGTAGAGCTTTTGCGCCGTGCTCATCGTCATCGCCACCGACATGCCGAATTTGCGTCCCGCCTCCTGCTGCAACGTCGAGGTTGTGAAAGGCGGCGCAGGCGACTTCGTGGCGGGTTTGCGCTCCACTGCGCCGACCGTAAATTCCGCTCCGATACATTTTTCGAGGAATACGCGCGCCTGCTCCTTCGTCTCGAAACGTTTGTTCAGTTCGGCCGTGAAAACCGTATTGCTTGCATCCGCCGCATCGACGAATTCCGCCGTGACGCGGAAATATGCCGACGGCTCGAACCCTATGATCTCGCGCTCGCGCTCGACAATGAGCCTCACCGCAACGCTCTGCACCCTCCCGGCCGAAAGCGACGGCCGCACCTTGCGCCACAAGAGCGGCGAAAGCTCGAAACCCACCAGGCGGTCGAGAATACGCCGCGCCTGCTGGGCGTTCACGCGGTTCATATCCACCGTGCGCGGATTCTCCACCGCTTTCATTATAGCATTCTTCGTGATCTCCTGGAACGCGATGCGCCGCGTGCTCTCTACCGGCAGCCCCAGAACCTGCGTCAGATGCCATGCGATGGCCTCTCCTTCGCGGTCTTCATCGGATGCCAGCCACACCGCATCGGCTTCGCGTGCCGCTTTCGCCAGCTCGGCGACCACCTTTTTCTTATCCGCAGGAACTTCGTAATCGGGTGCAAAACCGTGCTCTATGTCGATTCCCATGCCCTTCTTCACCAGATCGCGCACGTGACCGTAGCTCGACATCACGTGATAATCCTTCCCCAGAAATTTTTCTATCGTCCGTGCTTTCGCCGGTGACTCTACGATCACAAGATTTTTAAGCATCGCGTGTTTTGTAAATAGTATATCTTAAAAACAACTGTTATCCCGTGAAGGGATAACAGTTCGGTTTATTCCTGCCGACCCGAAGCTCGTTTCTCCCTACCTTATCAACGTATACGTCAGTACTAACCGTATCGGGTCTTCCGCGCGCGCCGAGCCTTGCAGGGCGACCTGCGAATAGGTACGGTGGCGGGTGTTCACCTCAGGCCCCAGCCAAACCTCGCGCGGCGTATGGTCGGGATAGGCCAGCAGCGAAGTGACATAACCCGTGATATTCATGCCGTAACGCCCAAGCGACCGTGAAATGAATCCGCCGTAGGATGTTCGGCTGTTCGACGTATTTTCGACAAAATAAGCATAGTCCGGAATCGGAACGGGGCCGAAAGCCGCCGTGCGGTAACCGTACGGCGCCATGAAAAACCACGGAAACATGCTCGAAGACAACTCGGCTACGGGCTGACCGTATGTGTAGTACATTCCCAGTCGCGCCGGGGCTATATTCATGTTTTCGATTGTCGGTTCATCCAACGGAAAGTGTAGGCGCGCCTCGTTGATAACGATTGCCGAGTATTCTATACCATCCTGTTTCCGCAAGTCGTTCAGGCTCTCCACCAACTCGTCGCTGAACCTCAGGTATGTCGCCACACCGCCCAACCCCTGCACATAGACCGTTTCAAGCGCTGCCGATGTGCGCATAGTGTCGTTCAGCCTGCCTGCGATCGCGGGCGGGTATGTGAATGTCGTGCGGTTCACGTTCAGATTGACGGTCGATCTGGGGTTCGTCGCAAGCCAGATGTTATCAGCAAAACGGAAATACCCGATCAGCGTGTCCTGAATCTGTGTGGGATTCGACTTGTTGTAATTATGTGCCCAGACGAACATCCCTGCGAAATCAGAGCCCACCTGTCGTTCGCGCAGGCTGAGGCGATATATCGCGCCGTCTTCCGGATAGTCGGGCGCAGGAGCGAAATACAGCCCGTAGAACAATTTATGGAAATTGTAACGCGGCGTTTTGTATACCTCATCGCTCGTCTCCACGATCCTTCGCATAAATTCGAGTCCCTCCGCCGTCGGCTCTAATTTCCGCTCGATGATCGAATTGGGCAGCACCTCCTTATCTATAACGAACGAGAATAGCGGCTTGCTCTTGTCTACCAGTGTCTCTATGGGGTCGCTGAAAAAATACAGCGAGTCGCGCCTCAGGCTATCCCGCATTTCGTAGACATTGATCCGCTGTCCGTCGCGCGGCGTGCCGCGAATCTCGTCTACTATAAAATCGACGAAAATCGAGTCGGCCACCGGATTGAAACCGAAACCTTCCTCGCTCTCTATCTCGCTGTCGGTATCGTCATCGGGGTCGAAATCTTTGAGCGTAAAAACATATACGCCCTGCGGGAAAAAGTCGCTCATCGCGCTAGCTTGCACTCGTCCGAAAACCGGGTCGGTCATACTCCCCACGAAGATCACTCCCTGATTGCTCGACAAAACGCTGTCGTTCTGCGCTATGTAAGTCCTGATGCCCGTGAGTGTATCGACGCGCAGGGTCATCTGCTGGTGCGGCGGGATGAAGTTCTGCCCCAGCGTGTCGTCCACCGTCGTACACCGCACTGCGCCCAGCACGAACGCCGTCATGGTGACGGCAACGACCCCGAACTGAACGACCGTCATATTATCTCTCTTTGCCGACCTCCCGGCCGGAATAAATGCCTTAAAGAATCTCTTCATAGAATTTTTTGTATTCTTCCAGATAATTATCACATTCCGTATGGAGGCATCGCAACACTGGCTTGCCCGTTTGCTCTATCCATGCTTCCAACCCTTCCGGCCTCTCTCCGCCCGCCAGCACGACGCCGTCGGCGTGTTCTATCACGAACCGCATAAGATTCTCATAAGTCGGCTCGCCCAACTTTTCCAGCGTCTGCTTATTTACACCCTCGTCCGCCAGTTTTTCGGCAAACCCTTCGTCCAACGCGCCTGGGAAAGCATCGTCGTAAAGCGACACCGCGATCTTCACATCGGCAAATAACGGATCGTCGTTGAAAACATGCCGCAAATAGATAGGCGCGACGGCCGAGAACCACCCGTGGCAATGCACTATCTCCGGCCCCCAGCGCAGTTTCTTTACCGTTTCGAGAACCCCGCGCGAGAAGAATATCGCCCGCTCGTCGTTGTCGTCGAAGCATACGCCCTCGTCGTCCGTCAGCATCGCCTTGCGCGTGAAATAATCGTCGTTGTCGATGAAATATATCTGCACCCTCGCCGACGGTATCGACGCCACTTTGATTATCAGCTGCTGATCCGTGTCGTCGATAATAAGGTTCATGCCCGATAGTCGTATGACCTCGTGCAACTGGTTGCGCCGTTCGTTGATGTGGCCGTATCGCGGCATGAACGTTCGGACCTCGTTGCCTGCTTCCTGCATGGCCTGCGACATCGTCCGGCACAGCGTCGCCATTTCGCTGTCCGCCACATATGGCGTTATCTCCTGACAAACGTAAAGGATTCTACTCATTGTGTTGCTCTTGTAACTCTGCCTCTTGGGGAACTCCAAAAAATCCAAAACACACGCGTGTGTTTTCCAGCCTGCCGGATAACCGCTTTTTAGCGCAAGTTTACTATATGTAAACTCCGCTTTTGTTTCGGTCACAAGCCTTGTCTTTTGAATTTTTAGAAGTTCCCTCTTGTTTTAATTCACAAAGATACGAAATTTTTTCGAGAATCTGTTCGGAATAAAAAATGTCACACGTGCGCGTGTTCCGAAAAATTAAGCACTATGTCATTCCGCGTCTACTTTGCCGGTGGCGTGCTCCTTTTCGTAATACCTGCAAAACCCGCTGATCCCGCACTCCGCGCATTTAGGACGACGGGCGACGCAGACGTAACGACCGTGAAGGATAAGCCAGTGATGGGCGACGGGCAGCAGTGCCGCGGGGATGTGGCGCGTAAGCGTGAGTTCGGTTTGGAGCGGCGTGCGCGAACCGCGCGTAAGTCCGATCCGCTCCGCCACTCGGAATACGTGCGTATCTACGGGCATCACCTGCCGCCCGTAGATAACCGCGCCCACGACGTTCGCCGTCTTGCGCCCCACGCCGGGCAGCCGCTGCATCTGTTCGATATCGTCGGGCACGCTGCCGCCGAATTCGCCGACGAGCATCTGTGCCATGCCGACCAGGTGACGCGATTTGGCGTTCGGGTACGATACGCTGCGGATATACCCGTAAACCTCTTCGGGTTCGGCATCGGCCAGCAATTCGGGAGTAGGGTAGCGTCCGAACAGCGCGGGCGTGACCGTATTCACACGCCGGTCGGTACATTGCGCCGCGAGCATCGTCGCCACAAGCAGCTGATATGCAGATTCATACGTAAGTTCTGTCCCTACCTCCGGCATGTTTTCCCCGAACCACGCGAGCACGCCCCGGTATCTTTCCGCTAATTTCATCGTCCTGGTATTTTAACTAAAAATTATAGATTATGCAAAGATACGAAAAAGCGGATTTTGGCACAATCTTTGGGATGGAAAACAAGTGTTTTTGGCTATGGAAGAATTATGTGAAATCCCTGAATTTTTATATAATTGTTGTTTGTAAAAATGAAATTTGTTTACATTTGCAATGTGAAACACCTGATACGCAATACTAATTTCAATAACACCAACCATTATGAAGAAAGTCTTTTTGACAATGACATTGCTTTTTGCGGTGGTCGCATCCGGCCACGCGCAGAAGATCGCTGTCAAGACGAACGGCTTGGGTTTGGTCACCTTTGCGGGGTTCGGACAATGGAGTCCGACGCCCAACCTTGGGGCCGAAATCGCCCTGTGGCCGCGATGGACGCTGGACATCGACGGCTTCTGGAATCCGTTCACATTCGGCGAGAACAAATCGACGCAGTTCTGGGCCGTGCAGCCTGAACTGAGATACTGGTTTTGCGGTAAGTTCAACGGCCATTTCGTCGGTCTGCACGGACAATATGCCGAATATCAGAATTTCGGTATGCGTAAATATGTCTATGACGGCCATCTGGCGGGCTTAGGGCTTTCCTACGGCTATTCGCTGCCATTGGCTCCGCGCTGGAAACTGGAATTCAACCTCGGTTTCGGTTGGAACGATGTGAACAGCAAAACGGTATGGCTGCGCGAGTCGTCGTTGGGACGACCTATCGGGGATTACGGACCGGGATACGGCAATGTGGAGTATCAGGAGCCGATCCGTAAGGACTACTGGGGCATTACGCGGGCAGGCGTAAATGTTGTTTTTATAATAAGGTAAAAGATCTGCGACTATGAAAAAACTTGACAAAATAATGCTCGCTTGCGCTGTCCTGATGACAGCCGCGGGTTCGGCTGCCGCGCAGATAAGAGTTACGCAAACGGAATACGAGGAGAATAGGATGCCTCTGGAACTGAGGATGGACCGTAATAACGTTGCCGTTGCTTTCGATATGGAGATCGGACAGAATTTCATTAGGAGCAGAGAGGTCAGCGTCATAACGCCCGTATTCATCGGTAATTCTTATCGCCAGGAGCTTCCGCCGATCGTAGTTCGTGGCCGCCAATATACGATCATTGCCGATGAAAAGAGCCGTTTCGACGGTGTGGCAAGCCCGATGCAGGTGGCAGAAAGCAGCCGGCATCTGGTGGATTTCAGAGGCAGGGAAACGACAGTGCGCTATCAGACGCGCGTGCCGTTCGATCCGCGCATGAGAAACGCGATGTTCGTGTTGGAGAAGAAGACATATTCGATCTGCGGACTGGGGACGGGCAGAAAGGACGAGGCTACGGGTATCCGTCCCGGAGGCTTGGAGCCGGTATCGGTGGAGATTATACCGCTGGCCGTTGGGGTGATTTCGGAGATGCCCCGTCCCGACACGGTGAGACTCCAAACTCCCAGAGAGGTCGAAGGCAGGTATGAGAACAATTTCATGAACCGTTCAGTGTTCAGGCTTAACAGCAAGACCATAGATATGGATGCTTTCCACCGCTATGGCTATGAAGAGCTGCGCCGCGAGGTCGAGGCTTTGAAGGCCGATCCGAATACCCGGATAATCGGAGTGGAAGTACATGCGGCGGCATCGCCCGACGGGCCGCTGGCCAACAACCGCAGGCTTGCCGAAGCGCGTGCAACGGCTATTGCCGACTATCTGATTAAGAATCTCGGTATTCAGGCCTCGTTGATCGAAAGGTTCTGGGTAGATGAGAACTGGGATGCTTTCATGCACGACCTGGATCAGAGCAATCTCGCGAACAAGGCCGAGATCCGCCGCATCGTCGCCTCGACGGCCGACTTGGATGCGCGCGAGAGAGAATTGCGCCGCCTGTCGAACTGGCGGGAGATATTGGCGATGTTCCAGAATCTGCGCAACGCTCGCGTAGTGATAGAATATGTGACGCGCGAAATGACCGAGGAAATAATGATCAGAGGTTGGATGCGTGCTGTCCCCGAATCGGGCGCGGTTACTTTGTCTTCCGAACCTCCTTTCGGAGCAAGGCCGCTTCCCGGAGGTGCGGAAAGAACGGCCCGCAATGCCGAGACCGCTGCAACCAGAGAGGCACAGAGAGTCGATAGAGATGTGCAGAGAGCTACGCGGGATGCCGAAAGAGCGGCCCGCAATGCCGAGTCTGCCGCAACGAGAGCCACGCAGAGAGTGGACAGAGATGCGCAGAGAGCTGCGACTAATGCCGAAAGGGCGGCCCGCAATGCCGAAACCGCCACGACGAGAGCCGCGCAGAGAGCGGAGAGAGAAGGCGACAGAGCGGTAAGAACAGAGGAAAGAGCTGCTCAGAATGCCGAAAGGACACTTGCCCGCAATGCCGAGAGAGTAGAAAAATCTGCCGCACGGGATGCTGAAAGATTGGAAAAGTCGGCTGTAAAAGAGGCGCGAAAGCTTGAAAAAGACGCGGAAAAACTTGCGCGAAATGAGGCGAGAATTGCCCAAAGAGAGATACAGGAGCAGGAGCGCAATGCACGGAGAGAAGCCAGAGCCGCTCAAAGGGCTGCCGGGAATTAATCCGCCGGAACTATTACGCAAACAACTAAAAAAGAATAACGATCATGAAAAAAGTATTCGAATTTTTTCGCAAAGGGAGAGCGGCCATGCTGCTGCTTTCGGGAGTGCTTCTCGTTATGGCGGGTTGCAAGGAGGTCGAACCTCCTCAGATCTCCGTCACGCCGGAGAATGCTCAGATAGGCATAGAGGCGCAACAGATCGCCGTTCAGGTGCGCTCGAACGAAAGATGGACGGCTGAGATCATTCAAGGCTCGGACTGGGTAACACTTTCGAACTCGAAAGGTTACGGGACAGAGAATATCTGGCTCAATGTCACGGAATATAACGATTCGCCCGCACCGCGTGTAGCGATCGTCCGATTCCGCACGAGCGGCGCAAACTCCGTAGAGGCACAGGTTACGGTGACGCAGAGCGCTGCCAATTCGATGTTGATGATCTCGCCCGCAACGATAGAGATCGACAACAAAGTGCAGACCGTGGGTCTGGCTATCGCTTCGAACGACAACTGGACGATCACGTTCGACAAGTCGAACATTGCTTCGACGACCACCGCGAGCGGCAATGGCAACGCGATGGTAAATATCAATGTGACGGCTAATCCCGGCCACGATGCGCGCACCGTTAACGTCATCGTGACGGCAGGTACGGGTTCGAAGACGATTCAGAAGACGATGGCCATTACTCAGAAAGGTACGGGCAATCCGTCGCTGTTCCTCTCCGAGACGTCGCTTTCGTTCCCCGCATCCGAGAATGGCGCAGCGCCTGCTCCGGTGAACGTAATTGCGGTCACGAACATTCAGGATGCTCTTCTCGTAAGCACCGACTTCGCATGGTGTACGGCTACCGTCAATAACGCGACGAAGACCGTGACCGTTTCCGTGTCGCAGAATACGGACAACACGGGCCGCGATGCTATCGTTACGGTTATCGGCAATGTGGACGGTGTGGCCGTTACGCAGCAGATCCGTGTAAGTCAGGCGGGTGTAGGTTCGCCGATCATCACGCTGCTGAACAATAACGTTACTGTTTCGAACCACGCTCAGACGAACGTGATAGTGGGTTATATCAAGGCAAATCCGGGCATCAACGTCTCGCTGGGCGCAGGTTTCCCCTCGTGGATCACTACGTCTCAGGGCAATATTACTGAAAGCGGACTCAACGGACAGATTTCATTCGATGTGGCGGATAACCCCGGTCAGGCCATGCGCCAGGGCGTTATCAACCTCGTGGCTACGACGGGCAACGAAAGCCTCATTTACCCGATCAATGTGATTCAGTCGGGCGTGGGAGTGATGGACATGATGCTTCTTCCTGCTTTCGTGAACGTTACTTCGGGCGCTCAGCCGGCAGTTTCGGTCAATGGTTTCATCAGCGAACCTACGGCGACGATTACGGCTACGGTTACGGACGGTACTAATATCATCACTCTCGATGCGACCCCGATAACTATGGGCGCTAACGGCGCTTTCACCGTGAATTTCAGCGTATCGCAGAACGACGGGGCCTCGACACGCACCGGAACTATCCTCATAACGGCCCGCAAAGGCACGCAAACGGTCGTAGGAACGATCTCAGTAGTTCAGGCAGGTATCGGCTCGCCCAATGTGGTCGTCGTATCGAACACTATCACGATTCCACAGACGGGCGCAGTATTGGGAGATCTGTTGGGAACACAGTTGGTCAATGCCGAGAATGCTCAGATCAAAGCAGTCACGGTAGGTGTATTCACCGCAACGCCCACGCCGACGGAGAACGGCCCCGACTTTATCGAAATCACCGCTCCGGCTAACCCCGCCGCTTCGAGCAGAACGCAGACCATTAATCTGGTCGCTACGCAGGGCGGACAGTCGCAGGTTATCGTTCTGACGGTCATCCAGCCGGGCACGGGCGATCCCGCGCTTAATATTCCGGAGACCAACTTCACGCTTCCTGCGGCCGGTGTGACCGACAAGGAAATTGCCGTTATCCCTGTGGGAGCGACTACTTACAGCGTAGTTTCGCAACCGACGTGGCTCGACGTTACCGTTCCGGCGACGATGGGCGATCCGATGCTTATTACGGCAGCGGCGAACAACACTCCGGAGACGCTTACGGGGACTATCGTGCTCATGGCGCAGATCGCTCCGAATACCGATGACGTGGTGTTCTACACGATAGGCGTAACGCAACTCGGCATCACCGCACCGCAGCTTACGGTAGTAGCTGCGAATGTATATGCCGCGTCGGGCGCGACAGATGCCACGAATCCCGTCGTAGGCGATATTACGGGCGTCATGTTGCAGAGCTACTATCCGACCAACCTCGACTGGCTGACGGATGTCGTGTTCAACAGCGCGACGAGCCAGTTGGAACTCACGCTTACGGCGAACACCGCTGCTGCGGCACGTTCGACGGAGGTCAGTGTCGTATTCTCACGCAACGGTTTGCAGCAGGTCGTTAAGTTCAACCTCACACAGGGCGGCGTCGGCGCACCCAATGTGATCGCAGGAGCGACATCACTGCACTTCGGCCCGGCGGCTACGACGACCGACGTTGCGGTGTATCTGCTCAATAACGGCGACGCAACGGTGACGGTCGTAAGCGCACCCGCGTGGATACTTACTCCGACTATCTCCGCAACGAATGACGAACTGTCGTTCGGCGTGGCAGAGAACGATACGCAGTTTGCACGCACGGGAACGATTCTGCTGGAAGCCGAAAAGGGCGGACAGAAGGTTCTGGTCTCGATAGCCGTTTCGCAAAGCGCTTATGCTCCGTTGGCCGCTTCGCTCTCGATGGCGAGCGTCAATGTGGCGGCGGCGGCGAATACCGATGCGGTTGACGTCCTGATTATCGACCTGCCTACGACGGGCGTGACGATCGCTTCGCCCGTTTTCAGTTCGAATTCCGACTGGCTGACGGGTACAGTCAGTGGCAACCAGCTGACCGTTAGCGTTACCGAGAATTCTCTGAATGATCCGCGCACGGGTACTCTCACGCTTACGATCTCTGACAATGTTGTAGCAGGTCAGGTTCAGTATCTCACGCTGGTGGTAAATCAGGCGGGCATCGGCTCGATACCGATCGCCGACCTGATACTCGACACCGTGGGTGTGGAAATTCCTGTGGACGGTACGGCGCAAACGGTTAATACCCTTAACTATAACGCTACCGAATATACGGACGTTTCGGCGACTACGAGCATGAGTTGGATCACCGTCACGCCGCAGACCGGCATTACGAACAGCTTCACCATCGGAGCTACGGCCAACACTGAGAATCATCCGAGAGTGGGCATGGTCGAACTGACGGTAACGAAGGCCAACGGACAAATTCAAAAGCTCTTTGTCGAGGTAGTTCAGCAGGCTCCGGCTCCCATTGCGGACCTTGTACCTTTCTACACGACTGTGAACCTTGTGTCCGATGCGGGCGCAGCGGGCGTGAACAGTGTGGACGTGGGTGCATTCCCGTTCAACCCGGCCGACTACACGGCCATCACGGTAGCGACTTCGGATGCATGGATAGGCTATCAGTTGAGCACTGCTCCGTATCTTATCGAGATCTGGGCTGCGAGCGCAAATACATCGACCCAGCCCAGGCAGGGTACGATAGTACTTAGCGTAACGAAAGCCAACGGAACGACGCAGGTAATTCCGGCAACGGTTATCCAGGCAGGCGCAGGAGAAACAGTCACGACTCCCGTTCCCGATATCATCCCGTTGTACACGGGTGTCAGCCTGAACGCCGCCGGCGACGAGGTGTCATTCGGAGCGAATCCGTTTGACCCGACCCTCTACACGAGCTTCGCAACGACGGCTTCGCAATCGTGGATCACCGTAGGTTACACGATGGGCACTGCGCCCGACGGTTCGGATTTCACGATTAATATTTCGGCCACCGCCAACACCGGTGCAGCGCGCACGGGTACGGTTACGCTCACTATCGGCAAGGCCGACGGTACGACGCAGGTCGTTACGGCGACGGTCTATCAGGCAGCGGCTGCAACCATCGATCCGGCTGTCATCCCCGACATCATCCCGCTCACTACGGGTGTTAATCTGGACGCTGCCGGTACGGAGGTTCAGGTGGGTGCGAATCCGTTCGATCCGACCCTCTACAACAGCTTTGCGACGACTACTTCGCAATCGTGGGTCACCGTAGGTTACACGATGGGCACTGCGCCCGACGGTTCGGATTTCACGATTAATATTTCGGCCACTGCCAACACCGGTGCAGCGCGTTCGGGCACGGTTACGCTCACTATCGGCAAAACCGACGGCACGACTCAGGTAGTTACGGCCAATGTTTATCAGGCTGCCGCTCCGGCGACTCCCGTCGTTGTAACTCCCGATATTATCCCGATGTCTACGGGTGTGACGCTGATCAACTTGGCTGGCAACTCGACGACCAATAACGTCGAAGTTGGTGCGAATCCGTTCGATCCGACGCTGTACACGAGCTTTGCGACAACTACATCGCAAGACTGGATAGCAGTCAGTTATAGCATGGGCACTGCGCCCGACGGTTCGGACTTCATGCTTAATATCTGGGCTACGAGCGACAACACTGCTACTACCGCCAGAACGGGAACAGTGACCCTTCTGGTAGGCAAGGCCGACGGCACGACGCAGATCATCGTCGCAACCGTAATGCAACAAGGTACGCCTGCAACGACTGCGCCAAGTGTCGCGCCCGACCTTGCGCCGAATATCAACACTTTCGCTTTCGGTGACATAGGCGCTAATAATGCTCCGCTGTACATCTGGCTGCAAGGGTATACTTCGGCCTATGGCGTTACGGTGGACGGCGCAGTTCCCGCATGGCTCAACGTAGAATGGCCGACAGCGCTTGCGCCCGGTTTTGTGAAGGTCAGCACGCCGGGAGACGGCCCCAATGGACCGTATACACTTACACTGATCGTAACTAAGCCCGATGGCACGACACAGTCGCCGCCGATCACGATTACGCTCTCTCAGGATTAATTCTCTATTTTTCCCTGTCCGCTCTCGATGCGGACAGGGAAAAAACAAACAATCCCCCTGTCATTCGGCAGGGGGATTTATTTTTGTCATTGCGGACTTGACCCGCAATCTTTGGCTCGGTGGCCGCAATCTCAAAGAATCGGAAATCACGTGCGTGTCACTAATGCAGCGCCTGCCAGAGCATGTCTTTAAGTTCGGCTATGTGGTAGCCGCTTACGGCCGAGATAAAAATGCTCTTCACACCTTCGGGCAGTTCGGGGCGCAGTTGTTCCATAAGCACCTCGTCGGCCATGTCGCACTTGGTAATGGCCAACAGGCGGCGCTTGTCGAGCAATTCGGGGTTGTAGAGCGTTAGCTCGTTGAGCAGAATATCGTATGCCGCGCGAATGTCGTCGGTATCGACGGGAATCATAAAAAGCAGAATCGAATTGCGCTCGATATGGCGCAGAAAGCGCGTGCCGATACCGCGCCCCTCGTGCGCCCCTTCGATGATACCGGGAATATCGGCCATCACGAACGACAGCCCTTCGCGCCACTCCACGATTCCCAGATTCGGTTCGAGCGTGGTGAACGGGTAGTCGGCGATGCGCGGTTTCGCCGCCGAGACCACCGAGAGCAACGTCGATTTTCCGGCATTGGGGAATCCGACCAACCCCACGTCGGCCAGCATTTTAAGTTCGAGAACGAACGCGCGCTCCTCACCCTCCTCGCCCGGTTGGGCATAACGCGGGGCCTGATTCGTGGAAGTACGGAAATGCCAGTTGCCCAGTCCGCCGCGCCCGCCTTTTAGCAGCGTGAGTTCCTGCCCGTCTTCGGTCACCTCACCCACGACCTCGCCCGTTTCGGCGTCGCGCGCCACTGTGCCCAGCGGTACTTGCACGTAGACGTTAGGCGCGTCCTTGCCGCTGCTGCGCGACCCGTGCCCGCCGCCGCCATCTTCGGCAAACACGTGACGCTTATATTTAAGGTGAATCAACGTCCAGAACTGGGCGTTGCCTTTGAGGATCACGCTCCCGCCCCGTCCTCCGTCACCGCCGTCGGGGCCTCCCATCGCCACGAACTTCTCGCGCCGGAAATGCGACGACCCTGCCCCGCCATGTCCCGAACGGGCAAAAATCTTTACATAATCTACAAAATTCGACTGCGACACGTGTGCGGTTTTATGCCTGCCGGCGGTTAATAAATCAAAATTATCTCCTTAGCCACTGCTCCGGATTCAGCGTCTCGGTTTCGCGGTGTATCTCGAAGTGCAGGAAATTATCGTCGCTGTTGGAGCTGCTGGCGATATGCCCGATCGTCTGTCCGGCCCGCACGTTGTCTCCCTTTCTTACGACGACGCTTGCCACGTTGGCATAGACCGTAATATAATTCCCGTGCCGTATCAGCACGCATAGGTTGTACGACCCGATGGCGACGATCTCCATCACCCGCCCCTCGAAAACGCTGCGCACCGGTGCACCCGCAGGCCCTGCGATGTTTATGCCCGGATTATTGACTCGTGTGCTCGATACGAGGTGATGCGCCTGCTCGCCGAAACGATCGACGATCACACCGTCGGCAATGGGGAACGGCAGCCGCCCCTTGTTCTCGTCGAAACGCTCGGAGAGCGCGGCTATCGCACGCAGGTCGGCATCGCTCATCGCCGCACCGCGTCCCTGACGTATCTCGGCTTCGACAAGCGCCTGGATCTGACGCTGGGCACGGTTACGCAATTCCTCTTTTTCGCGCACCTGCTGCCGGAGTTTCTGCTGCTCGGCCGTCAGCTGTGTCACCGTATTGCGGTATTGCGTCTCGTCGCGTCCCAACGATGTCACCTCGCGGTCGTGTGTGCGGCGCGTCGCGTTCATCTCCGCACGCGAAACGTCGAGCCGCGACACCTCGCGTGCGATACTGTCGGACATGCGCACAATTTCGGCCGCTTTTTCGCGCCGCGCGCGGTTGTATCGCCGCATGAAGTCGGCGCGCCGCGTCGCTTGGTTGAAGTCGTCGGAAGAGAACAGGAACAGCACGAAATTGTTGAGCTTGTAATTTTTATACGCTTCATAGACCATTGCCGCATAGTCGCGTTGCAGTCTCGCAAGTTCGGCATTCAGGCGCTGCACATCGTTGTTTTTCGAGCGAATGTCGCCGTCCAGCACGCCCATCGTTCGTTCCAGCGTGGTAAGCATCCGGCGGCGGTTTGCGATCTGTTCGCGGATGATTTTCAGTTGATTTTCGTTCGCCGTGCGGTCGCTGCTCGTCCGTTCGAGCAGCGCCGTGCTGATGCGTATCTCCTCCTCATATTGGCTCATCATACGGCGCAGCTCCTCCATGTCCTGCGCCGCCGCAGGCGGGATAAAGAAGAAAAGCAACGCCAATATTAAGATATGCCTGAAATACATTCTCATTTTATTTTTCTGCCGTCGTGGCCATTCTCGCGTTTATCTCTTCCGCGTCATGCCCCGCTTCCAACGCTTTTCCCCAGTAGAATCGCGCCATAAACATATCGCCCAGCGCATGTAGCACGTCGCCGTAATGTATAAAAAGTTCGCCGCTCCCACGTCGGTCGAGCGAAACGGCGCGCTGCAACGCCACGCGTGCCTCTTCCAGCCGTCCCATCTTGAACAGCACCCAGCCGTAGGTGTCTATATACGTAGGGTTGCCGGGTTCGAGCTCTATCACGCGCGATGCCATTTCCAGCGCGCGATCGAGCCGCTCTTTGCGCAGGCTCAGAAAATAGGCATAATTATTCAGCACGTGAACATTGTCGGGGTCGAGCCGCAACGCTCTGTCATAACTTGCAAAGGCACGTCGGTCGCGCCCCGCCTTGTGATGCATGTCGCCCGTGATGCCATGCACCGCCGAGCGCAGCGAATCGGTCGCGGCGACCCTCAGTGCGCGCCGGTATACCCGCAGCGCCTCGCGGTCGCGTCCCATGTAGCTCAATGCGCTACCGCGTCTTATGTAAAGCTCCGCATTGTCGGGAAACCGTCTGATCGCCATCAGCGAATATTTGTCCACCGAGTCGGCACGCCCAAGGAACGCCTCGCCGTCTATGATCGATATAAAGGGGGCGACAATGCTCACCGTATCGCTCAGACAGCTTTTATAGACGCTCAGCGCCTCGTCGGTCTGCCCGTTGGCCAGCAGCGTGGTGACATAAAGGTTCAGCACATCGTAGTCGTTCGGATGCTCGGCGCGCAGCAGTAACGCAAGTTCGCTGGCGGCCAGATAGTTCGCGCCGAAGAACGGCCGGTCCCGCGTAATATCCCGAAGAATCATCGCCTTATCCCGCACATCGAACGACTTGTTTCTGAACAGCCTGCGGAGCGAGGCGAAAAATCCTGCCATATCGCCGCTCGTGCGATAATAATTCGCCATGCTCGCCAGAACCTCCGGTGCGTCGGGATTGAGCGCCGACGCTTTCAACAGGTACGCCCGCGACAGCGAATCGCGCCCTGTCGCCAGATAGAGATCGCCTGCGATAAGGTAGTTCTCATAATCGTACGGAAACTCCGCGATCATCGCCAGGCTCTCCTCGATGGCGTGGTCCAGCATGTTGAGCCTCATGTATATATCGCGCCGAAAACCCCCGATCGCCTCCATGCGTCCGAATCGCACCTCCGCTGAATCCAGCAGCGCGAGCGCCGAGAACGGCTGGCGGCGGAAATCGTATAGCGCGGCAAGCATTGTGTAGTTTTCGGGGTTCGAGGGCGCAGCCCTGAGCAATCGCTGGTACTCGCCGAGCGCCTCGTCATATTTTTCGCTCATCACCAGCAGCCGCGCCAACTGCGTGCGATACCACTCATTTACGCTGTCCAGACGATTGGCCGTGCGGCTGTACGCCAGCGCGCGCGGCAGATCGTGCAGCGCCATGTTGTTCGCCGCCGCAAAATATGACGGCGAATGCGTGGAATCGATTTCCATCGCCCGCCCGAACAGACGCGCTGCCCGCACCGCGTCGTCGTATATCTGCGTCGCTTTCAGACCCTCGATATAATAAAACGTCGCTGTGTTCTCCGTCGTGTCGATCATCGGAGACGACGGCACATTGTATCCCGGTCGCTGCACCCCGCACATCGAGAGGCTGATGGCTGTTAATATTATATGAAGATTTCTCACTTGTTCATTCCCGCAGTGACAACTACGTTTTACTTCAAATAGGCATACTCCTCGCCATCTTTTACTATGGTGAGCAGCGTCGCCCCGTCCGACGGTTCTACGCGGCCTATAATGCGCGCGTCGATGCCATAGGAACGCGAAATGGCAATCACTTCGTCCGCAACCTCAGGCGAGACATAGAGTTCCATGCGGTGTCCCATGTTGAAGACGCGGAACATCTCCTCCCAAGGGGTGTGGCTCTGCTCCTGAATTATGCGGAACAGCGGCGGCACATCGAAAAGGTTGTCTTTCACCACGTGCAGCCCGCCCTCGACGAAGTGTAGTATCTTGGTCTGTCCGCCGCCCGAACAGTGCACCATACCGTGCACCCCCGCGCGACACTCGCACAGCACGTCTTTTATGACCGGCGCGTATGTCCGCGTAGGCGAGAGAACCAGTTTACCCATTGTTGTCGAACCGTAACCCTCTATCTGAACCTCGTCCAGCAGGCCGTAACGTCCCGTGTAGACCAGGTCCGACGGCACGCTGTCGTCGAACGAGCACGGATATTTTGCCGCCAAGTGGTTGGCAAACACGTCATGCCGCGCCGACGTAAGCCCGTTGCTGCCCATGCCGCCGTTATACTCGCGCTCATAGGTCGCGCGCCCGAACGAGGCCAACCCCACTATGACCTGCCCCGCGCGGATATTCGCATTATCTACAACATCGCGGCGCGGCATTCGCGCGATGACCGTGCTGTCGACGATCACCGTGCGCACCAGATCGCCCACGTCGGCCGTCTCGCCGCCCGTAGACCATATCTCCACCCCCAGATCGCGCATCGTCTGCAAAAATTCCTCCGTACCGTTGATGATCGCCGAGATCACATCGCCCGGAATGAACCGCTTGTTGCGTCCGATGGTCGAAGAGAGCAGCATCCCGCCCGTCGAACCCACGCACAGCAGGTCGTCGGTGTTCATCACCACCGCATCCTGAGCAATGCCCCGCCAGACGCTCAGGTCGCCAGTTTCGCGCCAATACATGTACGCAAGCGATGATTTCGTTCCAGCGCCGTCGGCGTGCATGATAAGGCACGAGGCCGGGTCGCCGGCGAGCAGGTCGGGTACGATTTTACAGAACGCTTTCGGATATAACCCTTTATCTATGGTTTTTATTGCGTCGTGAACATCCTCCTTCGACGATGAAACCCCGCGGCGGGCATAGCGTGACGTAGTGGTCATAGTCTTTTACTAAGTTATAAAGTCGGTTATATTTTTTGTCACTGCGAACCCCGATCCGCAGTCTCATCGGACGAGATTGCGGGTCAAGCCCGCGATGACACACGCGTGTGTTTTCCAAACCTGCCGGACACGCCTGCGTGTTATTCCCACTCGAAATCCCTTTCGGCGGTGTTCCCGGCAGCTGCTGCATGAGCGGCTGCCTCGGCGGCGGCCGCCTCTTCCTCCGCTCTGCGCAACTCCATTATGCGGCGCGCCTCGCGGTCGGAAGATTCACTGCCCGTAGCGACTTGCGCATCGTCCAGAGTAAGGCGTAGCGTTACCTGCGTGCCCAGCGGCACGCGCGAGCCGGGCGCAGGGTTTTGCTGCCACACGCGCGACTCGTCGCGGTTGCGCAGTGTTACGTCAGCCTCCGTCTCGACCTTGCCGAGATTCAGCCCCAATTCCCACAGCCGTCCGCGTGTCTGACGATACGACAGCCCCACGACCTTCGGTACGATGGCCGTAGATTCCTCAGGATTCATCCCCACGACGAGCGTCACCGCCGACCCCTGTTCTGCTTTTAGTGTGCCGCCATAGCCTATCACTTCGCTGCCGAAGCGCGTTTCGAGAACATAATTTGTTGCAATATCGTTGCGGTAAATGAGTCTTTCGATCTCGAATCCGGCGACTTCGAGGTTGTTGCGCGCCTGCCGCAGCGACACCCCCGTGACGTACGGTATGAGCGCCATGCGCCGCGTATGGGCGTTCGTCGTGACGAGCACGCGCCGTCCCGCCTTCACCTCCGTTCCCGGCGCGGGCATCTGATGCAGAATCACACCCGGCGTGTAATATTGCCTGAAAATAGAGTCGTTTATCTCGATGCGCAGCCTACCTTTACGTGCCGCGAGCATCGCCTCGTCCATCGACATGTTATGGAAATCGGGCACGACCTCGTGCCGGTCATGGCGCGTGACGACTTTCAGCAACATGCTGGTCACCCACACAAAAACCACGATCGCACACAGCGCCAATATCAGATTTTTGACAAATAGGTTCATTGTTAGTAATTTTTCAAGCGCATGTGTGGTTTTTTAGCTTTGTCATTCCGAGAGAGGCGCGTAGCGCCGACGAGGAATCTATCGCCGGTCTATATTTGAATTTATAAACTCGCGATAGATTCCTCCGCACTCCGTGCGTTCGGAATGACAATTTTATTTCGGTGTTGCCGCAGCAATCGGTCGATAAAACGTGTCCCGTTCGACGGCACGCAGTCCGGCTGCTGCTGCGATGCGTGCTATATCTTCGAGCGTCATCACGGGGCGCGCCTCTTCCGCGCCCGCCATCGAGTAGATTTTGGTGGTGTCGCCGATCGTTCCGTCGATGTCGTCCGCGCCGAACGAAAGCGCCAGCTCAGCCGCCGCCTTGCCGTACATAGGCCAATATGCCTTCACGTGCGGGAAGTTGTCGAGCACGAGACGTGACATGGCGAGTGTGCGCATATCATCAGTAATGTCGACTTCGCCGCATCCGGACATCCGGTTGCCGCGACTGCGAAATTTCAGCGGGATGAACGCATCGAACCCGCCGGTGCGATCCTGCAACTCACGCAGGCGAAGCAGATGATCGAGCCTTTGTGCGACCGTCTCGCCATGCCCGTAAAGCATCGTGGCGTTAGTTCTTATGCCAAGTTCGTGAGCAACCTCGTGTACCTCCAGCCACTCCTCTGCGCTCCCTTTTTCGGGGCAAATTTGCACACGCAACCGTGCATCGAAGATCTCCGCCCCGCCGCCCGGAATCGCCTCCATCCCGGCGTCGCGCAGCATACGCAACCCTTCCGATAACGGCAGCCCCGCCTTGTTTATTACATGCCGCAACTCGATGGCCGTGAACGCTTTGACCGTCACCTGCGGCAGCGCCTCCTTAACCCGCCGTACCATCTCGACATACGTGTCCAGCGTATGCTCCGGATGCACGCCGCCTACAATATGCACTTCCGTTATATCGCTGCCGGCATACCCTGCGGCCCGTTCGCCTATCTCCTGCGGCGTGAGCATCCATGCATCAGTGTCGCCCGCCTCACGGCAGAACGAACAGAAACGGCATCGAAAGATACAAATATTAGTCGGTTCGATATGCACGTTGCGGTTAAAAAACACCGCGTCGCCGCTTTTTCTGCGTTTCGCCGCCGCCGCCAATGCCCCTAACAGAGCCAACGGCGCGTCCTCCCACAGTCGCGTCGCCTCTTGCGGCGCAAGTCTGCCGCCGCGCTCCGTTCGCGCGATTATATCTTTCGTGTTCATGGCATAAAAACATAAAAGCCCCTCTCAGGCGGGGGCTTTGTTGTCTTTCAGATTGCGTTGAAGCAAAACTATTTCGCGCGGAGTTCGTCCGAAACCGTAAGTTTTTTGCGCCCTTTGGCCCTGCGGGCCGAGAGCACGCGGCGGCCGTTAGGCGTAGACATACGCTGACGGAAGCCGTGTTTGTTGATCCTCTTTCTGCGCGAGGGTTGGAAAGTCCTTTTCATTGTTATATGTCTTTATCGTTTTTATGCACCTTTGCGGAGTGCAAATTTACAACATTTTTGCAAACCGCAAAAATTTTTGCGCGAAAATTTCGAGAGATGATGCAATATGCACGCAGGCGTGCATCATTCTTTCTTCGGATTCAGCAGTTGCAGCATATACTCGTCCGTCCAGCCGGAGGTGGTGCGCACCCACCCGCGCTTTGCCCCGACGGTGAGAAAGCCCTTACTGCGGAAAAGGTTGAGACTCGCCGTATTGTCGGACAAAATATTGCAATATATCTGATGGAGGTTAAGCGCCATGAATACATAGCGGATGAGCAGTTGCAGCGCGGCGGAGGCGTAACCCTGTCCCTTGTCGCGTTTATCGTAGATTATTATGCCCACGCCCGCGCGGCGGTTATAGGGGTCGATGTCGAACAGATCGACCGTGCCGACCGCCCGCTGCTGCTCTTTCTCTTCGATTATGAGGCGCAGTTGGCGCGTCTCGAAGATGTCGTACTTCTGGCTGTCGATGAACTGCCGCAGGATGTGGCGCGAAAACGGCACGGTGGTGTTGCTCACTTTCCAGACATTCGTGTCGTTCTCCCACTTGTAGAGCAGGTCTACATCCTCGGGTTCGAGTGCGCGCAGGCGTACCGCATCCGATTCGAGCAAATTATTTGTCATGGCGTTTTCGGTTTTTGTTATTTGGTTAAAGTTCGTTCATGTAAATTTCGCCGTCCGGCAGGCTGGAAAACACGCACGTGTGTTAATTTAATATAGTCAACTCTTTTCTCCGCCCGATTGCTTTATGGAGAGCAATGACGAGCCGTTCTCCATGTCGATCAGCAGCAGTCTGTGTTCGTCGGCAGTTTTTTTTCGGCCAATGTATTTTTGCATTTCGTCAAGCTCTATGACGGTGGCTTTTCCGGGGCGTCTTGGCAATCTTAGTCCCTCGCTCCATCCGTCCACCCACCGATACACCGTGCCGTAGCTTACTTTCAATATCCGTCCTATCGTCCTGAATCCCATGCCTTCAAGGTGCATTTCAAGCGCGGCCCGACGCGTTTCGTCGGGTTTCACGTCGGATTTACGTGTCACCGTATATCGATATCCGCACGTCTTGCATTTAAATCTCTGGCGACCCTGTATTACTCCGTCTCTGCAATAGTTCTCGCCGCCGCATTTTGTGCAATTCATACATAAATTTTGACAAAGATATAAAATCTATATTGAATTATCAATACTATTCGCAAGTTTTCACAAAAAAAGCCGACGGAACATTGCGTTCCGTCGGCTTTCGTTATGACAGACAGTAAAGAAGCTTTTTACAAAGCCTGCCTGGATTCGGTCTGCGCCTCGCGGTTCACCTTTTTGATAAGTCCTGCGAGCACGTTGCCGGGCCCCAGCTCGATGAACTCCGTCGCTCCGTCGGCAAGCATATTCTGCACAATCTGTGTCCAGCGCACCGGTGCGGTAAGCTGCTCGATGAGATTAGCCTTGATCGTGACAGGCTCGGTATGCGGCCGCGCATCGACGTTCTGATACACGGGACACACGGGCGTATGAACGGGCGCGTGGGCAATGGCTTCCGACAACTCCATGCGTGCAGACTCCATCAAAGGCGAGTGGAACGCTCCGCCCACGTTGAGCTTCATCGCACGCTTCGCACCGGCTGCCAGCAACGTCTCGCACGCCGCGTCGATAGCCTCGTTGCTACCCGAAATCACCAACTGTCCGGGCGAATTGTAATTTGCCGGAACGACCACGCCGCCAATGCCGCTCAATATCTCTTCTACGCGCTCATCGTCCATGCCCAGAACCGCCGCCATCGTAGAAGGGTTGGCTTCGCACGCCTTTTGCATTGCCGCCGCGCGCTTGGAGACGAGCGTCAGTCCATCCTCGAAGCTCAGCGCGCCGGCAGCCGTGAGTGCGCTGAACTCGCCCAGAGAGTGACCGGCGACCATATCGGGGCGGAACACATCGCCCAGCGCCCGCGCAAGAATTACCGAATGCAGGAAAATCGCGGGTTGCGTGACGCGCGTCTGGCGCAATTCTTCGTCCGTTCCGCCGAACATTATGTCGGTAATGCGGAAGCCGAGAATGTCGTTCGCGCGCTCGAAAAGCACACGGGCCTCCCCCGCGTTGTCATATAAGTCCTTGCCCATGCCGACGAACTGCGCGCCCTGTCCGGGAAAAACGTAAGCTTTTTTCATATCGTGTAGTTATGGTTTCTCGCCGCGAAGTTACGAATTATTTGTTTACGCGGCATTCGCCAAAGCGGTGGCAGGCTCGGAAAACGCACGCGGGTGTTTGCGACCTTGCGAAAAAATACTAAATTTGCGGTGCGATGATTTTATCCATCCTGTTCTATATCTTTTTCCTCGTATACACGTTCGTCTTTTTCGCGGCGATGTGCGTGGTCTTCGTCCTCACGGCATGGTGGGACACGGGGCGTGTCGCGATATATCAGATGACCCGCCTGCTTGCGCGAGGCTATTTCTGGCTCACGCCGGGATGGAAAGTGGAAATTGCAGGGCGCGAAAATATTCGTCCCGGCACGGCATACGTCATAGTCGCGAATCACCGCTCGATGCTCGATATACCGTTGCTGTATTTTTTGCCGATGCGCAGTTTCAAATGGGTGAGCAAGCGCGAGGTCTATCGCTGGCCTCTTGCGGGCTGGGTGCTGTGGCTGCAAGGCGGAATTGCGATCCGGCGCGGTTCGGCAGCCAGCGCGCGGCAGATGATAGAGCAGGGCGAGGCATGGCTTGGGCGCGGCGTTTCGGTGGCGGTTTTCCCCGAAGGATCGCGCAGCAAGACCGACGAATTGGGCAAGTTTCGCGACGGGGCGTTCGTGATGGCGCGGACGGCAGGCGTTGAGGTACTGCCCGTAGTTCTGAGCGGCACAGGGCCGGCGCTGCGGGGTCGGCGGATAAATTTCCGTAATCGGTTTAAAATCAGCATCTTGCCGCCCGCCGTTGCTGAACAGGATGTTGTCAGAAGTTCAATGGAGCAAGCGCGCAAAGACAAAAACGACCGGTAGGAGCACTTTTGCATCAGCAAAAGTGCCGCGTCCCGCCGCCGCCCCACGCGGCGCGACGGCGGGACGCTACATTTCATTGTGCGTCCACACCGCCGTCGGCGCGACGAAAACGAATGATAGGATTTGTGAGAACAGACTCTGAGTTTTAGGAGAATATGAGTGTTGTAGCGAAATATACGGATGATGATATAAAATCATTGTCGCCGAGGGAGCACCTGCGGTTGAGGCCGGGTATGTATATCGGCAAGCTCGGCGACGGCGCACAGTCGGACGACGGGATATATGTGCTGTTCAAGGAAGTCGTGGACAACTCGGTCGATGAGTTTATCATGGGCGCGGGGCGGACGATCGACATCACGGTGGAGGAGCGGACGGTGACGGTCCGCGACTATGGGCGCGGGATACCGCTTAACAGCCTGAGTGCGGCGGTGTCGAAAATGAACACGGGCGGCAAGTACGGCTCGGCGGCGTTCAAAAAGACGGTAGGACTGAACGGCGTGGGTGTGAAGGCGGTGAACATGCTCAGCGGCACGTTCATGGCGCGCAGCGTGCGCGAGGGACAGGTGCATACGGTGTGGTTCGCCGAGGGATTGGAGCAGCGCGACGAATGGGAAAGCGGCGTTGCGGAGGCCGACGGGACGCTGGTGCAGTTCACGCCCGATGAGGCGATCTTCGGGGAATACCACTTCCGGCCGGAGTTCCTCGAAACGATGGTGAAAAACTACACCTACCTCAACACGGGGCTTACTATTCGCCTGAACGGCGCGACATACTGCTCGAAGAACGGGTTGCTCGACCTGTTGCATGAGAACATGACAGAAGAGCCGCTGTACCCGCCGATACACCTGTCGGGCGAGGATATAGAGGTGGCGATAACGCACGGCACGGGCTACGGCGAGACCTATTTTTCGTTCGTGAACGGCCAGCACACCACGCAGGGCGGCACGCACCAGTCGGCGTTCCGCGAGGCGGTGGCCAAGACGATAAAGGATTTCTACCATAAGGACTACGATCCGTCGGACGTGCGCACGTCGATCGTTGCGGCGATCAGTATAAAGATGGTCGATCCGCAGTTCGGACAGCAGACGAAAGTCAGCCTCTCCTCGACGAAGATCGAGGAGGACGGGCAGACCATCCGCGCGTTCATACTCGATTTTCTGAAAGCGAATCTCGACAACTATCTGCACAAAAACCCCGCGACGGCCGAAGTGTTGCAGAAGAAGATAGTCGAGAACGAAAAGGAGCGCAAAGCTATTTCAGGCATCCAGAAAAAGGCCAAAGAGATGGCCAAGAAAGTAAGCCTGAACAACAAGAAGCTGCGCGATAGCAAGGTGCATCTCACCGACATGAAAAACGACCGCCGCGAGGAGACGATGATCTTCATCACCGAGGGGAACTCGGCGAGCGGGTCGATAACTCAGAGCCGCGACGTGCAGACGCAGGCGGTGTTCTCGCTGCGCGGAAAGCCGTTGAACTGCTACGGGCTTACGAAAAAGGTGGTTTACGAGAACGAGGAGTTCAATCTGCTGCAAGCGGCGCTGAACATTGAGAACGACATGGACGACCTGCGCTACAACAAGATAATCATAGCGACGGACGCCGATGTGGACGGGATGCACATACGCCTGCTGCTGATAACGTTTTTTCTGCAATTTTTTCCCGATGTGATACGCCAGGAGCATCTTTTCGTGCTGCAAACGCCATTGTTCCGCGTGCGCAACCGCCGCGAGACGGTTTACTGTTACAGCGAGGAGGAGAGACAGCGGGCGGTGGCGCGGTTGGGCGCAAACCCGGAAATCACGCGTTTCAAAGGATTGGGCGAAATCTCGGCTGATGAGTTCAAGGCGTTCATCGGTGCGGACATGCGGCTGGAAAAAGTACGCATGACCAAGAACGATGCGGTGCAGGATATGCTGGAATTCTATATGGGCAAGAACACGCCCGACCGCCAGCGGTTCATAATGGGCAACCTGCGCACGGAAATCGATTATACGGAGGAGGTAGACGCGGAGGCGTTGTGACGCGCGCAGTGGACAATTAAGTAGAAAATTAAACTAAATATTAACCGTCAGGCAAAAATATAAGGAGTCTATGGCGCAGAGAAAAGTTTTAGTGATAATAGATATTCAAAATGATATAACGAAGAATTACAAGGAGGTAATAGAGAACATAAACAAGTCGATAGACTGGGCCGTTGAGAACGAAATACATGTCGTTTATATCAGGCATGAAAACTTATCAGGCGGCACGAGGACTTTTAAGCCCGATACACGCGGGGCTGAGTTAGTTCCGGATTTGAAAATAGTATCAAAAAATGTTTTTACAAAATATAAAGGAAACGCATTGAGTAGTGAGGAATTTACCGACTTTATAAATAGAAACGAAATAGATGAATTTTACATAACAGGAGCGGATGCTGTCGCTTGCGTTAAATCGACCGTTTTCAATTTGTGTAAGGCAAATTATAAAGTTAATGTCATCTCTGATTGCATTACGAGTTATGACAAAAGGAAAATTGACGAGATGCTGCATTATTATGAAAGTAAAGGCAGTAAAATAATTAGTTTGAGTGCCCTGTTAAGTTCTGTCAATGACAGTTTATAAATCAGAAAATGTTGGAAAACGAAGATATAAAAGAGGAAGCGCAGGGGAAATTCGGCAAGCTGCTCGAAGGCGAGGCAACGAGGCATAACCTCACGGGGATGTACAAGGACTGGTTCTTGGACTATGCGTCGTATGTTATATTGGAACGCGCCGTGCCTCATGCCGAAGACGGGCTGAAACCCGTGCAGAGACGCATCCTGCACGCCATGAAAAAGCTCGACGACGGGAGGTATAATAAAGTCGCCAACGTCATCGGGCAGACGATGCAGTACCATCCGCACGGCGATGCGTCGATAGGCGACGCGCTGGTGCAGCTGGGACAGAAAGACCTGCTCATCGATTGTCAGGGCAACTGGGGCAATATCCTGACTGGCGACGAGGCAGCGGCAGCACGATATATAGAGGCGCGGCTGTCGAAATTTGCGCTGGAAGTGGCGTTCAATCCCAAGACCACCGAGTGGATGCTGTCCTACGACGGGCGGAATCAAGAGCCTGTGACGCTGCCCGTAAAGTTTCCGCTGTTGCTGGCACAGGGTGTGGAGGGTATCGCGGTGGGGCTGGCGTCGAAAATTCTGCCGCACAACTTTAACGAGATAATCGACGCGTGCATCGCTCACCTGCGGGGCGAGGACTTTGTGCTATTTCCGGATTTTCAGACGGGTGGTCTCGCTGACGTATCGCGCTACAACGACGGGCTTCGCGGCGGAGCGGTGAAGGTGCGGGCGCGTATCTCGAAAGTAGACCGCAAAACGCTGGCTATCACCGAGATTCCGTATGGCACGACCACCGAATCGATAAAGGAATCGATAGTTCGCGCCAACGAACGCGGAAAAATCAAGATCCGGCGCGTGGACGACAATACGGCCGAGCGGGTGGAGATCCTTGTGCACGTGAGCAACGACGAATCGAGCGACAAGACCATCGACGCGCTGTATGCGTTCACCGATTGCGAGGTTTCGATCTCGCCCAATTCGTGTGTGATTACGGGTGGCGATAAGCCCCATTTTATGGGGGTGACGGAGATTCTGCGCCGTTCGACCGACGACACCAAACGCCTGTTGCAGCGCGAGTTGGAAATACGCTTGGGCGAGCTGGACGAAGCATGGCACGCCTCATCGCTGGAAAAAATATTCATCGAGAACAAACTCTACCAGCGTATCGAGGGGTCGCGCTCGCGCGAGGAGGCTTACGCGGCTGTCGGCGAGGGGTTGAAGCCGTTCGCCGGCAGACTGAGGCGCGAGATAACGACCGATGACATCGTGAAGCTCACGGAGCTGCGATTCATCCGCATCTCGCGGTTCGACAGCACGAAGGCCGATGAGTTCATAAAGAGCGTGGAGGACGAAACGGCTCAGGTCAAGCACGACCTCACGCATCTGATCGATTATGCCATAGCGTATTATACGCGGATAAAAGAGAAATACGGCAAGGGGCGCGAGCGGCGCACCGAGCTGCGCGGGTTCGACACCATAGAGGCGGCGAAAGTCGTAGTCGCAAACGCGCGGTTGTACGTAGACCGCGAAGAGGGATTCTTCGGCATCGGTCGTTCGATGCGCGAAGCGGAGTTCGTCGGCGACTGCTCGGATATGGACGACGTGATAGTGGTCACCAAAGAGGGGAAATACATTATCACGAAGGTGAGCGACAAGGCGTTTTTCGCGCGCGGAATCCTCTACATCGGCATCTTCAAGCGCAACGACGAGCGCACGATATACAACGTGCTCTATCGCGACGGGCGTGCGGGGGCGATAATGATGAAACGGTGCGCGATAACGAGCGTCACACGCGACCGCGAGTACGACATGACCAAAGGCACGCCGCGCAGCGAGATACTCTACATGAGCGTCAATCCCAACGGTGAGGCCGAAGTGCTGAAAGTCTATTTCCGTCCGCGCCCGCGCCTGAAAAAACTCATTGTAGACCTCGATTTCAGCACGCTCGCCATAAAAGGGCGCAGCAGTCAGGGGAATCTCTTTTCGCGCTATGGCATTCAGAAGATCGTACTCAAAACGGCGGGAACATCGACCCTTGCGGGACAGAATATCTGGTTCGACGACGAGGTGCGTCGCCTGAACGTCGATGGGCGCGGGGCGCTGTTGGGCGAGTTCGCAGGCGCAGACCGCATCGTGGTTTTCACCGCGCGCGGGCAGTATTACACCGCAGGATTCGATACGGGGCATCATTTCCCCGACGACACTCTGCGCGTCGAGAAGCACGATCCCGAACGGATTTACAGCGCGGTGTATTATGACGCGGGAGCTAAGTTCTTCTATCTCAAACGGTTCATTGCCGAGCAGAACGAGAAAATGCAATCGTTCGTCGATGAAGACAATCCGGCGTCGCGTCTGGTCTGCCTGTCGGCGGATTTTGCGCCTGTTTTGGAGGTTTCATACGGTGGCCGCAACGCCGGACGACCGGCCGAACTCATTGATGTCGAGGAATTTATCGGCGTGAAAAGCCACCGAGCAAAGGGCAAACGCCTGACGGTTTACGAGGTTTCGGGGACGGCGTTCGCTACTCCGCGCTTGGAGGAGCGACCCTCTACGGGGTCTGCCGATGAGACTGAGCCGGATGGATTCGGCGACAGGGCTGTGGATGTCGAGATGGAAGGTCATCACCGCGAAGTCGTCGGCACGGTCGAGGTAGATGAGATCGTGAACGGCGCGGAGACGGTTCTCGTCGCGGGTGAAGATATGGGCGATGACGAGGTTGCGGATGATGATGATGGCAAGCCTGCCGCCGATGACATCGAATTCGAGATCGAGCGTCCGAAAGACGAGGATCAGCAGCTGGGGCTTTTTTGATTGTCGCTCCCAGCGTAGGGTCGCATTTGTGAAAGACATTGAAAAAGTTTTATATTTAGCAGAAACAACCCTTAAAACACGGATAATATGATGGTAAACAAGTATTTGGCGGAGAACCGCCAGCGTTTCATGGATGAGCTTTTCGAACTTATCCGCATTCCGTCGGTCAGCGCGCAGAGCCAGCACAAACCGGACATGGTGAAGTGTGCCGAATGGCTCGCAGCATCTCTTAAAAAGGCAGGTGCAGACCGCGCCGATGTGATGCCGACGGCAGGAAATCCGGTGGTTTATGCCGAAAAGATCATCGACCCCGCAAAGCCGACGATCCTCGTTTACGGCCACTATGACGTGATGCCGGCCGAGCCGCTGGAACTTTGGGACAACGAGCCGTTCGAGCCGGTGATCAAAGACGGCCGCATTTATGCGCGCGGCGCGAACGACGACAAGGGGCAGCTCTATATGCACGCAAAGGCGTTTGAGGCGATGGTTGCGACCGGGACGCTGCCGTGCAACGTGAAATTCATGCTGGAAGGCGAAGAGGAGGTAGGCTCGCCAAGCCTTTATAAATGGTGCGAAGACCATAAGGAGCTGGTGAAGGCGGACATCATTCTGGTCTCGGACACGAGCATGATCGCGTGGGATGTGCCGTCGATTACGTTGGGACTGCGCGGGCTGACATACGTACAGGTCGAAGTGACGGGGCCGAACCGCGACCTGCATTCGGGGCTGTTCGGAGGCGCGGTTGCCAATCCGGCCAACGTTCTGGCGCGGATGATTGACGAGTTGGTGGATGCCGACGGACGTATCACGATTCCCGGATTCTACGACAATGTGCGCGTGCTTACGCCCACTGAGCGCGAGGAGTTCAACAAAGCGCCGTTCGATTTGGCGGCTTATGAGAAATCGCTGGGTGTGGACGAAGTGACGGGCGAAAAGGGCTACACGACGATGGAGCGCACCGGAGTGCGTCCGGCGCTCGACGTGAACGGCATTTGGAGCGGCTACACGGGCGAAGGTTCGAAGACCATAATCCCATCGGTGGCAAACGCCAAAATTTCAATGCGCCTCGTGCCGGATCAGGATTTTGTGAAGATCGGCGAGCTGTTCAAGGCTCATTTTGAAAAGATCGCGCCCAAGAGCGTAAAGGTGAAAGTGGATGTACTGCACGGCGGTCAGCCCTATGTAACTCCCACGGATATACCGGCTTACCGTGCGGCGTCGCAGGCGATCGAGGATACGTTCGGCAAAAAGCCGCTGCCGTTCTACTCAGGCGGTAGTATTCCGATCATAAGCGGTTTCGAGCGCATATTGGGCATGAAATCGATATTGCTGGGCTTCGGTCTCGACAGCGACGCAATCCACTCGCCCAATGAGAGTTACGGCGTCGAAAACTTCTATCGCGGTATCGAAACCATTATCCGGTTCTACGAACATTTCGCAGCCGGTAAATAAATCTATTAATTGACTGCCGCTGCCGAACCGATCGCTATGCGGCGATTGTTCGGCAGTGGCAGTTCTTCGATTCTCCCCATTGACCCTAATAAAAAAATACGCTTCTTTTGTGAAGTTTGCGCATACGGTGTTCGCGTTGCCGTTTGCGTTGCTGGGGTATGTATATGCGCTAATGTACACGGGCGTGGAGTTCGACTGGCTGCTGTTGGCTAAGATGCTGATTTGCATGGTATTGGCACGTAATGCAGCGATGGGTTTCAACCGTTGGGCAGACCGTCGGTTCGATGCCGAAAACCCACGTACGGCGGGACGGGAGATACCGTCGGGGGTGATATCGCCGCGTGCGGCGCTCGTATTCGTGGTGATAAATGCCGCAGGATTCGTGGCCTTGACGGCCACGATTAATACCCTTGCGTTCGCGCTTTCACCGGTGGCGCTCGCAGTAATTACGGGGTATAGTTTCACGAAACGCTTCACCGCATGGTCGCATATCGTGCTGGGCGTGGCGCTTGCGATAGCGCCCGTAGGAGCATATATTGTCGTGGCGGGTTCGATCGCGGCAGTTCCGCTCCTGTTTGCGGCGATAGTGGCGACGTGGGTCGCGGGGTTCGATATTCTCTACTCGATGCAGGATGCCGCGTATGATCGTCAGCACGGATTACATTCAGTGCCCGCACGTTACACGCCGCACACGGCGACTCTCATCAGTATTTTATTCCATGTAGCGACCGCTATTTTCGTGGCGCTCGCCGGCATATTTATCGGCAGCACGCTTTATTGGACGGGTGCGGGTCTGTTTATGGCGATGCTCATGATGCAGCATTTTGTCCATCGCCCCGCGCTGTTCACCTTTCTCAACGGCACATCGAGCATCGTCTATGCGGGATTTGCGATCGGCGGACTAATCTTCTAAAACCACAGGCCGTTCGAGCACGTAGACCGTCTCGTCGTCGCGGCGCATCAGGAAATGTTCGCGCGCATATTGTTCCAAAAAATCGTCGTCGCGCAGTTTTTCGATCACCGTACTGTCCTCGCGTATACGTTCCAGATAATAATCGCGCCGCATCCGCAGGGTCTCGATCTCATTGCGCACAGCCCGTCTGTTAGCGATGCTGTCGCGAACGAGCAACACGAAAACGGCCAGCGTCAGAATCCACAATATCCTGCTCCTCAGTATCTTAGAACCCATTGCTACGGTATATTCATGTACTTGTGAGTTTGCAGCGAGACCCGCCAGCGCGGATTGTTTTTCACATACTCGACGATCGCCGGTATAAGCCGTGCGCGACGACTCCATTCGGGCTGCAAAAATAGCAGACAATCCTCTCTGACGCGCGTTGCGTTCTGCTCCGCCCATGCAAAGTCTTCGCCATTCTCGATGATTATTTTCAATTCATCGGCCAGCGCAACCGCCTTATCCACAGGCGGTTGCGCTGGCTTGGGCGACAGGCATACCCAATCGAAACGCCCGCTCGGACGGTGCGCGCCCGACGTTTCAAGAAAAATCTCCAATCCGTGTTCATGCAGCCGATCCGTCAGATACGCGAGCGGATAAAGCAGCGGTTCGCCGCCCGTGATCACTATCGCGCGCGCCGGATGCGCCGCCGCGCGCGCCACTATTTCATCGACATCGACAGGCGGAAATGCGTGCGGATTCCACGTGAATCGCGCGTCACACCAGCTGCACCCGACATCGCATCCGCCGAGCCGGATAAAATATGCCGCCTTGCCCGCATGCCGTCCTTCACCCTGAATGGTGTAGAAATCCTCGACGAGCGGCAGCCGGCGGCCGCCTGAAAATAAATCGTTCATAGGTCAAAGATATGAAAAATTTTCTGTCGTCCCGACCGCGCGCATCCTGGAATAAAAATCGCCGTTCCCGAAAAGGGAACGGCGATTTTTTAACGACACCAAGAACCGACCTATTTTATCTGCTTTTCGCCGCGCTTTGCACGCTGCATAAGGTCGTATGCCACAGGCGTGGCGATGAATATCGACGAGTAGATCGAGATCGCGATACCGAACAACAGCGCGAAAATGAACCCGCGGATCACCTCGCCGCCGAACAGGAAGATCGCCAACAACACCGCCAGGGTAGATATCGTCGTGTTAATCGTTCGCGACAGCGTGCTGTTCACCGCGTTATTGATATTCTCGCGCATACTGCGTTTCGGGTACAGCGCCTGATACTCGCGGATGCGGTCGAAGATAACTACCTTGTCGTTTATCGAATAACCTATGATGGTAAGAATCGCGGCGATGAACGCCTGATTTATCTCCATGTTGAACGGCATGATTTTCCAAAACAACGAAAAGACGCCGATCGTTATGAACGCATCGTGGGCCAGCGCGACAACGCTGCCTGCGCCCCACTGCCACCTGCGGAAACGCATGATGACGTACAGGCCTATGCCCAACAGTCCCAGAGCGACAGCCCAGAAGGCATTGAACACAATCTCACGCGCGACACTCGCCTCGACGGTGTCGGAAGCGATGATGCCGACTGTCGTACCCTCCGTCGTGGCCGAGAACTCCGCAGGAGTTATGGCCTGCGCATAGAGCGGAGCAAGCGCACGGAACAGAACCTCCTCCACGCGGCGCGCAGCTTCGTTGCTGTCGTCGCCGATGAGATACTGCGTCACAATGCGAACCTGATGGTTATTACCGTATTCCGTGACCACAATGCCTCTTCCGCTCGCATCGCCATCGCTATCCAAAGTTGCGAATGTATTGTCGAGCGCCGTGCGGACCTGCTCGACATTCACCGGTTGGTCGAATCGCACCGTATATGCGCGTCCGCCTGTGAAATCGACACCCGGATTGAGCTTGTTTACGAACATCGACCCGACGCAAATCACCGCAACCGCCAACGAAATGGCATAGAACATCTTGCGCTTTCTGAGGAAGTCGAACTTCGTGTTGGCAAGGAAATTCTCGCTGAACTTGTTCGAGAACGTGATGTTCTTACCCTTGCGAAGGCGGCCGTCAAAGATCAGTCGCGTTACGAAGATTGATGTGAAGAACGACGTAATGATACCGATGATGAACGTCGTTGCGAAACCCTGCACCGGGCCCGTACCGAACCAGAAAAGTATGATACCGACGATGACCGACGTAATGTTGGCGTCGATAATGGCGGACATCGCGTTCTTGTAACCTGCCGCCACCGCTGCACCGAGCGCCTTGCCTCCCCGCAATTCCTCTTTTATGCGCTCATATATAATAATGTTGGCGTCGATCGCTATACCTATCGTGAGGATAATACCCGCGATACCTGGTAGCGTCAGCACCGCCCCGAACGACACGAGTATGCCGAACAGCAAGAGTACGTTTAGCAGCAGTGCGAGAGTCGCCACCCATCCCGCGCGGTTGTAGAACACGATCATATAGATAAGCACCAGCACGAATGCCAGGAAAAACGAGATCATGCTCGCCGTAATCGTCTCTGCACCGAGAGTAGGCCCTACCAGAGCTTCCTGCTTGATACGCGCCGGAGCGGGCAGTTTACCCGACCGCAGTACGTTCGCCAAGTCCGTCGCTTCGTTTACCGTGAAGTTGCCGGTGATTTGTGAGCTGCCGCCGCTGATAACGTTTATTACGCTGGGAGCTGAATAAACGAGACTGTCGAGCACTATGGCGATATTACGCGTGAAACCCGCCGCAAGATTGTTCGCGTCCAGAGCGTCGCGCGTCATGCGTTCCCAGATGGCCGCACCCTCGCGGTTCATCGACATGCCGACCTGTGCCCTCGAACCATGCTGCTCATAGTCCCAATAGGCATTGGTCACAGCGCTGCCGTCGAGATCCGGCAGTCCCTTGCCCGAGCGGTCGCGCATAGCATAAAGTTCGAACACGTTGCTCTCGCGTCTATTCTCGTCCGGAATACCCTTCACGCCCCACAGCAGGATCATGTCGTGCGGGATCAGCGCGCGAATCTCAGGCTTGGCAAAGAATTCGTTGATAGCCGGAATATTATGCCTCTCGGCGTGGCCGACGATCGGAGTGCCGCCAATAGCACGACCGAACTGGTCAGTGTTAGGCGAGAAACGCGAGAAGAGCGGATGTTCGGCACGCATCGCGGCCTGGTCCATCTCTGTGTCTTCGCCTACGATCTGCGCCAGCAGGCTCGATTGCTCCGTTTCGGCCGTTTCTTCGACCACAACGCCATCTCCGTCTATAACTTCCACAACCTCTGCATCGGCCACCGTCGGCGTATCGGCCGCCAGCATCAGGCGCAGCGCATTGTCGATCTCAATCAGCACGGGCAGCACGCGCTCGTTGTCATACGTCATCCAGAATTCGAGCGACGCCGTGCCCTGCAACAGCTTACGTACACGTTCAGGTTCGCGCACACCCGGAAGCTCGACGAGGATACGCCCCGTGTTCCGTACGCGCTGAATGTTGGGCTGCGTGATCCCGAAACGGTCGATACGCCGGCTCAGAACCATGTACGAGTTCTCTATCGCGCTCTCTACCTGAGAGTTAAGATATGCGACGACTTCGGCATTCGTGGCACTCATCGACAGCGCACGGCTCGAAATCGCATCCGGCGTGCTGAAAATGTCTATCAGCCTGCCGCCACCCGAAAGTTGCTCGTAGGCCTGCGCGAAGTTCTCGACAAAATTGCCGGAAACGCTCCGCCGTGCCTCTGCGAGAGCTTGATTAAATGTCTGGTCCTGACTGTGGTTCGACAGCGCGCGGACGATATCCTCCGGCGAAATTTCCAGCAGGACGTTCATCCCGCCTCTCAGGTCGAGACCCAGATTTATCGCTTTCTCCACTACCTCGCCGTAAGTGAAGCTCACGAAACCGAGGTTGAAGACCGTCTGTGTCCTCATCGAGTCGAGGAAAGCCTGCCGTGCATGTTCCTGACGGTCGATGTCGAACTGCGCCGCATGTCTGTCCGCCGCCCGCTCCACTCTCATCGACACGAACGTGAACGAGAGTGCATAGACGGCAGAAAGGATCAGTGCGACTATCAACACTTTAAGTATGCCCTTGTTCTGCATTTTGGAATTGAGTTATTTTGTTTTGCGTTTTACCTATGGCTCAATAAAGCGCAAAACTACACATTTTTTACCAAATGCAATACAATTTTCATAACTATTCTTTCAGCGGGCGCTCGTAGAGCAGAATAAGGCAGCTGCGCAGTTTATCGTTGACGAGCTCTGAGGAATACACGAACTGACGCACGGTCCACCCCTTTGCGCGCATCTCGGCGATCTCGCGGTTTACAGCCTCGTCGCTGTAACTGTGGTGGGTTTTGATCATCTGTTCCATGCGATTTCGATGTTCCTGGGATGAACACTTATTCTCGAAAAGACAAAACATGTGCCAACCCGTCTCGCTTGCGCCGAATAAAAAACGAGCGACAGTCTTTTCGTCGCCGGCTGCATCCACAATCGACCGCACAGAGCCCAGGTGGTCGGTGAGGAAGTAGTTCACCTCCTGCACTCCGCTCGTCAGGCGGATGACACCTCCCGCGAACTGCGCCGTTTCCAACGACAGCACACCGCTTACATTACTCGAATAAGTCAAAGAACCCAGGTAGTCGAAACCATCCACTCCCGCACCGTCACGAACTCTTAACTTTGTCCCGTCGCTCGACCAGACGTAGCGGGCTTTCAGAGCTCCGGACGCCGAGCCTGTACGAACCTCACGCACCAAATTTAACCAATTATTCATCGAAAATATATACGGTTATCTCTCTCGATAGTTCATCGTATGTAATCTCCGATATTCGGATGCGCCTTTCTCTTAACCCAAGAAGTCGCATCACATCTTTCTTTGTCGTTACAGCCACGTTATTATACACATATAATATCTGCAATCCGCCCAAATCACAATCTAAACTTGCAATCTTATCCATAATTTTTCTATTCACGAAAAGATAGCCGTCTTTCGCTTTTTTGGTTCGGATATGCAGACTGCCCGCATGGAGCAAGTCCTCTCGCTCTCTTTCTATATATATGTCTTTTATCATTTTAGGATTTTTCGGCTCAAATAGCGAATCCACAAAAATCTCACCGTAATAATTTTCCAGTAAAATGCGAGGTATTTTTTTTATGTCTTCCGCTCCTGCTGTGCCTATAAAAATATTATCAATATAGACCGCATGTCTATGACTGTTTGGAATTTGTGCATATTGAGAATTAATACTCAAAAATGAACAAATTAAAATAACGAATATTTTGATTTTGTGGTTCATAGGATTTTTATTTTTTATATTCAGTTCTTATTTTATTACTGTGATTTAGATCGTATGGACGTATGGGAAGTCGGATTATTGCTCGTACATAGTTTTCGTAGTCAATAACTGCTCCTCTAAAATGTATATTAGCAGTATTTCGTTCTCCTATTTCATGGAACAATGTAGAAGTTGTATTCTGTTGGACGGTTTGGGAGGGAAATCCTACGCCCCCATTACCAAATCGCAATTCGTCCAAAGTAACAGTTACACTTCCCACACTTGGCGCAACTATAATCAAATTATCTATTTTAGAATATAGCCCTCCTCCAAACTCTTCTACAATATCAACAAGCTTTTTCTCGCCATCGATAGTTAGCTCATACTCATCGGCATAAACCACAGTGGTGATTATTTTGTCGCGCAAGGCTTTCCATAAACCATCGAAAGCCTCTCTTTCGTTTTTCGACATACCTCTGATAAAATCTCTTCGTTTTCCGTCGAGTTGCAATATCCCATCGTCATCGAAAGAAAACATATATGCCCTGTCTCCAAAAACATTGCGAAGATCATCCAGAAATTGTTGTCTGAATTCCGCTGGTACACGTATCTGTTTCCCATCTGGATCAATAAAAATCAGTGGATTATTGGCCACGTAAGCATACGGCGAAATCGGGGTGTACTTTTCCGCCAGCGGGTCTACGTTGAACCATCGTCCTATTCGCGGATCATACTTTCG